>BEHD01000011.1 GCA_002898355.1 archaeon HR01 | reverse complement strand
CTAGAGGCCAGGGCTCCGACATGGGATGCCACGCCACCCAAGCCCTCACTCGTAGGCGATACAATCAGGATGTCCCTCAAACCCTGTTGAGCTTTGCCACAGCATTAGAAAAACCCTAGCGTAAGAACCCAACATATAAACAAGATGGGTATGGGGCCCAAAGCGCATCCTAACTATTACTAGCGCATATTCTTGCGGGCCCGGCGGGCTTTGATCCCGCGACCCCCGGGTTAAGAGCCCGGTGCTGTAGGATTGGAGTTCTCTCTACCTGACTGAGCTACGGGCCCGGTCTTGCCTGGCTTCCGCCCTAATATTAATATTAAATACGGGGCTACTGCTGTTCTTTGATTCTCTGGGGTTGTGATAGTTATTTATATTGGTCTCTGTTGTATAACGCCGTTGTGAACCTAAGGGAGGCAGCAATAATACTGGTAGGACACGGACAGCTTCCGAAAGATATGCCCAAAGAAATCCAGAACAGGTATCTCAGGCTCCTCCACATGCATAAGCGCTCACCGGAGGAGGAGAGGGAGCTGGATGAGCTAACCAGAACAGTTTTCAGCTGGCCTAGAAACGAGGAGAACGACCCATACTGGTTCAATATGCATAGGCTGGGAATGATGCTCGGTGAACAGCTGGGATGCAAGGACGTTGTGGTGGCCTTCAACGAGTTTTGCCCACCCTCATTCGATGAGGCGTTGGAAAACCTATGCAAGAAAGGCTTGCAGGTTATCGTCCTCACTACCATGCTGACACCGGGCGGGATACACTCTGAAGAGGAGATTCCCGCCATTATAGAGATGAAGAGGAAGAAATATGGTAACATGATATTTTACCTCTGGCCTATAGAGTTGGAGGAGCTGGTAGACTTTTATGTCAGAATAGTTAAAGCCCGTGTTCAACGACTAGATTGAAGAAACATACCGGCTGCCCTATTGAAAGAGCTTTGTCCCATGACTTCCATGCCCGATTCTTTCTACCCACCCTCACCACATGTACAGGCTAGGATTCTAGGCAAACAATCTATGCCGTGATGGAAAAAATAATTGTTGGAAATAAACTGTCCCGGTAAAACTTGACTACAGCCGAGTACCCTAGATTACCTGGGCAACAGCGTAGCCTCTACCCACCTTGGTGACACGCACCTTGACGTTGTCACCTGGCTTGGCTCCTTCCACGAAGATGACGAACCCTTGGACCTTTGCCACGCCGGCGTCTCCACGCCTGCTCAGCTCGGTCACTGAGACATCATACTCCCCACCCACCTCAACCGGTGAGGGCCGGAAGGAGCTGAAGCCTTCACGCCTTCTATAAGCCATCTTTTCACCTCCTTTAATGGTGGGGGACCCTATGCTATCCACGATATAAGCATAACATGGGTAGAGGGTGTGGCCGGAGGAGGTGCCACAAAGACAACAAGCATTCTATGGTTATCCCCATGCCAGCCATCAAATAATCCGGAGAAATCTGGTACACCAAGAAGATATGTCCTACATACCAGGGTGTCGTGATTACTCATTATTGAGATTTTGGGATACACATATTAAACCTAAAATTGGGTGACTCCCATGAAAGAATATCGCCTGAAAAAGGCCTATCTTCTTATAGCGACCGCTGCTGTGGCACTCGCCCTCCTCTACGGAGCGACCGCCATCGCCTCTACAGGTGAAAGATCTTTCAGCGCTCGTCTCGATGGCTTTCAGGAGACCCCCTCCCACTATACTTCGGGGTGGGGATTCATTAACCTCTGGATATCGGATGACGGCTCATCTATAAGCTATGAGCTCTGGTACGTAAACCTTGAGGCAGATGCCGCTGCCGCCCACATACACTTGGGCGCTAAAGGTACAACGGGCGGAGTGATAGCCTTCTTATGTGGTGGTGGAGGAAAGCCGGCATGCCCGGCTAGGGCAGGGACCGTAAGAGGCACGATAACAGCCGCCGACATACTCGGCCCCGCAGACCAAGGAATCCAACAGGGCGAGATAGGTAAGGTCGTGCAGGCAATCAGAGCTGGCGCGGTCTACGCCAACATCCACACATCAAAATATCCTGCGGGAGAGATTAGGGGGCAGCTAGAGTAAGCTGTCCCACCTATTTTTGTTCTCCTAAAAAGATAAATATGGTCCAACTTAATGGCCTAACATGATTTCCGCATCTTCATCAGAAGCCCTATCTCTCTGTAAAGGCAGTAAATATTGTCCAATAGTGGATGTTCTACCGGAGGAGGCCGGGGTAAGGAAGAAGATACTGTTCAGGGTTTCCGGGGACGGCTACCTGATGGTTGAGTATGGCCAGGAACAGGTCTTCGACCTCATGGACGCCTTCAGACTCTTCACAGTTATGGAGAAGCTGGAGGAGAAGAAAATCGAGGGCGTTATAGAGTATGGGCAGGGCTTCAGAACTCTCACAGTAATCTACGACCCATTAAAGACCAGCTACAAGGATTTGATAAAGGAGTTGAAGGAGGTGGAGCTTGAAGTGGGGGCGCCCTCAGAGCTGGAATTCAAGTCACGTCTCCTACACATACCTCTCACATTCGAGGATAGTGTAACTAGGAAGGCAATAGAATACTACTCCCAGTACATAAGGAAGGACGCGCCAAATATTATTGACGGACACAACATCAAGTATGTGGCCCTCTACAACGGTGTAACAGTAGATGAGCTTAAGCAGAAGATTTTGAGCACTGAATGGCTCATTGTACATCAGCTATTCTATCCTGGAGGAGACTACCAGCTACCGATAGACCCGAGATGCGCCCTTGAAGCTCCCAAATACAACCCCACAAGGACCTACACCCCAGAAGGTGCTCTGGGCACAGGTGGACAATGTTACTACATCTATACTACAGAATCACCCGGAGGCTATCAGCTTGTGGGACGTGCAGGACCTGTTTACCAGCTAGCCCAGGCGCACCCCGACTTCAAAGAATCTCCATACCTCCTCAAATATTCAGACAGGATAAAATATGTTGAGGTTCCGGAGGAGAAACTGCTGGACATTTACAAAGCTGTTCATGAAGAGCATTCGTCTAGATTTAGATATGATATAAGGGAGGAGCGGTTTAGGGTTAAAGACTGGCTTAACTTTGTTAGGAGGGAGGATGTCCAGGAGGAGGTTAAGGAGTTTGAGAGACGTAAGAGGGAGGCCCAGAAAACTGTCCCTGTTCCATAGGATGGTGTAGAAAATGGTGAGGGAATATACTACTCTCAAAGTTCTGTCTCCCGGTATCCAGACTGTTGTGGAGGACTGGCCAGGCCGGGTAGGCTACTATAAGTATGGTCTTTGCATCTCAGGTGCCGCCGACCATCTCTCCCATAGATTTGCCAACCTATTGGTGGGGAACCCCGTCACGGAAGCAACCTTGGAAGTGGCTGGTGGCTTGTTCGAATGCGAGTTCATGGGGGATGCCACGATAGCTATCTGTGGTGCCGACCTTCAGCCTTCCATCAATGGCTCGCCTGCACCGATGTGGGAGTCAATACCTGTTAAAAGGGGTGATAGGCTCAAGTTCCTATATACCAAGGATGTAGGGTTTAGAGCATACGTTGCAATAGCGGGAGGGATAGACGTTCCCAAGTTTTTTGGAAGCAAGTCAACATGCCTATGGGGCAAATATGGGGGATTCAATGGTAGAGCGCTCCAAAAAGGCGATGAGGTTAGGGTGGGTTCTGTCAGGGATAGAGATATCATGGGAAGAAAATTGAAACCCGGCCTGATACCGAGATTTGAGCACAGATGGGATGTGAGAGTTGTGTGCGGCCCCACGGCAGCGCCAGACTTCGTAACCGACGAGGGATTTGACAGGTTCTTCAACACGGTCTTTAAGATTGACAGGAACTCCGACAGGTCGGGCTACCGGCTTATTGTCCACCAGTCCTTCTTTGAGAGCTTTTGGGCTAGAAAGGATGGGGGGGTGGCTGGCCTACATCCATCCAACATCGTCGACTTGGGCTATCCCATACCCGGAGGTCTCAATCTTACCGGAAACCAGCTCATAATACTCGGTCCAGATGGCCCATGTGGAGGAGGCTTTCTAATCATAGGACAGGTTCTCTACGCCGACATCTGGAAGGTGTTCCAAGCCATCCCAGGTAAGGATGAGATAAAATTCAGCTATGCAACCGCTGAAGATGCCGAGAAAGCTCGGAGAGATGTCGAAAAACTTATTAGTGATAACCCAATTTTATGAAACAATTGGAGGTGTTATCTATGGTCGGTTATGCGATAGACATTAACGTTGATACGGGTGAGGGATATGGAAGGTATAGGCTGGGAAATGATGAGGAGGTTATAAAATATGTCTCCTCGGCTAACCTTGCGACGGGGTTCCATGGCGGTGACCCAGTGGTTATGTGGACCACCGTCAAATATGCTAAAAAATATGGTGTGGCTGTGGGCGCCCATCCAGCCTTCCAAGACCTGAGGGGGTTCGGCCGGAGGGTCATTAAGATGGAGCCGGAGGAGTTAAAATCTGACATACTCTACCAGCTAGGTGCACTGGATGCATTCCTCAAGGCGGAAGGGATGAAAATGCAGCATGTAAAACCCCATGGCGCCCTCTACATGGTGGTGGAAAATGATGAAACATATGCTGAGGCAGTGATTGATGCGATACGTCTCTACAATCCTGAACTGATATTTTTCACTGAGTATGGAACTGTGGCGTGGAAGAAGGCGAAGGACGCCGGTCTTAGAGTGGTTTCTGAGGCCTTCCCCGACCTTCAATACAGCTCTGAGGGCAAGTGGATTATAGAGAGGGTGAAGAAGCCGATGGACCCATCAACCGTGGCCAGGAGAGCCTTGAGTATAGTTAAAGACGGTAGTATAGAGACTATTGACGGGAAGACCATCAAGATTGTAGCTGAGACGATATGTCTCCACTCCGATTCACCCAACGCCCCGGAGGTGGCGAAAACCGTTAGAGAGGAGCTGGAGAAGAACGGGGTTAAAGTACTACCTGTCAGTAAGATTTTGGAGGGAGCATGATATGGTGGATGTGGTAGCGCCTATACCGGGATTGGTGGCCAGAGTTCCAGTTAAAGAGGGGCAGCGTGTCAACGCCGGAGACACCGTCGTCGTATTGAACGTGATGAAAACTGAGGTTAACGTTCAGGCCGACACCGCAGGGGTGGTGAAAGAGGTAAAGGTTAAGGAATGGGACGAAGTCGACATCGGGACTGTTCTAGTAGTTCTAGACAGCCGGTGACTATTATCCTTGGCTGGTGAGAAAGTATTAATTGCAAATAGAGGAGAGATAGCTGTTAGGATTATCAAGACCTGTAGGAAGATGGGGCTCAAGACTGTGGCGGTTTACTCTGATGCCGACAGGAACTCACCCCACGTAAAGCTGGCCGATGAGTCATACCATCTAGGGCCGTCAAACCCGTTGAAAAGCTACCTAAACATACCTAAGCTGTGTGAGGCTATGGAAAAGACCCGTGCCGACGCAGTCCACCCCGGATATGGTTTCCTCGCCGAAAATTCCGACTTTGCAAAGGCCGTGGAAAGTTTGGGGTTGATATGGGTAGGCCCACCCTCCAAGGTGATGGCCGGACTCTCATCAAAGACCTATTCAAGGAAAATGGCTAGAGAGGCAGGCATCCCGATAATCCCAGGCTCCACCGAACCTATAACTTATGGAGAGCTGAAAAGAATCGCCTCCGAGCTGGGATATCCGCTGTTGCTGAAGCCCGACCGTGGAGGCGGCGGTAAAGGCACCAAACTTATCACCGGTGAAGAAATGTTAACTGAGGAGATTTTCCAGTCTGCCGCACGGGAGGCGGAATATGGGTTTGGAAGGCCTGAACTTTATGTCGAGAGGCTCTTGGACAGACCGAGACATATAGAGGTTCAAATTATAGCGGATGGGGATGGAAATGTTTACGCACTAGGCGAAAGGGAGTGCTCAATACAGAGAAGATATCAGAAGATTATAGAGGAGGCGCCATCTCCGGTGGTCTCCAAAGAAATAAGACAGTACATATATGATTTGGCAAAGCGATACGCAGAGAAGGTCGGATATGTCAATGCAGGAACGGTGGAGATGTTGAGGGATAGCTCTGGAAAATTCTACTTTCTGGAGATGAATAAACGGATTCAGGTAGAGCATCCCGTCACGGAGATGACTACAGGGCTGGACATTGTCGAGCTACAGCTAAAAGTAGCCCTAGACCGGACGCTGCCTTTAGAAAACGATCAGGAGCCAAAAGGCCATTCCATTGAATGCAGGATATACGCTGAAGACCCCAAAACCTTTTTCCCATCCCCCGGCGTTATAACTGATTTCGCATACCCGGCACATGATCATGTCCGCCTCGACCATGCACTAGAGCCCGGCGTAACAGTTTCCCCATTCTATGACCCGCTGATCGCAAAGGCGGTATCTTACGGCAGCGAAAGGACTGAAGCCATAAACAATATAATTCACTTCCTGAAAAACCTCAAGATAAACGGGATTAAGACTAACATACCGTTTCTAATAGGGGTTATGGTGACACCCAACTTTCAAAAGGGCGATTTCTACACCGGCTGGATTAATGAGGTCTTAGAGAACGGCGGCCTACCCTATATGGAGACTTAACGTGTGGTAACGTTCCCTTTGATCTGCCTTGCAATAACAACATTCTCCACGCGAAGTAGCTGCTGAAGAACTTCATCCAAGATCTTGAGAATATTTTCTACGACCTTAATAGGTGTTATAACACCTTTCTCAACCATATCGTCGAGAACCCCAAAAGAATCAATTCCATACCTTGGATAACCCCTGAAGTGGAGGCTTCTAAGTCTAGTTAATAGCTCCCACGGGTCTTTACCAGTGTTCAAGGCCAGAAGATACGGTATCTTCTCGAAACAGTCTGCCATCTTCAAGACAGGCAAAGACTTCTGATCCTGCAAATTGTGCGCCCATTCTTTCAACCTCTGAGATATGTAAAGTTCGGTTGCACCACCTCCGGGTAGAACCCGCCGATCAAGCAGAAAAGACCTTGCAACTCTAAGAGATTTTGTCACAGCCTTCTCATACATCTTGAGAGCCTTGAAGGAATTACCCCTCAGAACAATTGTGCAGGCCGAGCCTCTTTTGCATCCCTCGATCAAGATCCACCTCTCATTCCCTATCTTAAACTGTCTTGCTATATCGGCCTCACCTAGATCGGCGGAGGTTAGAAGCTCGTGATTGTGAACAGGTCTGGCCCCTGTAGCCCTAGATAGAAATAATATCTCCTCATCGTTGAATCGGTATGCAGATATTACACCTTCCCTGGACAGACCCTCCAAGACCTCGTCATGAAGCTCTTTACGGGATAGGACAACCTTGGCACCTGTCGAGACTATATGGCGTACAGCGCTCTTGTAAAACTCGCTCACACCATCCCTAACATTCTTCAGGCCGTTGACATCTTTAGGCGAAACAACATATTCGTATTTCAGGCTTGTCTTCTTTATCTCGATAGGACTTGTCAATAGGGCGATCTTTGGCGATTCCACGTACTGTGGCATCTGAATATACCCCGGCCAGATCTTGTCGATAACAACTCCTTTTACGAGAAAGCTGCCGCTCACGTCGCCGCCAAGCTTATTCTTTACTTTCACAAAGTATGGGTCGAACTCACTTCCATCAGCTGTCACATATTTTATAGCTTCAATGACCAAGTCTGTGATTGTATCCCTCTCAATATTTGAGAGTGGAAGTCTGTGGATGACATGTTGGATGAGATGAAAAAGTTTTGACTCGTCAACGTTTATCGCTAAGCTGTCTAAAAGATCAATCGATTTCTTTATCGCTGCACTGTATCCTGCTATGATGTTTGCGGTTCTAACACCTTCCTCCCGCAGCTTTTCGGCGTTCTTCATCGCTTCTCCCAGAAGTATGCAGAAAATCTTACCACCATCCCCAACATTATCGTCTATGGTCTTGACGGCTTCATGGATTAGACGTGCAACTGGATGACTCATGCTATTGCGGATGGCTTGCAAGGCTGTATATGCGTCATGGGCGTAGAATGTGTCGCCTTTCTCGTCGCAGACAAAGATATTCATTCCGTTGGGGCCCAGCCCTCGATAGAATGTTAACCCTATAGCCTTTGCAGCTGTAGCTATATTGCGGATGACAGAGTCCTTCGTCTTAACCTCTTGACTGCCCTTCTTTAATATCATCCCATCATTAAGCCTTCCAATATTTTGCCGACTTGGTGAATATTAGCTTCCTATAAACCTCTGTTGTCTTATGTAGGACTTTTCCTGTTCTAGAATCTATTATGACGCCGTATCTCCTAACTGCATCTAACTCGTCGATCTCGCCTCTCTTTAGAAGTTCGACAACCTTTTCCGGGTCTTCCTTTAGCCAGCTGAGACG
Source organism: archaeon HR01 (assembly GCA_002898355.1). GTDB lineage: Archaea > Thermoproteota > Nitrososphaeria_A > Caldarchaeales > Caldarchaeaceae > HRBIN01. The sequence continues at coordinate 64,167 of BEHD01000011.1, read as the reverse complement.
GTTTTTCCTTATGAAATCCCTCTCCTTTTCTGTGGCCTCGTAATCAATCTCGTAGTGACCTAACTCTTCGTCGATGGCCTTGATGACTACTCCATAGTCTTTTCTGGCCCTAGATATTGTGACATATCCGTCAATCACATCTTCTAGAACGAGCTTAGGGTCTCTTTCTAGAGGGTCTCCATATCCGCCTCCCCCTGCAGATGGCCGGGTGAACCTGTCGCCTGTCTTCAGGGGAATACCTGAGAAATAGCAGCCCAACCATTTTTCTCCGTCTCCAGATATCAGCTTGACCCCCATCTTTATCGAGGGTAGTCCGCCCATTATACCCCAGCTTATGATTCTCTCCCGGTCAGCCATGTAGGACATTAGCACTCTATCAGCGGCTGTTATTATGCCACCCTTCTCCACGCCGCATCCGCCTCGCCATTTTCCAGGCCCTCCTGAGTCCGGTATTATGTCATGCTTTATAGTCAGAACAGGGTTCAGCCTCTCCTGTCCCTCGAGAGGTTGCACGGATAGGCCCATCCCGAAGAGGGGTGCCGACGCGTTGGAGCCATCCAACCCATTCCTCCCCCCGTATCCCCCAACCATCCAATCATACCACATAAAGTGGCGGTTATATCCCGGTCTCTTATCCCAGCCACCAACCAGCAAATATTCTAGGTTGAAGGAGCAGGCCATAGCTCGGTCAGGTATTAGATGGGACCACAGCTCTATAATGCTGTTCATTATTTTTTCATAGGCACCGGAGCAGAATCCCGTGACGGGGAGAGGCCACGGTGCGTTGACAACGGTGTTTTCTGGAAGTGTGGCGTTGACAACCCTATAGAAGCCTGAGTTCAACGGTATATCTGGGAAGAAGAATTTGGTCCCGGCTATTACTGCGGAAAAGGAGGAGCCGAATGCGCCGTTTAGGAAGGTGCCGACATAGGGGTCTGAGCCGGTGAGGTCATAGTGTATTCTGTCGTTGGAGATCTCCATCTCTACCCTTATCCTAACCGGTTTATCATATTCGCCGGCGGGGTCATAGTCTATGTAGTCTTCTGTCTCCCAGCGGCCTTTCGGCAGTGTCTTAATCCTTTCCCTGAGAATTCTTTCCACATAGTCTTGGGATGCTTTGAATGCTGCCAGCACCGTTCTTAGTCCATACTTCTCTATTAGATGTTGTAGATATTTCTCACCTACCATGGTAGCGGTGGCTTGTGCCTTCAGGTCACCCATTCTCTCCTGAGGGACTCGCATGTTATTGACTATGAGGTCGGCTACATCCCTTCTGAACTGACCCTTCTCCCATATTTTCACAGGTGTTATCCTTAGCCCCTCAGCGTAGTGCTCCCTGGCCAAGACGTTGAAGGAGCCCGGCACTGAGCCTCCTACATCAGCCCAGTGGCCGTTGGTCTGTGTTATGGCTATAAGCTCGCCGTTATGGAATATTGGCTTGAGAATTCGCACATCGGGGAAGTGTGTCCCCCCAAGATAGGGGTCGTTGAGGGCTATGACGTCGCCGGGATATATTTCGTCTCCGAAATATTCCAGCACAGATTTTGCCGTGTAATGTAATGTACCGACGTGAACAGCGATGTCTTGGGAGCCTTGCATTACTGTGTCGCCTTTAAAGTCGTTGAGGCAGCAGCTGAAATCTCTATTGTATATTACGAATGAGTAACAGGTTCTCAGAATCTGTTCGGACATCTGGTCTACAAGGGTTATGAATGCGTTTTTGAGGACTTCGAAGGTTATGTTGTCAAGCTTTACCTCGTCAACCTCATACATCTTATACAAGTCTGGCAGACTGGTCTTCACTGCCCCTTCACCTCAAAGAATATTATACCATTGGAGTCAACCCAGGCATTAAAGTCTTCTGGGATTAGGGTTGTTGTATCCATCTGCTCCACTATTGCTGGGCCGGCTATCCTGCTTCCGGCCTTGAGCTTCCAACGGTCGTATATTTTGAAATCGACGGTATCACCTTGGAAGAAGACTTTACGGCTTCCCTTAAATGCCTCAGAGCTGTCCACCCCTCTGGGTATCGTGGGTAGCCTCACCTTATCTATTACACCTATTCCGGCGAGCCTGCATGCGTAGACCTCTATCTCGTTGGCTGGGTCTTTGTATGCGTACTCCCTTTCATGTTCAGAGTGGAATCTCTCAGCAATTTCGTTTAGCTGTCCCACAGGCTTATCAACTGGGATTGTGAGGCTTCTCCACTGGCCGAAATATCTCATATCGAGGGCCCTTCTTATCTTGATTTTCTCGTCTTTGAACCCCTCACCCCTCAAGATATCAAACATGGATTTCTCCATGGAGCTGAAAATTTCCTCTAGGTCTTTGGGTGTTAAATTGCTCAAAGTTTTGATAAATGTCTGAAGTATATCATGTCTGACGTCCATAGTTAGTGTGCCGTAGGCTGATGTTATCCCCGGCCAAGGCGGTATTGCTATTCGGGGGATTCCCAGCTCCCTCGCAACCATGGCTGCATGTAACGGTCCAGAACCTCCAAAGGCTACCAGTGTAAAGTCTCTGGGGTCATATCCTCTGGCTATCGAGATTAATCGGACGGCGTTGGCCATGTTGGTGACAGCGACCTTGATGATGCCTTCAGCGGCCTCCATAGTGGATAATCCGAGGGGTTTGCCGATCTTTTCTGCGATAGCCTTCTCGCCAAGCTCTGGATAGATTTTCATCCTCCCTCCCAGGAACATGTTGGGGTTAAGTCTTCCAGTTACTACGTTGGCGTCTGTTAGTGTGGGCTCACGCCCTCCCTTTCCGTAACATGCTGGGCCGGGGTCTGCACCCATGCTGATGGGCCCTACATGCATAACACCCGCCTCATCTATCCATGCAACACTTCCACCACCAGCACCTATGGTTACTACGTCAGGCGCAGGCATCCTAATGGGTGCACCATAGGTTATACTCCATTCATTCTTCATCCTAACCTCGCCATTGTAGATGAGGGATACTAGGGCCGTTGTACCTCCACTATCTAGTCCAATAGCGTTTTTCAAGCCGGTGGCCGTGCATATAGAGTAGGCTCCCATGGCTCCAGCCATAGGACCTGAGCCGGCCAGCCTTGCAGCATACTTTAAGGCTGCGTTGGGCGTCATGACACCGCCACCCTGATGTATTAGTAGGACTGAGCCGTTGAAACCGTATTCAGCCAGCATAGATTCCAGCGACTCCATAAACTCTTTCACAACTGGGGCTGAGACAGCATTAATGACTGTGGTGCTCAATCTCTCGAACTCGAATGGTTCGGGGTTTACCTCATGTGAAGCGCTGATGAAGGCGTTGGGGAGCTCGTTCTTTAAAATCTCCACCGCTTTAACCTCGTTGATGGGGTTGATGTAAGAGTTGATGAAATGGACGACCACCACGTTTATTCCCCGCCTCCTTATTATTGAGCAGACGTGTCGTAGGCCTTCGCCGTCTAGTTCCTGGAGGACTTGGCCACTGTAGTCCACCCTCTCATCAACTTCGAAGATGTCTCTCCTCTTAACTAGAGGTGGTGCGGGGTCTCTGTAATGGTCCCATATATCCTCCCTAGTACCCCTTCTAATCTCCAGAACCCCGCGAAATCCCCTAGTAGTGATTATAGCAGCCCTGGGTATCCTACGCATCACAAGGGCGTTCGTCACGACTGTAGTGCTAACCAAGATCATGCCTACCTTTGAAAAATCTATCTTGGCTAGCTTCAGTCCCTCAACTATACCTAACGCAGGGTTTTCCGGAGTTGTCGGATGCTTGAAAACCTCCACACCACCAGTCTCCAGATCACTTATGAGAAAGTCCGTAAAGGTGCCTCCGACATCAACACCTACTCTATACATGTTGATAACATTCCTCCCAGAAGAAATTTAAACGTTAACTAAAGTAGGAGGATGTGGGAGTCGTAGGGATAGTCTCAAAATATTCTGGAAATCGTATCAGGATGCGTGAATTCATAAAGTCCATCCGGCTCGCTGATGGATTATGTAAAAGTTTTTATCCGACTGCTAACTTAAAAAAACGTAGTGAAATGAGATATGTCTGAGAAGCAAGATGTTGGAAGGAGGAGGTTTCTCGGAGTTGTTGGAGGAACAGTCGCAGGACTTGTCGTGGGTGGAGTGATAGGCTCAGTGGCCACCTCAGCTGGCGGACAGCAGGTGAGGACGGTCACAGAAACTAGCACTGTTACCCAGACAGTTGGGGGGCAGGGAGCAGTTACAACGACTGTCACCAGCACGGCCACAGTGACCGCACCCGGGGTAGGTGGCGCAGCATATCCATATACAGCGGAAGAGAGAGCCGTTAACGCAGCCCGGGAGCTTGTCAGACAAGGTAAGATTACACAGAATAAGATAGTAATCATGACACCGGCCGGTGCAACGGTTAACTGGAGCTGGTCCTTCCCACTATGGGAGGAGCTTACGGGAATAAAGGTGGAGAGTTTCGAGGTACCGTACGGCGAATCCTACGCCAAGATTCTCCCAGAGGCAGCTGCCAAGACAGGCTCCTGGCATCTTACCTGCGCGCCACCGGGAGAGGTTATAGGCGACTTCGAAGACGCAGGCCTCACAGCCGACTTGACTGAATACGTCAAGAAATACGACCCCAACTACGACCCAGTGGGATTGGATGAAAACAACCTGTTAAATGCGGATGCTAGCCCACCACATCCACTCTGCGCCTCTGTAGGAAACGTTCTGGGGAGGAGATTTTCTTTCGTAGCCGACGGCGATGTATGGTGTATGCTGGTTAGGATGGATATTGCTAGGGACCCATCAATCAATGATCGGTTCGCTCAACAGACAGGTAACAGGATACCCGACCCCAATCTATGGGACTGGAAGCTTTACAACTCGTTGGTTAAGTTTGTTGACGGATTAAACCTTACGACAGCAGGAAACAGAACAAGAGGCGCGTGGAACTATAGGGAGAGGAGATACAGCAACTTCGACTGGGCCCTCAGATACTTCCCGAGGGGTGGGAAATACCTGACAGACGACATCAAGCCAGACTTCAACAATGAAAAAGCACTCGAAGCGTTGAAGGAGCAGCAGGAGATAACTCAGAACATGGACGACATAGTCTTCTCAGGAGACTTCACAGAGCAGTATACAGATGTCCCAGCTGGAAAAGCATTCGTAAGCCTCCAATGGCCTTCGCTTGCAAAATACGTCAACGACCCATCCTTCTCCAAGGTTGTTAACCTGATCGAGCAGTTCCACATACCTCATCACATACACCCGAACGGTGAAAGGGTTTACGTCAGCGGATACTTCGGGGGGGTCCTGGCATTCCAGAACAAATATGCACCAGACCAGGAGATGGCATATCTCTTCCTACAGTGGATCACCGCACCCAAGAACAGCACCGTGGCCATCTCAAAGCCGGGATGGTTCGACCCATTCAGATACGGACACTTCCTACACCCAAGTATAGTGAAGATATATGCGCCAAACCTCCTCAATCTGCTGGATAACTACAACAACGGCGCTCCACCATTCACAATACCTAGGTCCTTTATACTGCTTGATAAGCTGAGAGCCGAGTTCAACCCATACTACCTCGGACAGCAGAGTGCTGAAGACGCTCTGGCGAAGGCTGAGGAAGAGTGGAAGAATATAATATCTACGATCGAAAGCGAGGGAAAGCTAGGTAAGCTGAGGGATCAGTGGAATTTCCAGAAGCAGTTCTACCCGCCCAGATACCGGGAGATGGTGGGCTGGGCGTAATCTTTTCTTATTTATTTATTGGCGATTAGGTGTAGGCGGTGGCTGGCCGTCTCAGTGCACTGCGAAGGATAGAGACACTGTTTATCCTCCCCATAGAGGTTCTCCTATGGGGCATAGTAATGGCCCCCTTTATACTAGCCATATACCTGAGCTTCACCAACTGGTCGCCAGCCGTATCGGCGAACCCGCTGGATGCGAAATGGGTTGGGCTTGACAACTACATCAGCATCTTAACTAACGCTAGGTATTTAGGCGCTGTGTTGAGAACAACGATATTTGCTCTGGCCGGTGTGCTGGTCCAGACAGGTGTGGGGCTCGCATTAGCCCTCCTCTTCTACTATGGTGTCTACGGCAGAAGAATATTATCAACAGTTATGATTATGCCTATGATGGCTTCCCCTCTCATAGTCGCTCTGATGTTCTATATAATGCTCTTTACGAGGGGCCCTGTAAATGCTTTCCTAAGCATGCTTACAGGTCAGAATATAGAGATACGGTGGCTGTCTTCACCGGAGATGGCGCCCGTATCCGTTATCATGGCAGATTCATGGATGTGGACACCTCTAGTCTTTCTCATCACCCTATCGGGGCTGAGTCTTGTCCCTCAGGACCAGATTAGGGCCGCGAGGATAGCTGGAGCCTCAGAATTAAGAGTGATAAAGGATATACTCCTGCCCTACATCAAGCCCTTCATCCTAATAGCAATTATTATAAGGCTTTTAGAGAGTTTCAAGCTATTCGATGTTGCCGTCTTCATGACCGCTGGAGGACCTGGAGTAGCTACGGAGACATTATCAATTTACCTATACAAGGAAGGATTTCTCACCCTCAGAACCGCATACATAGCCGCAGGGGCAGTAGTGGTTCTTTTAGCCCTAAGCCTCGCCACATATTTAATGACACGGTCGATTTATGCGAGGTCGTAGAGGCATGGCTAATCCATGGAAGATTGTAAGAACAGTGCTGGCATGTCTCGCAGCCCTAGTTGCGGCATTCCCAATATATTGGATGGCGTCGACAGCCTTTAAACTTCCGGGCCAGTGGTCCGCATACCCGCCAGTCTGGATTCCCAATGAGCTTAGATTTGAGAACTTTGTCGTCCTCTTCTCCGAGCCAAACACACCACTTAGGGAGAGTGTTTTGGAGGCGCTTGGGAGAGGGTTTTCAGCCAGCCCCAGTGCCGTACCTAACATAATCAATAGCGTGATAATCGCCGTCTCAGCCACAGTCGGCGCTGTCTTCATAGGCACACTGGCTGCATACACCATATCCAGGCACCGGACTGGAGGCCTCTTCACATACATCTTCATATTAGCCACTAGAATGTTTCCGCCAGTTGCGATAGCTATACCTCTCATAGTAGTCTTCAGCCTTATCAGGTGGCTGGATACTCATTGGGGCCTCTCCTTAATCTACATGGCTGTCAGTGTGGCATATGTCGTCTGGATAATGAAGACATTCTTCGATGAAATACCGAGGGATATAGAAGACTCGGCCGTCCTCTTCGGACTCTCACATGTGAAAGCCTTCTTTAAGGTTGTTCTCCCCATAGTTAAGAACGGCATGCTCGCCGCCTCCCTCTTCACTTTCATCATAAACTGGGGTGAATACGCCTTCGCCCTAATGTTCACAGTGGGAGGCAGGGCGACCACAATCCCTGTAACGATAAGCCAGCTACAGCTGGGAGGTGGCTATCAGTACGGTCCTATGGCCGCTCTAGGGCTTATCGCCCTAATACCAGCAGTCATATTCGGGTATATAGTCCAGAAATATTTAGTAGTCGGACTGACGCTAGGTGCTCTAAAGGGGAGAAGATGACCGAGGTGGAAGTTGTCAACCTAGTAAAGGTTTACGACCGCTTCACAGCAGTTAACGGCGTAAGCTTCAAGGTAAGCTCTGGAGAGTTTTTCGGCCTACTAGGGCCATCGGGATGCGGTAAGACAACGACACTCTACTGTATATCAGGATTAGAAACACCGACGGATGGAAAGATACTCTTCAACGGCCGGGATGTGACGAAGCTTCCTACACAGCAGAGAAACATAGGAATGGTCTTTCAAAGCTACGCAATATTCTTCAACATGAACGTTTACGACAACCTAGCCTATCCTTTAAAGCTTAGAAAATACCCCAAGAGCGAGATAGCGAAGAAGGTTAAGGAGACAGCTGAGCTCTTGGGGCTTGGAGATATTCTGAATGTTAAAGGCGGCAAGTTGACGCCGGCCCAGATGCAGCTGGTCTCGCTGGGAAGGGCCATAATATACAACCCGAGCATCCTCCTACTGGATGAACCCCTCAGCAACCTCGACCCAACCTTTAGGATGGAGACTCTGAGACACATCAAGAGAATTCAGAGGCTACTCAACATCACAGCCATCTTCGTAACCCATGACCAGCTGGAAGCCCTCTCGGTATGCGATAAGATAGCAGTGATGCAGAGCGGTAAGATTGTGCAGATAGGGACTCCTGAGGAGGTGTACTATAGGCCTTCATCGGTCTTTGTGGCCAGTTTTGTAGGGACACCGCCTATGAACCTAATTAATGGTGTGGTGGAGAGAAGGGATGGGAAAACGGTTATCCAGGCCCCGGAGCTGGTTCGACCCTTCCCAGTCTCACTGGACCAGTTGCCGGATGATAAGGTGATTATCGGTTTCAGGTCTGAGGATGTTGAGGTTCTTCCTACAAAAGATGTGGAGGTGGACGGGCTGCTGATGACAGGGGTTATCAAGACCGTTGAAAGAACGGCTTTGGAGAACATATTTCTGGTTGATTCCGGAGGAAAGACGGTAAAGGTAGTTTCCGAGAGGGAGTTGAGACCCAACACATCAGTCTATCTTCACGTACCGTCTAGACGTGTTTACATCTACTCCCAAAAAGACGGCAATATTTTGAAGGCTGCCTCTCTCGCCGTTAAAAACGTCTGAGCATGTGTATGAGGAGATATGTGTATAGGATTTGGATGACCCCCGTGATGACTGATAGGGCTGAGCTTAGCGCCGCATCTCCGGCCTTTATAGCGTTGTTGTAGATGTAGAAACTCACAGTCTCGGTGGCTGTTCCCGGGCCTCCGAAGGTCATTATGTAGGGGATGTCAAATATTTCAAAGGTGTGGATGCTTACTAGGAGTGTGGTGAGCAGGATATATCTCCAAAGCCTTGGGACGATAACAGAGGTAAATGTCCTCAATCTCCCAGCACCCATAACCATCGAAGACATCCAGTATTCCCTACCAACAGTTCTCGCACCACCATACATTATCAAAACGGCGAAAGGTATGCTTGACCACACATTAGCTGTGATCACCGCTGCTAGGGCCCCGGCTGGGTCGGATAACCACGTAACTTTAGGTATCCCCAACAACTCCAGAAACGCCTCAGTCGGGCCGGAGGGGTAGAAGATTATCCGGAAGATATATCCAGAAACTATGGGCGGTATGAATAGGGGTATCATAGTCAGGAAGAGAAGATATCTTCTCCACCCACCCCCTTCATACACCGTGATGTAGGCTGTTAAAAGACCCGCTGAAATGGTGGATGCGATGGTTATGACTGTTATAATCCATGTTCGCAGCAGGGATAGCATGTATTGATGGCTTGTCAAGGCGTCTGCATATCTCACGCCTTGTAATATGAGCCTCTGTGATGCAGGTAATTCCGATGGTAAAAGGAACCAGTATAGACCGGACATGATGAAGGGTGCTATCAAAAGCATGATGTATAGAAGTAGGAATGGAATGCTTGCAAGTGGCTCCGACTTTATACGGGGCTGCGGATATTTTTTCGAGCCTGTCATCTCATATAGTTGTACGTTGGGATAGTATTCCCTGATTCGGGAGAAGAGGGCTAGCGTTAGGATTAAGGCTGGTACGCCGATTAAGATTGATAGGGCTGCCCTAGGCCCGAACAACTCCCCCACCTCATGTGTGAAAGAGGCCAGCCTCACGGTTACGGTGGATTTGAAGTTGGTAAGAATAAGAGCGTATGTGAAGTCTTGCCAAGAAAAAACAAAAGTTAGAAAAATAGCTAGGAGCAGAGCCGTCCTGCAGTTGGAGAAAAAGTTGGATATGAATGCTCTAAACCTCCCATAACCCATAAGCATCATGCTCTCTTCGATGTCTGGCGGAAGGCTTTCATAGAATATGCGGAGGGTAATGATTGCGAGGCCCAATGTCTCGGCCAGGTAGGCTATGGATAATCCATAGTAGCTGTCATACAAACCCCTTAATAGAGTGAATAAGGCGAGAAAGCCTACCGCCATGGATATTTTTGGTATGGCGTCAACAAAGAGGAAGTGGGGAGACATACGGGATATAACCCTAGAGATTTTTGATAGATAGGTCATGGATAGAGCCGCCCCAAATGTGAGAAATATGGTCAATACCGTTACGATCAGGCTGTTTACTATAAAGGGTGTTGCGGGCCCGTAGGCTGCATACCAAGACCCGTATATCTCGCGTGGGAGCTGCTGGAACTGGATAAGGTAGTTGGCTATCGTTGGGTTGGTCGGTACTATTGTTGGAGGTCTAGCGGCCCACTCTTGAGGTCCTTTGAAGGACGTGCTGACAGCCCAGAAAAAAGGGATATAAATGAAGAAGAGTAATATGAGAAGCGATATTGTTTCAAAAAATCTTCCTAGTATTCGGCTATTATCCACACCTGCTTCTCAGCTCAGCCTCGACATAGTATCGCCATCGTAGAGATATATTTTATCTGGACTTATGGCGAATTTGACTCTCTCACCTATCTCAAAGCGCTTGTCAGTTATAGCCCTAAGCTCAACGCCGTCGCCCAGTCGGATGGAGCATACCCGGTTCCTCACACGTTCCTCAACCATGACAACCTCCCCCTCCCCAGTTAGATATCTATCACCTAGTTCATTGACTCCCAGTTTGACCTCATTAATGTGGAATGCTAGGATTATCTTCGAATGGTTCGGAGATACCTCGATTCTCCTGTTCAGAAATGTGACTGAACTCCTTCCATCCGTATTTTCAGCCAATAGCTGGACGTAGTTTACATCGCCGAAATATCTGGCCACTCGGAAATCTTGCGGGTTTTTTAGAAAGTCTTCCGGAGTTCCTATCTCCACTATCTTGCCCTTCTCCATGTAGGCTATCCTGTCACCTATGGATAAAGCCTCGACGTTTTCGTGTGTGACATAGATGGAGGTGATGCCTGTCTCCTTGGCAATGCGTCTAATCTCATCCCTCATGGCAATTCTTATAACAGCATCCAAGTTAGCCAGTGGTTGGTCGAATAGGAAGACTCTAGGATTTAATATCATGGCACGGGCTACTGCCACTCTCTGCTGCTCGCCACCGCTCAAGAACCTAGGATATTTGTGTAGCACATGCTCTATCCGCAGGAACTGAGCCACCTCGTTCACCCTCTTCCTAACCGTGCTCTCAGATACTTTTCTTATCCTCAGAGGGAAGGCGATGTTATCGAAGACGGTTTTGTTTGGATAGAGTGCAAGGGATTGGAAGACCATGGACACGCCCCTTCTATGGGGTGGCAGGTCAGTAATACGTTCATCTCCCAAATATATCTCACCCTCATCAGGTTTCTCGAGACCCGCCACAAGTCTAAGGACAAGACTTTTACCCGAACCCGGAGGCCCCGCTATGACGAAAAACTCCCCATCAGAAATATTTAGGTTGAGCCCCTTTATACTGGTACCGCCGACAACACTCTTCGACACATTCTCCAGCCTAACACCAACCATCTTAGCTCTCAGCTGGGAAAACCAATTTGATGGTATTAACTTTTTCGAGCAGATTTAAAGCCATCCCCCTACCAAGCCGTATAACTAACAAAAGATGGCAGGCCATAACGGCCAATGTGAAAACCGGCCATCCGGAGGACGCAGTCAAGATAATGTGTATTGCTAAGTCCGGCTTATTATTGACCGGATATAGGCGGGTGTCAGGGGTGCATCCTCTATCACGCAGCCGAACTCTCTCAAGGCGTCATCCACAGCATTAGCCACCGCAGCAAGGGAGGCTATAGTCCCGCCCTCGCCCACACCCTTGTATCCGCCGGGGTTATCGGAAGCCTGTGTTGGATAAAGTTCAACCTCTATATCTGGAGCCTCGGCTGGTGAAGCTACCAAATAGTCTGAAAAACTGGATGTTAGAAGATTCCCTGCACTGTCGTACACCAGATCCTCATAGAGTATGTGGCTTATACCCATTACAACACCGCCCACCACCTGCCCCTCCACTACTGCCGAGTTTATCACGTTACCACAGTCTTCCACTACATAATATTTCTCGACCTTAACCTGTCCTGTCTCAGGGTCGACCCTAACAATTGAGGCGTGGGCGGCGTTGGCCCAAGTTATTGGGCTTGTAGGTTCGTAATAGGAGGTGGCCTCCAAAACCGGCTCCAAACCAGCCGGCAGTTTATGGGCGTTAACATACGCTGTCTGAACCACATCCATAAATCCAATACCCTTCGAGGGATCATCCCTGACATGAAAACGGCCTCGTGTGAACTCGATATCCCGGGGGTCGGCCTCCAGCAGGGTTCCGGCTACTTGCTTCATCTTCTGAATTATTCTCTCAGATGCTATTGCTGCGGCATTCCCACCTATTATGCCGCCACGGCTGCTGTGGGAGCCTATGCCGTAGGGTGTTGACGATGTATCTCCTGAGATCACTGAGATTTTCTCGATAGGTATCTGTAATCTGTCGGCAACCGTCTGGGCTATGGCTGTCGTTATACCTTGACCGATGTTTACTAGTCCGGTGTAAACTGTGACTGCTCCGGATGGCTCAACAACCACTTTGACAGAGTCATATCCGCCCATACCGAACATGCTGTTAACGGCGGACCCGAATGCGCCATACTCGGCCAGGATAGAGAATCCTATACCCATATAGACCCCTTCCCTCCTCAGCCTTTTCTGCTCCTCCCTCAGCCTCTGATAGTCTATAATCTGGAGGAGTCTTTGTAACGTTTCCTCGAAGCTGGCGGAGTTAAATACTTGACCGCCAAGGGTTGTGTAGGGCTGGTCTGTCTTTTTGATGAGGTTGCGAAGTCTCACCTCGGCGGGGCTTAACCCCAACTCCCTCGCAACAGCATCCATCACCCTCTCCATAACGTAGTTGGCTTGGAGGAGGGCGGGACCCCGGACCGCGCCGTAGGGGCCTTTATTGGTGTATGCTGCTATATGTTCGCTGACGTATGCCTTGAGCTTGTACGGACCTGGCAGAAGGACGCTGGTGAACATGGAGAGAGCTCCCCCACCCCATGGTGGAGCTCCATATGCACCAAGGTCTGCATAGCATCTATCTTTTACAGCAAGTACCGTTCCATCTTTTTTGAAGGCTATCTCGATATCGTGCACCTGCTCCCTCTCATGGATTGAGGACTGGTGGAACTCTGACCTGGTCTCGAACCATTTTATAGTCTGGCCAAGCTCTATACTGGCGTGGCATAAGGCTAGGTCCTCCCTAAAGATGTGGGCCTTGACTCCGAACCCGCCACCGATATCACAGGCTATCACTCTAACCTTGCTCTCGGGTATGTTGAAGTATCTTGAGATGTGGGTCCTGAGTATATGGGGGAACTGGGTGCTTGACCAGACCGTTAAACTGGCCGTGGCCCTATCATATTGGGCGACCGTCCCTCTGGGCTCCAGCGATGCGGCAGTAGTACGGTGTATCCTGATCTTTCTCCTGATAACTTTGTCAGCCTCCATGAATGCTTGTTCTATGTTGCCTCCTTTAAACTCCAGTCTTAAAGCGGTATTTCCACCCAACTCCTCATACAGTAGAATTTCCGATGTTGAAGCCTCCTCCGGGCTAAGCACCGGTTTTAAAGGCTCATAGGATATCCTGACCCTCTCAGCCATGTCATACGCTGCATAGAGGTCCCTGGCCACGCAGAGGGCTATAGGCTCGCCCACATACCTTGTCTTCCCAACAGCCAGCGGATATACATCGGGTTCCTTGAGACCGCTCATACCCATCTTTGGTATAGGCGCCATCTTGGATTCAGCGCCCGTGAAAACAGCGACCGCCTCTGATATGGACAAAGCCTCCCTAGTCTCTATGCCGAGGACCTTAGCGTGGGCGTATCTGCTTCTGACAAATACGCCGTAAAGGGTATTGTATGGCTTTATGTCATCCACGTACTTGCTGGAGCCTGTGACGAATCTCGCCCCATCCAGAATCTTCAAACCTGTACCGACGTACCGGGATGCCACCCTGAACCCCTCATACCTTGCTACACCTCACCGATAGTTAAAAATTTCTCCGTATTCATCCTCCGACCTGTGGTGACAATTAAACGATTATATTTATCTCGGATGGCTCTATTTGCGTTATGTTGCTGGTGAAAATCTCTCTAGCTGTTTTGTTCGCCGCTTTAACCGCAGTCGGCTCCCAGATAACAATCCCAACATCACCCGTACCCTTCACCCTACAGACCTTCTTTGTCCTTCTGGCCGGCCTGGTGGGCGGTCCTAGGGTTGGCTTCGTCTCGATACTCATCTATCTATTGATGGGGGCAATAGGGCTGCCCGTCTTCGCCAATCTCAGGGGTGGATGGGAAGTGTTTTTAGGGCCCACTGGGGGATACCTAGCCTCCTTTCCACTAGCTGCAGCTGCCGCCGGCTATCTATACAGGAGGAGAATGCCAAGGCTTTCATCTGCAGTGTTGGGTGCCGCTGTGGGGGAGGCCATAATATACTTGATAGGTGTACCATGGCTAGCCGGATGGCTTAGCTTCACCCGAGGATTATCACTGCTGGACAGTATATCTTCTGCGGCTTGGATAGGTATGATTCCGTTTCTTGTCTGGGATGCTGTGAAGGCTGCCGTGGCGGTATACGTTTCAACTAGGAGGCAGGTTGTGTTGGCTATCGAGAAGTATGTGGGCTAAGTCTCCTCCCTGGAGACTTCTCTAATCGAGTCTTCTAATATGTCGAGTCCTTTCGAGAATGTCTCATCATCTATTGTTATGGGTGGATGTAGCCTTACAACGTTGTTGTGGAGGCCTGCCTTCAAGAGTAGTAGACCTCTGTCTCTCGCCTTCTCCACAGTCTTTCTAGCCGCCTCCTCAGCCGGCTTCTTGGACCTCCTATCCGTGACCAGCTCCACAGCCAGCATCAGTCCCTTACCTCTCACATCACCTATCAGGGGATATTCCTCGAACATCTCCCTGAGCCTCCTCTCAGCCATCGACCCCAGTACGGCAGCCCTCTCAGGTATACGGTCCCTCTCGAAAATCTCAATCACCTTGGCCGCTACAGCGCAAGCCACTGCGTTGCCGACGTAAGTTCCACCGTAGCCTCCTGCGTGTATGCTATCGAGGATTTCAGCCCTACCCACTATACCTGAGAGGGGTAGGCCGTTGGCGATGGCCTTTCCCACCGTCATAATGTCAGGCTCAACGCCAAAATGCTCAATCGCAAACATCTTTCCCGTTCTGCCGAACCCAGTCTGTATCTCATCCACTATTAGCTTGGCCCCGTACTCGTCCAGGAAGGACTTGAGCTCCTTGAAGAAGCCGTCAGGCGGTACGATGAAGCCGCCCTCGCCCTGTATAGGCTCAGCTATTGCAGCGGCTATCTTCTCTCCAGGTACGCGGGTGTGGACGAAATGCTTCCTCAGATATTCTACCGTCTGCATACAGCAGGGCGGGTAGTCATGTCCGAAGGGGCATCTATAACAGTAAGGGTAGGGGACAAGCTCGACTCCCGGTGCGAAGGGTTCAAAATCCTGCTTGTAGGGCTTGTATTTGCCGGTGAGGGCCATGGTGAGGCTTGTTCTTCCATGGAAAGAGTTTTCGAAGGCGATGATGGTTTGCCTTTTTGTGGCTTTCCGGACCGCTTTGACAGCGTTTTCAACCGCCTCCGCTCCGCTGTTGAAGAAGGCCGTCTTCTTGTTGTAGGAGCCGGGAGATATCCTTGAAAGGGACTCGGCCAGGTTCAGGATAGGCTCGTATCCTGCTACGGGTATAGCCATATGCCATAACCTCTCCAGCTGCTCCCTCGCCACAGCCACCAGCTCCGGGTTTGCGTGACCTAGGTTTGTTACGCCGATGCCTGATGTGAAGTCGATGTAGCGGTTTCCTCTGACGTCCTCTATGACGGCGTTGGATGCACGTCTGATTACAATGGGATGAAGTGGTGAGATACCTCCGCTTAAAAGCTTCTTTAATCTAGCCATCTCTTCGCTGTTCAAATATTTCACCGCCTTTGCGTCTGGTACATCGTATTTAAGTCTTAGACGGGTCCCTATTAACTTAAGCCGATAATGTTTTGAATCTGCCGTTGAAGATGTGTTTATTCTAGCCTATGTATGAGGTGGAGTCTGTGTCGAAGTCCTTCACCAGCTCCGGCTCCGAGTTTCTGGCTGGTGCGGGTATATTCCTCAGCTGTGGGTAGACATCGTAGAGGGATGTGGCCGCCAGCTTGACCGCGATATGTTCTGCTGGGAAGAATGAGCTTACGATATCCTTCACCAGCTCCCTCGTGGCGTACTCGTCTATCCCGAGGGTGTGGAGATACTCGTGTAGGAGGACTACGAAGACATAGCTGTTGAGCTCCCTCTTACTCTTTGATAGGGCTGAGACGGCGTTCAGGAGTATTTTGTTGAGGACGATTGAGTTGGAGCCTATCTCATGGAATGCCGCCAGGTTGTTGGGTAGGTCTGCCAGTATAAGGCCCATTCCAGCCCTCCGGAGGCCAAGTTTCTCCTGGACGGCCTGCTTCACCAGCCTATAGACGTCGTCGAAGGTCTTAGCCTCGTCCAGCTTGGCCGTATAATCCATCTCCCTTTACACCTGTCTGGGGATGTGCCGTCTCTCGGATATAAGCCTTGACCGGAAACCAGCATAGTTCCCTTGGCCCGTTAAACACCGGCCATATCCTGCGAATATTCTCAAAACATACAAAAGGGTAGGTGCCGAATCTTCTATGATGGATGCCTTGTAGCATGTATACGCTATTTATGACTCTCACGGCTATGCTGAGACTAGGAGATACTGAGGATGTACATGCAACTTCAACCCATGCCGACCCAGGACAATTGTGAAGGCGTAATAGCTTTAAAGATTATGTTACAACAGAACGAATATTATCTTCTGAAGTGTTTTTATCTGATCCACAGTTGGGTTGTTTTCCTATCTTGATGTTTGTTTTGTGAGGAAAAAATGTAGTAGTTGGAGGTCTTCTTTTAGATATTTTCCGATGCATTTTATTAATTGTTTTGTTGGTGTGTTTTGTTCATAGTTTTCTAGTAGTGGTATTAGGTGTATGTTGAGGAAGCGGTGTTGTATTCTTCTTATCTTGTTTATTTCGTCTATGTTTTTTGTTAATAGTGCTTCTTCCTCGTCGTTTAGGAGTTGTATCATGAAGGCTAGCATGGTTGTTATGTGGTCTGGTTTCTCCGATTCTTGTTCGTATCCTGCGTTCCGGTAGAACTCTTCTAGGGCCATCGGGTATAGTCTTCTGGCTGCTGGGTCTAGGTCTTTTCTTACGATTCTACCCAATAGGTTGGGGATTTCACAATATGCATCGTATGTCATGTCTTCTGGGTTGATGCTGCATTCAAGCTCCTTAATCTTTTCCAGTATAGGGATGGCTTTTGAATCTCTGTTCTCAAGGAGTTTTAATAGTAGGTATAGGTTTTTGTAGAATATTTGTCGTGTTCTAACTATCTCATCTTCGTTGCCCATATTTTGGGCCATGAATAAAAATGTAGGGGGTGGTTTAAGGGGTTTACCAGATTACCTGCGGGACTTCCAGCCTCTTCTCCCTCCCTGTCGGCCTTATTCTTGCCGGTGTGATGAAGTATGCCTGTGCTGCCCCTACCCAGCTTAGGAGTGGCCAATCTCCCAGTGATGGGTCTGCTGCCTGTATTATGTTGGGTGTTACTCCGTTGAATCTCCATTTATCCGGTTTGAGGCCTGTTATGTAGTAGTCTGCTGGGCTTTTTGTGAATAGTAGGCGTTTGACGAGTGGTGGGAGTGTTTTTAGTGGGTTAACCGCTTCCTCTGGTATGTTGACTTCCTCCGGTATCTCCTCAATTATTCGCTTGATTGCGGGGTCTTTAAGGGCTTTTAAGTAGCTGGGTTTCTTGATTACTGTATCAGCCCATCTTCCAAGTCCATAGGGTATGGCTATAACCCCCTCTACAACCGTTGGCTCAACAACCGCCACAATCTCTATGACACCGTAGGGGGTCTCCAACTCGATCAGCTCCATATTCTTGACCCCCATCCTCTCAGCATCCCTCGGGTTTACCAGCGCGAAGTTTTCCGGAAGGACCTGCCTTATCCAGTAGTAGAACAGGCTTCTATGTTTTGTCAGCAGGGGGCCTGTTAGGTATACAATCGTTAGGGGCCACTCGTTTAATGGCCATATCTCCCTTAACGGGGTTCCAGCAGGGGATATGCCTCCTCTTCCACTGACTGGGGCGTACGTTGCGGCTGGTATGTATTTGGGCCCTCCGTAGAACTTCTCACCAGTTATGCTGTTGTAGGTCTTTGCCAGCTTATCGTTCCAGAGCCTCGCTATCCCATCACCGAAGGGCTTCCGCTTTGAATATCCCATTTCGTCAAACGACTCCTCATACTTCGTGAATACACCTCCTCTAGCTAGGCAATATGCCGCATTTCTCCACTCATCCTCGGGCAGTATATCCTTGAACCTGGCTATGGGATAGTTCTGCTCAACGAAGGCAACCTCTGAGGCCGGGACCTCCTCAGGGATTAAACCGCGGTCTTTGGCATCCATGGCGCCGTTGGCGTAAACTCTCATTATGTATTCCCATAAGCATTGAAGCGGGAACCACTGTCCTTCGTATTTCTTCTTCGTAGCTCCGGGTATGCCCTTGTCTCCGTATCCAGGAGCTCCTAGGCCTTTCGCCACATCTATCAGGAACTCCCACATGCTGGCCCATCTATCATGTCCGTTGGGGCATTTGCCTATGTATTCTGTCATGGGTATTATTGCGGGAGACCTCCAGCCCTCGTTTAACGTTCCACCCCCGCTTGTTGCATACAGGTATTGCATGCCTAGGGTTCCTGTCTCTAGGTATGTTGTGTCTGGTACTATGTAGTCCGCATACAGGAAGGTCTCGTTTATCGTGGTTGTTATCGCTATGAAGAGCGGGAGCATCTTTGTATCTTTTAGAACCTCTATGAACTTAAGCCCGTAGTTTGCTGATAGAACTGGGTTGGCATAGTACATGATTAAAGCGCCAATGCTGTATGGGTAGCCCTCAGCCACTGCCGCGAAGAATTCTGTGTAACTCTCCTCAGGGGTGAGCGGGTACCATGGCCTCTTTGCCGGATATGGGTTCTCTCCCCTCTTTTTCTTAAGCCAGTATTCCAGCGTGTTTTCGTATGCGTAGGCGTGCCTATCTATTGGCGGGCCTAGTCGAGTTGGCTCGCCGAAGCCACTGCTCCCTGTGTTGTATAGGTAGCTGTTGTAGTTGGTGTCCGAGGCTCTAGCCATCAGGCCGCCCTTCCTGTTTAGGTTCCCTATCAGTATGTCAAGGGTTCTGTATGCCCATATTGAGTATTCCCCGTTAGGGTGCATTCCGACTCCTCTATGTATGTATGTCGATGCCTGTGGCGCTTTGTCTGTGAAGTCTCTAGCCATCTCTATAATCGTCTCAGCAGGTACGCCGCATATTGATGACCACTCCTCTAATGTTCTGCTGAACGCCTCTTCCTTAAGTATGGTGAACGGTGTCTTGACCTGAACCTCTTCTCCTGATGCTAGTTTGATTCTTCCATTGAACTCTATGTCAGCCTTCTCGACGGCATCGTAAGGCATGAAATTGCCGTTAACAGATACTACGGGCTTATCAGAATCCTCTACGCCTATGTCCCTTGCCTTGAGGTGCTCTCCGAAGCGTGGATGGCCTTCCTCGTATATGACCAACCAAGTGGCATTTGTATGGACCGGATATCCTCTTACATCCTTAGCCGCGTTTGAGTTGGTTATTGATAGGAAGTCTCTGTTGAATCTGTTGTTCTCTATAATCCACCTACCCATGCCCATCGCCAAAGCTCCGTCCTCGCCTGGCTTTATCGGAACCCATTTTATCGTTCCTCTTGTTCCCATGGTTCTGGGGGCTGTTGGGTTTACGTAGTAGACTTTAACCTCTCCCTCCACGGCTCTCTCTATCAGCAGTCCTTGGCCTGTTGCTCCTGGGTGTTGCCTCCCCATGCTTGCACCAGCCATTATCACAACCTTGGCCCCCATCAAGTCTGCGTTTACATCGGTATACTCTGACCACAGCTTGTTTCCTGCGTAGTATCCGAGCTGGCACGCCGAGGTGTGTCGTAGCCAGTTGACGCTTCCTAGAGCGTATGTCCACCGCTGGTAGAAGTAATCGGCATGCCCCTGCCCTCTCCCTCGGTAGAACACTATCTTGTTCGCCAGGAACCCTAGGTCTGGCCTATCTGGGTCTATGAGAACATCCCCAAGACCCAGGCCAAATTGGGCTAGATTAGATGACCACCTAGACTTGAACTCCTCAATAGCTGCCAGCAGCTCTTCGTAGCTCACGTTCTCGTCTTTTGCCTTCGCCATCAATCCGTCGATGTCTTTCTTCATCTCGGAGAGAATGGTGTTTGGGTCTTCCACTCCAGCCCCTTTGAGCTTACCGTATATGAAGAAGTCTTTGAGGCCAGGTAATCTCTCGCCCGTTTCCTCTACTACGCTACCTTCAATAACCTCTCTTATCAGTTGCTCCCATGAGATTACCTTCCACTTGCCGCTTCCACGAGGCCCTGCTCTCTTCAGCGGCTTAACCACCCTGTACGGGTCATAGACGTAGTGTATCCCGTCCTGCCCCCTTGCACACAGTGTGCCGTGCCACTTAGCTAATGCTTCATCAACGGGTGTTCTGTAGTCCAGTTGGGTGTATCTCCTGACCTGTTGGTGATATGATACTGCTCTGTTGTATGGGTGGTATGGGTTTCCTTCAATTCTGTCAATCACCTCAACTCCGTTGTAGTTTACTATCCGGACTCTTATTCCGCACCTTACGTTGCAACCTAGGCAGACTGTGTTGACGTATCTTACGTTACCCCCCTTCTGGGGGTCGGGTAGATATAGCTGGCGCTTAGGCTTGAATATCTCCTCTATCGTCGGGTAGTAGCCTGCTAGGAATGCCCCCAGCGAGGCAATGGCAACTACGCCCTTTAACGCATCCCTCCTACTATTCATACACCCTCACCCCCGGCCTTACCTGTAGCATACTTGCCATCCCACGGGAAAATCCAAGAAAGTATTGTGAAGATAAACACTCCAGCTGCTAGGATTGAGAGAGATGCTATGAGTCCTTCTTTTCCAAATATTGGCATGGTATACCACAGTAATCCCTGTTCTGTTCTTGATATTATCTGACCGCCTATGACCATGTTCCACCTATATGCTAGAACACCGAGTAATGTTAGGAAGGATGAGAGAAGGACTATTGGTATGTTTCTTCTAAGTCTGGGTATTAGGAGCAGGACCAGAGGTACAGCCCCACCTATGATGAACTCTATTACACCCGTTGAGACCATCACCTCAAACTTTAATGTATGCAGATACGGCCAGCTAGCTGTTCTATGATATGCTCTGTAAAGCTCGTCAGCCCCTTTCAGCGCTAGGTCAACGAGCAGAGTCCACGCAAGCAGCCCCGACAAACCGTAGACAACAACTTTGTCAAGCTTCCCTGCATGCGACGCGAAGGCATAGTAAACAATAATCAGCAAGGCTATGCCTGAGACTATTGCTGAAACTAGAAAGTCGACTGCCATGAAGGGTGTCGCCCAGAGAACCCTGGATTTCATGCTGCCGAAGAGGAACCCCACGTATGCATGGAACAGTGCTGCGAGAGGTATGCCTACAAAAGCGAGAACCGTCACAATCTTCTTATCACGTTTAAGCATGATTTCGGAAATTTCCCGCGCACCGAGGGCGAGTATTCTCCACAGTGTTTTCAGCTTTCCTCCTCTGTTGGCTTTCTCTACTAGGTCCGCTCTCCAGAGGAAGATTATTTCAACAGCCATCAAAATTATGTAGCCTACCAGCAGGTATCCGAAAACAGCCATCGGAGATATGTTAGGTGTTGAAGGCGTTGCGATGAGGTGGGGCCTCGTGAATATCTCATACGCTCTATCGGGTTGTTTCAAGTCTGCAATGAGTGGTAGAGACGCTATCAGCAGGAAGGTAAAAGCCAGCAGCACCGCTATTCCTCCAGCTTTCTTATAGCGAGTGTTACCAAAAGCATAGGCGAGCGAGCTTATGATAAACGAGCCGGCCACCAGCCCTGTTATGTATGGGTAGACGGCGATCAACACACCCCATATGACTGGCTGCGCCAACTCATTCGGATAAATGAACTGCTCCATCACCATTCACCTCCTTCACCTGTTTGCCTCCTCTGGCATGCCTATGTAGAAGGTCATGGGCTTATTTCCCGTCCACGGCTTCCATCGCGAGAAAGAGCTTTCTCGAACGATTTTCGAGACCTCACTGTCTGGGTCGTTCACGTCTCCGAAGATTCGTGCCCCTGTTGGACATGCCTCAACGCATGCGGGCAGCTTCCCTTCATATATCCTGTGGCTGCATAGAGTGCATTTGTCGGCGACGCCTTTAACTGGGTTGAAGAACCTAGCGCCATACGGGCAGTTCTGGACGCATGCACCACATCCGATGCAGACGCTGTCATCCACCAGTACCTCGCCGTTAGGTGCTTTGTAGGTTGCATTAACTGGACATACTTCAACACAGGAAGGCTCCTCACAGTGGTTACACATCTTAGGAACAAACACCACACCACCCTCGGTTTTCACGTATCGTTCAATCCAAGTCCTAAAGACACCTATCGGGACATTATTCTCAGCGGCGCAGGCGGCTAGGCATGCATAACATCCATAGCATTTGGAGACATCTATCACCATGGCCCACCTCTTAGAGCCTGCCCCTCCGGGTTCCTCTCCGATTCTTTCCGACAATGGCTTTGCTAGGAGGAGAGATACACCAGCGCCAAATACAGAAGCCAGCATCTCACGTCTATTCATTCTACTATCATCGGACATTTTCCGTTAACATATCGCTACTGCCCAGTATATATTGCGGTATCTTTAACTATGTCTAATTTCATGAAATTATAGACAATTGAATATCCATATTCTTCTTGTTGTTTGCTTCTCCCCATCTCGTTTAACAAGTTGAATGATAGGATTACCCCACTTAGTTCATCTTTCTGCCATACTACATCAGCCTTTGAAACTTCCCCCAGGTTGTATGTTTTTATCATAAACTCGGCCAGCTCCTCCCTTACCTTGGCCGATGTAAACCCAGAGGGCTAGGCGGTTGTCTAGACATATTACTGTCAGAGGTGAAGAATGGGAGAGGCGGTTAAGCCCGCTTCTCTGGCTTTGTGCTACCTTTCTCAGGGTCTTTACTGAACAACAATCTGAACACTGGGCCGATCAACCCTCTTTAAAAGCCGAGAATACGATAGAGAACAGGACTGGTTATCTACTTCACATCCAGAAGCTTTTAAAGACCTATCCCAACCTCATAGCCCACCTTAACCGTAAAGTATAGGTCATCGTCATACGCCTTCTCAACATGATACACCATTACCCAGCTCCTGAGGGGCTGAATGACGAGTCGGATGCGTCCACCGCTGGCCCGGCGTTTGGCGACAAGGGCCAGGGCGCTGGGGGGAAGAGAGGGCCGTATAACCCTAGAGAACTGCGGATTAAGGCCTAAGACTTGGTGGGGTTTAGAGCGGAAGAGGAGACGACGAAGACATCTACCAGCCAACCAACCCCTAATCTTTCCCCTATTCTTAATAATTCACATGGTGCATACATTATGTATCCCGTGGGCCCGGTGGGATTCGAACCCACGGCCACCAGGTTATGAGCCTGGCGCTCTAACCTGGCTGAGCTACGGGCAGAAAAAAATGTAATTTCTTTGGCCCGTTAAACACCGGCCATCCCTAGCGAATATTCTCAAATCAGACAATGAAGCCGGTGCAGCCCGTATACGGTTACACTGGCTGTTATAAGTACTTCATCAAGTACGTATTCTTTGTAGCATATCTATTCTTTTATAATTCTCTTGTATACAATATGCATGGTAGAGAATTGGCGATACACTGGGGAATGGATTACTTCGTGTAACTGTGACTGGGGATGCCCATGTAACTTCAACTCAATGCCAACCGAGGGCAATTGTGAGGGCGTAGTTGCTCTCAAGATTAGAGATGGGAATTATGGCAAGACATCACTTGCAGATGTGTGCGTGGCTTGCGCCACTTGGTGGCCGGGCGCGATACATCAGGGCAACGGTATCCTCCAGATTTACATAGATGACAAAGTCTCTGTGGAACAAGAGAAGGCGATGGTAGAGATACTATCTGGCAGGGCTGGTGGAAAGCCGTGGCCGATATTTGCTAAGACTTTCGCCTCTATATTGCCGCCTAAGCGTGCACCAATAGAGATGGAAGTGAAGGGAAAAGACACGAAATTGAAAGTAGGCAGCTACGTGGACATTGCCGCCGAACCCATGCGTAATCCGGTAACAAACGAGGAGGCATATGCCGATATTACACTCCATCAGTATCTTATTTTCAACAAGGGCTCCCTATTCTCAAATAAAAGGCATATAGTGAAAGAATCCACTCATCCTAGGTTGCAGTTTTCACATCCAGGGAAATATTTAGCGGTCGCAGAGGTTAGACATCAAGGACCCTAAGCTCCTAAATGCTTTCTAACGAGAAGATTATTTTGCCGATAAGACCTAGATTATATTACACCGCCCGCAGGGCAGTACTATCCCAAAGGTTCGTGGTATCTGCAGCTCTCATCATTATCGCAGCTTTGTCGTGGATATTTTTAATCATCACCCCATCTGATTCGGTCCAAATGTTTAATATGGTCACGATGATGGGTTATGAAGGTATCGGGCTCTTCTTGTTGACGTGGATGGTCATGATGGTTGCCATGATGCTGCCTAGTGCGGCACCTATGGTTCAAGCATATGTCAGCTTGACAGCTGAGAAGCAGACCCGTACTAGATGGGTTTCTATGCGTGCGGCTTCTTTCATCGGCTCGTACATATTTATCTGGACGGCTCTAGGGCTGGTGGTTGCCGCGGCCTATTTTGTGCTCTGGGATAAGATCCTTAGATTGGGAACGACAGGAGATACTGGTGCTGCAATTGCAGGAGCGGCGCTGGTGGTTGCGGGCTTTTACCAGCTCACACCGTTAAAGCAAGTCTGCTTGAAGACATGCAGGTCCCCTATCCACTTTCTTATGACACGTTATAGGCAGGGTCTGGCCGGAGCGCTCTCCCTTGGGCTTTACCACGCAGGCTACTGTATAGGATGTTGCTGGCTGCTCTTCGTGGTCCTTTTTAACGTCGGTGTGATGTCGCTCCCTTGGATGGCTTTGCTCTCAGTTATCATATTCTTTGAGAAGAATGTGCCGGGTGGAAAAAAAGCATCCTACTTGATAGGCTTCATGTTTATTGTATTTGGTTTTTTACTGATCACCTCTCCTGAGCTGGGCACATCTATCCTTATGGCAGGTAAATAGATATACAGAAGTAAAGAATTTTTGCGGTCACCGGATAGCAGGCCGATGTCCCACTAGCTCCTGATTCAGGATGTGAAAGAGCAAGGTCCTCTTAATCCTCTTTAGCCACATCTCTCTATTTTCCCTTCTCCACCACGAAAACTCTGCAGAGGATGGGCCCGGTGGGATTCGAACCCACGGCCACCAGGTTATGAGCCTGGCGCTCTAACCTGGCTGAGCTACGGGCCCCTAAAACCATCCATGCGAAGTTGTATTAGATGTTTTCTCTTTTTCACATCTAGATTTTAAGCGTTAAGGTTTTCCGCTACGCCATCTTGCAAGCCTATCACAATATATTGGATGCCGATGGCGGCTATGAAGACTGACATTATTCTGGCTATTGCGTCGGCTCCTGTCCCGCCTATTATGGTGAGTAGTCTGTCGATGGAGTGCAGGACTATCCAGGTGAGGGCCATTACTGCTAGTATGGGTATGAGGGAGTAGGGGATGCCTAGGGTGTTTATTGAGAAGATTACTGTGGTTATGGCTCCTGGTCCGGCTAGCAGGGGGAAGGCGAGGGGGAAGACCCCTGAGGTGGTTGTCTCTGTCTGCCAGCCTTCACCACCTTGGAGAAGTATTCTGAAGGCGAGGATTGTTAGGAGGATTCCTCCTGCGACTGTGAAGCTGGCCAGGGATATTCCAAGGATTGAGAGGATTGTATGCCCTCCTATGGAGAAGATGAAGAGCAGGGCTGTGCCAACAATTACCGATTGGTTGATGACTCTGGCCCTCTCATCCTGCTCCAAGCCCTTGGTGAGGGAGGCCACAAAAGGTAGAACACCGACAGGGTCTACGATAACAAAGAGTGCCACGGTTGCCTTAACCAGCTCTAGTATCAGGTCAGGCTCCATAGCCTTAGGTGTTGGGGGTTCTAGCTATTTTAAAGGGTATGCTCCAGCTGAGGTAGTGTCTGGGCCTGGCATGTCGGAGGCGCCGTCATGTTTCGTATTTCATCCAACGCTCGTCGAGTTGAACGTGTGGCATCTTCACGATTTTTACCAATCTAGTGCCGCCTCTGACTTTCAACTCCAGTATGTTGTGGAATATCTCCTCCAGTAGGGCGTTTACTATGGGTGTCGTTGATAGGGGGTTGTGGGTTACAATTAACCCTGCCCCCGCCACAGTACACTTGGATGATAGAATTCTAATGAATTTGAGAAATCTCTCCTGTCCCGACTCTGTCAAGAGTTGGCTGATCGAGTCTATCACTACCCAGATTCTCTGGCCTTTGAATTGGTTTAGAAGGCTTGTCAAGGTTATGAGGATGTCGTTCAAATCCCTCGAGGTGGCGTATTTTTCAGTGGTTCTCTCGCCAGAGAGGACTGTGAAGCCGTCCACCATGATCAATTTACTGGCCTCCTCGTATTTTTTGGGGTCTATGCCGGCCCCGAGAAGCCCGACTCGGACTATGTTGGGATGGTAGTCGAGACAAAACCTTATCACTACATCGTCTTCTAGTAGTCTGGTTGCTGTGAGCATATTTGCAACTGTTGATTTGCCAGAGCCTGAACCACCCTCTACCAGGGTTAGCGAGGGATATGGTATTCCACCGTTTGTATATTCGTCGACCGGTTTCAGACCGGTTAACAGCAGGGATGTAGGCCTGCGTGGAGGGCGGGGTCTATCCGACAGGAGTCCGAGTAATAATGAGGCTCCGGATATCGAGCCGAGTGCTGTGGATGTCCCTCTATATATAAGCCGGGTCTCAGCCGTTATTACACCGTATAGATAGCTGGAGACTGCGTAGATGAAGACAATGGCCACGGCCATGTTAAGAACCGCCGGAATAGCGTAGAAGAGTCTGTTTCTGAAACCCATTCGGCTGGTTAGACGCATCACAGCTAGTCCAAGATATGACATCAGCGTCCAGAAGATGAACCCGAAATAAAGTATCTCACCGATGATGATTGGTGGGGCGATTGGCCTATTCCCCGAAACTAGATGATAGGCCATAGCTAGAGACGGGGCCAGAACTATAATTATTAGATATGCTGTCTGCACACGCCAGTATTTTACTTGGAGAAGGCGGAGCAATCTGTTGGTGAGGACAAACAAGGCTGAAACGGTGATCATCCTTGTCAGCTGTGAGTAAAAGAGGTAGTCTACCTCGGATACGGGCCCAAGCCATGGTGTGAGTGTGACGGCGACGTATCCGGCGAACCCTATCCAGGACAAGAGGAGGTAGAATCGGTCAGAACTCTTCTCCACCTCCTGCCACGGTATTCTAGACCGCACCCTGACCGCTATCCGTGATATAAATATCGTCGGGAGGAGAATGCTTAGTCCTATCCATATGTCGCCGAGCAAGGTTATGGTTTCATAGCCTGGAGCCGCCAACCTAGCCTCAATATTATTTGTGTGTGTTGAATTTAAGCTGTTGAAGTATGTCCTTTCTCCCAGAACTGGTTTCCGGTCTTAGATGGTGGGTGGATTTTCAGTTTGGCGTTGGATATATTTGCCATGCCCTCTCCTACCCACGAACTGCCTGTCCTCCACCACCAGCTCGCCACGCACTATCGTGTGCTGGATATGGCCCTCAGCCGTGATATCCTCGTAGATGGAGTGGTCAAGGTTGCTGTGGAGGTTTTCCCTTGTCAACCTGATTCTGAGGGATGGGTTGAAGATCACTATGTCCGCCTGAGAGCCGGGCATCAATGTCCCTTTGGACGGGTACAACCCGTAAATTCGAGCCGGGTTGTAGGATGTCAGCCTTACAAGGTCGGCCAACCCTATAAGCCCACGTCTCACACCCAACGTGTAGAGAACAGGGATGATATGCTCAACACCGGCCACACCTCCGGGTATCTCGGTGAATCTGCTAGGCCGGAGTTTTTGTTCTGAGTTGAAGCATGCGTGGTCGCTACCCACCACATCTATAACACCTTTAGACACACCCTCCCAGAGCATTCTCCTATCCTCAACCCCTTTCAAAGGCGGTGACATGATGAATTTGGCCCCGTCAGGCCTCCTATACACCTCATCCGAGAAGACCAGATAGTGGGGGCATGTCTCCACATACATCCTGACCCCAGACCTTTTCAGCTCCTTGACGGCTTCTAACCCCTGCCCAGACGAAAGATGCACCACCAAAACCCTGCAACCGGCCAGCCCCGCCATAAACCCAACCCTTCTCACGGCCTCCGCCTCCACATAGGCAGGCCTGCTGAGGGCATGGTATTCAGGCCCCACACACCCTTTACTGAGATACCTGTCCACCAGCCTGTTTATCATCTCCTCATTTTCGCAGTGGACTAGAAGGAGGGCTCCGAGAGCTCTACAAAGCTTCATAAGCTCAAGTATGGAGCCGTCATCCAGCATTAACCCCCTCCTCCTATAGGCTGTGAAAATCTTAAAGCTCGATACACCATACTCCCTAGCAAGGACCTCCAAATCCTTCAGCCTCTCCTCAGACACATCAGTCACAATAAAGTGCAGGCCAAAATCCACGACAGCCCTACCCTCAGCCTCCCCCCGCCTCATGAGAAATTCGTCGATGTAGGATTTGGAGCTGGGTGTGACAAAATCTATCACCGTCGTTATCCCGCCGAATGCCGCAGCCACCGTACCTGTGTAGAAGTCGTCAGCGGTCATGACCCCGTTGTAGTTTAGCTGGAAGTGTGTATGTCCATCTATCCCACCCGGAAGAACTAGGAGGCCTGAAGCATCTATCACCTTTTCCGAATGCTCCTCAATTTTTCTGGCCAGCTGGACGATTTTACCATCATCAACAGCGATATCGGCTTTGAAGACGCCGTCAGCAGTTACGACATTACCATCTTTGATAACGAGGTCGAACATTATGTTGAAAACTAGGGAGTGGTGGAAGTTAAATATGTATAGGCCGATTTGCTTCCACCGGTAAATCCACAACAGTTGCCGACGTACTACTCTACATCTCTCGATAGAACAACATTTTTATCCATCCCGGAAAAAGCAAGGTGTCCGATGATGTCAGCCAGCCAAAAAATTCATGAAAGAGTGGATGCTTCAAAGAGCTATCTGGTCCTTGAGCTTTTGAAGACTCTGAAAAAGAGCCATGACTACAAGACATTATCCCAGCTCACAGGGATTCCCGTCTCCACCATGACCAGATATATTAACGGCCGCACTATCCCGAGGGGTCGTAGGGTCTCCCATCTCCTTGCAAGGCTGACGGAGCTGGTGGATGTCGAAAAGATTGTTAGGGAGAGGGTGAAGAACGGCCCTGACGGCTTCGACATAACATCCGCAATCTCAGACGACTACATCCTCAGACTCGTCACAGCCTACTTCGCCAGCAGGCTTATGGCTTCACAGGTCAGCACAATCCTCGCAGTGGATGAGCCTGGGATAGCCCTTGCAACAGCCCTAGGGCTGATGCTGGGTAAAAGATTCTACTTCGCCAGCGAGCGTCAGCTCTGGCATGACGAGATGGCTGTCAGCGTGAAATATATTATAGGTGAGTCGGGGGAGCGTAGAATCCTGTGGATACCGAGGGATGCTCTGAAGTCCAGAAAATCCACCCTCATAACCGCTGGGGTAGTTTCCCATCCAGCCCTCTTCAAGGCCATACACAGGGTTGTCACAGAATCCGGCGGGTATCTGTCCGGGATATGCGCCATCGCATCAACTGCAACGGCCCTTCAGGAGTTGAAGCCTCATCTGGTGGGAGAGAGACACGTAATCCTAGCCATCTAAGCGTATTCTCTCCACGTGTGGCCGCATTTTGTACATCTGAAGAACTGTGTCATAGGCTCGTCGGCAGACCTTGTCTGGACAGTCCACCACTTCGCCTCGTTGTATCCGCACTGGGGGCACTGGACATCATGGGTTGTGGGTAGCGGGCTCGTGTCCACGTCATCCACGGTTAAAACATCCTCCCGCCTAAGGTTTTTGTTGGAGCGTTTCACCGCCAACACCTTCTCCTGCTCCTGAAGCGGTTTAGAGTATCCGCATTTCTTGCAGACCAGCAGTACGGCTCCACCCTGGCGGGTATGGTTTAGTACCTTACCGCATTTGGGGCAGAAATCCATGGACGACCACCGAATTCTTCCACCGATAACCTTCCACAGGCCTATAAGAATGTTTATCTGTCATGCGCCTCTAAAGTCTCTCCACCTCGACGAGAAGCCTCTCAAGGTCCTGACCTAAACTGTCAACAATTTTTCTCAAGATTGTTCTGGGAGGTTCGGCGCCCGGCCTTGTCTTCAAGGTAACCGTTATAACCCCTGTGAGGGGATGCTCCACCCTATAGCCCAAATATTCAACGCCATCCATGCTGTTAGCCTTCTCAGCAAGCATCACAGCAAGAGAGACATCAGCCTCCGAAATCTCCAGCTCCAGAAAGTCAGCGCCCTCATCCACTATCCTTACCCTCAAGAACTCTCACCATCTCCTCTATAAACTGGTTCAGAGAGCCATATTTTAGCGCTAGCTTCCTCCTCTCCCTGCTGCCACATTTTCCACACTCCAGCATGTTGCCCCTCTTCTCAAGGATAGAGCCACACCTGCTGCAGAGGCTAGCTATGCAGCCGAGGGCATGCCCATACAAGTCGAATGTTATAAGGCCGTAATATATGCTGGAAACTTCCACTATGGCGTAGTCACCTACACCCACGACGTTGTCGAGGTTTTCACCACGTCGTGCAATAACGACGCCGGTTCTAGGATATTTCAGCGGCGTCCCATCTATCTTCGCCAAAGCCTCCAAAACCGCTATCTTATCCTGGACATCCCTAACCCTCGCCAGCAGCCTATCCCCAGGCTTCACAGCCTCAAGCTGCTTGGATGGCCTCAGCTTCACAACCCTCGCCACCCTATCAAACTCCACCTCACCCGGCAATGTGGCTATAACGTTCCCGTCGCTGAGGGCTTTGGCGCCGTAACCAGGCAGGTACTCCTCAACTACGCACAGCTTATCTCCTGGGAACGCATATCTTTCCCTGTTGATGGCTCTTCACCCCTCAAAATCTTCCAGAATATCCTACCTCCAGCCGGGCTCCAACCCCATGGATACATCAGAACCCCGTTCTCCACCACATACCCCCACTCCAAGAGGTTCAAGGCCACCAGGGTCTCCATCGGAAGTAGGAAGGGCTTCCCCATCCTCGCCTGGTCCTCAAGACTCAGCCTCGGGCACGCCGTGTTCACATATCCATCCAACCTAAAGTCATCCAATGTCTCAGGCCCCACCTCATCAGCGGTTATGAGATATGCTTCGAAACCCTTTGAACGGAGCAGCCTAGCCAGAAGGTCTGCCAAACCGAACCTGGCCTGGCCGGGTTTAACGCTGGAGACGACACCCACCTTTCTGGCTTTTCTGAAGGCGGTGATGTAAGCATAGCGTTGTCTCAGGACTCTCTCCCTCATCTCGCCGAGGTTTTTTACGGCTTGGCTGTGGGGGTCAACGGCCACGGTCATCTTCCTAGTGAGCAGGGCTGCGCCGAGGGCGTGGAATATGCTTCCGACTATGATGTAGCAATCCACCCACGACTCAAGCGGTAGGAGGGAGGAGTAGTCACAGCCCAGGACCTGGCCCACGTACTGGGAGAACATGTAGGGCTTCGAGATAAGTGCTTTGACGCCTCTCCTCTCGAGAGCCGATGAGATCGTCCCCAGATGGTCCAGCCACTGGATGCTGGCAGCCAGTCCAACACTCTTCGCATCATCCAGAACATCCAATATCTGTGGGATAAGGCTCTCCAACGGTTTCGGGTCGGTGTGTCGGCATTCGAGATAGATGGTCCTGACACGGTCCCTTCTCATGAAGGGGGTGTGGCCTAGGTGGATTATCGTGTCAACCCCAAGCCTCTCAGCCTCGCTATAGGCTATGTCGCATCCTCCCCAGCAGTTGGATGAGGAGATGTACGAGGCTACGCCCAAGCCGGATAGGAGCTGGGATATCCTCACAGCCTCCCCTCTAAGACCCAGAGGAGATTGTATCAGGACTTTTCTCGAGCCCATACTCCCAAGCCTAGCCACTAGACCCTCCAGCTCTACCATGTATGGGCTATCCTCACCATTCATCTGGTCCGGGACATCCTCCGGCTGGTGACTATTTAGGGTAAACAGTGTTAAGCCTTTTTAATGGTTTCAACCCCTTTAAAACCATGGTGGAATATGATGTAGCCGTCATCGGCGGAGGGATACTTGGGCTCACCTCAGCCTACTACACCAAGCTCTCCAACCCAGGGTTCTCGGTTGCCGTGATAGAGAAGGAGGCTGAGGTGGGGCAGGGAAACACCTCCCGGAGCGTGGGGGGATACAGATATGGAATATTCACATCGCATGTGAACCGGATATTGTCGGAGACCAGTATCAACCATTTCAGGGAGGCTCAGGAGAGCGGTGAAGCAGACCTATCGATGAGGGATGTCGGCTATCTGATACTCCTCACCAAGTCTAGGATGGAGCGGCTTTCAAAATATTTGGAGGGCTTTGTGAGGGAGGGTAAGGGAGAGATTATCAAGGCTGAGGAGCTGCGGAGAAGCCTCCGGATAGTCACATCCCACAAGGGTGATGAAGAGGCTGAGCTGATGGAGTTGGAGGATATAGTAGCGGGACTTTACGCACCCCGGTGCGGCCAGCTGGATGTGGAGAAGCTGGTGATGATGTATAAGAGGAGGTGCATCTCGCTGGGTGTGGAGTTCCTCCTAGGCCGCAGGGTAGAGAGCCTCCAGCTATCTCCTGAGAAGCCTCTAGGCATTCCCAGAGAGCCTAGGGCCTGGCAGAAACTCACCGTCTCCCACGTAGTAGCCGGAGGCGAGGCCATAAGGGCCAGGCAGTTCATAGTGGCCACAGGTTCGTGGACCCCGGAGCTTTTAGACCCCCTCGGCGTCGACTGTTTTGTGAAGCCTAAGAAACGGCAGGTGGCCGTTGTCAAGGCTTCAGGCGGTCTCGAGGAGCTCCTGAACCTTGGCGGAGAGGTCTTTAAGGAGATGCCCATGACCTTCTTCCCCCACGGACTATACATCGCACCCAGGAAGGGTGAGAAGTCTTTCTGGGTTGGGTTGACCGACGAAATCGGGAGGCCCTTCCTACTGGACCTAGAGGCCGAGACCAGCTACTACTACGACAACATACATCCAGTCCTCTCCAAGTATATGCCCGCCTTCTCCAACTCCAGGCCTGAAAATATGTGGGCCGGATGCTACTCGATGAACAACCTCGACGGAAACCCGATAGTCTTCAGATTCCTCAACTGCGTGGTGGTTACAGGGGGGAGCGGCAGCGGGGTTATGAAGTCCGACGCTGTTGGACGTATCGCAGCGGCGGCCGTCAACGGCCAGAAGACAGCCATACTCCACGGCGGGGTCCCCTTCGACATATCAGTCATAGGTGTTGAGGAGCGGAGAGTAGATAAAGAGTATCTGATATTGTAGGGATTTTGCTTGAAGGTATGGTATTTCGCATACGGCTCCAACCTCGACTTGGAGACGATGAGGAGGAAGGTTGGCAGCTGGTATGAACTGAAGCCTGCCATCCTCCGCAACTATAGGCTGGTCTTCGACCACTACTCTCCATCGTGGTCTGGGGGGACGGCCGATGTTGTGGAGTCTGAGGGTGGGATTGTCTACGGCGCTGCATATCTCCTGGATGAGGAGCAGCTAAAGATTCTTGACCGTTTTGAGGGTGTTCCCACCAGCTATAACAGGAGGAAGGTCTTGATCGAGGTGGCTGGCGAGAAGCTGGAGGCTTTCACATACGTCGTATCCAATCCCAAAAAATATGTCCGGCCGAGCGAGGAGTATCTCTCAAAGGTGTTGAAGGGGTTGAGAAGGCTAGGGTATGGGGATGATGTGGTCAATGGGGTGCGGAGGGCGGCCATGGGTAAGGCTTAAAGGCTCCAGAGGATGCCTAGGCCCCAGATGTTAAAAACTGGGCAGATTCTCGAGGAGCTAGGATACGATTACTACCTCTACACTAGCGAGGCGAAGGAGCCAGAATACTCCCAGAGATCATTTGCAGACTTTCTACCAGTCTTCCTCCACTCCGACTCCGAGAGGTGTAGGTCTTTGGCTGTGAAGAGGCTGTACCGACATCAGGAGGAGGCCTTCGATGCTTTGAGGCGTGGCAGTAACCTTGTCCTGAAGTCTGGGACCGGGAGCGGGAAGACAGAGGCCTGGTTCCTCCACATGGCCGTGTCAGGTGTGAAGGTTCTGGCTGTCTATCCAACCCTCGCACTGGCCAACGACCAGCTGTCCCGCCTGATGGAGTACTGTACGGCTCTGGGGAAAAGGGTCCTAGTCCTTGATGCATCTAGGAAGACGTCGATGATGAGGGAGATGGGCTCCAGGGGTCTCAGACAGAGTGTCGAGACCTCGGATGTTGTGGTTACCAATCCGGCACTACTCCTAAATGAGGTGAAACGGATGGTGGAGGGGAAGGCCTCGATTCTAAAAAACTTCATCAAGGATGCGGGGCTGGTGGTTGTGGATGAGTTCGATTTCTACGGTCCCAGGTCTATAGCCCTCCTGACGACGATGCTGAAGCTTCTAGTCAGGCTGGTAAATCCTAAACTCCAGTTCACGGTAATGACTGCGGCGCTCCAGAACCCCGAGGAGGTGGGCCATATCCTCACCAGCATCAACCAGCGCAGCACAGAGATCGTTGACGGAAAGCCCTTCCACCCAGTCAACTATACCTATGTGGTTCTGGGCAGGTCGCTTAGAAAGGCTTGGACAAGGTTCAGAGATGCTCTCCCATATTTGAGGGAGAGGGGGGTGGCAGGCGATGTCCTGGATGCCGCAGAGAGCTATGAGCTCTTTAGGATGCAATACCACAAAATAGTCTCGGCAGCCCTAGCCGTGGGCATCGACCTGAGAGCTGAGGACGACGACATATCAGCGATTTTGGAGAGGTACGTGGAAGATGATACGTTGACCATAGTCTTCACCAACGGAATAGCGTCGGCCGAGGAGATGGCTAGAAGGGTTAAGGTTAGGTTGGGGGCTGCAGGTTCAGTGGCCTCCCATCACCACCTCCTCCTCAAATCCCAGAGGGCAGAGACAGAAGACGCTGCTAGGGGCGGAAGGCTTAGGCTTGTCTTCTCGCCGAGAACTCTCAGCCAGGGGATAGACATAGGGAGTGTGGGGAGGGTTGTCCATCTGGGGCTGCCGCCATCTGTTAGGGAGTTCCGTCAGAGGGAGGGGAGGAAGGGTAGGAGGCCTGAGATCGAGTGGACAGAGACCGTGATAATTCCCTACGGCCAGTGGGACCACGAACTATTGTCACGGGGTCTCGAAGCATTGCTTAGATGGCTTGAGCTGCCGATGGAGCATGTGGTGGTGAATAGGGATAACCAATACGGCCTCCTCTTCGAATACCTGTCCAGCTTCATATCGCCCAGCCTTAGGGCGGAGATGGCCGCAGACCAGATACGCTTTCTCGAGAGGCTCGGACTCGTGGCAGACGGAGAGCTGACAAGGAAGGGTAAAAACACATGGCTAAGGATTAACTTCTACGAATTCGCCCCACCCTACGGCATTAAGAGGAGAAGGCTCAGGGGGTTGGAGGGGTTTAGCTGGCTGGAGGACGTGTCCCATGTAGACCTTGTGGAGAAATTCCAGACAGGATGCATAGATTACAGCAGCGACGGCCTTGTGGTCGGCCATAGGCTCGCCCCCTCGAAATACAGGGTTGTCACCGAGGTTGTCGTGGATGACCTGAGAGAATCTGTCATGCGCCACCACGAAGCCCTAGCATATGTGGTGGAGGAGTATGAGAAGGTGAAGAGCGGCTGGGGTGAGAGTGTCGACATCAGGGGGGACTATTACAGGGGCAGGCTCAGAAGCGATGTCCAATGTGTGGTCCACGCACCATCCAGAGGCTTCGGCCTCTACACCAAAATCCCCAACAGGGTCGAGTGGAGGGTCAAGTCGGCCAAGAAAAGGATAGTCACAGTAGGTGATAGGACGTTGGTGGTCGATGATAGCCGGGTATTGGAGGTTCCCGCACCGACCGTAGGGATCTACAGCGACTACACCTACGGCATAAGCGCGGAGGCGGAACCATCCGACGACCCCCAACTCCTCCGCCTTGGGCTAGCCCTCATAGTCATCATCCTGAGAAGGTTATACAATATACATATCGACCTCTTCAAATACGATGTATTCATATTAGGTGAGAGGAAGGTGGTGGCGCTCCACGAGGTGGAGAGCGCTGGCCTCCTCCCAAGGATAGACTGGGCCGAGCTCCAGGGCCGGGTTGGGGATTACAGCCCCGATATGTTGGATGAGGTGTTTCTGATGCAGGTGGATGAGATTGCCTACTCCTCCTTCGTATCCCTCGGCCTTGACTGGGAGCTGGTGAAGAGCTACGCCCTGAGGGTTATCCGGTATTTCAGGCTGAGGGAGATGCTGGAGCTTAAGGTCGGCGGCTTAACCCTGAATGTGAGAAAACCCTCCACAGCCCTTAAGACCCTGACCTTAGCCGTGGAGGAGTTAACCTTGAGGGAGGACTTGAAGGCCGGTCTCTACGGGCTGGCCTTCTTCGATGGAGAGCGCTGCATCTCAGCCGTCGGAATGAGGGAGCTGGGACAACCCCAGCCCATATACCATGATTTGTTGACGGCCATATCTGCGAGGCTTGACGAGGGTTTTCAAGTCGTCACATACGATATACAGGTGTTGTATGATGGTTTGAGGAGGGCAGGCCTGAAAACTTTGGAGAGCCTTATGGCAGGTTTTGAGAGGGTTGGGAGGGTGGTATCCCTGAGGGAGCGTCTCCAGGAGGTGCTGGGGGAGTCGGTGAGTCTCGAGACCCTTGAGGAGGCTCTGGGACTACAGCGCAACGTGGACTTGAAAGAGCTGGTGGCTAGGAGAGAGATGGTGAGGAGTAGGGTTCCCAGGCTCTCATATATCCGGAGGATTCCCAGGAGTTTGGAGGATGGGCTGAGGGGTTATCTGGAGTCGGAGGCTAGGAACGTCTATATGGCGTGGCTGGTTTATGAGGCGTTGAGGGGAAGATGAGGGTGGCTTTGGATGTGGACGGTGTCTTGGCAGACCTGGCCGAGATGGTCCTCCGTATCTACCATGAGGATACCGGTGTTAGGGTTGACAAGTCTCTAGTGACGGAGTGGGAGTTCTGGACAAGGCTGGGGCTCAGCAGGCGGGATTTCATCTCGCTGATGGTGAGGGCTTGGAATAGGTGGGAGGAGATGAGGCCTTTGGAGGAAGACATAGCAGAGGACACCGAGGAGCTCTGCCAGCTGGCCACCGTCGAGATATTCACGCAGCGGCCGGCGGACACGATAGAGCCTGTCAAAAAATGGCTCAGGAGAAATGGGGTCAAATACCATGGGTTCAAATGGGTTCCGCTAAAATCCTCCAAGTCATACTTCCTATACGATGTCTACATCGACGACTCTCCCCGCTTGGCGGAGCAGCTGCGGAGGCTTGGGAGGAGGATGATGCTGTATAGCCAGCCATGGAACGCCTCTGTGACGTGCTCGGACAGGATAGTAAGGGTTAACTCCCTAGATGAATGTGTGGAGCTAGTAAGGTCGGAGGTGTTATGACCAGTTGAGGGATGTGAAGCCCGAGGAGATTCACAGGCTCTTCTACCCGGTCATCCCATCCGTTGTGGCCTCCCGCCATTCAGGACGTGTTGGCGCTCTCCTAGCCATACCCTCCACCCTCTCCTTCAATCCTCCCATGGTAGGTGTCTCTCTAAACCCCCGCACCAGCACCTACGGGCTTGTCGACAAGTCGGGGATGTTCTCCATATGTCTGGTGTCGTACCAGCACGCCGATAAGCTGGCACGGCTGGCTGAGCATGTTCCAGAGGTTGAGGACAAGCTAGTGTGGGCCGGGTTCCAGCATGTGGCTGGGAAGGTGCTTCCAGTACCTGTTCTGGCAGAGGCGATAGCTGTGATGGAGTGTAGTGTGGCCTGGAGCAGGATGGTGGGCGACCACACCCTCTTTGTTGCCGAGGTGAGGGCGGCCTACGCAGACGAAGATTTTGAAGGATACTGGCACTTCAACAGATACCGGCCGGTCTTCTATGTGGGTAAAAGCAGGAGATATGGTGAGAGCTATGTGTCACTAGACCTTAGGTAGGATACCGTACGAAGTTCTTCTGGAATGCTTGCCCACCATCCCCTTAAACCTCTCCTCACCCCAGACCTCTCCCCTCTCATGGTATCCATACATCTCCCAATACCCGTCCACGTATGTGGGGAGAAGCTCTATCTCAGTCACCCACTTGGCGCTCTTCCAGCCGTATAGATGTGGGATGAAGGGCCTTGCCGGAAAGCCCTGCTCGGCCTTGAGGGGTTCTCCACCTATCTTGAGGGCCAGTATCGCGTCCGGGTGGATGGCGTCCTCGAGAGGTATTGGTGCGGTGTACCCATCTGCACAGTGGAACATAACCCACCTGGCCTCATCCTTAACAAGAGAGTTCGAGATTAAATCCTTGAGGGGTACACCTGTCCACTCCACATCCTTGATGCTCCACTTGGTAACGCAGTGGAAATGCCTCACATACCTTACCGTGGCCATATCCTCCAGCTGATAGTATGTGTATTCGGCAGGCTTCTCCACTAGACCTGACACCTTCAGCCTCCAAGTCTCCGGGTCGATTCGGGGTATGCCTAAGGCTGCGTATATAACCCAGTTTCTGGCCCAGACCTGACCGGGCGGGAGCCCTTCCTTCACACGTCATCAGCATCAGCCCCCAGATATAGATGTGTTGGGTTTACACATACTGCGGTAAACAATAAAATAAGGCCCCGAAACCCTGTCTAGATAGCTATGTTGGCGGAGATTCTACCCATAGCAAGCGCAGGAGTAGCATTTCTCACATCCCTCGGCCTAGGCCTCTGGCTCAGGAGACTCAGCCCAGGCGGCCCCGAGGTAAGGAGGATATCGGAAGCTGTGAGGGAGGGAGCCCTAGCATTCCTCAAGAAGGAGGTCTCCATAATTCTCCCGTTGGCGGTCATTATACTAGCCCTTGTGGCCCTATTCATCAGCCCCTACTCAGCCCTAGCCTTCGCAGTAGGCGGCGGCCTCTCAATTCTCGCAGGTGTGATATCCATGCTCACATGCGTATCTGCAGCCCCTAGGGCCGCCGTCGCCACAGGGAGGGGGTTGGGCGCAACGCTCCTAGCATCCTTTAGGGGTGGTGCGGTAGCCGGTATGGTGATCACGTCCATGGCCCTTTTCGCAGTCTCAGCACTCTACATCCTCATCCGGGATGCGGTTCTGATAGCTGGGGCAGGCTTCGGAGCCAGCCTCGTCGCCCTCTTCATTAGGGCCGGGGGAGGCATCTACACAAAGGCCGCAGACCTAGGCGCAGACCTGGTCGGCAAGCTGGAGGCTGGGATACCTGAGGATGACCCTCGAAACCCTGCCACGATAGCGGATAACGTGGGAGACAACGTCGGTGATGCCGCTGGGATGGGTTCAGACATCTACGAATCCTATGTGGTGACGCTTCTGGCCTCGATGCTTCTGGGGTCTATTCATGGAAGCCCGGACCTCGTCCTCCTACCCCTCCTAGTCGGCGGCACCGGCTTACTGGCAACTGTGCTGGGCGTCCTCTCCGTGACAGGGAGAGACCCTGAGAACCCCATGGCGCCTTTGAACAGGTCCTTCTACGTATCTGCGGGCCTTGGCATCGTGTTAGGGTCTGCCGCCTCGATACTCGTCCTAGGCCCAGGCTCCCTTGGAATCGCAGCGGTAATCTCCATAATCCTCGGAACTGTTCTGGTCCCGATTATTCAGAGGGTGACCGACTACTACACCAGCTACAACTATCCCCCTGTGAAGGCGATAACAGAGGCCACCCGTGTAGGCCACAGCGCCAACATATTGGAGGGTATCAGCCAAGGACTGAAGTCAACCCTACCCATGGCCCTAGCTATAGCGGCCACGATAATCGTCACATACTTCGCAGGCCTCTCCCTTACAGGTGACAGCCTCTTCGGTGTCTACTGCACCGCCCTCGCCACTATGGCTATGCTGAGCCTTTCGGGCATTGTCCTATCTATAGATAGTTTCGGCCCTGTCAGCGACAACGCCGGCGGGATTGTGGAGATGTCTGGGATGGGTGAGGAGAATAGGAGGCTTACCGACAAGCTTGATGCTGTGGGTAACACAGCCAAGGCCACCACCAAGGGTTTCGCCATAGCCAGCGCAGCCCTAGCGGCCATAGCGATGATACAGGCTTTCCAGAAGGAGGCTGAGGCGGTCTATGGCTCCCTCGACTACTCCCTCTCCAACCCGCTGGTGGTGGTGGGGCTTCTGGTGGGTGCGCTACTGCCCTTCTACGTCAGCAGCAGGCTAATAGCAGCGGTCAGCTCCACCGCATCGAAGATCGTTGAGGAGGTGAGGAGGCAGTTCAGGGAGATAAAGGGGATTATGGATGGTAGCGCAAAGCCTGACTATGGCAGGTGTGTGGGCATAGCCACCAGCGGGGCCATAAGAGAGCTTATACCACCGGCCGCCATAGTGGCCCTAACACCAGTCCTTGTTGGGGTACTGCTGGGTCCTGCGGCTGTGGCGGGAGTCCTCACCGGCGGTGTCCTCTCAGGCCTCTACTTAGCCTACCACATGGCCAACAGTGGTGCGGCCTGGGATAACGCAAAGAAGTATCTGGAGGTGCTGGGTAAGAAGAAGACACCCGAGCACGCGGTGGCTGTATCCGGAGACCTTGTGGGAGACCCCTACAAAGACACAGCCGGGCCATCCCTCAACACAGTCATCAAAGTCCTCAACACGGTCTCCATAGTCTTCGTATCCGCCTTCATAGGACTAATCCTATGAAGACCCGGCGGCCGTGGTTAAAACCCCACCAACCATAATGGTGTAGGCCCCCTCATAGACCAGCCCTGTCAAAAAACGACCCCACACCGCCGAGGAACCACCCGAGACCAGCCATCCAGATCGGCCTCTGACACCAAATCCTTGATGCGGACTATTGTGATTCGGGCCCGGTGGGACTTGAACCCACGACATCCGGCTCCGAAGGCCGGCGCGCCATCCATTCTGCGCTACGGGCCCTTGAGTGGATGTGTTGTGTATGGGATTTAAGGGTGTAGCTGCCCGGGGTTGTGGATAGAGATTGAGTGGGTTGTTGGGAGCTTGAAGTCTGTGACAGTCCGTGTGGTCGTTGACGGTGTCAAACGTGTTGACGAGGCTTTGGAGGGACTCTATCCCACTCAAAATCGCCGGAGACTTGTTGTGCCCGAGGAAAGGTTGAAAGGTAATTGGGCTCGACTTTAGGAGGAGGGAGAACGTAGTTTACGTCTCTGATGTCATGGCAACCATATGGCCGCCATGGTTGCGCAGGCCTCGGCCTTGTCTCCGATAGGTCTCCAACTCAACAACGGGTACGAGCGGAAAAAAGGCGATGCTCCTGAACTTAATCAACGTGGCAGGGTTTATCGCCTAGAGTCGGCCTTTGATTGCGTTGTATATCTTCTCGGGGGTTAGCGGCATGTCTATGTTGGTTACTCCGAGGTGGGCTAGGGCGTCCAAGACCGAGTTGACCACCGCCGGGGTGGAGGCTATCGTGCCAGTCTCTCCCACACCCTTCACACCGAGGGGGTTGTGGGGTGAAGGCGTAACCGTCGCATCTGTTACTATGGCGGGTATCTCGACGGCTGTGGGGACGAGATAGTCGTTGAGGGTTGATGTGAGGAGGGCTCCGTCCTGGCTGTAGACCGCCTCCTCGTAGAGGGCCTGGGCCACACCCTGGGCTATCCCCCCATGTATCTGGCCCTCCACAATCATCGGGTTTATCCTGCGGCCGCAGTCATCAACGGCCACGTATTTTAGTATCCTGACCATCCCGGTCTGGGGATCTACCTCGCTGAGGCAGATATGTGTTCCGAAGGGGAATGTGAAGTTGGAGGGGTCGTAGAAGACCGTGGCCTCAAGGCCTGGTTCAAGACCGCTGGGAAGCTCCGCCTGGCCAGCTCCGTAGCTGGCGTACGCCACCTCCGCGAAGGTCTTCCTCCTCTCGGGCGCCTCCGCAACCTGGAAGGCTCCATTCACATATTGGAGGTCCTTCTCACTCGCCTCCAGCATGTGGGCCGCTATCTTCCTGGCCTTCTCGAGGATCTTCTGGCATCCCAGGGCTATGGCGCCCCCAGCCACCGGCGTGGTTCTGCTACCGTAGGTGCCCATGCCGAAGGGTATCTTGCCGGTGTCTCCGTGTATTATTTCGACGTCTTCCAAGGGTATCTGGAGGATGTCGGCTACGACTTGGGCGAAGGTCGTCTCCTCACCCTGGCCGTGGGGGCTGGCGCCTGTGAACACCTCCACCTTACCCGTGGGATGAACCCTGATGGTTGCGCTCTCCCAGAGTCCTAGCCCGAAACCCGTAGACCGGACCACTGATGACGGCCCCAGCCCACATATCTCAACATAGCTGGAGATTCCCAGGCCAATCAGTCTACCCTCCCTCCTCCACCTCTCCTGCTCCCTCCTCAGCTCTTGATATCCTATGATTTGCATGGCTTTCTCCAACGCCTGCCTGTAGTCTCCACTGTCGTATAGCAGCCCTATCGGCTTCGCCTGATAGGGGAACTCGCTAGAGGGTATGAAGTTTCTAGACCTTAAGATGGCGGGGTCTACACCCATCCTCCTCGCCAGAACATCCATCATCCTCTCGAGGAGATAGGTGGCCTCGGGTCTCCCAGCACCCCTGTATGCATCCACGGGCGCTGTATTGGTTAGCGCGCCCACCACCTCCACAGATACGGCCGGAATCTTGTAAGGGCCGCTCAGCATAGGCCCGAACAGTATTGTGGGTATCCCTGGCGCGGCCGTGGATAGATAGGCGCCGAGGTTTGCGTAAGACTTCACCCTCAAACCTAGGACATGTCCCTCACCATCAGCAGCCATCTCGGCATACTGTATATGGTCCCGGCCGTGTATTGTTGCTTTGAAGTTCTCTTCCCGGGTTTCAACCCATTTGACAGGCATTCCGAGCTTTCTGGCTAGGTGGAGGATTACAGCCTCGGCCCCGTAGCAGTGTATCTTGCTCCCGAAGCCTCCGCCAACATCGGGGGCGATAACCCGCAGCTTGCTCTCCTTAATGCCTGTAACCAGTGAGAGGAGGAGACGGTGTATATGCGGGTTCTGGGAGGTCATGTAGACTGTTGCCTCACCAGTCACCCTGTTATAGTCCGCCACTACAGCCCTGGTCTCCATCGCTGTCGGCTGCAGCCTGCTGTTCACAAGCCGCTGCTTGACCACATGCTTGGCCTTGGAAAAGGCATCCTCAACATCACCTCCGGAGACGGACCATGTGAATGCGGTGTTGTTGGGTACGTCGTCATAGAGCTGCGGCGCCCCGGGCTTGACGGCCTCCTCCGGGTTGACAACCGCTTTCAATGGGCTGTACTCCACCCTGACGAGTCCGGCGGCGTCGTATGCCTCCTCCAACGACCTAGCCACCACCACCGCCACGGGGTCTCCCACGTATCTGACCCTATCCTTAGCAAGTGGCATATACTTCGGTATTTTGAGGTTGGCGTTGGGTATTGCCCATGCGCAGGGAACCTGGCCCAGCTCATCTCCCAGCTCGGCGCCTGTCAAAACGGCTACCACACCATCAGCCTTTAGGGCTTTCCCCACATCAACAGTGGCCAGGTTGGCGTGGGCATAGCTACTTCTAACAAATACCGCATATAGGGTGTTGGGCGGTGAAAAATCCGCCGTGAACTTGGATGAACCGGTGAGGAGTCTTGGGTCCTCCCTTCTCTTAACACTAGCCCCGAACAACGTGGTGACTGCCATGGGCTGTTTATGGGGGCCTGCCAAGGGATATAAGCTTTTACGGACCCACAAATATTCAGGCATATGGATGACGGTATGGAGATGGCCTTCAAGCGTATATCAAGGCTGGTGGATGATGGAAGCTTTAGGGAGATTCTATCCGGTGTGGAGCAGCATGGTGAAGGTCTTCCACGGGGTGCCGGCGACGGAGTCGTAGCTGGCATCGGAAAAGTCGAAGGCCGAGACGTTGTAATATACTCCCACGACCCATCATTCGCCGGAGGCTCGCTGGGGGAGGTGGGGGCTAGGAAGATAGCGGCCGCCTATGAGATGGGTGTTAGGATGGGTGTACCTGTCATAGCCATCTCAGACTCTTCAGGCGCTAGGATACATGAGGGTCCGCGTTCGCTGGTTGCGGTCGGCGAGATGTTTAAGGCTGTGAAGAAGGCAAAGGGTAGAGTACCACTTCTGACAGCAATCATCTCGG
The DNA here is from genome assembly GCA_002898355.1 of archaeon HR01. Lineage (GTDB taxonomy): Archaea > Thermoproteota > Nitrososphaeria_A > Caldarchaeales > Caldarchaeaceae > HRBIN01. The sequence continues at coordinate 19,649 of BEHD01000011.1, read as the reverse complement.
GATGTGTGGGGGGCGCAGCCTTCGCAGCTGCTTTGGGAGACATCGTGGTAGGTGTCAAGGGTAGGGGGTACATGTTCCTGAACGGACCGAAAGCAGTATCATCCTATTCGGGCAAGGAGTATACGGCCATGGATATAGGCTCTGTCGAGATACTTGCCAGGTCCACCGGCCTCATCCACCAGCTCGCAGACGACGAGGATGCGGCAGCACAGACTCTGAAGAGAATTCTGTCATATCTACCGTCCAACAGCCTGAAGATACCTCCCGCCATAAGGGGGACGCAGCACGACTACGGAGGCTGGGATGGAGCCACGTGGAAGGAGTTGATGGATGCCGGCACCCTTCTCGAACTCTCACCCGACTACGCTCCGAACCTCTTCACAGGCCTGGCCAGGGTGGACGGCATACCCGTCGCCGTAATCGCCAATAACACCCAACACCACGACGGATACATCGACGTAAACGCATGCATAAAACTATCGAGATTCGTCAGATTCGCCGACACCTTCAACCTCCCAATCCTGGCCTTCGTGGACACACCGGGCTTTATGCCGGGGCCAGAGCAGGAGCATGGTGGGATTGTGAGGGAGGGCGCAGAAGCCTTTGAGGCCCTCCTCACAGCCAGAGTGCCGAAAATCTCCATCATAACAGGCAGGGCGTATGCGGGGGGATACATCCTCATGTGTAGCAGAGGTATAGGTGCAGACTATGTGATGGCCCTACCGAATGCTGAGGTGGCTGTAATGCCTGCCAAGCTATCGGCTGAACTGCTGCATAGAAAGGCCTTAGACCTCCTAAAAGGGGCTGAGAGGGAGGAGGCCCTGAAGAGCTATGGGGAAGAGATGAAGACCAGGACCAGCGGCCGTGCACTACTATCCAACGGCGTAGCCGACATACTGGTGGAGCCGAAAAACATGAAAAGATACCTACACGATATTGTCAGACGCTTTTACGAGAGATACGCAGCCAACCTCATCTCCAGCCGCTACCTCAACCCGTAAACCTCGGCATAGCGGCGTAAAGCCTTTTTGAACGGCTCCGCAGGTATCTCCACAATCCCGGCACCTATCTGGCCTACACCAGCCGACCTATGGGCTATGCCTGTGTCGGCGACAGGCGTTAACCCAAGCTTCAACACCTTCCTGATGTCGATACCTGTCGGCGTACCTTCAAAATCCAAGTAGGGTATGGTGAAGTATCTGTGACGGGTATGGCATATCTGTCCCATCCTCCTGGTAATCTCGAGGGCGGTTTTGACATCACCTCCTACGAACCTCACAATCGCTGGGCTGGCCGCTATGGCTGCAGAGCCTATACCGGCGGTCTCGGTTATGGTGCTGTCACCTATATCTGGGTTGGCGTCGGATTCGCTGAATCCTGGGAAGTAGAGACCCCGGGGGATTGGAGCCTCGGCGGTGAACCATTCAGCACCAAGCCCTCCCACCCTAATCCCCACCTCGGTCCCGTTCCTAGAGATAGCTGTGACTATCGTGCTGTATTCGACTCCGTGGGCCCTGTCGGCCATCAGCTTACAGGCAGCCATCGCCAGGTTGACGAAGAAGTGGTTGTTGGAATCTATGAAGGAGAGGACTCGGACGGCTGTCTCACGGTCGCAGCTCCTGATGATGTATGGAGAGATCTCTCGGTAGAAGAGGGAGGTGGCGGCCACGTTCCTGTTGTGGCATTCGTCACCCATTTGAATGGCCTGCGCTATCAGATTCCTCAGGTCAACCCCATTCTTCTCCCTAACACACTCCTCAAGGGCCGTGGCGAGGGATGAACCCACGACATCGTTAAGAAACCTCAGCCTCTCCAAGACATCGTCTGAGTAGGCTCCATACCGGAGAACCCGGCCCAGCCCCTCGTTGAGGTTGGTGTAGGAGTAGAAGTCACCATCCCTCACCACGAAGACCTTCATGGACGGGGAGATAACGCCTGCCATGGGGCCTACGGAGGAGTAGTGATGGTTCGGAGCTAAAACAATCTCCCCCCTCTCAGCCAGCCTCTCCGCCTCCTCAACACTGTCGGCCCAGCCCTCATACAACGCCGCACCTATGATAGCTCCGCGTAGAGGGCCGCTGGCCCTCTCCCACTCGATGGGCGGCCCCGCATGGGTGAGATGAAACTCCTTCCTCAGAAAGGATATCGCATTTCTGGCCTCTTCAACCCCCACCAGGACGGGCCTAGTCTCCATCATCCTCTCTACAGTCTCATGATTCGCCCGCTCGACAGCCTCCCTAAGCTCCTCCATAACCCATCATTCAGAGGTGATGGCTATTACACGGCAGTAGGCGCTCTCCCCACCGTCGAACCTGAACGGAAGGCCTGCGATTATGCACCTACGGTTCAACACCTTATCCATGTCGCCGCCGAGGTTCTCCACATGCAGTATCATCTTGGGAAATAGCAGTGTATGCATCACCTGATAGTTCTCCGGCCAAGGCATCAGCTCATCCACCTTCCTACCCCACTTCTTCTCAGCCTCAGCCACAAGGTCTGGCCTCGCCCTCCTGATCACCGTGTTGAGGGGATGGTCCTGAGAGATAGCATCCACACCCAGCCACCTCACGCCCTTTTCAATACACCAGCGGGCAAACCTTACATCCGGACCTGGATGCTTGCAGATATACCTCACCTCGTCAGGCTCAGGACCACACCAGGCATACCTACTATAGCCCGTGTAGAGGAGGAGGATATCATCCCTCCTAATCTCCAGCCCAGCGCTCCTAGCAGCCGACTCCACAGTCTCATCGGTGTAGATGTCATAGTCGCCGACATACTTGCTGATATCGAGAACCACACCCTCTCCGATGAAGTAGCCGATATCGATACTCCCGATATCTTTACCGCCAGTCATGAAGTGGAGCTGGCCATCGAAGTGGGTTCCGGTGTGGAGGGGGCCCTCTATATACATGGCGTTGACCCCATGCTCCGAAAGCCTCTTAATCCAAGTCCATTTGAAGGGTGGATACCACATAAAAGGAGGGGCTTTGGCGCTGGTGGGCTGGGAGAGGTCGTAGACACGGACCCTGGACCAGTCCAGAACCCTATCCCATTTATAGACAGACATGGCTAAACAAACCACCGCACATATAAAAAGATACACTTTCACCGACCTCTTTTGAGTAAAGCGGCTGGACTAATGGTTTAAATGACCGCCGGCAACATCCTGCCAATGTGGCCAGGACAGCCAACCTAGTCATAAAAGGCCTCTACAGGGACTCGGTCCAGCTTATGGAAGCCACCGAAAAGCTCAAGGGATTCCCAGGCGTGGAGGACGGAGCCGTCGTGATGGGCACAGACTCCAACAAGGCAGTCCTGCGGGACCTAGCCCTTCTCGCCGGTGATGGAGAGGGTGCAGGCCCCAACGACATCATAATAGCGGTCCGTGCCACGGGTGATCTGGAGGCTGTTCTGAGGGCTGCCCGTGAGATGGTTCTGGAGACAAGGCCTACATCCGGGCTGAGATATGGTGGTGTTGACGAGGCTTTGAGGGAGAACCCCGACATCTCCTATGCATCCATCTCGGTTCCGGGTAGGTATGTCTCGGGGATAGCCTCACGGCTTCTGGATCATGGTGTCAACCTATTCATCTTCAGCGACCACGTCCCTCTCGATGTGGAGGTGGAGTTGAAGAGGAGGGCTGTGGAGAAGGGGTTGCTGGTGATGGGGCCTGAAGCGGGAACATCCATCATTGCTGGTGTTGGATTCGGCTTCGCCAACAAGGTTGGGAGGGGGCCGGTGGGTGTGGTGGCCTCAGCCGGCTCGGGGATACAGGAGCTCACCACCATCCTTGACGGTTTTGGGATAGGTGTGAGCCATGCAATAGGCGTTGGAGGTAGGGATTTGACGGCCCGTGTGGGCGGCGTCATGACGGCTGAGGCTTTGAAGAGGCTGGAGTCGGATGCCGGGACCAGGGTTATCGCCCTGCTGGCCAAGCAGTCGGATATGGATGTTGTTGGTAGGGTGCTGGACGATGTGAACCCATCCAAACCTGTCATCACCTGCCTCCTAGGATACGATGGATGGGAGTTGAAGGGCTATAGGCATGAGTCAACCATTCACGGGCTGGCGCTCCGGATATGCTCTATGCTGGAACCCAGTAGATATCCCTCAGTGGTGGAGGGTGTGGAGAGGGAGGTGTCAACCCTTATGGGTGCTGTGTCCGGTCCAAGCCATCCCCGAGGCTTCTACTGTGGTGGGACCCTGGCCACCGAGACGGCGTTCATCTGGAGGAAGGCGGGTTTCAAGGTCTACACCAATCTAGGCCTGGATTGGGTGGAGAAGCTTCGGAGCCCCCACGACTCTGTGGCCGCCACGATAGTTGATTATGGGGCCGAGGAGTTTACGGAGGGTAGGCCCCACCCAATAATCGACCCCAGCCTTCGAAATAGGCGGGTTAGCTCGGAGTTGGAGGGCTCCGATGTCTCGGCGGTTTTGATGGATTTGATAATTGGCTATGGAGCCCCAGGGGATGTTGTGGCCCGAACCCTGGCTGATTTGGGGCTGGAGAGAATTCAGGGTTCTAGGGCGAAGCTGGTGGTGAGGGTTGTGGGGAGCGTCTCGGACCCCCAGTGGCCTCAGATAGCGGAGTTGAGGAAGAGGCCGTTGATAATGACTTCGTCAAACGCCTTAGCCGCAGCATATGGGGCTGCCTGCGGCCTGGGAGACCCAGAAATGTTGGAGAACCTCTCAAGGGAGTTGATTGCTAGCAGATGAGGAATGTGGACAAAGTCCTCTCCATAGGCGTCTCACTCTTCGCTGATAGCCTCCGTCAACAGGGTGTTCAGGTGGTGGAGGTTAGCTGGAGGCCGCCGCCGGAGCTGGAGAAGGACCTGGAGGATGTCCTCGACAAGCTCTTATAGTAATAGCCGAAAGTCTCCAGCAAGCCTACCATCGTTGAGAGGCCTGTGGTGGAGCCTATCCGTACTGTCCTAGAGACCCACTCAACCACATCTCCGTCGGATGCCATGGTCCGGCATAGGCGGGCCAGCGGTGTGTATGTGCAGCCGTGGGATGAATGTTCGACGATGCATCTGCTGAGCCATCCTGTCCCGGTTTGGAGCCCTCTCTTCAACGGTTCTGTGCTCTCTCTCCCACCTATGATGTGTAGTCCTAGAAGGGTTCCAGCTATGAAGTCGTCGCCGGATGGTGTGGCGCCGATGCCACGTCCTATCAGGGTCTTCAGCATCTCCATGTCGGGACCTCTCTCCCTCAGAATCTTCACACCCTCAGGTATGACTTCGTCGTGAGATATCGACGCCAGAACCTGGACTACCTTCCTAGCTATTAGCAGGTTCTCTTTTTCCGGCAGACACCCCGTCGGTATGGGCGAGTCGTCAGTGCATCCTCTGATTCTCAAAGCCGTCCTCCCACCGAGAATAATAGCCCCCCCATCCCTCCATACCTCCATACCTTTCTCGGCTACTTCTTGGACCTTAGGCCATTCTTTACCGACTACGAGTGTGTAGGGTGTTAGAGGTTCTGCCGAGAGGATGAGGATGTCGTCGGATACGGTTCTTAGATAGATCGCCTTCCGTGAGACAGATTCCACCCAGCCTGAGGCATCCCTATCCATTATCTTCAAGGCCTCTAGACCAGCCAGCACATCCACATCTCTCAAGAACCGGCCACCATAACAACTCCGGAGAAATATAATTGTTTTAGGGGCCTACGACGAATCCTAGAGAAGAAAATCTATATATGTTGTGTCTTCAAACCTTTTCCCAGCCATGGTTAGGAAGGTTGTTTTTCTGGCCAACTGCCTGCTAAATCAGAATGCTAAGGTGGCCCAGTTCGCGTTCTACCCCGGCGTGGTCTACCCCATCGTGGACCTATTGAGGAGGAAAGGGTATGAGGTGGAGCAGCTCCCATGTCCGGAGCTTACTTTTATGGGTGTGAACAGGTGGTGGCAGACCAAGGACCAGTATGATACGCCGGGATATAGAAAACACTGTAGGGCCATCGCTAGGTCTACCGCAGACTTGGTGGAGTATTATAAGAGGGCTGGGTGTAAGGTGTATCTGGTTGGGTTGGATGGAAGCCCGTCATCGGGTGTGAGGCTTACGGGCCGAAATGCCAGCTGGGGTGGAAGGCCATTTGCAAGCCTTGAACAGTATCAGGTGGTACCCGGCAAGGGTGTCTGGATTGAGGAGCTTGAGGAGGAGCTGGCCCGCCGTGGCCTTGCCTTTGACGGCGAGACAGGTGTCCCCATGGATGTCCCAGGCTTCAAGATGGATGAGGCGGTTAAGGAGCTGGATAGGTTCTTCGAGTGAGGATGGTTTATGGACACAAAGGACTACAGATCCTTCAAGCTGGCCCTCGTAGCCGACTACTTCATCAACCCATCCAGATACGCTGGCCTCCCCCAGAAAACATTGGTGTATGAGGTTCTAAGAGACCTGGGCTATGGCATTTTGAAGATGCCCGAGGCCTCATACCCTGAGGAGAGATGGATCGGATACCTAGAGCCTGTGATGGATCAGGCCGAGGAATACATCAAGCGGAGATATCTGGTGATCGCTGTTGGGTTGAGGGAGCTGCATGATTTTGGGCTGCGATACTCTCTCATAAGCCAGGATTCGGGAAGGAGGAAGATTGAGCCGCCCAGGCTGGTGGCCTTCTCGGCGTCTGAAGACCTCACCGATAGGGATGAAATAGCCCGTAGGATTAACTCACCCCTTTAAGGCTCCGGAGTATCTTCTCGGTTTTTATCGGCGACTCGGCCACGAATATGCGGTAGTCCAGCGCGTCGTCCACAGCTGAGGCTATGGCTGCTGGTATGGGTATGACTCCGGCCTCTCCCACACCCTTGGTGCCGAGGGGGTTCATAGGTGTTCGTGTTATATGATGTTCCATCACTATCTGCTGCGGTATGTCGGTGGCCGAGGGGATGAGGTAGTCGGCGAATGTTGTGGTGAGAGGGTTGCCGTTCTCGTCATGGGCTATCTCCTCCATTAATGTTATGCCCAGTCCCATGGAGATGCCGCCCAAGACCTGTCCCTCCACTATGAGGGGGTTTATCATCTCTCCACAGTCGTGGATTATCCAGAGCTTCCTCACCTCAACCCTGCCCGTCTCCTCATCCACCTCCACCTTGACCACACATCCTCCGCTGCTGTAGACAGACCTCTGCGGGCTGAAGAAATCTGTGGCCTCGAGGCCCGGCGCCTCGTTTATCGTCCCCCTCAGGGGCGTGGCTAGGACAGCCAGCTCCCCCAATGTCATGCTGCTTTCAGGCACACCCCTCACGTAAACCCTGCCATTCTCGAGATACAGGTCCTCAGGCCTAGCCTCCAGTGCTTTAGAGGCCAGCCTCAATATCTTCTCCCTCACCTTCATAGCTGCTTTGTACACGGCGGGTGCCGCCACTGAGGCTGACCTGCTGGCGAAGGTACCCACACCCCACTCCATCCGGGCGGTGTCACCCACCACAACATCCACCGTTGATGGGTCCACCCCTAGGACCTCGGCGGCCACCTGGGCTAGGACCGTCTGATGCCCCTGGCCCTGGGACCCTACACCTGTTGAGACAGATACCCTACCATCCAGCCCCACCCTCACACGTGCCATCTCGTAAGGCCCCACGCCAGCTCCCTCGACATATAATGCGAGGCCGAACCCAACCCTTCTACCCTGGCGGCTCTCCTCCCTCTTGACGGCCTCCCACCTCGTAGCCTCGGATATCTCGAGGAGCCTCTCCAGTAGGGCTGGGTAGTTTCCGGAGTCGTATGTGTTGGGCGCTCCATCCTGGTAGATAAGGCCTGTCTCCCACGGAAATTCATCCGGCTTTATCAGGTTTATCCTCCTCACCGCTTCCCTTCCCAACCCCAGTATTCTGGCCGCCCTATCCATCACCCTCTCCATCACGAAGACCGCAGTAGGCCTGCCAGCGCCTCTGACAGGACTCACTATCGTCTTATTGGTGAAGACGGATTTGAAGTGGAACCTCATATTCCTAATCCTGTAGGGTCCGGGCGTTGTGCACATGGTGATGATAGGCACCATCACGCCATAAGGTGTGTAGGCGCCGGTATCCACTAGGAAGCTGTCAGCCAGACCGAGTATCCTTCCATCCTTGGAGAAGGCAGCCCTCACATAGTGGACCTGATGCCTCTCCTGGTTGGCGCACATACTATACTCTGTTCTGGTCTCCACCCATTTGACAGGCCGCCCAAGCTGCATGGCTGCGAAGGGCACCAAGATCTCCTCGGGGTAGAAGAGCATGATCTTGGGTCCGAAGCCTCCCCCTACGTCTGGGGCTATCACCCTCACCCTCGAGTCGGGTAGTCCGAGGAGTTTGGCCAGCCCGTTTCTTATTGGGATGGGTGCCTGGGTTGAGTCCCAGACGGTCAGGCTGGATGTTCGTCTATCGTATTGGGCTAGGACAGCCCTAGGTTCTATGCTCTGGCCCGCACCACGGTTAAACACCAGCCTCTCCCTCACCACAACATCGGCGCTGGCCTCCGCAGCCTCATAGTCTCCCACATCTACATCTTTCTCGGCAGCTATGTTATTGGGCATGTCTTCATGGACCAGGGATGAGCCGGGCTTGACAGCCTCCTCCACATCCACCACAGGTGGTAGAGGCTCGTACTCCACCTCCACCAGTTCTACGGCATCCCTAGCCAGGTATTGGTTCTCGGCCACTATGAAGGCGACAGGCTCACCTACATACCTCACCTTATCCCTCGACAGGGCGTAATGGGTCTTATAACGTATAGGATATGCTTGGAGGGGTGAGACGCTGGGGGGTAGATTCTGAGCCAGCTCACCCAGAGACTCCCACGTATAGGCGGCCAGAACACCGGGCATCCTCAACGCCCTCCCCACATCTATGGACAGGATTCGGGCGTGGGCATACTGACTCCTCACAACCGCACCGTAAACCATCTGTGGTAGATGGAAATCATCCACAAATGAGCCCATACCAGTTAGATGGTGTGTATCCTCTTTACGGAGCATCGCCCTCCCAAGAAACCTAGACGAGGTCATGGCCGTGATAGGGTCTGAGACACCATCAGATTATATAAATTATTTTTTAGGTTGGGCGTCGTTCTTTAACTGTTTCCGCTTTGACCGTATAATGATGGACACAGAGTCGTGGATGCTTTTTATGGAAAAGCTTATCTATAGGATTTTGAGAGGGATAGCTGTATGTCCGGGAAAAAAGATGTTGTTGGTGTTAGCTCCACCGTTGCCGCTGTATCCGTTGTTGTCGCCCTAGTCGTCGGGCTGGCGATAGGTGCGTTGGCCCTCGGTCAGCTGACAGGCGGAAGGGAGGTAACCATTACGCAGACAGTCGGAGGTCAGGCAACCATTACACAGGTATCCACCGTAACCGCAACAACATCAGTCGAGAGGACAGTGACACAGACTGCGACGGTGACCGCTCCGGGAAAGACACCCTTCTCAGACCTGAAAGTCCTGCTAATCCTCCCCATCGATGAGAAGGATAACTCATGGAACTATGCCGCCTACGAAGCCGTCACAACCCTCAAGAACCTTTACGGCTTCGAACTCTCCGTCGAGAGAAACCTCTTCGACGGTACAAAGGCTGAACCATATGCTGTAGATTATGCTAGGAGAGGATACAACGTGATAATAGGGCAGGGAATACAGTATATGGTGATGTTCCACAAGATAGCCCCCCAGTTCCCCAACACCATGTTTGTATGTGTTGACTGTGCGCCGGGTCTGGTCGGCGTCTTCGAGCCTGGAGCCCAGGTCGCGCCCAACGTCTATAACATCTGGATGACGCTTGGTGAGGGAGGGTTCCTCATGGGTTACATGGCTGGCAAGCTGACTAAGACCAACAAGGTGGGTATAGTAGGTGGTGGACGTGTCCCATCTATCTGGGAGGGGCATGAAGCCTTCAAGCTCGGCGTCCACCTGGCCAACCCCAACGCCGAAGTCCTCGAGGCATATATGCCGCTATCATGGGCTGATGTCGCAGGGGCGAAGAAGGCAGCAGAATCCATGGTGGCCGCAGGCGCCGATGTAGTCTCCTCCAGTGGAGACGGCATAGACGTCGGTGTGACGGAGGCAGCGGTGGAGAAGAACGTCTGGACTTCATCGGTCTACGCCGACCTGCCAACCCTCAGGCCTGACATACAGAAGCTGATGGGCTCCATAGTCTTCAAATGGGCTATACTCTTCGACACAGCCCTCAAGGACTACGTGAGGGGGACATGGAAGAACGGCTTCCACACAGCCACCATGGCGGCTGGTATAGTAACTATAAGCATAGGAAAGAACGTCCCCGAAGATATCCGCAAAGAAGCCATGTCCCTCTACAACAAGATACTGGAGGGAACCCTCAAGATAGTCTTCGACTATACATGCTTCGACCAACCCGAAAAACCGGAGTGCAAGCCATCAGCCGCCAGAGCCGAGGGTCTCTAGAAAGCCAACACATGAACCTCCCCAAATTTTTTCGCATCTCAGCCATCAACCTAGGAGCAGCCGGGGTCGGTCTCGGCCTAGGACTTGTCATAGTCCTAGCCACAGGCTCTGACATAGGTCTCGCCCTCTCCACACTCCTCCTCGCACCCGTCTCAGACCTCTACAACATAGGAGAAGTCCTAGTCTGGTTCACAGCCCTCCTCGTCATATCCGAGGGGATAGGGCTGGGAATAAGGGCGGGGATATGGAATGTGGGAGCTGAAGGACAGTTCCTCATAGGCAGCATATTCAACCTCATGACCTGGAAATACCTCTCACCATACCTCCCGACACCCCTACTCCCACCCGTCATGATATTAGGAGGCATAGCTGGAGGCGCCTTCTGGGCCCTCGTCCCAGCCGTTATAAGGTCCAGGTTCGGAGGCAACGAGATAGTCGTAACCCTCCTACTCAACCTTGTGGCCGTCAGCGTAATGTGGTGGGCCCTCGACGGGCCGATAAGGGGTAGGTTCTCGGCTGGATACCCCCTCAGCGACGTGCTTCCACAGGATTTAAGGATGCCCATCCTGATAGAGGGCACACGGCTCAGCGCATCCCTAATCCTCGCAATAGCGGCCGCAGCCGTCTTCTATATCCTGATGGAGAGAACCTACTTCGGATTGAAGGTGAGGGCTGTAGGCCTCAACCCCGAGGCAGCCAGAACCTCGGGCATAAGCGTTGAATGGACCCTCTTTAAAGCGATGATAATATCAGGCGCAGCCGCAGGCTTGGCTGGGGCGCTACACATCATGGGTGTACTCTACAGAATGGACGCCGGATATGCAGAGACAGGGTTCGGATACATCTCTATAGCTGTAGCCATGCTTGGTGGAGCCCACCCATTGGGGGTAGCCCTCTCCAGCCTCTTCTTCGGATACATCATGATAGGAGCCCAAAACATGCAGAGGATGATTCAGATACCCTTCCCACTGGTCTACGCCGTCATAGGCTGCATCCTCATATCCCTCACAGTGGTCCAGAGAACCTTGAGGAGGGTATCCTAGATGGGTGTGGAGAGCCTTATAACCCTAGAATTCCTCATAACCTCCCTAGCCATAACGGTGAGGATAGCGCCGACAATCCTCTTCGCCAGCCTCGGAGAGGTGATAGCGGAGAAGTCGGGGGTGGTGAATCTGGGGACGGAGGGTGTGATGCTGATAACCGCGTTCACAGCCTTCTATATCTCCTTCCAGACCGGCCAGCCATTTATGGGGCTGCTAACAGCTATGGCGGTAGGGGTTGTTATGGGGCTGGTCCACACCCTCCTCACGGTGTATCTTGGTCTCAACCAGGTGGTTGTGGGGCTGGGCATATGGATATTCGGCTTCGGCCTACCCGACATACTCTATCGAATCCTCTTCAGGGATGTCTCATCGCCCGTTGTCTCTGTCATACCTGAGACGCCGATACCCCTCCTCTCCAACATACCGGTGTTAGGGCCTATACTATTCCGCCACAACATACTCGTCTATGCGGCCCTAGCCTGCATACCGCTGACATGGTTTCTCATCAACCACACCAAGCTGGGTCTACGTATAGTGGCTGCAGGCGAGAACCCTAAGGCAGCCCACTCGGCCGGGGTCAACGTCTTGAGGACGAGGATGGTGGCTGTGGTTTTGGGCTCCCTCCTAGCATCCCTTAGCGGAGCCTACTTCACCGTGGCCTTCCTCAGGAGCTACATAACCAACATAACGTTTGGCCGTGGCTTCATAGCTGTGGCGATGGTCTACTTCGGCAACTGGAGCCCCGTCAGGCTCCTCCTCCCCCTCCTTCTATACAACTTTGTCGACTCGATTCAGACCATCCTCCAGACAGCCGACATAGGTGTCAGATACTATGTCCTCAACATGTTGCCGTTCCTGACAATAATAGCTTTGATGCCGGTTTTTGCCAGGAGGGCGCGTCCTCCAACGGCTTTGATGAAGCCATTCAGATGAAGTCTAGCTAGCTCCGAGCATTAGCCTCGCCACCCTGTCTAGGTCGACGCTCTGATGGCTGAACTCTCCCACTATACGGCCGGCATGCATCACCATGAGTCGGTCGCTCATCTCCACCACTTCATCCAAGTCGTTAGAGACCAGGAGGACCCCCTTTCCCTGACTGCGGAGTTCTAGAAGGGCCCGCCTAACATACTCTGTGGCTGCGATGTCAAGACCTTTGGTGGGGTTGTGGGCTACAATCACGGTGGGCTTCTGGTAGAACTCCCGTGCAAGAAGGAGTTTCTGCTTGTTCCCACCCGACAGGCTCCATGTGAAAGCATCCGGTGATGAGGTCTTAATCTGGTAGGTTTTTATCAGGTCCTCCACCGCAGCCCTCACCCTCAACGGATTCAACAGCCCACGGCTGGATAGCCTGGCTGAGATGGGTGTGGATAGGACTATGTTCTCCCAGAGCTTGAAATCTGGGACAAGCCCCTCCGTGAATTCCTCGGGGATGTATGCCATCCCCAGCTCCCTCCTCCTGGAGGGCGGTAGCCTGCTCACCTCTCTGCCGTTGAGGAATATTTTGCCTGAGGTGGGCTTTAGAACACCTACTACAGTCTCCACCAGCTCCTTCTGCCCGTTCCCCGCCACCCCACAGATGCCGACAACCTCACCAGCCCTCACCTCCAGCCTAACCCGCTTAAGAACCTCAACCCCAGAAGTGTCGAGATACCTTAGGTCCTGTATCTGGAGGAGCGGCCCACCAGCTTGGGATACTGGCTTCTCAAGGCTGAAGACGACATCCCTATTAACTATGAGCCTAGCCAGGGTTGACCTATCCACATCCCTGTTCTCCAACGTGGCCACCTTCACGCCCTGCCTTAGGACGGTTATCCTATGGGCTGAGGAGAGGACGTCATCCATCTTATGGGTTACCAGGATGACCGACCTTCCGTCCGCTGCCATCTTCTCCAAGGCTCTAAAGAGCTCGACAGTCTCTATCCTCGTCAGAACCGATGTCGGCTCGTCGAGTATAAGTATCCTGGCCCCACGCATCAGGACTTTCAGAATCTCCAGCCTCTGCTTCTCACCAGCCGAGAGCTCCGATACCTTTACGTATGGATTGACCTTGAGGCCGTACTCGCTGCCGTATCTCTCCACCCTCTCGGCAGCCTCCGACCTGTTCATGAGTAGGCCGCTGTTCTCAGTGAAAAGTACTACATTGTCCACCACGGAAAGGTTCGGGATTAAGGTGAACTCCTGATGGACCATTCCTATACCCATGGCCATAGCGTCTCTGGGTGATGTGAACCTCACACCCACGTCGTTAAGATAAATCTTTCCCGAGTCCGGCCTCACCATTCCGTATAATATGTTGCAGAGGGTTGTCTTCCCGGCTCCATTCTCTCCGAGGAGGCCGTGTATCTCACCCCTCCTCAAATCAAAACTGACATTGTTCAAAGCCTTCACAGTACCAAAGCTCTTGGAGATGTTTTCAGCCCTTAAAACCGTCTGACCCTCCACCATCTCCCTACCCACTCCCCCATAGCTGTATATATCCTAGACCGTGTAAGCCCCTGAACGCCGGCGGCATATTCCAACCGTATGCCCGGCCACCATCGCCAGTTCCATACCATATACCTATCCACGATACGTTGAAGCCAAATTTTATAATTTGCTAAATTGGGTATTTTGTATAGAGGGTTTGGAGCCGTTACAGACGCTTACCGAGATATTGAGGGCCCTGGCCGATACAGTGGCAGGCCTGTTCATACGTCTCATCGGCTTCGCCACGTCGGGCCCCATCAACCTGGCCATGGTTTTGGCGCCCCTGGCTGCGGTGGCCGCTATAGTTCTTCTTCTGAGGAGGGAGAGGGCTGCTGGCTTGGTGGAGTCTGTTGAAGAGATAAAGGAGGAGGATCAGCCAGATGTCTTGGACCAGTATGAGATGGATGAGACGATTAAGGTGGTTATCAAGAGGGAGGACGGTGCTGTGAAATACTACTCCATCGAGCCGGAGCTGGATGAGAGGCTCCTTCGAATCGTCTCCCAAATAGAGGAGACATACATCAGGAAAGGTGTTGACCCTTCATCGGTTCTGAAGAAGCTAGATCTTGTGGAGGAGGATTTGAAGAAGGTGACGTATCATGTGATTAAGAATTTGAAGGGTAGCTGGAAGCTGGAGCCTCTTATAAGGGATGAGCAGCTTGAGGATATAACCATCACGAAGCCTGGGCCTGCCTACGTGATACATAGGAGGTATCCTGACATGGGTTGGATGGAGACCAATATAGTCTTCACCGGTGAAGAGCTGGATAGGCAGGCAAGGATTCTGGCTGAGAGGAACGGTGCAGAGCTGAGTATTGCCAAGCCGTCAGCCGAGGTGATGACCCATGAGGGTGACAGGATTGCTATAACCTATGCAGGTGAGCTGACACCCGGCTCCAGCACGATAACCATCAGGAAGTTCCCTCGCTCCCCTTACACCATCCTAGACCTTGTAAGGTTCGGAACATTAAACGATATAACCGCTGCCTACATCTGGACGATGATTGAGGCTAAGAAGTTCGTCCTAATCGCCGGGCCGACAGGTAGCGGCAAGACCACTTTCCTCTCATCCATCCTGCAGCTACTGCCTGCCAAGGCCAAGATACTCACCCTCGAGGATTATCATCCAGAGATTAACCTGTCATGGCATCGCAACTGGCATAGGTTTGTGACTAGGAGAACCCTTGGTGAGACCGCCTACAGCCTCGCCGACATACTTAGGCTCAGCCTCAGGCACAGGCCCGACTATACGGTGGTGGGAGAGGTAAGGGGTACCGAGGCGAGGGTGATGTTCTCAGCCGCCTCTACGGGGCATGGCATGGTTTCAACAATCCATGCGGAGGGGCTTGAAGACGTTTATCAGAGGCTGACATCCGTCAGCATGGGTGTGCAGCAGGACGAGCTCTCATTCCTAGATGTAGTGGTCTTGATTAGGGGTACATCCCGCGGCCGGAAGGTGATGAATGTATGGGAGGTGGAGAAGCCTGGGAAGGAACATCTTATCTCATGGTATGACGTGGTCCATGACAGGTTTTACCCCGAGAACTGGCGGCAGCTGGCCATGAACTCTCCCACCCTCTCAAAGGACCCATATCTTAGGAGTCAATACGAACTCCGCTACTTTACCCTTAAACGGCTTCTGGGAAAAGGTGAAAAGTATAATGCTGAGGAGCTTGCAAGGGTTGTCGAGGAACAGCGCAGGTCATGGGAGGTTGTCATCGCTTAGCCTGTCTGCGGAGGATTTCCAGATTCTCCGCTGGGTTGGAGAGGTATGTGGAAACAGTGAGCCATGCATCCTATTCGAATTCGCACAGGACTCCGGCGAGATAAGGGCTGTGGGCAACGCCCCCCAAAATATGTCGGTTACAGAGCTGGTGGATAGGCTCGACATCCTCGTCCAGAGAGGGCTGGTCAACTCGATTTTCCATAAGAAGGTGCTGCAGTGCGTACTGTGCGGCAACGTTTTTCTTAGACCGAAGACAGCATGCCCCTCATGCAACTCTGAGGACACCATGAGGTCGGCCGTATACATCCATAGCTGTGGAGCATCGATACCTGAGCAGGCCCTCAAGAACCTCACATCATGCCCCAAATGTAGAGACACCCTAGATAAATCTAGTTTCACGGTGGTTGACTATAGGTTTCTATGCAACAGCTGCGGCAACCTCTTCCCAGACCCCGCCACCTTCGTGGAGTGCTCATCATGTGGGTGGGTTGACATGGTTAAGAACGCTGACCAGATAGTATTGAGGCGGTACGCCCTAACGGCTGAGGGCAGAAGCCTGCTGGAGTCCGCCGACCCGTCCAAGCTTCTGGTCCGAAGACTTGTGGATAGCGGATATAACGTGAGGGAGAAGGTCAGGGTTGTTGGGTTGAGCGGGACAAGCCATCTCATAGACGTTGTTGCCGTGAGCAGGGATAGGAGTGAGACAAAACTTTACACTGTGATGTATAGGGTTACGGCCAACGACCTTATATCATCGACCGTCAGACGTCTAGACATCGAGAAGACCGCTGTCGAGGGTGTGGCTGGAAGGGTGCGATGGGTTGTGGCGGGAGTCCAGGTGGACGAGTCGGCGGTTAGGGTGGCCCAGACCTTCGGAGTTGAAGTGGAGAAGATCTAGGTGGGCATGGCTTGGCTGAGCTACAGTCTTTCGCCCCACTCATCGTCAATATTGTAACGTTGTATTGGCCCTATATATTGGCAGGCTCCTTAGCTGGGTCGGCGTTTCTACTCCGTGGAAAGATAGCCAGCTCCGAGAGGAGGGCTGCTGCAGAGCGGGAGCAGACCTTCTTCCTGGCCATACTCTACATCATGTTGAGGAGTGGGAAGACGATGGTGCATGCTTTGAGCGAGGCCGCCAGCAGGAAGGAGATTATACGGAGCCTCTCAAGAGAGGCTGGATATCTGAAGAGGATGGGTGAGAAGAAGACCTTGGCGGAGAGTTTTGGGGAGTATATCCATCCCAGTAGGGAGTTCAGCCTTTTGATAGGCTCTCTGGGAGAGGATTTGGGGAGTGGGTTCGGGGTTGTGGAGAAGCTGGAGAAGCTCCTTGAACAATCCACCTCTAGGGAGAGTGAGAGATGGAGTAGATATGTGGGGACTGTGGAGACCCTGGGTGAGACGATCGTCTCCGTCATACTTCTCGTCCCGCTAATCTATATCGTGGGCGGGATATTGGGAGGCTTCCCAACCTTATACGTCGTTGTCATATCCGTTGGTGCTGCTACGGTCTTCTACGTCATCGCGGCCAGCAGCGAGCCGATGCATATCGTAGACATACCACGTGGGATAGTTATGGCCTCGGTGGCTGTTATAATGGTCGCTGGGGGGATGCTGCTCACCCTCTTCGTCAACCCGTCCCTCACATTAATTCCTCTAGTTGTTGGCGTGTTTCTGCTGGCGTGGGGGATCTACACCCACTTCAGATACGTGAGGAGGGCTGTGGCCGAGGGTGAGGCCTCCTTCCTCCTTCTGGACGGTGTGGCGGCTAGGCTCAGGGCGGGATACCCGGTGGGGAGAAGCCTTGAGGCTGTGACAGACCCAAGATACTCACGCTACGCCAAGGCCGTGGCCAGGGGTTTACAGCTCACCCCTCTTAACAGGTTTATGCGCCTCTCCATCGAGACAATACGGCTGGCGAGGCTGGGCGGCCTAGGCTCTGAGGCGTTGAGCCTCATGTCCCGCCTGGCCATAACCATCTACCTCAGCTTCACCAATGCACGGGCTAGGATGAAGCTCTACGACTCGATAGCGATAGCCAGCGGAGCGGCGATAGTGGCGATATCGGCCTTCGCCATACTTCCCTTCACAAGCCTTCCACCCCAGCTCTCACAGGAGGTTCAGAGGCTCCTCATAACACCCTCGCTGGAGCCTATCCTGCCCAGCGCAATACTTGTGGCCTTCACCCTAGGTGTGGCGGTGTCGAAGACCGAGGAACAGACCATCGTGGCCACGTGGAGGGCGGGAGCGGGGGTAATCGCCACCTTACTAGTGTACTCTGTTGCGTCTGCATTTGTCTAGCGCATGTAAGATGCGATGAGTGTGATTCTTCTTTTCTTCGCCTCATCCTCCGCCGATGGATGAACAAGGTATCCGCACATGAACTTGTAAACCGTTCCGCCCAACGCTTTCTCGACCAAGCTGGCCCATCTGTCGAAGCCAACAACCTCGTTTCTGTAAATCCTGGACTTCGCCTCCCCTATGATAGTTATCTTCTCACCGTTCCTGAAGCCTTCGCCGTAGAGGTTTACTTCTATCTCCTCACCGTCGACAGCGACCCATCTTCTCACGAACTCGTCAACCATCTTTATCCCCTCGTGGCGGAGAAGCCAACCGGGCACAATTACCCGCGCTATGTCCTCTATGCCGAAGCCTATGGTGTCGGATAGTGCTCCAACCTGCCTAGTCAAGTTTTTCTGAACAGAAGCAAGCTCCTCCAAAGCTTTCTCAAGACGGCCGTATCCCTCGAAGAGCTTGTTCTGTCCTTCACGTAGGGCTTTGACCTCCTCCCAGAGCCTGTTCTGATTTTCCCATAGCTTCTCCTGCCCTATCCTGAGTTCTCTGACCTCCTCCCATAGCTTTTCCTGATTTTCTCTGAGTTTTTTGATCTCCTCCCAGATTTTGGCCTGTTCATTTCTTATGTTTCTCTGCTCTTCGAGGAGTTCGGTCATTCGCTGCTCGTGTCTGTCCAGCCTCCTCAGCACCTCCTCCAAGCCTATTAGGCCTGCTACTGTGTATCGGAACTCCATATCCTCCTGGAGGAGGCGGATTATCTCCCTCTTTATGTCGGCGGTCAACCTCTCCACCGTAGATGGTTTGGGGCTGGCTTGGTATAAGGTTTTGCGGGCTAGCTGATGGTGTATGTTAGGATTTTGTTGTTTATGGTTCTGGCTACTAGCGTGATTTTAGGGGGTGGGCTTGTGAGGGTGAGGGTTATGGTGTCTGTCTTCAACGGGTCGATGAGGTTGCAGGAGGGGTTGCTGTAGACGGTGCCCACACCAACGGCTACAACCTCGACGAGGCAGGTGGGGACCTGGCCGTTGTTGTAGAGGACCAGCTGGCCTGAAGCCCTGTGATATTGGACGACTACGAGGTTTTCACGGGTCCTGTAAATGTCTAAGGCGGTGAGGCTTGATAGTATATTGGACTGCTGGGAGGCTACGACCGTGTAGATTCCCACGGCCGCCACCGTGATGGACAGCACGAGTAGAACGCCGACGATGTAGCTGAGACCTTTTGACCCCATTCCACTGTTGTGTGGGGAGGTGCTGGGTAAAATCTTTTTAG
Organism: archaeon HR01; assembly: GCA_002898355.1. Lineage (GTDB taxonomy): Archaea > Thermoproteota > Nitrososphaeria_A > Caldarchaeales > Caldarchaeaceae > HRBIN01. Next base: position 446 of record BEHD01000011.1, on the reverse strand, counting down.
AACATCCCGATAGGGGAGTTGGCGTAATATGCTTAAAAAACAGATGTGGAGATGTTGGTTCTTATGCTAGCGACGCAGTGGCCTGTGTTAACAGAATCTGCCGGGACCCATCTTGGAAGTTGACGGTTATAACGACTGGGTAGGATGTGCCTAACGTACAGTCATCAGCATCACCTGTCCCTGCCGCTGTCCCACCAGGATTAACTGTATCTGGGGCAAACGAAAGTGTTCCTGGATCGCATCCGCCGGGGAACGTAGCAGTTATGCTTGTTATCGGCACATCTCCCGTGTTCTTGACCACTATGGCCCATGTTCCCGCTCCAGTGGGCGTCGCCACAAGCTTCACCTGGTCTATTACGGCTGTGGGTCTTCTGCCTGCTATGCTGCTAAGGTTGAAGAAAACACCTGCCACTACGACGGCCGCTGCCACAGTTATGGCTATCAGC
>BEHD01000010.1 GCA_002898355.1 archaeon HR01 | reverse complement strand
CCGGGTGGATCGTCCGCTTGTTGCTGAAGTTAGCCATTACCTGCTTAGTGAAGACTAGAGACCTGCTTATCTGACGGTAGAGGCTTATCAGCCTAGTCAGCTCGAGAAACTCTGGAGTAATCTCCTTGAACATCGTCGCATCCATGGACATCATAGCCAAAACATCGTTCCTAGCAGACTTGACACCGTTCCTGTAGCTGGGCAGTAGGTCTAACCTTCGAAGTCTATAAACTCTTACACCACGCCTCAGAATCTCTATGAACTCGTCGGCGAACTCTGTGGGAATAATATCCACATAGAGCTCGTCCCCGGCTTTAGAAGGTATGTCGGTTATCTTCTCAGCTTTGCCGAACTCTACGCCGTCGACTGTGTATGTATGGTATTTTTCATCGCTCTTGTTTCTCCTGTTTTTGTTGGCCAATCTGTGAATATCAACGTAATACTTCGTCATCTACATCACCTTCCTCAGGATTATTGCGTATTCGTTCCATAGAGAGAAGGTTTTCCATCTATGTTGAAGGGTGGGAGTATGGTTTTGGAACGGTTCTCATGAAGGGTTGTTTTTAATGGTTCATATTCTATCCCAGCTTCTTGGAATGTGTCTTCTACGATGTATGCGACTGCGTCTATCAATGCGACAATGTCAACTATTCCATGGATTTCTATGCGTATTTCGCTTAGCCATTCGTTGACCGTGGTCAGCCATGTTTCTTCTACCATCATGGTATGGCTATGGTGGTTGTTGTAATTATGGGTTTTTGGCCATATTGTGGTGTGTGGTCTTGTCGGTCTATATATGTGGCTGTGTATGTGTTTGGTATGAGCTGTGATGTATTGGCTGTTGGTGATGTGGGGGTTGGGATTACCTGAGACTATACCCCTGTTCTTCGGGTTATTACGTCGACGAGGCAGGAGAGGCCTACTCAATGGTTCTGCTTTGGCTATGATGGGTATGTTTTCATGGTTGTTTTTCTTATAAGACCTGAGCTTAGGGATGAGGCTTTGAAGAGTGTTGAAAAACTACATGAGTTGGAGAAGGTGGGTCTTGTTAGAAGATTTGTTTTTATTGACTCTGGTGTGGTTGGATACGGCTTGTATTAGAGAGGAAGGGTTTTCTTCTAAGGGTTGTTGTTATGCCTAAGCCTCTGAAGGTTATCAACTATTATGAATTAGCTATTTCCCCGCCTATAACGTCGTCGATAAACCTATCGGAACCAGATATGCAACGTATGAGGGATATAGCAGACCACATAGAGAGAGAAACCACGTAAATAACCAAGTAGGGGGGTAGGTGGTGGTATGGCTGTGAAGTGTCCTTATTGTGGTGATGAGGTAGATGATTGAGCACCGTCAACTTTTATTTAAGCTTTTCTAAGAAGTGCCTATGGCCTTGCCCGTCCTAAATCCTTTGTGCACGTATTCGACTACCTGCTAGATAAGATGTCTTCCCTGTTCAGGTTTCACAACTATTCTCCGTTGGAGAAGGCATATGCTGTAATCCTCTATCTCGCAGGTCTCAGCTTGAGGGATATTTCTGAGGGGTACGCCTTGATTGGCGCTTCTAGGGAGAGCATCAGGGAATGGGTGCACAGAGTATCATCCCTCTTCAGTCCTTCAAGGAAGTCCAGGAGGATTGTGGCTGTGGATGAGGCCGTGATCGGATTGAGAGGACATAGATGCTTCGTATGGTCAGCTATAGACGTGGGGGAGATAATAGCAGTCTATGCTTCTAGAGGCAGATCGCTTCTGAACTCCTTGATATTCCTTAAGAGGGTACTTAAGTCATGTGAGGACAGGCCTTTGATAGTAGTTGATAGAGGTCCTTGGTATCCATGGGCATTGAAGAGGCTTGGACTTGAATACGTACATGAGACCTTCGGTAAAAGGAATAGGATAGAGAGATGGTTCAGGGAACTTAAGGACAGAACGAAGAGGTTCTACAACAACATGAACACAAACGATCAAGAGCATAGAGGAGTTAGTAAGTGCAATAGCTCTGATCCACAACTCACTCCTACAATCTACCAGAGGAGGTGTAATACCTGGTTGACAGTGTCATGGGATGAGGCACGGGATGAATATATACATGCCTATTAGATTGTTGGGTAGAGGCTGTCAAGGATGATGAGATTATGGCTATTGTGGAGAAGATAGTAGGGAGAGAAGGGTAAAAGAAGCCTGATTTAGGGTTATACAAGCCAACTTTTAGACCATCTATGGTTTAAGATGAGAAGCCTGAAGAGTGTGGAAAAATAGGGGTTTGAGGTATTCTATCTATTTATTTTATGAATTAAGCGGTCGCTCCACCGGGCTGAGCTACCAGGGCCTGTTTAGGCTTTGGAGGGTGTTATTGATAAGGTTGACGGCGGCGCCTTCCTACTCGGGCCTCCCATAGCCTCCTCCGCCGGCCGTCCTTATTATTATGGTGTCGCCTGGGTTCAGTATTGTGCCGTCTTTCGATTTAAGCCTCTCAACCCTTCCATCCGCTCTCCTGACAAGATACTCTGAGGGTTTCCCAGGTTCTCCACCCGCCAAACCCCATGGGGGTATCCTCTCTCTATCACCTAGAATCTGGACCTGTATTCTTGCCAGTGCTGTGAAGGCTCTCTCCAGCCCCATCCCACCCCTCCATCTTCCATGGCCGCCACTTCCTTCCCTGAAGGTGTAGCTTTCGAACTTTACCGGGTAGTAGTGCTCAATCACCTCGATGGGTGTGTTCATGGTGTTGGTCATATTGGACTGCACCCCATCGACGCCGTCAAGGCCGTATCTGGCCCCGTATCCTCCCCCTATCGTCTCGTAGAAGGCCCACTTCCGGCCAGTTGCCGGATGGACGCCACCCATCATGAGGTTATTCATGCTCCCATGGGAGGCTGCAGGTATTTTCTCAGGCATGGCCTCAGCCAAAGCCATGTACACCACATCCACTATCCGCTGGCTGGTCTCTAGGTTACCCCCGGAGACTGGCGCCGGCTTCACCGGATTCACGATAGTGCCCTCAGGTGCGACGACGTGAACGGTCCTTGTGAAGCCGTCGTTGAGTAATATGTCCTCGCTTAGGAGGGTTCTTACAGCGAACAGGACTGCCGCACACGTCACCCCATAGACTGCGTTTAAGGGCTTATCCACCTGCATGCTTGTGCCTGTGAAATCAGCTGAGAACCTTTCACCGTCCAGCCGCACCTCAGCCTCCAGCTTTAGTAAATCATCTTCGAGCTCGAGATAGTCCCGCCCCCTCCAAACTCCCCTAGGCATCCTGCTGTACTCGGAGACTACCAGCCGGTAGTTTGTCTCGAGAATGTAATCAACCGCATCCATAAAGGTTTCGAAGGTGTATTTCTGGAATATCTCCTTAAGTCTCATCTCGCCCAGTAGGTTTGCAGCCACTTGAGCTCTTAGATCACCTAGAGTATTGTATGGTGTTCTAGAGTTAGACGCTAAAATCCTCACAACATCGCTCCTTATCTTGTCCTTCTCCATTATCTTAACGGGGGGTATGATAAATCCTTCATGCTGTAGCTCGGATGAACTGTAGGAGATGCTGGCCGGGGATATGCCTCCAACATCGACGTGATGGGCTTTATTGGCGAGTAGAGCTGAAAGCTCACCCCGATGGAAGACAGGTCTGATGAGGGTTACATCGTTCAGATGGGTTCCAGCTATATATGGGTCGTTGACCAGAATCATGTCGCCCTCAGCCAGTTCTTCACCGTTTTCTTTGAGGAATTTCATAGTGTTGGAGACTCCGATGGGTAGGGAGCCTATGTGGACAGGGATGTGCTCGGCCTGGCCTATAGTCCTACATCTTGCGTCCAACACTGCACAGCTATGGTCCGCCCTCTCCCTTATGTTGGGGGAGTAGGCCGACTTCTTTAGGGATACACCCATCTCCTCAGAGAGGTAGATGAGGGCGTGCTTTATTATCTCGTATTTGAGACGATCTCCCGCCATTCATGCAGACCTCCTTAGCAGAAGGCTTGACGCATTTACTTTTCTCACATGCCAGCCTGGCGGAACAACCACCGTTGTATCCTTCTCCTCTATGATTAGTGGGCCCTTCATCTCAGATTTGACAGACTTCTTATCCATGATCTCTGTCTCAACCCATCCATCCTTGAAATAGGCGGTCCTAGCAGCATCTCTACGTGAATCTTCGGAGTCATCCAAATCCTCAAGATTCAGCTTCTCGACTGGGTAGTTGGCTGAGAGCCTTAACGCTGTCACCTCGACCTTGGAGCCCTCATGCGTATATCCGTAAACGGCTCTATGTCTGTCTGTGAAATTTTTTAGAGCGTCACGTAGGTTGAAGGGTCGGCCTACAGTGATTTCAAGCTCGTAACCCTGCCCGAAATACCTCATATCCATGCTTCTAGTATACCTGCCCCTGCTCGGGTCCAGACCCCTAGATGCAAGCTTCTCCACCGCAGCATCTTCCAGCTCCCTGAACATCTCTTCTATCTTTTCAGCTGTCAAATCATCAAGTACTGATACGTAGCCACGGACAAAGTCATATCTCATATCGGTGGTTAGAAGGCCTAGGGCTGAGAAAAGGCCTGGGTGTGGTGGTATTACAACAGTGTCTATGCCCAGATATTCGGCCAGTTCTGCTGCATGCATAGGCCCCGCCCCTCCGAATGCCATGAGAGTAAAGTCACGGGGGTCGAGGCCCCTTTCGAGAGTTACTAGGTTGACGGCTTTTGCCATTTTGAGATTGGCAAGGTTTAGGATGGTCCAGCATGCATCCTCAACCTCAAGCCCGGCGGAGTCGGCCAGCTGCTTGACGGCCTGCATCGCCATATCCGGATAAACCTCCATCTCACCCCCCAGTAGGGCGCCCAGCCTACCAAGTAACAAGTTGGCATCCGTCACTGTGGGCTTATCACCGCCCCTACCATAGCATGCTGGGCCTGGGTCGGCTCCGGCGCTCATAGGCCCGACTCTCAAAACCCCTGCGGCATCAACCCATGCTATCGTCCCTCCTCCTGCGCTCACCTCAGCCAAGTCAATAGTGGGAACCCTTACAGGGTATCCGGTTCCACCTATTACACGTCCCATATGCACCTCACCGCCGACCACCATCTCAGAGGCTACCAGAGGCTTTCCGTTTATGACGGCTCCAGCCTTAGCTGTTGTACCCCCCATATCCAGGCTTATCACCCTGTCCAGTCCTAGAATGGATGAGAGCTGGGAGGCGCCTACAACACCTGCAGCGGGCCCAGACTCTACAGATACGATCGGCCTAGCCACAACCTCCTCCGAATCCACAATCCCCCCAGCCGAACTCATGATGTAGAGAGGTGCATCTATAGATAGCGTTTCAAGACCCTTCCTAGCAGAGTTGATGTAGCGAGATACAACTGGCGCCAGTACGGCGTTGACCACCGTTGTGCTGAACCTTTCATACTCACGATGTTCGGGGTCAACCTCATACGAGGTGAAGACGGGAATATTCAACCTACTAACCATGAAGTTCTTGACTATTTCTTCGTTGTGGGGGTTTGCGTAGCTGTTTAGAAAACATATCACCAGCGAGTCAGGGTTAATCTCCCTGAGCCTGGATAATGTCTCCTGCAATTCTTCTTCTCTGACCTCTGTCAGGACGCTCCCATCGGCTGCTGTCCTCTCATTAACCTCCAACCTGTGCTGTCGTGGAACCAAGGGGGAGGGCCTTGTAAAATAGACGTCGTAAAGCCTAGGCCTGTTCTGCCTCCCTATCTCTATAACATCCTTGAAACCTTTCGTGGTTATCAGGCAGACCTTAGGCTTCTCAAGCCCCAGCTGCCCTAGGAAGAGGTTTGTCCCTATCGTCCCTACGTGGATTATAACACCTATTCGCCCACCTGCATAGTTGGAGTTCTTTAACAACCTTTCTAGTGCCTCACGAAAACCTATCTCGGGAAAACGTGGCGTGCTCCTGACCTTTACTGTGAATATCTTTCCAGCCTCATCGTCCACCGCCACAAGGTCTGTAAAGGTGCCGCCTATGTCGATGCCGACCCTTATCACGTCACAAACCACTTGGAGCCTCGATTAATAAGCCAAATCTTTAATTTCAAGACATCAAGCGATAAGGCCATGAAGAGGTTTGGCGTGATAATTCCCTCGTCCAACACAACTGTTGAGGCTGAATTCAACAATATCTTATCAGGCTATGCCTCCCTTCACGTCGGAAGAATCAGATTGAGGAATGTCAACGTTGGTGAGCTGGACCGTTTTGCGGATGATGTCTCAGCGGAGGCAGAGAAGCTTTCAGACGCAGGCATAGATGTGTTAGGCTTGGCATGCACGAGCGGCTCATTCGTGAGGGGTAGCAGGCAGTATGAGGAGCTGGAGAGGCTTATGACAGAGATTTCGTCAGTGCCCAGCATATCCACATCGGGCGCCGTCCTGAGGTCCCTTAAACAGCTTGGATGCAGGCGTATCGCCCTAGTCACACCCTACACCCAAGATGTCACAAAGCTGGAGGAGAGGCTGCTCACAGATAACGGCTTTGAGGTTGTTTCTACACGGTACGCATCTATAGTTGATAACCTTGTTATAGGCCGTGTGAGGGAGGAGGAGGTCAGTAGAATGGTGTTGGAGTCCGGATGGAGAGATGCGGACTGCGTATTCATTAGCTGCACCAACCTTAGAACTTTTGGGATTTTACACGCCCTAGAGAATGAGCTGGGGATACCTGTCATCTCCAGTAACTCCGCCACTTTATGGGATATGGCGAGGAGGGCTGGGCTAAAGAGTTTTAGACCTGTTCTGGGCAGGCTCTTCACTATGATATGACACCATACTTGTAGGATGAGCCTATCAGCCGCCCCTCCCTAAACCTTCTCAGACTAAAGAAGTCTCTATCAACAAGCTGGCACCTGCCCTTGAGGATTAGGTCGCTTACTATATCTCCGAAGGCTGGGGCCAGCTTGAAGCCGTGCCCGCTCAACCCTACCACGTGCACCAGATTTTCAATTTTCTCAGAGAAATCAATTATGGGATGCCAGTCGGGTGTTACGTCGTAGAGGCCAACCCAGCCACCGGAGTAGACAGCCTCCACCATTGATGGAAATCTCCTGGATAGGGCCGCTCCATAATTGGCGACTGTGTCGAGACCCACCTTCTCGGAGAGATTGAAATCCTTTGGGGAGTCCGCTACTCTGGACATGTCGGGGTTTATACTCCCCATATATGTCTGCCCCTCCCCGTAGGGTCTCATGTAGAAGTTTTGGATAAGGTCGGAGAATACGACATGTTCCCCTGTAAAACTTTCCGGCCTAGACCATACCACTATCTCCTCCTTCATCACCTTCAATGGAAGCTTCTCACCGGTTCCGGATAGTATGTCATTGGACCAGACGCCTGTAGCGTTAACTACTATGTCGGCCTCTATCCTATCCTTACCCGTCTCTAGATAGGCTATACGGCCGTTTGACAGTCTCAGACCCTGTACCGGGGTCTTAACCATTATAGTGCATCCTAAATTCTCCGCAGCCCTCGCATATGTTTGCGCCGTGAGAACAGGGTCAGCATATCCTGAGTAAGGCTCGTAGGCGGCGGCTACAAGCCCCCCGACATCAACCTGTGGGATAATCTCTTTTAACTCATCCACTGTTATCAGCCTTGTCTCAACGCCTACAGACCTCTGAATCTCCACATTTTTTCTGAGGCCTCCCAAGTCTTCTTCACCGACAGCTAGGATGAAGCCGCAGGGCCTGAAGCCTGAAGGGCCTCCCACAACCTCCTCCATCCTACTGAGCTCACGCCAGCTGTGAAGAGCCATACGTGTAACCTCCTCAGTGCTATAGTGGAGTCTCACAATCGCAGTCGATCTGCCGGTCTGCCCCCACCCCACATGGTCTTTCTCAAGAAGCGCAACCTTCCCGGCTCCCTTTCTTTGAAGATGGTAGGCTATGCTAGTTCCGGTTGAGCCGCCACCTATTATAGCTATGTCAAATTTCACGTAACAACAACCCGTTGCATTAATATATATGTAGTTATGGGGCATCAGCATGCCTGTCTACCATTACAGCCAGGTGGAGATCTCGGGTGAAGGCTCCAGCGTCTTGAGGGATGGGTCTAAAGTGGTCAGAATAAGCTATGTCAAGAAGTATGGTGAGGAGGAGCCTGGCTGGCTGGTAGGTTATGGGAGGTTTGAGGGGAATAGGTTCGTCTTAGAGGGTGAGTTCACGGCCAGGCAGGTAATAATAAGGAGTGAGAGCTATGGACTTGTAGCATACCAGACCACCCCCGCAGGTGAGGTTGTTGACAGAGGATGGATAATGGCCAGGTATCGCCATATAGAATATGACGGCAGGGTATGCGTTATTTTTTGACCGTTACAGCCTTTTCTCCCCCACTATCGCCTTCAATACCTTGGCCTCCTCTAACCCGTTTACACCCCGCTTACTAAAAAAATCCACCAGGACAGCCACCCCATGCTCAAGGAGTCTACCTGCAAGAGGATGCATCCTAGATACGGCCTGCGCCAGGTCTATCAGGTATGGTTTAAGGCCTCTGGCTACGATGATGTTAAACTGGCTCAGATCGCCGTGGACCATGGCCGCCTCCTGGTAGAGCCTGCCCACGATGTCAAAGATCTCTAATGCGAGGTCCCGGTAGTCGTTGGCATCCAGCTCAGTCTCCTCCAGAAGAGGATATCTAAGCCCGTTCTCGCCGAGGAAGCTCATACCCAGAACATTCTCCCTGCAGAATCTGGGCTTGGGTACTGGTATGCCGTGTTTATAGGCCTCCTCTAGGTTTGAATACTCCCTTTTAGCCCAGAGATAGGTGAACTTCCTAAAATCACTGGGTACTTTCTTAAACCTTGGGTCTCCCACGACGTATTGAAGCCTGTTCCTCCTAAACTCAGCGCTAGTGATCAGATATATCTTGACCGCCAGCTCTGAGCCGTCGCCGGCCCTGGCGTAGTATATCCTCGACTCTTTCCCCGAGCTTAAGACACCGCCGAAGTCCTCGATTTGATGGTTATTCATAAGCTCATAGACTGTTAGGAGTGTCCGCCGGTCAAAGACCTCTTCAAGGGCTTCATCCAGTTCAGACCTCTTCCTTAGATATCTCTGCTCCTTCTCCCTCTTAAACTCACGTCTTCTCAGTTTCTCGTCCCAGTAATCCAAAACCCACCCCTGTCAGACCTTGACCTTGAGAAAGTCCGGTATAACCCCCTTCTTCACCAGTTCTAGTGCCTGGTTTTTGGTGAAACGCCACCATATATCGCCCCTGCTATCTCTCTGGAAGTCCCAGGGCGAGACAAGGACTAGGTCGCCCTCCTTAATCCATATCCTCCTCTTAAGCTGCCCCCTTATCCTGCACAACCGCTGTCTACCATCCGCACAATCCACCAGAACCCTGTCATATCCATACATCTTGCTAACCACCCCATAGACATCGCCTGGCCCCGGCTCCACCATCTGGTCCAGCTCGTCAGGCTCCGAGACAATCTTCCGTTTTCCCATTCCAGATACAGATATCTAACTTGCTCTATATAAGCCCGTACTACCTCCCACGTATCGCATCAACAAAGCCGGCAGATACCCAGTTTAGAAGGGCGGCCCAGCATGACGTGGGATATATCCCATATGTCCCCCTGTTTTGAATAACAGTAGGGTTTCAGGGCCGCCAGCTGTGGTGGAATCTGCCAGGCTTGTCGACTCTTTCGAATGTGTGGGCTCCGAACCTGTCCCGCAGGGCTTGGATGATGTTGGCGGGCAGCCTATCCCGTTTCATGGAGAGGAGGTAGTTGATGGACGCATCATACACGGGTGTGGGAATCCCCGCCGTCTTCAGGATGGATAGAAGGGACTCCATCCTCGCCATCCTAGCCTTCATCATCTCAGCTATCTCCCCGTCAAGCAGGATGTTCCTACCCTGCCCCAGCCTCTCCACCGCACTTTGAAATGTTTTGAGAAGGGACGACCGGATGATGCATCCAGCCCTCCAGACAGCTAAGACCTCACCGATGTCTGTTCCGTAGCCGTACTGTCTAGAAGCTGTGTCTATCAGGTCTAGGCCTTGGGCATAACAGACTACCTTCGCACACCAGTATGCGTCACGGAGCATGTCAACCACTTTTTCCCTCCCAACCTCCGGCCTCGGACTCCGACCGTATGTTTTCGCAAACTCCGCCCTAGTATCCTTGAGGGCTGATATGTATCTGGCTGAGAGGGCTGCGTCTATTGATGGTGTGGGGACGCCCAGCTCAGCCGCTGTCTGGACAGCCCACTTCCCCGTGCCCTTCTGCTCAGCCTTATCAAGCACCATATCCACCAGAGGCCTCCCCGTCTCCTCATCCACGACCTTGAGGGCGTCGGCGGCGATTTCGAGGAGATAGGAGCTGAGCTCCGACCTGCCCCACTCACGGAAGACATCAGAGATCTCCACAGCACCAAGGCCGAGTATATGCGACATCACGTCATAGGTCTCGGCTATTAGCTGTAATAGGGCGTACTCGATGCCGTTGTGAACCATTTTGACAAAGTGGCCCGCTCCCCGCACCCCCATGTATCCGGCGCAGGGCCTTCCATCGGCCTTGGCTGCTATGGACCTCCAGAAATCAGCCGTCGCATCATAGGCCTCCCTATCTCCTCCCACCATTATTGATGGGCCTTTTAGGGCGCCCTCCTCTCCACCGCTCACTCCTACGCCCATGAAGACTATGCCCGAACCAGCACATCGTCTCTGCCTCCTCTCCGTGTCCAGATAGTGGCTGTTGCCGCAGTCGAACAGTATGTCTCCTGGTGAGAGATGGGGCTCCAGCTCTGTTATGATGTCATCCACAGCCTGGCCAGCCTTAACCATCAAGATAATCTTCCTAGGCCTTTCGAGGGAGGATGTGAGTTCATTTAGGGTGTAGGCCCCCGCAATCTCCTTCACACCTCCAGCCCTCTCAAGAAATTCCCTAGTCTTGGAGGCTGTCCTGTTGTAGACCACTATCCCATATCCTTTCGAGGCTATGTTAACCGCTAGGTTTTCACCCATGACACCGAGTCCTATGAGACCTATCCGGCCCAACCCATCGGCTCTCTATCGAGGGTGAATATGAGGGTATGGGCGCCTACCTAGCCTTCTCCCTAACCGTAATCCCTATCCTATCAGCCACCACCTGGGAGATGAGGCCGCACGCCTCAGATATCCGGCTGTCGGCTACGCTGTAGTATACTGTGCTTCCAACCCTACGGGCTTTAACCACTCCAGCTCTCCTCATGTATCCCAGATGTTGGGAGATGTTGGCTTGAGGAATTCCCAACATCCTGGAAATCTCGCCCACGGTCTTCTCCCCATCGGAGAGTAGGTGAAGTATCTTCAGCCTCTTGGGGTTTGCCTGCCCCTTGCAGAACTCGGCCAACTCTTCGTAGAATTTGTCGTCCAAAAACCCTGAGGTCATCTCCCGGCACCGTCCAGCCTCGAGTCTCTGAAGTATAGGTTGAAGAATGGCTCCCAACGTCCCGAGAGCATGCTCCAATACATGTATGAGAAGCCCTTCTTCATAAGGTATCTCAGCCTAGACGGCCGCGCCTTCTCCGGAGGCCTGCTGTAAGTCCCTGAGACGAATATCGCCCTCCCCCCACCCACCTCCAGAGGGCAGTTTATCCGGCCGCTGAACCTTGCCACACCGCCACCCCCCTCAACATCTGAGATGATGTTTTCAGCGACGACACCCGCCTGGATGTGGGCTACAACGCCCGACTTGGATATGGGTATGTTGGTACAGTCACCTATGGCATTGACATCGTCGTAGTCCTTCACCCTCATCGTATGCTTATCGGCAGGTACCCATCCTTCCTCATCGCCTATACCCGATCTCTTCACAACATCGGAGCCGGTGTGGGGTGGAATTGATATCAGTAGGTCATACTCCACCTTCTCACCCTCCATAGAATACACCACACCTTTTTCAACGTGGTCAACATTAAAGAAGGGGAGGAAGTTTATCCCCCGTTCTTGGAAGAGCGGCTCAACTATCTCTGCGATGGAGGCCGCTGGGTAAGCCCTAGGATATGGCGTGAGGAGGGTTAGCTCAACCTTCTCCCTCAAGCCTCGTTTCCTGAAAAAGTCATCCATAAGGAACATGGCCTCGACTGGTGACGGAGGACATTTATGGGGGACTCCGGCGATCAAAAGGACTATCTTCCCGCCAGAGAACCTCTTCAACTCCTCCCATATTCTGGCCGAGTCCTCCTGACCGCTGTGGAAGTTGTGGCTATACTGGGCCAGGCCCTCCACCTGATGTGGGGCCGTATAAGAGCCTGTGGCTATCACCAGATAGTCATATCCTATCTCTCTCCCAGATTCTGTGACCAGCAGCCTATCCTCGAGCTTGATTTTAGCGGCGGGGTCAGGTATGAATCTGACATGTCTGCTGAGGAGGCTTGACTGCCTCCGAACAAATTTTTCAGGTTTTGCACCTTTGAAGGCTATATCCAAGTTGGCCGGCTGAAACACGTGAATGTCATTACTGCTTACCAGAGTGACATCCTTGATTTTTCTCGCTAGGAGGTTGGCGGTCAGGGTTCCGCCTGTACCCCCACCCAGCACTACCGCCCTCATCCAGACTTCCCCGTCACCCTCACCACAATTCTGACATAGCCCTGCTCCTCCTTAATCTCCTCCACTACGTTGCCCGTCTTCCTGGCCCACGCCGTTACATCGCTTTTCGCCGCTGGGTCAGTGGCCCACAGCTCCAGTACATCTCCATTCTTGGCCTGCCTGTATGCCTTGAAGAGGTCTGTGAGGGGGCCTGGGCAGAAGCTACCCCTCGAATCAATTATTTTTCTCTGCTGTGCCTGCGACATAGTGTCATCACCGTCTAGATGAAGATTACTTGGCCTCCCTCGCTCAACTGTATGAATGTGGCAGCGCCAACGACATCATCCACTTCCGCAATAAAGTCCTTCATCTTCAACCCCATCACATCCATAGTGGTAGAGCATGCGTGGAATTTTACACCGTTTTCTTTGGCCGTCTTGATAAGCTCGTATATGGAGGGAACATTCTGCTTGTTGATTCGGTTTTTCAACATCCTGGTAACTAGGGCTGTCATGCCGGGGATGACGCCCAATATGTTGGGCATGGGTAGGCCTGGGTTTCCAACGGGTGAGACCTTAAGCTTGGATACCTTCCTCTTGTCGATGACGTTCATCCCCCAGAAGGTGAAGAAGAGGTGGACCTCCATCCCCATCGTGGCCGCGGCGTTGGCCAGCATAAGCGCCGGGTAGGCCATGTCGAGGGTTCCCTTGGAGAGGATTATGGAGAGCTTGTTGGCTGTAGGGGTCTTCTCCCCCAATACGTTCTGGGTTATTTGGGTCATGTTTCCTCGTTCATTAAAATATTCGATTTTCCTAATATGTTATATGCATATACAGTATATATTCACCGACAGCATTTATATATGATATATCCCTAACTCCTATCTCGAGAGGTATTTGTCCACAACCCACGATTCATATAACCCATCGGTTACGCCAGTAAAATGTTGGGGAAGCCTATCCACTACAGCTCATCTACAGGCATCAAAATGGTTGGGGTCTAGTCTCTTATGGCACCCAGCTGACGCAGCATCCCCAGCTCGTCGTAGTTTTCCCACTCTTCCACAATCTTACCATCTTTGAACCGCATTATACCAATCGACCTCAGCGATATCTTCTTCCCTGTAGGTGGTAGCCCCATCAGCTCACCTTTGTGGGTTCCCGTTATTGTTATGCGGTAGCATAGTCTGTCGCCTTGGGAGAAGAGGTCGTCCACACGGATGTGCATATCCGGGAAGGCGGCTATCATTCCACGGATAAACCGTGTCAACCCATCCCTCGTCAGAGCCTCTTCACCGTTCCCATGATAGACAAACCCCCTATCACACAACTCATCAATCACGCCTAGATTTCCAGCGTTGTATGAATCCACAGCCTTACGCAATACTCTCTCCATCTCAACTGACATGTTATTACATGTTCGGTCAGGCTATTAAGCAAGGACGGACTACCTAAATATCGGTCTCCCACACACCCTTAATAGGTTCGGGGACCGTTGCCCCTCATATCAATAAAGAACAGGAAAGTGGAGTCGCCTAACGAGGTAAGAAGTTTTGAGAACGGAAGGGCAGAGTTGGTTAACTTGGAGGATTCTCCCTTCTACGAATAACTCTTCAGCCTAGCTGAAGGTGGTCCAAGCCAATTGCGAAGACTGATAGCTGTCAGCTCCACCACATAGGGTATACCATATCTGGTCGTCTCAAGATAGTGTCAGAGGATGGAGGTGAGACAGAGCTTCTTCCGGGAAGCTTCTATGAGATAATGCCTGCCCATGACGCATCGGCGCTGGAGCCTACCCAGGATAATGCGGCCAGATACGCAAAAACCTGTCTAGGTTTTCCGCCTTCTATATATCTCGGCCAGCAGCGGTATCTCCGCCAGCTTCTCAGGTTTAAGCATCTCCCACATAATCCCCTCTGGCTTTGGCTGCCTCGGGCATTCTATGACTGTCGTGTTGGTGAAGATTTTATCCACAGGCAGGTCGTAGGCTGTGTGCGGTATCCTCTCGACCAGCTGGAGGTTGTGTACCGTTGTGAATACGGGAGTATCTGGGTCCAAGACTTTCATCTCACGGAGGATTGCATACTCCAGCTCGGCGTATCCCTCACCCTTACCCAGCCTCCATCCATCCCCCGTAACTGCCACTGAGCCTACCACAACTAGGTCGACATGGGGTAGGGCGGCGGACTCCACTTTTCGGGCCAGCTCAAACATGCCGCCTATGGTTGACGCCCGCCTCAACATGGATTTTGGAACATCACCGGCTCTCAAAACTAGGAACCCATGCCTTATACGTGGCGTGGGCATGATTAGTGTCTTCCCATCCCTGAGGGCCATCTCCCGGACCGGTCTCTGGGGAGCGTCCGGGTTCACCTTTACCGTCGTAGCCGAGATGTAGGATTCAGACCTCCTCAGCATCTCCGCAGCAGCTTCGGAGCCTATGAAGTTAGGTATCCTACCCACCACAGGTCGTGGGAAACGTGCGACACCTGCTCTCTCCAGCCTATCCCAAACCGCTTTCCTGATGGCCTGCTTCTCAGCTTCCAACCTGTGTGACCGCCTGAGCCTTCAGCTCTGGAGCGGAGATTATCTCGGCGACAAACTCCTTGACTGAAGCCCGCTCAACCCATTTAAACTTCCGCTGAAGGCTAGCCGAATATATGCGCCTCCAATCCATCCCCGTAATTAATCCCCAAGCCTTATAGACCCTGGGGTCTATGTAGTTTCTCAGCGATGTGTTGAGGTTGTAGTCCCGCGTCTTAAGGGCCAGATCTAGATTATAGCGGGCCTTCTCCAACCTCTCCCGGAGCTTCTCCAGCTTCTTCCTCTTCTTCTTATCCCTTCTAGCCTCACTTATCTGCTCTTCAATCCTCTTCACGGCCTCCTCCTTCTTCGCTATGGAGTTCTCCCAGTTCTTGGGCGGCGCCCTCTTATGGTTGCAGGTTATGGCTGCGTTGAGGTTGGCCAGCTTTGCATAATAGATGGCGGCCTGCTCTGAGGTCTTAGCCTTCTCGAGAGGCACATTCCTCAGACTATCCTTCACAACTTTTGTGGCCAGGAATGTTCTGAAGACCTTGGCCGTCAACCCCTTCAAAAGCTTGCCGAGAAAATTGTTAACAGACCTGCTGGATATGCCGTCGAATATCTGGTCCCCCGGCCTCTTCCCTTCCAGGAGCTCTGAAAGGGCCTTATGAACTATAGGAGGCTCATTCCTCAAGTCTATCTCCTTCTGCCAGCGTACACTGTCCTTGCCTAAGAAGTCGAAGGAGACCTTTGTGCCTGAGAGCTTCACATGCTCAACCCTCAGTGTGGTGGCGCCTACAGTATCAGCCTCGTCAGGGTCCTTCTCATCGCCAACCCTCATAGCCAGCCTATCAATCAGGAAACAAGCCAGTGCAATCTTCCGTTTTCGAGGGTCTTCCGACTCCATGGTCTTCAGGATTGCAGCCCTCACATCCTCTACATGCTTCTCCAGCATCCGTGCCTTCTCATACTTCTCCCTATCCCTCTTCTGCTTGAGGTCTGCCGTATCGGAGAGCCATACATATTTTTCCTTCCCGGTCAGCTTATCATTCCATCTGGCCAGCCACATCGAATTATGGTCGTGGACTATCTGTCCCCAGTTGCCCGGTGGAATAGGTGCTTCCTCGCCAAGGTTGAGCGTGATATCCTCCTCATATATCCTCGGCTTCCACCTACCCCGTAGTGGGTGCTCACCCCTACCCATAAAGATCCCTGGAGGCTCCACCATCCAGTTCCCCACCTCAACCTTCTTACCATCAACCACGGCGTATCCATAGATGTTCTTAAGCTCCTCCCTCTTTTTCTTCCTCTCCGCCGAAATTTTCTTCCTATATTCCTTGTCCTTCTTCAGCTCCCTCTCCCTATCAACATATTGGAAGACCTCGCCGAAGTCTATCTCCTCAATGGTTGCGTCTCTGAATCTTTCATCGAAGGTCGCTAGGAAATCCTTGAGAAAGTTTCTGACGAATACGGGATCTCTAACATATTGTGTATCTTTCTTGAGCGCCCAAGCATAGGCCATCTCCTCCTGTAGAGGTGTGAGGGGTATCTTCTCCCCCCTTATCCATATACTGAGCCCCTTCGGCTCATATGGTGGGGGCAAGGCAACCCCGTTATGCTGTAAAGTCTTCCACTTGACCATGAGAACACCCCCGAACCGGGTGAAAGGGAGAGAAAAACAGCAAAATATAAGCGTCAATCCCGAAACTATTTATAAATTTATTAGAACACAAGCCTCCCATACACTCCGTCATATCCGGGAACTATCTCCAGCATACCCTTACGCATCAGCTCCACCATAGAGGCTAGCCTGGGACCCGCCTCCTGACGTATCATATCTATCGATATATCCAACAGTATTGCATACTCGCTCCCCAGCCTGTAAATCATCCTCTCATATGTGTTCCAGATCTTCCGGCTCATCAGCTTTGCCTCATAGTCTGGGCCAAGCCCCATCGAGAGGGCCATGAGCTCCTGTAGCGGTATCATGGTTTTGAAAGGTATGGCGTCCGCTGGCGTGTAGCCGGGCTCTCTATCGGCCAGCTCCTCCACCCTATCCTCCACACCCTTGGTCAGCCTCCCACCACATACTGGACATCTGTAGGCCAGCTTTTTTGCATCTCGAGGGCTGAGGGGCCCCACCCCACACTCCCTATGCCCCGACCAGTGGTATTTGCCATACGCAGGCGGGACCTCAAGGGTCATCAAGATCTTCTCCCTATCCCTCATTCTTACGGCCTCCACCAGCTCCCTATACGTGAGCCTGCCAAGCTCGAAGACTACAGCCTCCCTCCCTATCCTGAAGGGGTAGGGGCTGTGGGCGTCCGAAGAGCTAAGAAGCACATAGCCGTCCAGCCAGCTCACCCTCCAGTTCATGGATGGGTCGCTGGATAGTCCCGTCTCTATGGCGTGGATATGCTTTGTCATATCCTCGTAGCACTCCTCTATATGGTCCACTCCTCCAAAGGCTCCGAATATGGACCACCACGGTGTCCATGCGTGGGCTGGGAATATGATGCTCTGGCTGGAGAGCTCCATCACCATCTCCACGAGATGGGCTGGTGACATGTTGAGGACAGGTCTGCCATCGCTGTCAAGGTTTCCATAGCCCTTCAAAATATCCCTCACCTGCTCAGCCATATCGAGGTCAGGCATCAGAATCACGTGGTGTATGCGTCTAGCCTTCCCCCCATAGCTGTGTACAGTCGCCACCTCTGTCTGGACTATGAAGTGGACATTGGCTTCCGGGTCATGCCTCGGCCTATATACGCCCTCACCCTCCGAAGGCTCCAGTCCGGCCCTCAGCTCCTCAAGCCACACAGGATGGAGGGCGTCTCCCGTGCCCAGCAGGTTTAAACCCTTCATCTTGGCGAAGCTGGTAATCTCTCTAAGATTCATCCTGCTGGATGTGGCTCCTGAAAACCTGCTGTGTATCTGTAGGTCTGCAATTATCTTCAGAAGGGGTCGGCTAACAGTTTGTGATGGTTGGGATTTTAGTTTTTCTAATGGCTCCGCAGCCTTTAATATGTATGGCTGGGAGTAGGCTCGGCCCATCTTTCTACGACAGGGATACGGTAGAGCTGGCTAAGATGCTGCTGGGGAAGATACTTGTGAGGTCTGTGAACGGCGCCGTGATAAGATGCCGAATTACTGAGGTGGAGGCATATGTGAAGAATGACCCAGCCAACCACGCATTCAAAGGCATGACCAAACGGAATAGAAGCATGTTCAAGAGCCCTGGAACACTTTATGTCTACATGGTTCACAACAACCACTGCATGAATGTTGTTAGGGGTGGGGGTGAAGCTGTTCTGATAAGGTCTGCTGAACCCCTTGAAAACGTTGAAGGAAGTACCACCGGACCTGGAAGGCTTTGTAGAACCTTGAAAATAGACAGGAGACTGGACGGCATAGACCTCTGCACCTCTGATGAGGTATGGGTAGAGGATGATGGATATGCGGTGGATGAAGTTGCTGTGAGCAGGCGTATAGGCGTCAGTAAAGGAAAGAACAGGCTCCTCCGCTTCTATGTGAGGAACAGCAGATGGGTCTCCCGATGAGCTATGGCACCTCCGCTACGGCACGGATAGGTGAGCCGCTCAATCCTTTAAGCTTCAGTGGAAGGCCGATAAAGCGTATCCGACGGCCTGATACAGAGCCTAGGTTTGCCAAATTCTCTATGATGAGGATGTTTCTTGGTAGAAGAGTATTGTGGACTGGGAAGGTGCTGTCTTGGGGGTGGTCTGGGTTGGGTGTGTCAATTCCCAAGGCTGACACCCTCCTATCAACGAGATACTCGGCAACCTCTCTGGAGAGCCCTGGATATGACTTTACATATTTACTATCGCCAACGTATCTATCCCACCCTGTCCGCACCAAGACGATGTCGCCTTCCCTGACCTCTGTTGATAGCGACTTCAGAAATCTCTCCAAGGTTATCAGCTCCAGCTCTTCCACGCCATGTAAATCGGCCACCACAGCCTCCCCCACCAGCTTTTCAGGTCTCACCTCATCTATCCCCACACCCTCCGGCGAGAAATGGTATGGTGCATCCACATGTGTTCCCGTATGTACAGCCATCATCAAAACCTCAGCCTCAAACCCGTATATCTCCCTCCTAGTCCAGAGGAGAAAATACGGTGTCGGGTATGTGGGGAAGACCTGTGTACGAGGGCTGATCTCCTGTGAGAGATCTATAAGGGGCATGAGATTAGATATCCACGGATGCTTAAAGCCTCTTCCCCTACATCATACCTTTTGTGGAGGGTATGCCACTACGTCTCGGATCAGGCTCTACAGCCATCCTAAGTGCAAGGGCGAATGCTTTGATGCACGCCTCCACCCTGTGATGGTCATCCAGGCCTGCTAATGCCTTGACATGGGCCGTGGCCTCCATAGATATTATGAGGCTGTCAAGGAAGTGGGCTATCTCACTGATGGGTGTATCCTCTATCACATTTCCTCGGGCTCCGAACCTAACCACAGACTTCGGCCTCTTCACAAGGTCGACGGCTGCGTAGGCCACGGCCTCATCCATGGGTACTATGCTGTAGCCGTATCGCCTAATCCCTGCCCTGTCGGAGAGTGCTTTGGAGATTCCCTGTCCGATAGTGATGCCGCAGTCCTCCACGGTGTGATGCCTAAGGTCGCCGACAGCCCTTAGTTTGATATCTATCAGTGAATGCTTAGAAAGTGTCATAACCATGTGGTCTAGAAACCTATAGCCCGTACTAACCTCGGAGATGCCGGAGCCGTCGAGGTTCAGCTCCGCAACAATCTCGGTCTCCCCCGTCTTTCTCTCCACCCTGCTAAGCCTCATCTTCTCCACCTCTCCACAGCGACAGCATGGCATTCCAGCCCCTCAGCCCTAGCAATAGCTGCAGCGACACCTCCCAGCCTACGGGCAGCACCCTTAGACACCCTCACAGTAGAAACGGTCTTCACGAAGTCGTAAACCCCCAACCCAGCCCTAACCCTGGCAAGCCCGTGGGTGGGGAGGACGTGGTTCGCTCCAACGATGTAGTCGCAGAGGGCTGGTGAAGTATATCGGCCGATAGATATCAGTCCGGCGTTCACTATCTTAGAGGCCAGTCTCTTGGGGTTGGATGAGACTATTGCGAGATGCTCGGGGGCCACCCCGTTTATTAGCCGGGCTGCGGTGGAGACGCTATCACATATTGCTATGAAACCATTCTTCGTCCAGGACTCGGACACTATGGACGACCTCTCAACCCTGGACAAGAGCAGTCCTATATATCTTGAGACCTCATCAGCCACCTCCCGAGATGTTGTAACAACACCCACCACTGTGTCTCTGCTGTGTTCAGCTTGGGCGCAGACCTCATAGGCCGCATCCTCAGCCTCATCCACCTTCTCAGCATAGACCACCAGCTCGGTTGCGCCTGCCAGCATGTCCACGGCCACATCAGCTGACACTACATACTTGGCCGCCGTAACGTAGGGGCCCCCGGGCCCTACAATCTTATCCACGGCCTGTATAGTCTCAGTGCCGTAGGCCATCGCGGCTATGGCGTGGGGTCCTCCAACACGGTACACCTCATCAACCCCAACAATCTTAAGGGCAGCCAATACGGGGTCAGGGATTCTCCCATCACGTCCGGCCGGGGTGCATACAACCACCCTCTCAACACCGGCGACCTTTGCAGGGATGGAGGTCATCAACGCCGTGCTAGGATATGCGGCTGAACCGCCGGGCACATAGCATCCAACACTAGCAAGAGGCAGCGGCCTCTGGACAATCTCCACACCTGAGACGATACGCCTGGAAAATCTGAGCCTTGACAGCTGAAGCCTAGCCAAGGCCCGTATATTCTCCTCAGCCTTCTCTAAAGCCCTCCTAAGCTGCCCCCCAACCCGCCTAAAGGCCGCATCCATCTCCGAGTTCTGAACCCTCAGAGTACTTTTCTCCAGTGAGACACCGTCAAACCTCCGTGCATACTCCAATATGGCCTCGTCACCCCTAAGCCTGACATCCTCCACAACAGGCCTGACATACTCTGCCAACGACCTCAAATCCCCCCTCAGACCATGAATCTTGGCAACGGCTTCAGCCACCGATGAAGAATCCACCTCTAAATAGTGTGGGCTCATCCAACATGCAGCACCTCCCTGAATATATATACTCTGAACCATTTGTTCTGCAGTTACGTAGGCTGAGGCCCATTCTCTTCCAGGTAGAGCCTCTGACACCTGCACTCTTTAAGACAGAGAACCCCACCCACCGACCCAGCCTTCTCAACAACCAACGCAGCCGCTCCACTGCCGAGGAATAGAACGTCAACAAGCGGAGATATCTGAGGGACAGGTTGACGACGTCCAGTCTGGGGAATGATTTATAAATCTTTATATCGTGAGAGAAAGGCCTTTAATAGGTCATGGCTAGGAGAAAAGTCTTGGATAGGTTCTATGAGGCTATGGAGTTGGCTGAGAAACTTAGGAAGACGTTGAAGGGTCTTCCACCCGAGCTCAGCGAGACTGTGTTAAAATATTCCAGAGCCAGCTTTAAAAAGCGGAGAAGACGTCGGGGACGGGCTAAGAAGGTGAAGGCCCAGGCTCAGTAGGGCGCTGGGGAATGCGGGTTGCCCTCCTATTCCTAGCCTTTTTAATACTTCTAAGCTTTCCGCAGATAGTCAACGGACTTTCAAACCCTAGGTTTGTCAGCATACCATCCACAGGCGTACCCTCCCAAATATCTGCTGGAGGAGGAGAGAATGTAGCCATAGTCTTCTCCAACAGGCCTGTCCTCGGCATCTACAACGACGCCGCCAGCCGCTATGTGGAGGTGGCCCTAGACGGCGTACCCTCCAAGGTCTTAACGACCCAGGATAGGATATTCCTCCAGCTCGAGACACCGCCCCAGATACTGATCTACGATACATCCGGTCGGGAGCTGGGCAGGATAGAGCTGGACTCAAAGCCGTCAGACATGGATGTCGATGGGAGGCTCTTCGTGTCCATGCCGAAGGCTAGGACTCTAGCTGTATACGATATAGAATCCTCCCAGCTTGTGGAGGCCTATAACCTACCCCTTGCCGATGGTTTAAACACTCTCACAGCCTCGGGAGGCTACGTCTGGGCCTTGGATGAATCCCTCCAGAGAATCCATGTCCTGAGGGGGTCTGAGGTGAGGACTGTGGAGCTGGGCGGGGTCGTCGTAGGTGTCGACTCGGAGGGGGAGAGATTGTGGGCGGTCACCGTTGAGAGGAAGATAATATCCATGGTGGGCTGGGAGCGGCCGTCAACCGTTGTAGAGCTTCCGTCTGGTACCGCCGTTGACCCTCAGATAGTGGCAGCGAACGGGAAACTCTACTATGCCAGTCCCAATCGGAGGGTCTTGGGTGTGGTGGAGAACGGCCAGCTATCAGAGAAAATGCTACCCGAGGTAATCCCCTCAACACCCTCCATCGGCTCAGATAAAAAACTATGGTTTATCGATTCATCATCACAGTCGCTGGCTTGGGTCTCAGACTCCAAGCCGCCACAGATCAGTGAGGCATCTTTGAAGACTGGGGAGGGTGTGGTGGAGGTTCTTGCGACGGTTAAAGACCCTGAAGGCGATATCGGAGCCGACGGAGTTTTAGCGGTTGCCACAATCTATAGAGGGGTCTATGTCTCCGGCAATGAGACTGTCGCTATGGCTGGCGGTCCTGACGGTAGGTACTCGGCGGTTTACCATCCACCCAGTGGGGCAACCAAGGTTTTGATGAGTGTTGTGGCTGTGGATTCTGTCGGCAATAGGGCTGAGGTTTTTGTTGGTGAGGTGGATTTGAGCAGGCCCCAAACAACCGTCATAACCACGGTCTCACCCACCAGTTCTGTGCCCGAGACCGGCGCCGTTCTACCGCTGGTTTTGGAGCTGCTTCTGGTGATACCCCTGTTGATGGTCATAGCCTATCTAGCCCTGAGGAGAAGTGCGAAGAAGAGAAAGAAGTCTTAGGTCTCTGGGTGTATCCAAGTCGAGGGCTGTCCCTAGGGAGATGTAGGTCTTGACTGCGAAGCCTCTGGATGTGAAGCCCTTTAGATGGCGTACATAGCTGTTTCTCCCATATCTTGGATGAAAAGCCCTGGGTCTCCGGAGGTAGACTATGTTGGTGCCTGATGCGTCGAGGTTTGGGCAGATTACCGCATCTGAAAACCGGGCCAACGTCGATATCTGCTTCAAATCTTTCTGTGTGAGTAGGGGGAGGTCGGGGTGTACAACCACCAACTCTTTATAGCCTTGGGCTGAAAGGCTCTTTAACGCTTTCTCCACCGCAGTATTGAGGGATTTACCACGGTCTTTTATGTACCCCCACCGCTGGGTTCTGGCGATTTTTTCAACCTCAGGGTCTGGCGAGACGCATACTGGGTGGAAGCCCGCCTCCATACATGCTTGGACCACGTGGCTGAGCATTGAGACGCTAAGGCCAACCCTCTCAGACTTCTCCAGCCTGGTTCCCAGCCTACTCTTCACATCTGAAAGCCTCTTAACAGGTATTATTGCGGCCCTTCTCAAATAATACCCACCGCCTCAAGACATCTTCTGGCCAAAGCCCTCTTCTCATCCAGAGAATTCATGATTGTATCGGTTATGACTGTCTTTATCCCCATCGAGGAAATCTCATCAACGTAATGCGCATCAACTCTATCCAAAACCATGATGTCTAGAAAGTCTCTGTAGAGCTCGGCCACTGAGGCTGGTGATGGTTCCATGCCTAGGTCGGCCATAATCTTGGCAGCCGGCCCCTTTAAAGCTCTACCACCCACTATCGGGCTCACCGCCAACACCACGCCGTCCATCTGTCTAAGAAGTGTTCTAACACCTTCAAGCCTTAGGATGGGCTCTATGCTGAGAAAGGGGTTGCTGGGACAGATTATTACAGCGTCAGATTCCTTAAGGGCCTGAACCACCTCCCGGCTGGGCCTTGCCCTCTCAACACCCCTGTACTCGATGGATACAACTCTGTCGGCGGCCCCACGTTTAACGAAGTATGTCTGGAAAGGCATAGGCCCTTCAAGAGTCTCTATCCATGTCCGTACCCTGTCATCAGTCATTGGCAGTATCTTCCACCCTGCCCCAAGCCTTTCAGCTATCTCGGCGGTCACCTCAGTGAGTGATGCGCCAGCCCTCAGCCTCATCGTCCTATAGATGTGGATGGCTAAGTCTCTATCACCTAGTTTGAACCATGTCTCGCATCCTAGCCTGCCAAGCATTTCGAGGGTGTGGAATGTGTCGCCCCTTATCCCCCATCCCTTTGACTCGTCAGCCAGCCCTGAAAGAGTGTAGATGACCGTGTCTATGTCGGGTGATACGTGTAGGCCGAAAAACTCCTCGTCGTCTGCGGTATTGACCACTGCCGTGCCCACACCGTTCATCTCATACTTCAACCCGAGAAGAAGCTTAGAGCCTCCCACACCGCCAGCTAAAGCTGTCAACAATATGCCACACCCCACCTGTTATGGTGAACCACCTCCCCCAGAGGCCGTCTCACACCCTTCGTCTCCCCACCTTTTAACCCGACCTCAACCAAGGCCTGCGGTATCAAGTCTTCAGGAAGCCCAAGAACCTTCCTCACAGCTTCAGGTGCGAAGAGCGCTGAGCATCTCCAGCAAGCACCATATCCCATAGCGTGTAGGGCCAGCAGGATATTCTGGAGAGCGGCAGCAACACTTTGGACTGCCATAATGTACTCGTAATGATTTCTCACGCTATCTCGGTACTTATCCATATCCTCCATAGTGAGGCAGGCCACCAGAAGCAGTGAAGCCCGACGGCTTCTGCCGACGGCGTTCTCCACTATCTTATCCACCTTCTCCACGTCAAGCCCGTCATCCACCAAGTCTCTCCGCCACAACCTCTCCATCTCCTTTAGAAGCTCCTCCATTACGGCTTTGTCGTCAACGACTATAAAACGCCAGGGCTGTGCGTTGTGGGCGTTAGCCGCCGAAACACCTGCCTCGAGGGCTTTAATCACCACCTCCCTAGGCACATACCCCGGCCTCAACAGCTTGGAGCTCCTCCTCCCCATCAACGTCTCTATGAAATCCTCTCCCCTGCAAGGCATGACTGTTCTAACGTGGCGATATATATTAACAAGAAACATGGTGGCACTGTACGTGGTTGATGTCTGGCTTAAATACGGAAGAACAGAGATATTCGCAGATTTCGGCTCCGGAGATAACCTTAGGGTTGTTGAGCCACCCCAGCCCTCGCTGGACTCTTCACCATCACTGGATGGTGTGGTAGGGGTTCTGGATGCAGGGCAGCCCGTTACACTGGTTGTGGATTATGTCGCAGGCTTGAAAGGCTTTCTGGAGCTTCTTGAAATGTTGGTCGATAAACTATCCATAAACGGCTTCACCCCTAAAGATATTGAGATAAGGGTGACGGCGTGGCGCTACTTTTCCGAACATGTGGAGAGGGAGTGCATATCTGAGGTGGCGTCACATCTGAGAAGGAGGGGGGTTGAGAAAATATCTGGGCTCCAGCCAGACCAATCTGAAGCAGATATCCTCGTATCACCCGCCATATTCTGGGGTGGAGAGATAACAACATTTCATAGACTGGAGAAGGTTTACACGTCGATCATCCCTATCATCTCCTATGGCGGAGCCGTCGCAGAGATATTGGTGGGGAGACCTCAGGATATAGGCGACAGAATATCTGAGCTCGTCATGCAACGCTCCCATCTCGCATCAGAGGAAGCCTACGATATAATTGTCTTGGGAGGGCCGGGCCACCCCACCGACCTCTACCTCTCAAGCTCGATACACCTCATATCTGCTGTGGGGGAGAATGTGAAGGATAAGGTGGTTATCATACCCTTGGAATGCTCCGGAGGGCTGGGGCCGCAGAGCTTTGTGGACACCCTAACAAAGAAGGCCTCTGACGACATCTTCGGGAGATGGGTAGGCCTATGGGCTGAAAGAGCTGAAAAGAATAAAATATGCATGGTGACCGCAACCCCGTCATCACTGGTGGAAAAGCTCCTAGGAGCGCGGCATGCCGACACCCTAGATCAGGCGCTGACATATGCGTGGCGGGTTAAAAGCAAGGAGGCGAAAATCTTAGTCCTAGCCCAGTCTCTCGGCTCTAGGCTGGAAAATATCTAAAACAATCTACTAATTGGCACGAAGGAGAGGATCAAAATGGCCATTATCCCTATAATGCTCAGCTTCCGGCCGGGGGAGAGGGGGGATACCTCATCTAGGGGGGCTATATCGGCGCTACGGGACATCAGGAGCAGGATCATGATCGCCATAAAATAATATCCCGAGGCCACCAAGATAGCTATTGAGATGTATGAAGCGGCTATGTGCTGCCTTCTCGACAGAAAGCTCCTGAATATTCTTCCGCCGTCCAGCTGCCATATCGGCAGGAGGTTTAGGGCTGTAACAACCAACCCAAGCCATGCCGCAAAACCTACGTTCATAAAGAAGGGTGCCTCGCCACCCCTTGAGTAAAGCATCCCCACCAGCTGGATGAGGAGAGGGGGCTCGAGAACAGCCCCCTCCGCCGAGATAGCGCTTATTATTCCTATGTAGCGGTCTATTGGAATCCAGATAGCTGTCTCGAAGGCGATAAACGTAACAACGACACAAACTATGAATCCAGCCACCGGGCCGCTAACTCCTATATCGAACATGTCGTCACGGTTTGTAAGCGGCTCCTTCTGGAAGATCACGGCCCCAAGAGTTGGTATAAAGCCTGGCAGCCCCGGGATGAAGTAGGGTGCGCTTGTAGCCACTCCATCTATCCTAGCGGATATCTTGTGGCCCATCTCGTGGATGAAGATTATAGCGAAGAGGGATGTGGCGTAGATGGCTGCGTTGAAAACCATATCTGGGAACCCATATCTTATGGGTAGTAGGTTGAATACGGATGAAGTTGAGCGGAGATACCCATCAGCCGCAACAGCGACAATGGATACTAGCGCTAGAATTATAGGGAGTCTATATCTGTTGGCTGGAGGAAGCCTATAGGGATAAACCCTTATCTTGACGCCGTCAGACTCGAGACGGGCTGTGGCTATCATGTTAATGCTTTTGAGCTGTTTCACACATTCCCTGAACCGCTCCTTAATCCATGTCTCCGAGACCTTGAATGTCAAGACGCCTGCCTCAAAGTAAACATCCACCACGGTGAAGTTTCTGGCTAGGACTAGCTTGATCTGCTCCAGCTGGTCGTAATAGCTACCCCAACTCATTATCTGCATCAACAAGCCAAGACTATGCTAAATGTCTTTAGGGTGAGAGGGCCATAAAGCTTATTAAACCCGTTAGACCGTAAGCTACGCATCATAACCATGCAAACCTTTGGGAGAGAACGTTTAGAGGAGAAGCTCGTCCTCCGAGAGGTTAGAATTGAAGACCTCATAGAGGTTATGAACGTCAACAGGGTCTGCCTCCCAGAAAACTATACCTACTCGTTTTTCGAGTCGCTGGCGAGGGACTTCGGCAAGGCCTTCTGGGTGGCCTTGGTTGACGGTAGGGTTGTCGGCTATGTCATGTGCAGGGTGGAGAGGATATTCTCCAAGCTGGACATGCTGAGGGTGAGGAAGGCCGGGCATATAGTATCGGTGGCGGTTCTTCCCAACTACCGGAGGCTTGGAATAGCCACCCAGCTCATGAACAACGTCCTCAGAGAGCTGGCTGATACGTATAACTGCGATGAGGCCTATCTTGAGGTGAGGGTGTCCAACACCCAGGCCATAAACCTTTACAGGAAACTAGGTTTTAGGACGGTCAGCATACAGAAGGGCTACTATGCTGACGGTGAAGATGCAGCGATAATGGCTAAGCACCTCCAACCTCGGCATACCTGAAAACGTCCACAAGCTTCACCGCCTCCTCCAAGTCCTTATGGCTGTCTATACTAATCCACTGGATGTCTTCATAGGGCTCAGCGAGGATGAGCTCCTTCTCCGCTAGATGTGGGAACGTCTGCTTCTCCATATCGCCCACCGATGGAAGATAATCAAATATTTCGGAGGTGAAGAGGTAAACTCCGGCGTTGACATAGTAATCTGCTAGCTTAGGCTTTTCCCTAAACCTTTTCACAACCAATGACTGCCTGTCGAAGTCTACAACACCGTAGGGGGATTGGAGTGGTGTGACCGCCATCACAGCCATCTTGCCGTTGATACGCTCCACCATCTTTAAGGGGTTTAGATTGGTTAGTATGTCGCCGTTAACCACTAAAAACATTTTCTCGAGCGAGAGAAGGTGTTTAGCGTTCTTCAAGGCCCCTCCCGTACCCAGCGGCTCATCCTCTACGGCGTATCCAAGCTTTACACCCAGCCTATTCCCTCCCCCTACCGCCTCCAATATTTTCTCCTTAAGATACCCGGCGCATATAACAAATTCTTTAATACCGTAAGATTTCAACCACTCTATCTGCCACTCAATTATCGGCCTCCCCCCCACTTCTAGGAGGGGCTTGGGTACGGTGTTGGTTAGGGGCCGCAGCCTTTTCCCGTAGCCTCCAGAGAGTATGACAGCTTTCATAGAAAAGTCCCTGCTCAGATCTTTTATAAAGTTAAGCGGACTCGTTCCCCGTCCCTTGTATCCTCCACCTTTATCCCTATCTCCGCCAGCCTACTCCTTATTTCATCACCTATCTCATAGAGGCCCCGCCTTCTCAGCTCCCTTCTAACATCCAGCAACACCTTTAGGACCTTCTCGGCTTCGACGGCCAGCCTCACGGGTGTAAACCCTCTAAGAAGGCCTAATGCATTACACATCTCAAGAATCATCCCAGCCACCTTTGAAGGGGTGCCGACGGGCCTTCCCATCCCTATATGGGCCCTGACCTTATCTGCGGCTGCATAGATGGCCGCTAGGGCTGACGGTGTATTGAAGTCGTTGCACATAGCACTTTTAAACTCCTCAACATCTAACGCCACAGAGTTGGCCAATTCATCACCTCCGCCATCGCTCGCCTCTGAGAGAAGGTTTAGGGCATCAACAATCTTTTCCAAGTTCTCCCGTGCCTGTGCCATAGCCTTCTCGCTAAAGTCTATAGGGCTCCTATAATGGGAGGAGAGGATAAAGAGCCTGATTAGGTCTGGGCTATATCTTCTTAATGCCTCTCTGATGGTTATGTAGTTGCCTAAGGATTTGTGCATCCCCTGCCCCTCAACCGTCAGCTCACCTGTGTGAAGCCAGTACCTTACGAAGGGCGATTTACCGCTCAAGGCTTCAGACTGGGCTATCTCATTCTCGTGGTGTGGGAAGACTAGGTCATGGCCTCCTCCGTGAACATCTATCTGTTCTCCGAGATATTTCATGCTCATCACAGAGCATTCTATATGCCATCCCGGAAATCCTAGACCCCAGGGGCTCCTCCAGACCAGTGGATAGTTTGGCGGTGCTTCTTTCCAGAGGGCGAAGTCGCCGGGGCTCTTTTTTCTAGGGTCCGGCTCCAGCCTATGTCTCTGCAGCTCCGAAATCTTTATTCGGGAGAGCCTTCCGTATCCGTCGAATTTGGAGACTTCAAAATAGACGCTTCCATCGACGGTGTATGCGAAGCCTTTCTCAATAAGCTTATGGACAGCGTCGATTATCTCAGGTATGACCATGCTGGCCCTCGGCTGGATGTCGGGCCGTCTCACACCCAGCATATCCATATCCTTGAAAAACTCCATCATGTATTTGTCCGCCACCTCCATGGGATGCCTTCTCTCCCTCTCCGCTCCGTGAATCATCCTATCCATGCCCGACTCCTCCCGGATATGTCCCACATCGGTTATGTTCCTCACATAGATGACCCTGTAACCCATGTATTCTAGGAATCTTATGATGGCGTCAAATGCGATGTAGGTTCTGGCGTGGCCGAGATGGGCCGAGTCATACACTGTGGGGCCGCAGATATACATCTTCACCAGTCCAGGTGTAATTGTTTTGAATTCTTGATATTCCCTGCCGAGGGTGTTGAAGACGGTTATTTTATACGTCAACCCACATGGATGCTGTAAGGGCCTTTTTAAAATGATAAGGTGGTTGAAACAGTGAAAAGCTTAAATACTATCTATTACCGTAAATAGATAGAAAACCTTATAGGTTATCCCATCGGCGACGGTGGGCTAGCCTATATGGCTTTCGGAGGTTGAGGGAAAAATGGTTAGAAAAAGTTGGAAGGAAACAGTCTTCTGTCCTGAATGTGGAAATGAAATGCTGGTAACGGACCCTAGGACAGGGGAGGTTACATGTACGGTGTGCGGGTTCGTCATACAGGAGAAGGATGTGGATATGGGGCCTGAGTGGAGGAACATAGATGAGGAAGAGGAGAGCAGAAGCAGAGCTGGTGCACCACTATCCATCATGTATAGGGACCACGGGCTTTCTACAGTGATAGACCGGATAGATGAGGATGCTTCGGGGAAGAAACTACCCAAGGAGGCTAGGGAGAAGATGCTCAGGCTTAAGAAGCTTGATGCCACATCCCAAGTTAACTCGTCCGAGACCAGAAACCTACAGCAGGCAGTTAACATTCTACAGATATACGTGGACAAACTGCATCTGGCACCCGCTGTGGCGGAGAGGGCCATGCTCATTTATCGGAAAGCCCTCAAAGCAGGCTTGGTTAGGGGACGCTCCATCAAATCCATCATGGCCGCAGCCACTTATGCGGCCTGTAGACAGTTGGGTACGCCTAGAGATCTGAGGGAATTTGAAAGGGCATACGCAGCTGTGAAACGTAAGACTATAGCCCAGGGCTACCGGCTCCTCCTTAAACATCTCGGGCTTAAGGTGCCAGTGGCAGACCCATCAATATATCTGAACAAGATAGCGTCCAAGGTGGGGCTTGACCAGAGGACAGTACAGGAGGCTATGAGGC
The DNA here is from genome assembly GCA_002898355.1 of archaeon HR01. Classification (GTDB taxonomy): domain Archaea; phylum Thermoproteota; class Nitrososphaeria_A; order Caldarchaeales; family Caldarchaeaceae; genus HRBIN01. The sequence goes on along the minus strand of BEHD01000010.1, from coordinate 47,555 downwards.
TGTTGAGTGAGGCCGTGGCCAAGGGTGCGACCGTCGGTAAAGACCCGGTGGGTATAGCTGCCGCCGCCCTCTACATGGCCTGTCAGGAAACAACACAGAACCTCACTCAGAAGGACATCGCAAGGGCCGCTGGTGTCACAGAGGTTACTGTTAGAAATAGGTTTAAGGGATTGAAAGATATCCTTGAAGGCTTAGCATCTTCTGCACAGGCCGCCTAAATTACCTCGATCTTATCCTCCGTCAGTCCTAGGGCTAGAAGGGCCTCTTTAGCCTTCTCTCTATGGTCTCCCTGAAGTAGTATGCTGCCCTCCTTTACTACGCCGCCGCAGGCCAGAAAAGCCTTCAGCTTGGACGCTATCTCTTGAAGGTCCTTCTTCGTCCCGTCTAGCCCCTCGATAACTGTGGTAGGCTTATTCCATTTTCTATGCTCCAGCTTTATCTTAACCCTCTGCTGCTCTCTGCTTATCGTGCTACATACACATATCGATTTTGGGAGTCCACATGTGGAACATATGTCAGCCATTACTGCTTCCTCAGCCTCACCTACCTATCAAGCTATCCCCTGGTTTTTAAGCATTACCCCTCCTTCAACTCGTACATGGCCTTCCTCCTATCATATTCTTCACGGCTATATACTTCACGGGCTGGGACCCCGTAGACGACCGTGTATGGTTTCACATCTCTGGTGACTACTGAGCCTGCTCCCACCACAGCCCCCTCTCCTATATTTACTCCGGGGAGGATAACGGCTCTAGACCCTATGATGGCTTTAGCCCCGATGGTTGGGCCTTTGAGGGATGATGCCACAGGGTAGAGGTCGTTGGTCATGGTTACGCCGGGGCCTAGGAAGGCATCATCTAGGATTTTTGTAAGGTGGGGTAGGTAAACATTTGACTGGATGTTGACGTTTTTCCCAATCAATACTTTCCCGTCCAGCTGGGTAAAGCTTCCTATCCTCGAGCCTGACCTAACGACGCTACCTGACCTTATCAGGACCCCGTGGCCCAGCTCCACAGAGTCCTCCATCATGACCTCCTCGTAGATGATGCAACCGCTTCTCACTATGCATCGGGGACCTAAGTAGGCTCCTAGGCTCACTTCATCCAAGGCCTCCGTGGCGTCGGAAGACTTCTCTAAGACATACATCAGACGGCCACGTGTAGGGTACCCTATCACAGCGTCATCCACGAAGCACCCCTCCGATATCTCTGTGGGGCCATAGATTACAGCCCCCCTGCTTACGACCCCACGTATTACAGCCTTTTTGGAGATGAACCCCAGCATTATACAGTAATAATTTTGCAGAGATTTATTTATTACTTATGCTGTTTCGGAGGTGATGGTTATACGGCGTAGGGTGATAGCTGGGAAGCTACTAGATATCTTGGTTGCTAGTCTGTATGCTGACAGGATACCTAGGGCTATGGGGTGGCGTATAGCTGACATGTACCAGACGGGAGAATTGTGGGGTGTGGAGGGGTTTAAACTTTTGAAAAAAGCATGTATGATGGTGGAGCCTGACAAGACGGTTATGGTGTTGAGGACTGGGAGGGATGCCTAAGTTCTCCGTAGAGCTTGTCCCGAGAGACCCCCTCTGGAAGACCGCACTTATGGCCATGATAGCTGAGGGTCTGGGTTTTGACGGTCTCTGGATGAGCGACCATTTCTTCAACCGCAACGTCTTCATAGCCCTCTCGGAGGCGGCTAGGAGAACCAGAAGGCTAATCCTTGGCCCGTCAGTGGTAAACCCCTACATACACCACCCCATCACCATAGCCCAGATAATGACGACTCTAAACGACATGGCCGGCGATAGGTTTAGGCTGGCTGTGGGGGCCGGAGATAAACTCTCACTAGCCAGACTTGGTATAGAGAGGAGGAACCCGGTCGAGGAGGTATCCTTCTTCGTCGAAAGATTGCGGAAAATCTTCTCGGAGGGGCCTAGGCTGGAGATGCCGCCTGTGAAGAGGCTTCCCATCTTTCTGGGGGCTCAGGGTCCTAGGATGATGAGGCTGGCTGCGCAGATTGGAGACGGGGTATTAGTCAACTGGTCAAACCTTGAAATGATTAGGGAGGCCAAGGAAAATGTCAGGGATGCCTTAACTGGAGGAAGAGACTTCGTCATGGCTGTGCACCTCATCGTATCTATCCACGAAGATGCTGGAAAGGCAAGGAAGACCGCTGTCCCCTTCGCCGCATACCTTATGGCAGGGTCCAGCCCCAAATATCTGGAGAGGATTGGCGTATCGGAGGAGCTGAGGGGTAGGGTGGCACGTTGCTTGGAGACCTCTGACTGGGAGGGACTTTATCAGGTCTCAGATGGCGACTGGGTGGATTATTTCAGTATATGGGGGAAGCCTGAACGTCTAGAGGAGCATATAGCTAATATTATTGAGCTGGGCTATGATGAGGTGGTTCTGGGCGGTCCGCTGGGGCCGAGGCCCTATAGAGCCTTAAGGTGGATAAGCCGTATGGTCCGTAGGCTGGGGAGGGAGAATTGCTAGAGACCCTGAATAGGGAGAGCCTTAGAGATGTTATCCAGTACCTCCTGGAGGCTGAGCCATCCACATATCAAGAGCTTCACAAGGCGAAGTTAGAAGCTGTCAGGAGACTCGGCCTATCAGTGATACCCTCCAACAACCAGCTCTACCAAGCCCTAAAAGACGAAGACCCAGCCTGGCTTCGGACACTGCTGAGAAAGAAACCAGTCAAAACTGTGTCAGGTGTATCCGTGATTACAGTTGTAGCCCCCATATACTCGTGTCCACACGGCAAATGCATCTACTGCCCTGGGGGATTTCAGCAGGGAACACCCCAAAGCTATACCGGTAGAGAGCCTGTCATCATCGAAGCCCGTGAAGCCGGCTACGACCCATACAGGCAGACATTGATGAAGTTGGAGAAGCTCCGTAGCCTAGGCCATAATGTGGATAAGGTCGAGATAATAATTATCGGTGGAACATTCACAGCCACCCCGGAAAACTTCCAACGTAAATTCATTAAGGGATGTCTTGATGCGTTGAATGGTGTAGTCTCACCTGATTTGGAGACAGCCCTCCAGAATGCTGAGAATGCGGCCATACACGTGTCAGGAATAACCGTCGAGACCAAGCCCGACTGGGCCAAATATCCCCAGGCAAGGAAGCTGGTTGATATGGGTGTGACTAGGGTTGAGCTGGGGGTCCAAACGTTAGATGACGGCATTCTTGAAAGTGTTAATCGTGGACACAGCGTGGCTGATGTGGTTGAGGCGACGGCCGACCTGAAGGACCTCGCTTTCAAGGTCTGCTACCATATGATGCCCAACCTGCCAGGTTCAACCCCTGAGAAAGATCTTGAGATGCTTCAAAGGCTTTTCCGCTCTGAAGATTTCAGGCCTGACATGCTCAAGATATATCCAACCCTTGTTCTTCCCGGCACAGGGCTTGAGGAGATGTGGAGGAAGGGCCTCTACAGGCCCTACAGCGACAGAGAGCTGATACGGGTTTTATCCGAGTTCTTTAAAGACATACCGCCCTACGTGAGGGTTAATAGGGTTTTGAGGGAGATACCTCTAGAATATGCGTTAGATGGCTGCAGGGTGGCAAACCTTAGACAGGAGGTGGAGGGCAAGATGGAGGGTAGGTGCCGGTGCATAAGATGTAGGGAGGTAGGCCGGAGGCCTGCTCTATGGGAGAGGCTGACCATAAACCGTCTCAGATACCGTGCCAGCCATGGAGACGAGTGGTTTATAACATTGGATGATGAGGATACTGACTCGCTGATAGGCTTTATTAGGCTTAGAATACCCGGTCGGTGTCTTAGGGAGGAGCTGGAGAATTCCTCTCTGGTGAGGGAGCTACACGTGTACGGTGTCATGACCCCCGTTGGCGGGAATCCTGAAGTTAAATCCGCCCAGCATAGGGGATTTGGGAGGATGCTCCTCTCTGAGGCGGAGAGGATATCCATGGAGGATTACGGACTTGACCGAGTGGCTGTCATCAGCGGGGTTGGCGTGAGAAACTACTACCGTAAGCTGGGTTATGAGAGGATAGGCCCATACATGTGTAAGAAGCTGAAGTGATAGAGTTGAAGAAGCCATACATTATCGCCCTAGCCACCATCCTAATCCTTGTAGGTCTCAGAATTGCTATCATCAACTATCCATCACCCTCCCTGCCCCCTGAACAGTGTATAGAGAAGCCGCCCACCGAATGTGCTCTAATCTTTGACGAATACTACTATGTCCCAGCAGCCAGAAAACTCCTCAACGGAGAAGCTGTAAACAACGAGCATCCGCCCCTCTCAAAGCTTTTGATAGCCCTCGGGATACGGGTCTTCGGAGACAACCCTATAGGCTGGCGGTTCTTCCCATCGATTCTCTCATCCATAGCGGTGGGCTTCCTGGTATTACTGGCGTGGGAGCTGACACGCCGCATGGTTGTGGTCTGGGTTTCGGCCGTGCTGTTGGGCGCCGATATAATGTTCCTCAACGTGGGTTCTATAGCAATTCTTGACGGCCCAGCCGTCTTCTTCACCGTCCTAGGAGCCTTTCTATACATCCGAAACCAGTACATCCTTTCAGGCCTGATCCTATCCCTCGCCCTCCTCTCCAAGACCTCCAGCCTCTTCGCATATCTAGGCCTGCTGACATACACTTTCCTCAACTCCCTTAGTGATGGTGGGTGGGGGGATGCAGTCCAGAAAACACTGAGGGCTTTCGAGAGGACATCCATCCCTATGATGGCGTTGTTCTTAGCCGGACTAACTTTCTACGACCTCTGGTTCGGAGCCTATAACAACCCCTTCGCCCACCTCGACTACATGCTAGCCTACCACACCCAACTCAGATACACATGCGTATCCTACATCCTACCCTTTAGATGTGTCGAGCGCTCAGGCACCATCATAGACCTCCCCTTCAGCTGGATATCGCCTATACAGCAATTCCAACCCATGCCTTTCAACGTCGTGACAGCTTCTGCTGGAGAGAAGACCTGGCATCCCATAGCCTACTGGGGTATCTACAGCCCCTACTGGTGGACCACACTTGTCGTCATCCCCACAGCCATCCACAGGATAATCATAAACAGGAGAAACCATGTAGATATCAGGGTTGAATCCTTCACACTATCCTGGCTGGCTCTAAACTATGGCATCTACTATCCTATCGCGTATCTCTTTAACCGGTGGGTTTATCCCTTCTACTTCGTCATGTCTCTTCCAGGACTCGTCATAGGGCTCTCATACATGCTGGATGATGGAAAATTTTCTAGGGCGGTCCTTCTAGCCATCACAGTAGCGCAGCTGCTATGGGCCTTCATATACTTCCCCGTTAGGTCTGACCCACACATCGAGATTCTCAGAGCATTAAACCTTCCGACTTGAGAGGGTATGTCTGAGAAGACGCTGAAGGAGGCCCTTGAATCCAACAATCTCATAATTCTTGTGGGACTATGCAGTGTAAGATATGAGGGTAGGGCTGCCTCCCGTCTGGGGTGGGGGGAGAGGCTGGTTATAATCAAAAATGATAAGAGTGTTTTGGTCCACAGGCCGACGGGCTACGAGCCTGTTAACTGGCAGCCACCCAACTCGCGGATAGAGATAGAGATGGGGCAGGAGGGGCTGAAACTGGTGGTTAGACGCCGTTCAGAGAGGCTGGATGTAAGCTTCAGTGGAACGCCAAAGATGTATATCTTCTCCCTCTCCGACGATGCCCAGTTTGAGATGTACGCCACCGAGGATGAGATGAAAAGTGCAGTCCTACTTCAGCCCGATATAGTGGAGCCAGGCTTCAAACCCTTCGCCGAGGAGAGACAGGTATTCCGCTCTGGACGTATAGACCTCATGGGTAGAGATAGGGAGGGGAGGCTCGTCATCTTGGAGCTGAAGAAGGCTAGGGCTTCAAGGGAGGATATCATCCAGCTCCAGAAATATGCGTCATCCATCGAGAGGGAGCTGGGTGAGAAGCCAAGGACCATTGTAGCCGCCCCATCCATATCCAGCAAGGCGTCCAGCGTATGCAGGCAGTTAGGCGTGGAGTTTAGATGTCTAACACCTAGGATGTGCAGCGAAATACTTAGGAGGAGCAGGGGGTTGGACCGTTTCACTTTCTAGAAGACAGTTACCTCCCCTGAGAGAACCAGCTCTGTTATCCTAGTGACCTTGGACACCTCGTCCTCTACTATCCGCTGAATCTCGTTTCCTAGGTTTGAGGTGAATTTATTGGTCGCCAGCACTTGGACAGAGGCTGAGAGGGGCTGGTCAATCTGCCTTCCTATCTGGCTCAATATCCTTACGTAAACCTCCCTAACCTGTCCAGTCTCATGGTATATCCTCTCAGCTATGAGCCTTGCCAGGATATTGTATATCTTACCCACATGGGATATCGGGTTCTTGCCGGCTGCAGCCTCTAAGGACATCTGCCGGTTGGGGGTTATAAGCCCATTAGCCCGGTTACCCCTGCCCGTATTACCGTCGTCACCGTGCTCAGCGGAAGTACCTGTACAGGTGAGGTAGAAGATCTCATTATCTACCTGGACGCCGTATTTGTCCGCCGTATTGACGTAGACCACACTCTCATAGTCTGGAGCTATCTTATTCACCAGTTTAGCCACCTCATCCTTGATTGCCTCCTTAACCGCATGATAATGATCCCTATCCTTGGTGAGTGTGCTCACTATGCCGTCAGCAACAGTTATAATGATTGTCTTGCCCCTGCGCAGCCCCATCACCTTAACATCTTCACCGCTCTCCTTGACACGGTGTTTGAAGTCGGGGGAGTTGAGACGCCTCTCAGTCTCGTATACTATCTTCTCCAACGGTGTGAAGGGGTAGAAGGCGACGCCGAAGGATGTATCATTAGCCAAAGGAGTCTTCGTCTTGGACTCTACTACAGCCTTGAGGTCTGGTGCGCTCTCCCGAATCCTGGTCTCAATGACAATATGCTGGTCGGGGTCTAGGAACCTGAAGTTACTCCTTATCATGTTCTTGATTGCATCCTTCACTATATTATCCACCGGAATAACTATATCTCCCGTGGGGGACTTGACTCGTGTGGATGCTCTGCCTGCAACGATGATTGTGATGGGCTCTTCAACTCTTCCGTAACCGAATCTGTTAACAGCTCTCCCACCCACTAGAAGTCCTTTATCTAGGTTATGGTGCAGTATGTATCCGAACTCTTTGAGATAGTATTTGGAGAGCTGTATGGAGGAGGCCTCACATGCGGCGTCGATGATGTAGTCGGGATGCCCAAGCCCCTTCCTCTCCACAAACTCTATCTGCTGCTCTTCGACTGCCTTTCTATCCAGAGATTCGACGGTAACAAAATTCTCCGACAACAGCATGGGTCCTCTCTCTGGTCATAGATTCTTCCTATTTAAGTTCCTATCCCCACTTTAGATAATATGAATAGGGTTACTTGCTGGAGAGGATGAGATATAGGACGTTATTACCCCTTATGAGGACCCTGGGATATCCGGCCAGCTTATTCTCCCCATGGTATTCTACTACATGGTCTATGACGAGGTTCATGTAGTTGTCGCATTCGACCATCATACCCTCGTAGCAGAGGTCGTTCTTCAAGATGACCTTAACGTGTTTTGATAGGTTTTTCATGATTGTTGGGATTGGCTTAGCTCCCTCCAAGGCAGCCACCTACATGCCTAACTATCTACTGATTAAAAGCTCTGAAAAGCATACTGTACACACCACCCTCTCCCCCACCCGCTGTTCACCCTCCAGAGGTGCGCCGCAGACGGGGCATGCGGGAAGCCTCGGGTTGGGCTCATATATCTTCCCCCCACATTCCTTGCAAACTTTGCTATCGAGAGGGTTTATGGCGCCACAAGACCTGCATACCAGATCGAAGCCCCGGGAGATAACCTTAACACTAGGGGTTTTCACATGGGTGGAGGGCTGTTTCTCACGTGGGGGAGCCTTTTCAGCGGTAACTGACTGGGCGCTCCTCTGAGGTGTTTGAGGCATTCTCACTTCAACCCTAGGCCCCTCACCTTTCCCGTCGTCCAAGATCTTCTCTATCTCCGCCTCTATCTCCTCCAGATCTCTCTTAGGGCTAGGTCTCATCGGCCTGGATGGTCTGGTATACTCTGCGAGGGGAGGTGTCGAGCCCACGGTCCTCATAGCCTTGATGAATAATACTACGCCTACGGCCGAGACGGCAGCACCTGCGGATGATAATATTAACCCAAACGGCATACCTGGAACCAGTTGCATATCCAGAATACGCTGTACGGGAGACCCATAGCCGGTCATGATGTAGAGGGCGACAGGTGCAAGAATTATAACGACGCCGACGATGCCCACAGCAAATCCTATAAGAGGTCTCATTCTGCTACGCCGCTCCGCTTCTAGCCAATTCCGATAAGATAGTTATAAGTGTTGCGGTCTAAACTTTCCTGATCCCTATCAAGGTATCAACGCCGTCAATCTTCCAACTCCTCCAGTGGAACCCCTCGACCCTATCCAAATCTTCTATAACCACCTCAAGTCTAGACCTGGTTTCCTCCTCGATGTATTCCGTCTGTGCTATGAGGCTGCGGGCGAAATCCCTGTCTCCCACCTTGACTATACATTCAATCCTGTCCAAGACGTTGAGGTCGGCCTCCTTCCTCATCAACTGTATCCTGCGGATAACCTCGTTGGCCGCGGCAACAGCTCCGAGCTCGGTGGGGAGCTCCGTATCAACATATACCTTGCAGCTACTGCATTCGCCGGTGGAGAAGTTGGGGGGTATCAGTTCTTTGACGACCAAGTCGCCAGGCTGTAGGTTAACCCCGCTGGCATCATCCAGTCCTATATAGATACTGCCGGCTCGGAGCTGGTCCAACACCTCTCTCGCCTCCAGCATTTTCAGCTTCTCCTGTAGGAGCGGAAGCCTCCTACCCAGTTTAGGCCCTAAAACCTTGAGGTTGGGCTGGAGCTCCCACCCTACCTCATCAGGAACACCGCCAATATCCAGTATCTGCAGCCTTCTGCAGTTGGAGGAGGCCATGAGGTAGTCTTCGAAATATTTGAGAGCTTTTAGAGCTTCAGGTGTTTTAGGGGATATGATTATCCTTTGGACGGGGGTTCTTAGCTTCCTTCCAGCTCTCTGTCTGGCGGCCAATATTGCTGTCAGGGCCTCCCTCATCACCTCCATATTCTCCTCCACATCGGGCCAGGTGAGATCACTGTCCACAGAGGGCCAGTCCGAAAGATGGATGCTCTCCGGTTCTTGAGGGCCTCGGACTCGGATGTATAGGGCCTCAGCCAGGTAGGGGGCGAAGGGTGCTAACATCTGAACGGTCTTCCTCAGAGCATAGCTGAGACATGTATAGGCTGCCAGCTTCTCCCTGGATGCCTTCTCACTCCATGCACGCCTTCTTATCGCCCTGATATAGGTCCTGCTGATGTCCTCCACTATAAAGTCCAGGAGGGTTTTGGCCGCCTTGTTAATCTCCATATCCTCCAAAAATCGGGTGACCTGCCCCACAACCGTGTTAACCCTTGTTAGAATCCACCTATCCTCCGGGAGAAGGCTGTCGAGATAGTCTCTAGGGCTGTGCTCCCACGGCTTGTAATTGTCTAGGCTAAAGTATGTGGATGCAAAACTGAATATGTTCCAGAGAATGTTCAGCTGCTCCCTCACCAAGGCTATCTCTGAAGGTACAAAATTTATCGTGCTCCATGGCTCAGCCTTATAGACCAGATAGATTCGTAGAGGGTCCACACCATACTTCTCAAAGGCATCCACAGCCCATATGACGTTACCCCTCGATTTTGACATTTTCTTCCCGTATTCGTCCAGGACATGGCCTTGGTTGAGAACAGACTTGTAGGGCGGTCTTCCATAAAGTAGTGTGGATGTGAAGAGGAGAGTATAAAACCACCCCCGTGTCTGGTCTATAGCCTCCGTGACAAAGTCGTAGGGGAAGAGTCTCTGGAATAGCTGAGGGTCGTGGAGGCCGTTAACACTGGCGAGATGGGCAACACCCGAGTCAAGCCATGTATCTAAGACAAAGGGGAGACGCCGCATAGGCCCTCCACAGGAACTGCATTTGAAGATGTATTGGTCTATCCATGGCCTGTGGAGGTCTGGATTGCTCGGCTTTTCCACCGCTTCTTCAAGCTCGTTCCTAGAACCTACCACCCTCTTGTTACCGCATGATTCACAACGCCATACAGGAAGAGGTGTGCCCCAGACCTTCGTCCTGCTGATACACCAATCATCTGCGTTGGCAAGCCATTCACCAAACCTGTTTCTACCAGCCCATTCTGGCCACCATTTCACGCTCTTGTTACCCTCGACCATAGCATTTTTTATCCTATCAACTTTTAAAAACCACTGGACACTAGCTAGATATATGAGCTTGGTGCCGCATCTCCAGCATAGTGGGTAGCTATGCAGTATCTCCCCACTCTTCACCAGCAACCCCTTCACCTTGAGATCTTCTAGGATCATCTTGGATGCCTCATCGACAGAGAGCCCTTCATATCTTCCACCCTCAGATGTGAAGATTCCCGAGGCGGATACAGGACAGAAAACTGGTAGGCCGTTTTCTTGTGCCAGCTCGAAATCATCGGGGCCGTGGGCAGGTGCAATGTGGACACACCCCGTCCCCTCCTCCATTGAGACATGATGCCCCGCTATCACTTGATGCGTGTGACCCTTATGGTATGGGACCTCATCCTCTAGAGGATGTCTATAGGTGAGGCCTACAAGCTGGGCCCCATCTCTAACCTCAACGACACGGCAGCTGGACAACCCTGTTTCGGAGGCGAATCTCTGTAGAGCGGGCTCAGCCACTATCCACCTCTCACCACCCGTCTCTAGGACGACATACCTGCTTTCGGGGTTTACAGCCACAGACTCGTTACCTGGAAGCGTCCACGGAGTAGTTGTCCAAATCACTATGTAGGTGTTAGCCTCAGATGTCGGGAATTTGACGTATACAGAGGGGTCGACAATATCCTCATATCCTTGGGCCAACTCATGCTGTGACAAAGGCGTCTCACAGTGAGGACATGTAGGGACAACCCGCAGGCTCTCCACCAAGTCGCCCATGCTATGGGCATGCTTGAGAAGAGCCCAGACATGCTCCATATACTCGTTCCTCCTAGTCTCGTAGGCATTATCATAGTCCAGCCACAGGCCTAGCTTCTCGCTGGCAGCCCTCCAATGGCTAATATAGTAGTCTATCACTCTATTGGCTTCCTCAACGAACTTCTCCAGCCCAATCCTCTCAAGGTCCTTCTTACTTGATATCTGAAGTCTTTTCTCTACCTCCAGTTCCGTGGGAAGACCTTGGCAGTCCCACCCAGCTCTACGCCATACGTCAAACCCTCTCATAGACTTGTAGCGCAGCACGATGTCTTTGTAGACCCTTCCACGGGCATGGCCCACATGCATGAAGCCGTTTACGGTTGGTGGCCCTTCGAGAAAGGCGTATAGGGGGGCGCCAGACCTGTAGGACAGAACCTTAACAGGGATATCCCTCTCCCTCCACAAGTCAGATATCCTCTTCTCCAGCTCCACCGGCTCGTATCGTCTCAGGTCCTCCAACATATCCGCCCCATCATGTTTTCTAGGATAATTTGTCTTTTGCCGGCCCAGCTACCTCATACGGCCGCTCATAAGCATTTCATAGATATCCTCCCATCCTAGCTTCCTGAACCCCGGTATATCCGAAGAATTGGCCGTTAAATCGTAGAAGCTGGCCCTCGAAATACAGGCCAGATTTTCTAGAATTTTACGGCCTATCTTCAGCTTCACTATCTTTCTGTTGAGAAATTCAGCTGTGGGGGGTAAGGGCTTGGAAAATTGCCCTATCTCCGTACCGAAGTCCATACCAGCTATAATAATAGTGTCATATCCCAGCTCTTCAAACATGCAGACCGCCCTATCGCCGTCTGTGAAGCCGCCGAAGTTTTCTAACGGCGGGACCACCTTAGTCTGCGTCGTTCCAAGTATCGGACCCCTGAGATTAGGCACCACTCTCAGCAGGCTGGATATGTTGTCTCCGTGGGCGTGTACCACCATAAGTGATCCCAACATCGAGCACCTCTCGAGATATTCATCACCTCCATCTAGGTCTGTTACAACCACGTCTGGGACTATGCCTTTCTCGAGGAAAGCACGGCATGCGCCGTCAACGGCAATTTTCAAAACCTCCTCCTTCTCTATAACCGGGAGCGCTTTTGAAAGGTCCTTAACCAGTGAAGGACCGGCACCAAATATGGCCACAGCCCTCCGAACACCTAGGAGCTCCACTATCTCACGTCTGCTTAGACATCTATCATGGATTATATCTGCCAAAATTGTTGCAGCCTCTATATCCTTACGGGGGTCTATCCTGAGTATATCACATATTTCCCGGTATATTTCTAGCCAGCGGCCCAGGTCCAACTCAGAATCCTATATGACGTCTAGCTTCTCCGAAACTAATACAGATTCGAGCCTCCAAATTATGTTCATGTATGCTTTCGAGTGATTTCACCCATACGAATATCTTGTTATCGTCGGGTATGTGACTATATACGGTGACGATGTTGTGGACGATATCTCTTGCTACGTCCTCCACAAATCTGGGCCTCTCCAAAGCATCTGCCACAAGCTTTGCCTCATCGATTCTCTTCAAATACTCTACTGTTCTGTTGCTGAAACAGCTCCTAACTAGGCCCAGCAAGTCGCTTAGTTTGATGCCGTACCCATTCTGAACTATGACTTTGGCGAAACTACGCTGCATATGTGTTCCGATAGGAAGAGGTGTGTCGTCTATGTTGTATATTTTTTTGATAACCTCCTTTGCGCATGGACACGCCGTCATCCCTGCAACTTTTACACCGATAAAATCCTTGACATGTATCGAGTCTCCAAGCCTTTGTCCGTCAGCCCTATAGATTAGATGAAAGCTTTGAAGAGAGCTTAGGTTGGAGACAGGCGTCTTATCCCAGTAGAAGGCTTCTGCCTTGACGACGACCCTCGATACAGAGCCATAGGAGTGGAGACTTAACATCTTACGGGCTATCTCACCCACCACATCCCCGCCGAGCCGTATGCCATGAAGGTCTAGATCAGACAAAACAGATGTGATCGCCTCATAGGTTCTAGATGCGTGGATTCCCCTCTGATGCTTTGGGAGACCTATCCCAGCGCTTATTACTGGTGCCGAGGCGAGTCTGACCCCGTCATCTTCTAGTTTATGAAATGGAATCCTTAGATTGGAGACGCTGACCCAGTCGACTGGGATGGGGTGGCGTGGCCTCTCAGACTGAACATCTACATGACTCAAGTCCAATAGTTCTCGATGCTATGCGTCCTCGCCTTACCTATTAAATATTCTTTATTTTTAACCCTCAGCATTTATGGAAAAGATATATTATTTGAGATGTCCCCCATACCATATTTTTATCTAGGATGTCGAAGGTTATTGGGGGATGTTATTCGCTGTTCTGGCCTCATATTATGAAAAGCTTGAAGCCACCACTAAAAGGCTGGAGATGATCGATATTCTCTCAGAACTCTTTTCCAAGACACCGCCGGAGCTAATGGACAAAGTCGCTTATATGACTTTGGGGGAGGTCTATCCCGCATATAGGGGTCTCGAGCTTGGGGTGGCTGAGAAGCTGGCTTTGAAGGCGGTGCAGAGAGTCTCAGGAGCTAGAGAGACGACAATCTCCCAACTTTATGCTCAGCACGGAGATGTAGGCTCTGTAGCCTTGATACTTCTCGGCCAGAAGGCGCAGACCACCCTATCCTTCCAAGAACTGACGGTAGAGTATGTATATAGTAGTCTTGAGCAGATTGCGAAGGCTTCTGGCCCCGGGGCCCAGGAGACTAAACTGGCCATACTCTCTAGAATTCTCTCTCAAACGTCTCCTGTGGAGGCCAAGCATATTCTAAGGATTGTTACCGGGAACATGAGGCTAGGTGTTGCTGATATGACCATCCTCGAGGCTCTCGCCAAAGTATTCGGAGGCTCCAAGGAGGAATTCGAGAGGGCCTACAACCTAAGCTCCGACATCGGACTCGTAGCCAAGACAGCTGCCTTGGAAGGTTTGAATGGGATACGTGATTTCAGGATACGCGTGGGTGTCCCTGTACGGTGCATGCTAGCTGAGCGACTCTCCACAGCTGAAGAGATTCTGTTGAAGACGGATGGTAGGGCGTTTGTCGAGCACAAATATGATGGTGAGAGGATGCAGATCCACAAGTCCCGTGAAACGGTCCTCATATTTTCTAGACGGCAGGAAAATATCACCTCCCAGTATCCAGATGTCGTATCCGCCGTCCTATCCAACATAGAAGCCGATGAGGCCATAATGGAGTGTGAGGCTGTCCCCGTCTCCCTAGACACCGGGGAGATGCTACCCTTCCAAGAGCTGATGCATAGGAGGAGGAAAAAAGAGATCGAGAAAGCAGTGGAGGAATACCCCATAACCCTATACTTCTTCGATCTACTATATCTCGACGGCAGGGACTTGACGAACTCAACATTTCTGGAAAGGAGAACAGCCCTAGAAAAGATAGTTAAACCCTCAGAAACTGTAAAACTAAGCTATGGAAAGCTTGTCACAACACCTGAGGATCTTGATAAACTCTTCAATGAAGCTGTTGAGCTGGGATGCGAAGGTGTGATAGCCAAGTCGGTTGGTGAGGACTCGGTCTATAGGGCCGGAGCCCGCGGTTGGCAGTGGATCAAATATAAACGGGATTACCGAAGCGAGATGATAGATACTGTGGACCTTGTGGTTGTCGGAGCATTCCATGGTCGGGGTCGTAGAACCGGAAGATACGGTGCATTGCTGATGGCGTCATATGATGATGAGAGAGACGTCTTCCAGACGGTCTGTAAAGTAGGTTCTGGATTCAAGGATGAGGACCTGGAATACTTCACGAACCTCGTCAACAGCAACAGGCTTGGACATCCTAGTCCGAGGCTTGAGACGGTTTTGGAGGCCGATGTCTGGGTGGACCCCAGGATAGTCCTTGAGATAATCGGCGCCGAGATTACCCTCAGCCCTACCCATACATGCGCTAAGGACAGCATCAAGGCGGGCCACGGACTGGCCATCCGGTTCCCCCGCTATACTGGCAGGTACAGGGATGATAGGAAGGCTGAAGATGCCACCACCTCTAAGGAGATCCTTGAGATGTATAGAAGGCAGCTGAAGAGGATTGAGGCGAAGGTGTCTGAGGAAAGGTAGAGAGCAAAGTTTAAGGACGGCGACATATCATCTTTAAATGGCATGGGAGAAGATGACCCCGAGGTCAAACGGCTGGCCGAGCTGAAGACGTATCTCGAGAGACGGCTGGCAGAGCTAGATAGGGAGGCAGAGCATGTGAAAGGGATGCTGGAACTGGTTGATAAAGCGCTTACGGATAAAAGCTTCAGAAAACCACAGCTCCCGGAGCAGCCGATGAGACGGATACGTGGGAGGACGGGAACACTCCTAGCCACTATGACCGTTGAGCCGCATCAGGCCCGTATAGTCTTTAACCCCGAGATAAGAGTAACCCAGGATATGAGGCCCTTCAGCTCATTTCTACTCCGGAAGGTTCTTGACTCGATGAAGGAATCTGACCGTCAAAAGATTGAGGAGGGGAAGATGGAGCCGGGGTCAGGGCTTGACTATGAGGTAATCTACGATGGCGAGACAGCTAGGGAGGTGATAGTGAAGAATTACAGGGACGATAACCGGTTGAGGGAGATAGTTAACTCGGTTAAATGGACCCTCGACACTATTGCAGCGGAGTCAAGATAATGCAGGAGTTACAGATAAAATATATCTGTAACACTATAGAAATATCGAAGGATGATATGTTAAATTACGGGCAGGAAGATGTAGTGGCATGGCCCTGTCGAGGACACCGGCGATATTATTAGCGGTCACACTGCTCTTATCACTAATTCTCCTAATCACGGGCTCACAGCCAGTCTTGGCGGCGACGGAGAATATCAGATATGTCGTCCGGACCGCCGACGGCTCAACACCGATAAAAGGGGCAATAGTAAAACTTAATGGAACAGGTTCAACCACAACTGATGAATCTGGGCAGGCGGTAATAAACGCTAACCCAAAAGCCAGCAACACAGTTACGGTGGAGTTTAGGGGGATAACGGTTTATAATAGGATAGTCAACGCTTCCGAGGTAGACCCGAGTTCACCGTATGTGGTGCCGCTTAATGTAAACGTCTCCACTATGGTTATACAGGTTGAATCGGAGACCGGTGTTCCCGTGCCGAGGGCCAGCCTCGTCCTTGAATATGGTGCCTCCCTAACCAACAACACCACAACAGACACCAGTGGAAGGGCTTCCCTACCACTCATGCCCTACACAACCTACAACGTGAAAGTGTTTTACAGAGGCCATGCTGTAGGGGAATCTCCCAGAGCCTTCACCGGAGGAACTTTGAGGATAACAGCTGGGCTCCACCGCCTAACAGTCAACGTCTTGGACAGTTCAGACCCTGGGGCTGGAGTTCCATCCGCTATAGTCAGGGTATGGTATGGCGTCAAACAATCGGGAAATACAACAGGTTTTGCGTCGGGTGAGACAGACAGTGGAGGGGTTGTTAGGCTTGATCTACTCCCAGACGGGAACTACTATCTGGAGGTCGAATACAAGGGTGAAAACGTCTTTTCCTCACCAAGTCTAATCGAAATCTCCGGAGCCGGCCGAACCTATAACGCTAAAACAGACCTCACCCGCTACAGTGTAACTGTGTATGATATGGATGGAGCAGATGTGATATCCGGCTCCCAGTATAGGCTTTCAGCCGAACTTTTGAGGGATAGCACACGTTATAGCGAAGCATCAACCACATCAGGAATCCTGTCGTTTGGCTTCGTTAAACCCCGCACCTACACACTTGTTCTAAAGATTGGTGACAATGAGGTATTCAGGGGGCCGGTAAGTGTTCCAGCAGACACTCGTGTTCAAGCCCGGTTTTACGACATCATAGTACGGGTTGAGGCGCCTAAAACACCGAGCGAGAAGCTTATCGGAAGCGTAGATATCACCCTGCAGCTGGGTAGCGTCTTCACAGTGAGCGGGACCACGAGGGATTATGGGATATCTTTCAACAACGTGCCTGGAGGACGCTATAGCTACGAGATATCTAGGGGACCATACGTAATCGGGACCGGACAGGTAGACGTGGACAGCGAGAATAAGAGGATTACTATCACACCCAAGCTCAACACTCTTATTTTACATATATTGAATGCGGATGGTGAACCAATATCCGGGAGGCTATTCCTCTCATCCAGTGACGGCGTAGATTTGGGAGTTGTTGAAGCTGGTGATGACGGTGTTGTTGAGGTATCAGGACTCATACCAATATCCTACAGGTTCTACGTGGAGTATAGGGGAATACGAGTCCTAGACCCGCAGGAAATAGAGCTGAGGGAAAACATAGAGGATAACTTGCTAACTAAGGTCTATAACATTGTGTTGGATGTCTATGACTCCGATGGGGAAAAACATCTTGAAGGCGCAACCATAGTTTTGCAGGCTGGAAACATAGTGGAATCAAACGAGACAGGCCCAACGGAGGGAGCAAACTTCAGAAACCTGCCAGTCGGACGATACAGCATATCCGTAGAATATCTAGGCATACCGGTGCACAGTGAGGAGATAAATGTTGACGCATCCAAAACATTCAAAATCAACGCAAAGTCTGTCGTGGACGCCGTCCTGGAGGTGGTGGATAGCGAGTCTACACCTCTCGAGTCAGGTGAGGCCGAGATAGTCTTAGGCAGAGCAAGGTTCTCAGGTGAGGTCTCAGATGGTAAGGTGAGGTTTGAGAACATACCGGCAGGGTCCTACAGGACAACAGTCACCTATCTAGGGTTCACCGTCTATGACAGGCCTGTAGCCTTCAGTTTAGATGAGGATGCTGTGAGGGTGCAGGTATCTGTTTACTACCTCACTGTTGAGGTGAAACGGGCTGACGGCACCTCGTTGGCAGGGTCACAGGTGAAGGCGTCCACATCCAATAAGCTTGTAGGTCAGGCGGTGACAGACGCAGGTGGGAGGAGCGAAATTAAACTGCCCAAAGGAGACTTCACCCTTGACGTATTCTATCAAGACACCAATGTCGCCTCCCAGGTTGTTTCGGTGGCTCAGTCTGGTGTCGTAACTGTAGAGGCTAAGGTCTATAGGGTCGAGGTCCGCGTCATTACACCTGACGGACAGCCTGTATCAGGAGCCGAGATAAAGCTTTCAAGGGATGGAAAGGAGATTACAGGGGGAGAAACCGATGAGACAGGGGAATCCGTCATCTATGCGGCGGAGGGAGACTATGACTGGGTGACCAAGATCGGAGAGTACACCTACTCATCCATATATAAACTCCGTCAGAACAAAGCCCTCACATTGGTACATGTGATTGACAATCTCCAGAATCAGGGAATCGTCTTGGGTGCCACAGCGGCGGTTTCAGCTTCTTCGGTGGTGAGCCTCCTGAGATGGGGAAGGCCGAGGGCTAGAACGCCACGGCAGAGGAGCTACGGGCAGAGAAGGCCTGAAACCCCACGTCCGAGGGAGACTCCTAGAAGGATACCGCGAATATAGAACTGTTACCCTTTACAGCATCCGGATGCCCATTTACGTGTGTAGCGTCTGGAGATTTGGACATATCTATTCTGATGCGGGGACTTGAATAAGTATATAGCTGGGCTAGCTTCAAATCTACTGATTAAGATGTTATATTCAGGAACTGGGCTGCGGCCGAGATGGGTGGGAGAGAGCTCCTCAGCCCAGCACTGCGATACTTATTTTAGCAGGAGGTTTTGGAAAGTCTAGAGTGGCTGGGGGCTTGAAGGCGAAAAAAATAGCTTACGGTGTTGTTTTCTCCCTCATCGCCGTAATGCTGGTCTTATCCATCCTCCACACTTCCCTCGGCCTCACCTATCCTCTTCTGGTGGTCAAAAGCGGGAGTATGAGACCTGTGATTGAGGTCGGAGACATAATACTCGTGACGCCTGTTGCCGTGGACGATATACGGGCCAGCCCGACGAACGGTGACGTCATAGTATTCTACAGGCCTGGTGAGAAGGGAGCGGGCAACGCAATAATTGTTCACAGGGCGGTGGGTAAGGTGGCTGGAGGATTCATAACCAAGGGTGATGCAAACAGTGCCCCCGACTACTGGTCTCCTGTGCCTCCCGACCACATATTGGGGAGATGGACCGGCATCAAGATACCCTATTGGACAGGTCTCGGATATCTATCGTTATTTCTCAGGGGCGAGTATCTCAGCCCCCTAGGCCCCCTCCTGGTGGTTGTTCTAATCGTGGTTAACATTTCTTTGATTGCTAGAGATATAGCTAGGAATTCTAGGAAGAATTCAGGCCGGGGAGACGGTGACGGCGAATCAGCCGAACCCGCATAATCCATCCAAGTATTAGAAAGAACCCTACACCAGCTAGGGAGGCTCCAGGGACTATGAGATTTGAAGGCCACAAGACTAGGTATAATATGGAAAGGGCGGCGAAGAATAGGGCGGAGTAGAATATCGGCGGCGCAATCTTCTTCGCCTCTTCAAGGTATTCCCGGTGTCTTGTGGCAAGATGTTTTGGTAGTGGGGTTATTTTGATACATGTGTAGAGGCAGGCGTAGAGGCCTGTCTGCCGCTCAACCCAGGTTACAGCCTCGCCGCATAGAGGGCACTTATGAATTGTTTCCATCTATCGGCCAGATAGCCCCTATAGATATTTAAGCATGTCATATCTACTCTTCCGACGGATTGCTGCTGGGCGCCCATGTCTCAATTGCGGGTTCGATAGACCTTGCGGTGGATAGGGCCGTGGACCTTGGATGCACAACCTTCCAAATATTCACTAGAAATCCTAGAGGCTGGCGGTACACCAAGTTAAAAGAAAAGGATGTGGTGGCTTTCAGAGAGAAGCTGGATAGGCAAGGGTTTAAAGTGGTTATGGCGCACATGCCATATCTTCCCAACATAGCATCACCTAAGAAGCTTATACACGCCAAATCTGTCCAATCTCTTGTGGCTGAGCTGGAGAGATGCGGCCAGCTGGGCATAGGCATGCTTGTGGTCCATGTGGGTAGTCATCTGGGGGCTGGAAAAGAGGCTGGAATAGCCAAGGTGGTGGAGGCATGCCAGACGGGCCTGTCTAAGGTGGGTAACGATGTGAAGATACTTCTCGAAAACATGGCAGGGCAGAGAAACTCGTGTGGCAGCCGATTTGAAGACCTGTCAAAGATTTTAGAGGGTCTTGGAGACAGTGATAGGGTGGGCGTCTGCCTCGATACATGCCACCTACACGGTGCGGGATACGATATCTCTGGGGAGGAGGCTGTTGAGAAGACTATTGAAGAGTTTGATAACATCGTGGGTGTTAAGCATTTAAAAGCTGTGCATCTCAACGACTCCAAGGGGGCGCTGGCCAGCGGCCTAGACCGCCATGAACACATTGGATTGGGTAATATAGGACTGAAAGGGTTTGAAGCCTTCATCAACCACAAATATGTGAGGGATAAGCCTATGGTTCTTGAAACACCGGAGGATAGACGAGGAAACTATAGAACCAACATGGAAAGGCTGAGGAAAATTTACAGAGGGTATGGTTAGGGACTCCACCCATCCAACATCAACAATGTGAATGAAACAGCCAGTATGTCGGCCGAGGCGGCGGGCCTGTATCCGGCCCTCTCCACCTTCATCCTAAACTCTCCCAGAGCCTCCACACCCTCCTCAGTGGAGGCTCCACCAGCATCAAGCACACGGCGGGCCATCCGGGAGAGCATCCTCGCTGAGGGCCTACCATGCCTCCTTATCACATGGGTATCCCAAATGTTCGCCATAATATTGAGAAAGGTGTTGACCCCTGCCTCGTTAAAACCCTTACCCGAATCTATCTCAGCCTTGAGATATCTGAATCCAAATCTGTAACATGCCTCGTAGCCGGTCAGATACTCATGGGCCACCACATCCCACTCCCTGTACGGAGTTAACGCCTTAAGGGGGCCTATCCTATTCCTGACTATCTTTTCGAAGGTACGCTCATCCATCACATCGAGGAAGCCAACTCTGCCCAAGCCGCCTGGGCGTACCATCCTCACAGCTCTGAAAATAGAAATGGTGTCACGGTAATCCAGCTCCTTCAGTAATGCCTTCAGCCCTCCCCGCAGCTGTTCTGCATCACCGTATGTACGGGCGGCCGCCGCCACAGGCATCAACAATAGGACAGCGCCTAGATGGGTATTCCCACCACTCTGCCGTAAAAGCATATCCCTACACGCATCCTCGATACATTTCCCAACAGGCAACCCCTCAGCCGCCCTCCTAAAGTGTCTATAAAGGACCACGGCGGAGATAAGGAACTTGTCGAACTCGGAGACTCTTGACATCCTGTCCACCAGCCCCGGCTTGGGTGTGGTGGCAAGCTCCAGTAACAGGCCTGATTGACAGCAGGCAGCCACAAACTCAGAAGAATTCACAAAACTGATGACAGATGGCGATATTTATCTAATCTCGGCGTGAAGTTATATTATTGTCTATACTTTTTTCATAGGATGAGTCTGGTGAGGGTTCTGGCTCTGAAGGCCGTGACTCTTATTTTGGTGCTTTTCGGGGTCTTGATGTTGGTGGTCTTGGTTCTAGGAGCCACAGGTGTATCGGATAGGATTTTGACAGCCTATGTGGGCGAGCAGTTGAGGGCTGTGAGACAGGAGCTTTCCCAGAGAATAAGAGACCCGGTGGAGCTGGAGAGGGCGCTAGAAACATATCGGTCCGAGCTAATAACAGCCTATGGGCTAGACCGGCCATGGTATACCAGACTCCCACAGATGATTCTAAGGGTTTTAATCCTAGACCTGGGCAGCTCCAGAACAGTAACATCCTTTTCAGGCAGCTCCAAGGTGTCCGATATAATTCTGGAGAGGCTTCCAAACACCGTTGCCCTTGTCACAACGGCCGTGGCTATCAGTAGTGCTGTCGGGATAGCCCTCGGCGCCAGAGCCGCCCTCAAGGCTGGCTCTAGATATGACCGAGCCGTATCGTTATTCTCTTCTGTCTCATTCGCACTCCCCTCATGGTGGATGGGGCTGATCTACATCCTCGCCTTCAGCTTCTATCTCGGAATCTTCCCATTCGGGGGTCTCTACAGTACTCCACCACCGACAACACCCCTGGAAAGAGCCGCCGACATTTTATGGCATGCTACGCTACCAGTCCTGACTCTGGTAACGGTGATATTAGGCGGTTGGGCCTATATTTCTAGGACAATAGTGTTAAACGTGACTAGGGAAGATTTTGTGGCTGTCGCTAGGGCCAAGGGTCTCAAGGAGAATCTCCTCATGAGACGGTACATCATAAGGCCTGCGGCACCGCCGATAGTTACCAACATAGTTTTCGCTATTTCCGGCTCGATAGGCGGAGCTATTCTAACTGAGACAGTCTTCAACTTCCCAGGCATGGGTAGGCTTTACTACGAGGCCATAACATCGTTCGATGAAAACCTAGTGATAGCCCTAACATATCTCTACACCCTCATCTATATTGCCTCACGGTTCATCCTCGAGATTCTCTATGTGGTTCTTGACCCGAGGGTTAGGATATAATGCCGGCACGTGAGTGGAGGGTTTTCTGGAGCTCGCCGACGTCAAAGGCGGGAGTCTTGCTCCTAGCCTCCATGACTATAGTCTCGCTATATGTCCTAATCACGTATCCACAGGATTTCGGGCTGCGAATCTGGAACAACCCCGGCTACTGGGCCGACTACCCTAAGGAGGCACCCCCCTCATGGGTGAACCTATTCACTGCAGATAAACTCCCCGAACACATGGTTATTCTCACAGATAGTCCGGCATACACATATTCAGACGGCCAGTACTACAAGGTTTACCGGCTGGACTTCCAATACGAATACTCGGATACACCCAGCTTCCTATCCATCACTTTGGGACCGGCAATCTTTTATGGCCGGCCGCCCTATCTGGAAATAACAGTTGAGAGGCCAGACGGGCTCACAGTCCCGCTATACTTCGCCACGGCTGGTACTGTCCTCCCGGAGGAAACACCCCCCTATAGGAGGTTTGACCCATCCCAAAGGATATTTCTCAGCGGAGAAGAACAGGTGGCCAGGTCGCTCCAACTTTTTCTGAGGATGAATAATGTAGACCTCTCATATAATGATGTGGCCAGGCTGGGGCCGGAGAGAATAATCTTTCTCGAGCTATCTGGTGAAGGACTGGGGGAGAGAGTTCTAAAGGGGAGGTATATAGTGAATGTGGTGTTTATAGGTGATACTCATGATGATAACCTTTCATGGGCTAAGTTTGTTGTGGGTGGGAAGGTTTACGGCTTATCCGGAACTGATAGGATCGGTCGGGATCTGGCGGCCGGATTACTGTTCGGGTTTCCAGTGGCGCTCCTCATAGGCCTCGTGACATCGGTCCTAACAACCTCTATTGGGTCAAGTCTTGGGATAATGAGCGGCTACATCGGTGGCAGGGTTGACGAGATCATACAGAGGGTCTCCGATATCCTTAACAACATACCTCTGCTCCCCCTCCTCATCTTCTTCACCTTCATCTTCAAACCCAGCATATGGCTTATTGTAATGATCCTCGTTGTCTTCGGCTGGTCTGGGCTGACCATCGTGGTGAGGTCTATAGTGTTGCAGGTGAAGTCTGAACAGTATGTGGAGGCCGCTGTCTCTCTAGGCGCCCCAAGATGGCGTATAATGTCTAGACATGTCTTTCCACGAATAGCACCGTTCATCCTGGCCCAGATGATTCTCTCAACGCCGTCGGCGATACTTGCTGAAGCATCTCTAAGCTTTCTCGGCCTTGGAGATCCCTCCCTACCCAGCTGGGGTCAGATGCTGGACTACTCCTTCAGAAGTGGTGGCGTGAACATAGGGTTATGGTGGTGGATCATACCTCCAGGCGTCCTGATAGTGGTAACGGGTCTTACCTTCATCCTTCTATCCCTCGGTCTTGAGCCGGTGGTGAGTCCTAGGCTTAGGAGGATGAGATGATGGTGTTACTGGATGTGAGAAATCTAACCATCCACTACATGACTGAGAGGGGTGTGCTGAGGGCTGTGGAGGATGTGTCTTTCCAGCTGGAAAAGGGGGAGACCATGGGGCTGGTGGGGGAGTCGGGATGCGGCAAAACAAGCATAGCCCTAGCCATCATGAGGACTCTCCCTGACAATGTATGCTTTAGTAGTGGGGAACTGCTCTTCGATGGTGAAGACATTCTTGCAATACCTGCAGAGAGATATGACCAGGAGATTAGATGGAGAAAGATTTCGATGGTATTCCAGGGTGCTTTAAACAGCTTCAATCCAGTTCTGAGGATCGGTTTTCAGGTGGCCGAGCCGTTGATGCAGAGTAGGAAAATCTCCTGGGATAAGGCTAGGGGGGAGGTAGCTCGTCTCTTCTCGATGCTGGGGCTTCCTGAGGAGACGATATGGCGTTACCCCCATGAGCTTAGCGGGGGGATGAAGCAGAGGGCTATGCTCGCTATGGCGCTCATACTAAGACCTAAACTGGTCATACTGGATGAGCCGACCTCGGCCCTCGATGTATCGGTTCAGACACAGATAATGAACCTCCTTAAAAGACTAAAGAGGGATATGGGTTTGGCCATGATATTCATAACCCATGACATCACGCTGGCCAGTGATATATGTGACAGGATATCTGTAATGTATGCAGGTGAACTCGTTGAGCTGGGTGATGCGGATGATGTGTTGACGAATCCGCTTCATCCATATACGAGAAAGCTTCTGGCTGCTACACCTAGGCTGCGGGGGGATAGACCCCCAGAATATATCCCCGGCTCTCCACCTGATCTTGTTAACCCGCCCTCAGGGTGTCGATTCCATCCACGATGCCCAGTAATGTTTGACCGCTGCATATCCGTTCGTCCCCCGATGTTTTCTAGTGGCAGGGTAAAGGTGAGATGCCTTCTCTACGGGTGACATTATGGAGCCCCTGCTGAAGGTGGAAAACCTCTCTGTCTATTTCATGTCCCGCAGGACCCTGTTTTCTAAACAGGTTGTGAAGGCAGTGGATGGGGTGAGCTTGAGCATTTTCCAGGGTGAGACCCTCGGTCTGGTGGGGGAGTCGGGATGCGGGAAAACAACACTAGGACGTGCAACTCTTCTTCTGGTCAGACCTACAGCCGGTAAAATATACTTTAGAGGGGTGGAGCTGACAGGTCTGGATGATGATAATCTCCGTCTATTCAGGCGTGAGGGCCAGATTGTCTTTCAAGACCCATACTCCAGCCTCAACCCCTTCATGGATGTCTACCACATTGTTGAAGAGCCTCTCATAATACATGGAATCAATGATAGGAGGGAGAGAGTTATGGAGACCTTGGAGAAGGTCAGGCTTACTCCGCCTGAGGAGATTGCGTTGAAATATCCCCACCAGCTCTCCGGTGGGCAGAGGCAGAGGGTTGCCCTAGCTAGAGCCTTAATCCTCAAGCCCCGGTATATAGTGGCCGATGAACCTGTCTCAATGATAGACGCATCAAGTAGGGTCGAGATCCTAGAACTCATGAAGGGTCTTCAGAAATCTGAAGGTATATCCTTCCTCTATATTACCCACGACATAGCTACCTCTAGGTATTTCTCAGACCGTCTGGCGGTTATGTATCTTGGTAAGATAGTCGAGTTAGGCCCTGTCCCGGATGTGTTGTGGGAGCCTCTCCATCCTTATACGAAGGCTTTGGTGGAGTCTGTGCCTGAACCCGACCCGCGAAACAGGTTTATCGAGCGCCCGATGCTGAAGGGTGAGCCTCCCAACCCTGCGAGAAAACCTCCTGGCTGCAGTTTCCATCCCAGATGTCCGTATGCTTTTGATAGATGCAGAGGTGAGGAACCTACGCTGAGATATGTCGGTCGGGGTAGGTATGTAGCCTGCCATCTCTACTGAAGGAGAGAGCCTGCTAGATAGCCTAGTGCAAGCGAGAGGGTGAGGGGCAGTGGGAGTCCGGCGATAATGCGTCTTTTTCCAGCGAGGTATACTGTTGTAAGGAAGCCTATTACGAGACCTGTTGTTGACATCAGGCCAGCCTGGGGCCCCCAATGATAGATGGAGAAGGATTGCGCAACAGAGTAGAAGAAGAGGTCACCCATCCCTAGGCTGATGCCTCCAAAGTCCACCATTAACCCAGGTATCCTCCCGACTTTATCACTCCCTAATACTTTGAGAGGACCTATAGAGACGGCTACAATATCGTATGCTGAGACCCCTATCAACACTATGATGGCTGTCCAGTAAGGTATGGAGATGCCCATAACGGAGCCTGCCGATGCACCCACATAAGCAGAGGCTAACACTGATGGCACCCCTCCCCGCTTGAAGATGGAGTAGAGAACAGCTAATGCGGCGAGACCCGAGATGGTGAAGACGAAGAGCCCATCCAATGGGCTGGCTAAGAGAAGAAAATAACTTGTCACCGAGAAGGATGCTGCGGCAGTAAGTGAGGCAGCGAAGACTTTGAGGGCTCGGTGATGGTGGAGCAGGTATACCATGATGACTCCCCCCGCCACTAGGGTTGTCAAAACAATCAACGTGTTCAGATATGGGGCTGGGGCATAGAGGGCCTGTCCAGAATCTCCAGCAGGCTCGGGGATGGGTGTGATTGCAGGGGCTGGAGGCGGTGGCCCACCCGAAATGATATAGGTGAGAAACCAGGTGATAGCCAACGAAAGCACCACCGGGACTGAGGATTTCACACCTTCAAACAGCCCACTCATTCTATTATCTGGCATGTCACGGTAACTATTTAAATCTCGTAAATACCGCACTATCGGATGAAATACCGCCTATCAGACATACTCGCATGCCCCATGTGTAGAGCCTTCCCCCTAACTCTGGAAGTTTTCGAGAGAAGAACGATACAGCCGCCTCAGAAAATAAGGAAATGCGAGCTATACTGCTCCTACCATGGAGGATACATCTCCCAACTCCGGGAGACTGACTGCCATACCTGCTACAGCTACGAGATCTCTGAGGGTATATTGAGATGCGGTAGCTGTGGGAGGTGGTATCCTATCACAGGAGACATACCTAGAATGCTGCCAGACGATATGAGGGATAAGAAGCTGGATAATATGTTCCTCAGCCGATGGGGTAGCCATGTTAAGCCATAACACTAGTGCTGAGCCAAGACTTCGTAACCCATCTTCCTTGCCCTAGTCCAGCCCACACGCCGTCTAAGAAAGACAATATCGATGATGGCCTTTAACATGAATGCATCCAAGAGATGTTTATATCCGTATACTGCGAAGGGGGCGTACTGAACAAGCCTAACATCTTCATCCTCCAGCTCCAAGGCTATCAGACTCAGAAAGGACTGGAGGAGAATTAATGCTAGTATCAGGCTGATAATCCAGTATAGGCCTCCTGAGGCTATGACGAATATGGCTGCCGGTATGGTGAGGATTCCGAGTGTCGGTATGACAAATTCCTGTATGAAGAGAAGCGGGTAGATAACATAGTTCAGGAAGCCGAAGCGGGGGTTCGTGAAGGCGTCTCTGTGCTTGAGAAATACCTGCACATTGCCCCTATACCATCTTATCCTCTGCCGGTAGAAATCCCTAAGACTGGTAGGGGCTTCCGTGTATGCTAAAGCTTTGGTAGGAGCCTGGACTATACCTCCAGACTTGAGGAGCTTCACAGTTATATCGAAATCTTCTGTTACGGTATCCTTGTCGTATCTTCCGAGACCCGTCAAAACCTCCTTTCTGAAGGCACTAAGAGGACCCGGCATAACCTGAACAACTCCGAAGGTTGATGTGGCCCTTCTCAGTAAATTAATCTGCGTAACATATTCAAGGGCTTGATTACCTGTTAGCCAGTTAACCCTATTGAAAACCCTGACATTCCCGGCAACGCCCACCACCCTCCTATCCCTGAAATAGGATGTCATGAGGCTGATGGCGTTTTTTGATACAAGACTGTCAGCATCCACAGTGAAGATTATCTCACCCCTTGCATAGAGAAGGCCGTAGTTTATGGCGGAGGCTTTACCCCCATTTTCCTTACGTAGAACTATCACCCCACGTTTTCTGTACTGGGAGGCAATCTCGTAGGTTCTATCAGTGCTCCCGTCATCAACCACTATTATCTCGAGGTTTGGGTAGTCAGATTCCAGAAGAGCCTCGATGGTCTTTCCAATCCATTTCTCCTCGTTGTATGCAGGTATTATAACACTAACACTGGTGATGTAGACAGGTTCCTTCTCAAGCTGCTCCTCCAAGAAACTTGTTCTCAAGGCCATCGGAATCGAGAATAGATTGACGAAGAACGTGATGGTGAAGCTTGAGATGAGAAGGGGCTTAAACCATTCTTGGAAGATGTTGTAGCCCTCGATAAGTGATACAA
Source organism: archaeon HR01 (assembly GCA_002898355.1). Lineage (GTDB taxonomy): Archaea > Thermoproteota > Nitrososphaeria_A > Caldarchaeales > Caldarchaeaceae > HRBIN01. The sequence continues at coordinate 19,190 of BEHD01000010.1, read as the reverse complement.
CACCAGTGGCAGCGGGAACTACAACCAGAGATAGGGATAGTAGGGGGGCCCTCTCTCTCCTAATATCCTCCCTATAGAACGATTTCTTCCTCAGATAGACAAAAGTCAACACAAACGCCATTGCCACGCCAGCAACAAAGCTGAACCATACAGTCAGCCTGCTAACTATGAAAGGTATAATGATTAACGTAATGAAGGAAAGTACTGCTAGCAGTATGATATATTTCTTCATGGTTGATGAGCTATCTCCTAGCTTATTCTCTCCAGCGATCTGATAAGGGATTCCAGATACTCCGCCTCAACACGCAAGCTCTCCTTACTTTTTCTAGCTATCAAGTCTCCCAAATACGAAAACAGGCTATTGTAGACTTCTTCAACAGTTTTTCCGATGAACAACATTATCCCGAAAGCCTTTGCGAGGGATCTGGCCGACTCGTTGACATCTCCGACAACTGCTAGGGCAGTATTTTTCACACCCACATCGAGGGCTTTTGAGAAAAGGGTTAACACACGCTGCTGGTCCACAGGCTCGTCAGAGATATCAACATCGATAGCTACCCCTTCCCTTGGCGGCGCATATGAAGGATGAGCGAGGAATGTGAAGGTGTGGCTGACGCCCGAGTTACCTTTCAGTGTTGCCGGGGTGATAGGCAGCCAGTTTTTGGATTGAACAAAATTGATAAGTGGATTGAGATCTAACGTGTAGTTGGATATGACATCTATCTTTTCTGGGTTTAATGTGTATGTAAAGCCTGAGAAAAGTATGAGACCCTCCTCCTCAGAATCTGTTTTACAGCTAACACAGATGTAGTGTCTGGCTGGTATGGCGCTTATCCGGCCACAGTTGAGACACTTGTAATATGTCCCCGGCCGCCTATAATCTACTCCCAGAGTGGTCATGGTTTTCTTACACTTGGGACACTGGTAGACCCCGCCTTTGACGAATGCCTGTTCGAAATCCACATGGCCGCATACAAGATGCTCCAGCACGGGCCCCTTCTCAAGTTTGGATGAGCTACATGAAGGACATCTATAAGTGAAGAAGTGTGAAGCACCTCCACACTTGCTGCAAGCATTTAGAGATTCTTGGATTTCTCCTCTGAGAACGTCTAATCTGGCCAACGTGTTTAGAATATAGTTCACGTCATCCGTGCCTGTTTTTATGACTTCCTCAGCGGTTGGATACCGGAATCCCTTCAAAGGGTCTAAAACCGGCCTTAACTCCTTAACCTTCCCCGACCTCAGCTGACTCAGTAATTGTAGAACATCACTCCTGCGGAGTATCGAATCCTCTAACACCATTACCCCTCTAACTCCTTTTTTAAGGCGTCAAGCCTGTTTTTAAGGCATTCCATAATATTCCTGTTAAACAGCTTATCTATATTGGTGCCAAGGGTGGCTGAGGTCTCTATATATGAGCCTCCAAGCTTGGCTGCCAAAGCCTCACCCTCCGATCTCTCAACCTGCCTAAAACCCAGGTCCAACTTATTTCCCACTACCTGTATATGGGCTTTAGGATTGAACTTCTCCACAATCTGATGGTAGATTGGAATATTGTTGAAGCTACTCCTCCTAGACACCTCAAAGACCAACACCCCCACATCCACCCCTGTAACTACAGGGCCAACCTTATCCTCCTCCGGCAGTCCGCCGGCTGTATCCCAGATTGTTAAATCTATCTTGATTGGGGGATATTCTAGCGTCTTTGAGTAGGTTGTGAGGTCGAAGGTGGGGAAATATTCAGGTGAGAACTGTCCAAGGGCATATCTTTTTATAATTGATGTCTTCCCGACCGCTATATCCCCCAAGAAGACAACCTTGAAAACATAGTTGAAGGCTATTGTTTTGGGAGGCTGTGCTTGCTGGTCTCCCGCAGGGGCCACACTGGTAAATTCCCGCTCAACTAGCTTGTTACCACACCACATACAATAGCCGCTCTTGAGGGTCCTCCTACCGCAACTTGAACAAGTAACCCACTCACGGGATATAAGACTCAAAACCCAACCACCTACACATGTGGGACCAGATAATAAAGACTGCCTTAACGAAGTTATAATTAGTAGATGATATTTAACTCTTAAAACCCTGTTTTTAATAAACAAAAATATGAGCGCCGGATACTCCGGACGCCTGCACGGGTTTACTTTTTAGAGGTCTTCGGCTGCGAGACGACTATCTCGATAGTGCTGACGTTGCGGGTTCGGCCGTCGTTCCCCGTTCTGCCTTCCTCGGTGCCTATGCTTATCTTCTCCACCTGCAGGTTCTGTACGAACCTCCTCCTAACAACTTCGACGACGTCGACGGCCTTCGTTATCGCCCTCCCACGCGCCTTGAGGACGACCTTCTTCCCCTCAGCCAGTGGGAGTGTCGTTGCCAAGACATAGTTCATCGTTGGTTTTCGCCCGATCAAGACCACGGAATCTTCTGACATCTTCTTCACCTCTTTTCGGGTTGTTTTTTATACTCCTTATCGGTAATTAAGTTTAACGTGATTTTCTTCAGTATTTGTCTATAGAGTATATAAGGCTTCGAAAACATTTAGGCTCAGGATGCTCACCAGCGATGATACTGGCCACTGTTCTTTGACTCTCCGTGATCAGCTTTATATATTCTGGCAGTCCCTCATCCCTGTCCGCTGTGGCTGCTAGATGTTGGGCCAGAAGTATCTCAGCGACTGCATCGCCTAGGGGTGAGGCGGGTGCAAGCCCTTTAGCCTTCCAAGGGTTGGAGAGAGAGGCTGAACTCAGCTGCGATGGTGGAGTGAGGCTGTAGCTGTAGGTCATGAGAATTTTGGAAGCGTTGGCGGGCGGCCTTCCGTATGTGAAGAGGAGTTCTGAACTGGGGCCGAAATCGAAGTATATTTTTAGAGACTGGGTGTGAGTCTCTATGGTGAACCCTTTCCTGTTATCCGCTATCCCCGCAGATATGAAGACGTTGTGGGGTCTGCCAATGGGTCTTCTACAGTCAATTATTTTGGCTGTTCCATCTGTGTTTACGTTGATAGATAGCTTTAGGAGGTGGTGGGCTGCAGCCTGTTCAAGGACCTCCGTCATGCGGCAGATATGGATGGGGTTTTCGAGTCTGACAACCTCTTCAGACCGGCCTAAAAGACACTCTGTATGGATGGCTTCTGAATATTTACCAGGCTCTACCCCGGCAAGCTCCAAATGGTCTTCCCTCATAGGCTGTAGAGGTATATCACCCAGTCTCCTACCGTTCAGGACTAGACATACATCAAAACCCATGTTCTTAAGAAATATTGTGAGATAGACGGCGAGGGCTGAGCTTCCCAGCACCGTGAAATCAGCATCCATCCCGACCCCCATCTTGTGGGGGCCAATATATAGCCGCATCTTTTTAGCAACGGCCGTCAGTGGATAATCTATGATTGTGAGGGAATCTTCAGATGAGGATATTGCTGCAGCCTGCAAGCCCAGACGCTTGGATTCTAGGAAGGGAGAGAACGGCGTCGTCATGGTTGTCGGTGGCAGCTGGCTATATCACGGAGCTCCTCTCCTCTCCGCTTTGGCCGCTCTTAGAGCAGGGGTTGACCTAGCGTATCTCGTTGTCCCCGAGCGGATATCAACCGCTCTCAGGGCTTATACACCATCCATAATCGTCATGCCACTAACCGACTACAAGCTGACACCGAGGATGGTCCAGAGAGTTGTGGACACTATAACCGGTGTAAACTCCATAGTGGTTGGGCCTGGACTGGCGAGGGGTTCAGAAAAAGGCATAATACGTCTACTGGATTATGCGATGAACTCCAAGATCAAAGCGGTTTTGGATGCTACAGCTCTTTTCCCCGAGGTTCTCCAGACTATTAAAGGCTCTGGGTTTATCCTCACACCCCATGCAGGTGAATATAGGAGAGTCTTCAAGTATGAGCTACCCACAACCTTAGAGGAGAGGGCCGAAAAAGTTAGGGTGGAAGCGTCAGAGCACCGTATAACGATACTACTTAAAGGCATGGTCGATGTCATATCGGACGGCTCCACAGTAGTCTTAAACAGAAAGAGTTGGGAAGCGGCGGGCATGACTGTCGGAGGCACGGGCGACGCCCTGGCAGGTCTGGCCGCGGGATTGATGGCTCGGGGCGCCACAGCCTTCGAAGCCGCAGTAGCAGCGGCCCGTGTTAACGGGTTGGCCGGTGTTATGGCAGTGAAGAAAAAGGGCTTCCATATAACACCCGAGGATGTAATCGAGCAATTCCCCGATATCCTGAAGGACTACGACCGGGTTTTATGATAAAGTTTTTCTTTAGGTTGAGGGAAAATATGATGGGTCTGTAGAAGTTGCACGTTAAAATCGGACTTATAGGGAAGACCAACGCAGGGAAGACCACCTTCTTTAATGCGGCCACTCTTCTTCAGGCGGAGGTCTCCACATATCCGTTCACCACAAAGCAGCCAAACTACGGCACCGGATACGCAGTTACCCCGTGCGTCTGCAGAGAGTTAAAGGTGACCGATAACCCCAGAAACTCCCTATGTGTAGAAGGTTTTAGACATATACCGATAGAGCTTATAGATCTTCCAGGATTAATAAAGGGGGCTTGGGCTGGGAAGGGTCTCGGAAACCAGTTCCTCTCTGTAGCATCACAAGCAGACGCTCTTATTCACATCGTTGATGCCTCGGGAAGCGTGGATGAGGAGGGTAGGCTAACGGAGCCGGGTAAGGGAAACCCACTGGCCGATGTCTTCGATATCCATGAGGAGCTGGTGATGTGGCTCTTGAAGCTGATAGACAGGCAGGATGATAAGATAGACCGCAACTTGAAGGCAGGCCGAGACCTACCCGAGACACTGTCCAGCATACTCCGAGGAGCCAAAATAACTGAGAAGCATGTGGAGGCCGCCTTGAAACTTTCAGGGCTCGATGGTAAAGAATTCGGAAACTGGAAAATAACGGATGAGAAAAGATTCGCCGAGAATCTACTGAATGTCTCGAAGCCCATGATAATCCTGGCAAACAAGATGGACATCGAGACCGCAGAGGCCAACTTTGAGATTTTGAGGGAGAGGCTTCCCAACTATATCGTTGTTCCCGCCAGCGCCGAGGCAGAGCTAACCTTGAGGAGGGCTGTACATAAAGGACTGATCAAATATGTTCCCGGGGAAGAGGATTTCAAGATCTTGAAGGAGTCGGAGTTGACGTCCCAGCAGAGGAAGGCGTTAGATTTCATCCAGTCTAGGATACTTGGGGAATACATGCGTACAGGTGTTCAGTTCGCCATCAACGTCTCGGTTTTCAAGCTTCTGGGGATGAGCGCTGTATATCCCATATCCGACACGGTTAAGCTATCTGACAAGTCGGGCAACGTTCTTCCGGATGTCTTTCTCATGCCTCCTGGCTCCACGGTCAGGGATCTGGCCAGGACTGTTCATACAGAGCTAGAGAAGGGCCTTCTATACGCTGTGGATGTAAGGACTGGGCTACGGCTCCCCGGCGACTACAAGCTTAAAGATAGGGATGTCCTCTCGATAGTTTCGGCCACTAGGAGGGGCTAGGCGGGCTCCAGATAATATGTGAAGAAGCCCTCAGGCTCTCTTCTTTTTACCACCAGCTTCACATCCATTCCAACGTGTATCTTAGAGAGGTCATCCACAGACATCCATGATAGGATGTTGAAGCCTTCACTCATCCTTGCAATGGCGATGACATAGTTTGAGTGGTGGGCGAAGCTGTAGGGTTTGACATTCACCACCGTGTATGTTAGAAGCTTTCCATTACCGCTTATCTCATCCCAGACGATGTTTTCATCCATACATGCGGGACAGTCGGCCTGGGGTGGGAAATAGTAGATATTCTTAGCAGGGCATTTTGTGACGTAGAGTTTCCCTTCAGCCAGCCCTTCAAAGAATTTTCTTATCCTTTTAACAGGGATTAAGTATCGTAGTCTCAGCTCCCGCACATCAACCCAGACTGGGTCGGAGGTTTTCGGGTCCGGAACTATAGGAAGCCCAGACTCTTTCATAAGCTCCTCAACCATCTTAAGCCAGTCAGCCACCATCTTCTCTATCTTTTCTTTTGACTCCATACATTAACGCCTCTAGGACTGGGTTGGACGGTTTAGAGAGTATATCGTCACGTAGGCGTAGTGGCCTGTCCCTCCTACGTTGTGAGTTAGCGCGTACCCATTCTTGATGTCTGCCTGACGAGCCTTCGCATTCTGCTGTCTAAGCTGTTTTACAGCCTCCACAGCCATGCTGACCCCTGTTGCTCCTATGGGGTGGCCCTTGGCCTTCAGCCCTCCGTCCAAGTTTACGGGAATCAGACCGCCCTTGTATGTCTCACCCTCGCGGGCCAGTGCATACCCCTCCCCCCTACCTACAAAACCTAGGTCTTCGTAGGCAAGTATCTCGGCTATAGTGAAACAGTCATGAACTTCAGCCAAATCCAGCCGTCTAACCGCCTCGGTTTTGTCTATACCAGCTTTCCTATACGCCTCATCCGCAGCCTTCACAGTCGAGGCCAGTCCCAGAAAATTTTGCCGTCTGCTGAGGTTGGAGGTGTCGGATGCAACTCCGATGCCCCTTATCCATACAGGCGTGTCGGTAAGTTTCCTAGCCATATCCTCCGACGCTATAACAACGGCTGCCGCGCCATCTGTTATGGGGCTGCAGTCGTAAAGTTTTAGGGGCCAGGCAATATATCTGGATGACATCACATCCTCTATAGATATTTTTTTCTGGAAGTGGGCGAGGCTGTTGAGTGAGCCGTAGAAATGGTTTTTCACCGCCACAGCAGCTAGGTCTTCTTCCTTGGCACCGTACTGGTTGATGTAGGCTGTTGCGTAGAGAGCGTAGTATGCTGGAAATGTGAGTCCAAACTGCTCAAACTCCCAGAAGAAGTTTCCAGCCCTTCCCAGGAGCTCTACAGCCTGCAGGGTTGGCGACTCCGTCATCTTCTCAACACCGACTGCAAGAGCTATCTCAGCCTCACGAGAAGCAACTGCATTATATGCCGCTCTTATTGCCGCGCTCCCTGAGGCGCATGCAGCCTCAACCCTCATGACTCCAACATCTCCGAGACCGGAGTATTCGTTGACCAATATAGCTGGTAGCGGCTCAGAGCTCCAGCCCCCAACATTTGATGTGACCACGTAGTCTACGTCCCTCTGGGTAATTCCAGCGTCTTGTAACGCCTCCTTTATGGCATGCCATGCCAGCTCCGCCAGTGTCATATCTGAGCGCTGGCCGAACTGTGTGTGGCCTACTCCCACTACGGCTGCTGTACCCATATCCGGATATAAGTTGATTACGGAGTTTTTATAGATAGTTGAGAGGTGTTGGGCGGATATACCAGGCCGTCAATCATCGTATTAGACCTCGACGGAACGATAATAGAGTTCCGACTGGAGCTTACCGAGGCCAAGAAGAGGGTTGTTGAGGCGATGGTTGAGATGGGCATGCCGGAGGACCAGATCTCGGTTAAGGAATCAATCCAGTCACTTCTCCAAAAAGCTAGAGACGTTATCGGAGATGGGAGAGCCCATCTACTGAGGGAGAAGGTCCTGTCAATTATGAAGGAGTATGAGATGAGGGCCGCCCGGCTAAGCAAGCCGAGGGAGGGGGTTGTGGAGCTCGTCAATAGTCTGAAGAATGCCGGATTCCGTGTAGCAGTGGCCACCAACACCCACAGGGATGCTGCGGTGCTGGCTCTGGAGAGGTCTGGGCTCTTGGATAAGATAGACGCCATCGTCTCCAGAGATGACGTTAGTAATCTAAAGCCCAGGGGGGATTTGCTGTTGAAGGTCGCTGAGAGGATGGCTGCCAGGCCTGAAGACATCTTATATGTGGGGGATAGCGTACACGATTTCCAGGCAGCCCGGGAGGCTGGGGCCTCTTTCATAGCTGTAGAGGGCGGCATCCACGACCGTCAAACGTTTGAACAGGCCGGATGCAAAACCATAATCTCGTGGCCTCTGGAGCTGCTCCGCATCCTACACGGGGAGTAGCTAGTGAAAGCCTGTAGTATGATCTGGCTATTCCCCAGGTTTTGAGTGTGGATGTGGTTATATTTTTCTAAATATATAGTGTGTAGACGATGATAAGGGTTCAGATACTTATGCTGTTTCTTGTGGTGATGGTTATTGGGTCCGCTTATGGGTTGGAGCCTCCGCCCAGCGGAACCGCCTATGGGACCTCATACGTAAGGGTTGTCGACTGCGCTACAGACGAGGCCCTACAGGGCGCCTCGGTGACGTTGGAGAATCCGGGACACTCTGTCTCGGGAACGACCAACGCCACAGGCTACGCCATCTTAGACATCTACGCCTGGTATTACAGCTATTACGTAACTTTGACAGGCTATTCCATAGCATACGGAGAGAGAAGATTCAGTATAGACACAGTCTTCACAGTCTGCCTCCGGAGAGAGATAATCGGCTCCTGGCATCTGGCCGCCGATGTAACCATGTGGCAGGGTGACATACATGCTGGGGGCTCGGGATGGGCCATTATAAGGATGAAAAACCTTGAGCCTGGATACTTTAGAATCAGCTCATTTGAGATTTGGGTCAGCGGTTACAGCAGGCCCATTGCCATAACACAGTATCAGGAGCCTGAGACTCTAGGAAGGTCCGAGGAGAGATTGTTCAACATAACCATCAACCCTCCACAGGACGCACCTGTGGGCAGGCTATCAGCCGAGCTTAGAGTAGGGGCCGTGTTCACCTATGATGATGGTAGAAGTATTGGCCCGCTAACCGCTCCAGTTTCCCTAGGCTATGTAGAGATAAGGCCATATAGAACATTCAGGCTTAGAGTCATGGATTTCCTCGGCACAAACCCCGTCCCCAACATCACACTTGTAATGGAGAATACGTTGGCCGGAGCATGGTCTAGGCATGTCCTATATGGCGATAGTAATGGATTTGTAGATATAGAGAGGTTACAGGACGGAGTCTACAGGGTATGGGTCTACTACACCTCACCCTACGATGGCGAGACATACACCGTAAAGCTATTCACTCCACTGCTCTCCGACCTGGCCAAGAACGGGATGATAAGGACTAGCGTCTACGATGCATATGTGGAGGTTATAGACCTGGCCGGCCGGAGGCTTGACGCTGCTGTATCTCTCGGATGGGTGTCCACACAATCCATGGATGGTGTGGCCCGGTTCAAAAACGTGCCAAGAGGGGTCTACCCTGTGAAGATTTTATGGAGGGGGGTTGAGGTTTTTAACGGCAGTATCCTGGTTGATGAGCCATTCGTCAAGACCGACCCCGGCGGATATTTACAGGCTAGGGCGGAGGTGGGCGATCTAATACTATCATTAAAAGATGTGGAAGGGAGAAGTCTCAGAGCCAACGTCTCCCTATCCATCCAACCTTTAGACATCAAGACAGATGCGTCCAGACAGGTATCATTCATACAGCTGCCACGGGGAGCCTACACCATCACCGCCCAATACCGGAGCTGGCTTGACGGAGCCACTTACGAGGTGGGCCGATACACATTCAACATTCCCGAAGACCACGGAGAGCATGAGCTGAGACTCGGGATACACGATGTTGAACTGCGGTTTATAGACCGCTCCAATAGGACGGCGCCCGTGGAGGCTGTCTCGGTTAACGGAAGAGCATTCCAGCCCGTGGACGGTGTGGTGAAGCTTGAGGCAATCCCCCGGGCCATCTACCATATCGTAGCCGAGTATCTAGGGAAAACCGTCTTCGACGAGCGAATCCAGCTACCTGGTGACAGCCAGCTCTTAACATCCATCCACCCATTCAGGCTCCATCTAAAAACGCTGGACGGCGAACCCCTGATAAATGGGCACGTGCTCATCTACTCTGACGGCAGATCTCTGGAATCAAATACCTCGGAGGGTTTAGCGGTCTTCAACGCGGTTCCCGGCGGGCTCTACAGGCTTGTGGTGGAGGTTGCGGGGGAGAGGGTGTATGATGCGGATTTAGAGGTGGCATCAGAGGAGGCGGAGATAATTGTCGGTGTTGGAAGGCCAGCGGTGAAGGTTGTGGACCAGTATGGTTCACCACTTGAGGCTGTTGAGGTGGTGGTAGAGGGTATAGGCTCATCCAAGACATCTGAGCAGGGTGTTGCGTTATTCGGTCAGGCCCCTGCTAGGGAATACACGTATAAGGTCTTATTATACGGGGCCGAGTATGGTATAGGGAAGGTGAAGGCGGGGGAGACAGCGTCTCTGACCCTGCATATCTTCTCGTTGAAGGTGAGGGTTGTTAACCAGATGGGGGAGCCGGTTCCTGCAGATATAGTCCTTCTGAAGGGTGATAGGGCTATCTCTAGAGGAGTGGGGCCGTCAGCCACCTTTACCTCCATCCCACAGGGAGGTTACAGATTACTAGTGACCTATGGACCCAAACAGGTAGAGAATCAGGTGGAGCTTATAGCGGATGATAGGGAGGTCACGGTAGTCATCCCCTACGCCTTCTACTTGGGCCCAGGTGTTATGATCTCCCTGAACGATTTCTGGCTTTTGGCCCTGCCCTTGATGCTTCTGTTAGTAGTAACGGTGTCTGTTCTAGCCGTGAGGAAGACTGTAAAAAAGGTCTCTGCCAGACGGGAGAGGCTTCCAAGAATATGAGATGTTTTTTAATCCCCTAATAGTAGGATTTTACGGATTGAGGATAGTTCCAGACACCAGCGCCATCATAAATGGGAAGATAACGCAGATGGCTGAGGCTGGCGAGCTGAAGGATGCTGAGATAGTGATTCCGGTGGCTGTAATCGATGAGCTGCAGGCCCAGGCTTCCAAGAAAAGAGAGCCGGGCTTCATCGGTCTTAATGAGCTGAAGAAGCTGAGGGAGATGGCTGGTCCCCGGGGTATTGTCATAAGGTTTGCCGGGGAGAGGCCGAGCCTAGAAGATATTAAACTGGCTAGAAGCGGGCGTATAGACGCCCTTATCAGGGAGGTTGCCAAAAAAGAGAACGCATCCCTCTACACATGCGACTTTGTCCAGGCCTTGGTGGCGGAGACCGAGGGCATATCGGTCAGATACTTCCCGCCTGACGAGCTGGAGAGGGAGATGTCCTTCGAGAAATACTTCACGCCCGACACCCTAAGCCTTCATCTCAAGGAGGGGGCGCCGATATATGCTAAGAGAGGTTCTCCGGGAAGGTTTGAGCTTGTGAAGATTTCCGACGAACCGTTGACGGCTGAAGACCTCAACAAGGTTATTCGTGAGATAACGGAGCACGCCCGCCTATCGCCTGAAGGCGTGGTGGAGATTATGAGGAGCGGTGCCATGGTGGTCCAGATAGGAAGCTTCAGGATAGCCGTGGCGAGGCCTCCCTTCTCAGATGGGTTGGAGGTTACTGTTGTCCGTCCTATAGTAAGGCTTAGGCTTGAAGACTACAGGCTGTCCAGAAGGCTGATGGAGAGGCTTGCTAACAGGGCTGAGGGTATACTTATAGCCGGGCCACCGGGAAGCGGTAAATCCACGTTCGCAGCGAGTCTGGCCGAGTTCTACAGCAGGCAGGGCCGGGTAGTAAAGACGCTGGAATCCCCTAGAGACCTGCAGGTCGGTCCAGAGATAACTCAGTATGGCCCGCTTGAAGGAGATTTTGAGAAGACGGCGGAGATACTACTGCTGGTAAGGCCCGACTACACCGTATTTGATGAGGTGAGGCGGGAGAAAGATTTCCGCATCTTCGCAGATATGAGGCTGGCCGGTGTCGGCATGATCGGTGTTGTACATGCTAGTGATGCTGTAGGCGCCATTCAGAGGTTTATAGGAAGGGTTGAGCTTGGCATGATACCTCATATTATCGATACCGTAATCTTTCTAAAGGACGGTCGGATAGCCAAGGTCTATGAGATATCCCTGGTTGTTAGAGTACCTACTGGAATGGTTGAGCAGGACCTATCAAGGCCTTTAGTGGAGGTGAGAGACTTCGAGACCGGAGAACTGGAGTATGAAATCTACACATACGGTGAGGAGAATGTTGTGATACCTGTGGGAAAGATCTCTGCTGAAGCTGAGAAGAACAGGGCGAAGATACTGGAGTCGGTTAGAACTGCGGTACATGAATACGACCCTGCAGCTGAGGTTGAGATGAAAGGGGGCGGCCGGGTGGTTGTGAGGGTGGATAAGGATGTGGTTCCAAGGCTGATAGGGAGACACGGAGAAAACGTGGCTAGATTGGAGAAGGAGCTGGGCGTCTCTTTAGAGGTGGAACCTAAAATCCCAACCCTGGGTAGGGAGATAGATTTCGAGATTACGGAGAGTGGGAACACAGTCAATCTTGTCCTTAAGGATGATGTGGCTAGAGGGAGGCTGAATGTTTACGTGGATGGGCAGTACCTTTTTTCAGCTACGGTAGGGAAGAGAGGTGTCATCAAGGTGAGCAAGAGGTCGGAGAATGGGAGAGCTATCATCAACGCACTATATTCTGGAAGGAGGTTACGCCTAGTTGTCACGGATTGAATCCTGTCGGAGCCTGCAGTAAGGGCAGGTCTTAGAGTCTGCGGGTATTTCCCTATAGCAGAACCAGCAGAGTTTCTTTCCAGGGTCATCGGGCGTTGGAGGCTGGGGAGGGGGTAGAATATAGGCTAGGACAAACATGATTATTCCCGCCATGAGGAAGGCTATGCCGAAGGGTAGGCCGGTTATTATTATGAATAGTCCGAATACAGATGTGACAACCCCTGCGAAGGCTAGGGATGGAGATTTCAACTTCTAACCTTTTTCTCGATTCCTGCGCAGTGGACTATTCCTCTGACACGTCTGATATGGGATACGCAGACGAAGCATGTGAGGAAAGCGACCTTCTCCGAAGCGAGAGGACATTCAACATACTCCCTCTTCATCCTCGCCAGCATCTTCCCCTTAACAACCCCCTTGATTGTCTCCGCCACAGCGGCATCATATTTCAGCGGCTTCTCCGCCTCCTTAACCTCCACAAAATATCTAGTCTCCACCCACCCTTCACCATCTATTTCTTCTGTATCTGGCGTAGACCCATCCAAGATAAATAGATACGGGTATTACTGCAGATATAACCGCTACCAGAAGTAGTCCCGTGTAGTCTTCAGCCACTACGATGTATATATTTGCCGGCCGGTCCACCAACACCCGTCTCTCCAAGAAGAATGAGCCATCAACGTAGTAGCCCGCCACACTCCTACGGACCAGATGAAAACCCTGGCCTGCCCCAAGTCCTGAAAGGTTCTCCAGGTCCAGTACGGTTTTTGACGGCACCCAGCCAGAGTATAGTAGCTCTCCGTCGCCGCCGAATACGTTGACATGGTACTGTGCGGATACGCTGAAGATGACTTCGCCCGCAGATGACACGTAATACTTCTCAGGCTCGACTCTGTATCTCACATCCACGCCGTCTCCTGTGAAGACTGGCCTAAGCTCGTACAACGTATTTTTGAGGAGTATGATTTCAGCCCGGCCACTCGATAACGGGGTTGAGGTTCCGTTGACTGATAGGCTTAGTGTGGATGGTGTGTATCCAGTTATCTGGATTATAAGAGGATATGCTATGACGGCGTTTAGCTTCCCCCATCCCCATGCGTTGGACCCAGCCGACCCGATTGAGCCGGTGAAATTGTCCTGACGGGCCGTCTTCTGTATCACGTAGGCCACATGCTCGGCTGTTGTTGTCGGGCTTATTTGGAGGATGAGGGCTGCGACACCAGCCACATGGGGTGTGGCCATGCTGGTACCCCTTCCAGGCCTCTCTAGGCCGCTGGGGTCTATAGACACCCCTCCCATATCTCTGGATTTTGCGCCTATTATGACGCCGCCGGGAGCTGTGACATCTGGTTTGACCCGGCCGTCGATGGTCGGGCCCCGACCGCTGTAGTATTCGAGGGAGCCTACTACGCCGTCCACCCCCACCGTCCTACCCGACTCCGTAACCCATCGATTTCTCGTCATGTATGCACCCACGGTGATGACCTTGGAGGCAGTCCCCGGTATTGAGACGGTTGATTCCTGGGATATCTCATATCCCACACCGGCTGTGAATGACTCCCTAAGACTGCTGCATGTGTCGCTCTCCAACCATAGATGGAGAAGCCGGCTGTCCAAAGAGTTCTCGGATACCTCCAGACGCCACAACCCTTCAACGGGCCCCGTTACTGTTAGCAGGCCCTCCCAGATACTGCCCCTTTTATAGGATTCGGTGGAGACCTCGTATGCTTTCCAGTTCTCTGTCCTGTTGAGGCCTATCTCCAGCTTTTCCCCACCGGGGGAGACGAGAGTAAGACCTAACCCCTCGTCCGGCTGGGTGACAAGGGAGATGGAGTATTCGCTGGTCTGGTCGGGGATGTTGAACCGAATACCCACAGGAGCCTCAGCCGATGTGTGGAGCTTGACATGTCTGCCATCTGCGGCTGAGTTGCCGGCCGCAACAACTACAACAACACCCTGCTCCACAAGGCTATCCAAAACCTTCTCCAATGGGCTATTACCGTCATGTCCACCTATATCTGTGCCCAGACTAAGATTGATGACCAGCCGCATTCCCAGCTCAACAGCCTTTTCATGCACGTATGCTAGGGCGTCCAGCAGTCCCGCCTCATCAAAGCTCCAAAACCTTCCATCACACACCGGTCCCCCAGCCTTCACCACTATAAGGCTGGCCGACCTCGCAACACCGGAGGAGCCGGCTGCTATGGAGGCCACCAATGTTCCATGGCCGTTTACATCCCTTTCAGGGCATCCACCGCTGTTTATCTCCTCTGGGGAGCATTCGTATCCGTAGTCGAAGCTCTTCGGAGGCTTGCCCTCCAATGTCTGATCCCAGATATAAAGAATCCTAGACCTGCCTTCAGAGTCTTTGAAGGCTGGGTGGTTGTAGTCAACCCCAGTGTCTATAATGGCTATAAGAACGTTGGAGCCGTCAATACCGGCTGTATTCAACCCCTTCATCTCCATTATCTCAGGCAAACCTATCTCTGCTGTACTAACCTCTAGGGAGGGGGTGAACCTTCTCGGAGAGTAGACAGCCCTGACAATACCGACCACGTCATCGATTAAATGCCTTGAAACCCTCAAAGTGGCTATCCCAGACATCACCATACGGACATGGCCTAAAGTCTCCAACCGGCCGACCATACCTTCATCTAGCTCGACTATAAGGTCGGCGAAGGAGTGAGAAGGCACATCCACCTTGACGGGTATATTGAGAAGAGTGAGGGCTATAAGCAGAAACCCAATCCAATACATCATAACATCCCTTTCTAGAGTCGTTTAAATATGTGTCCGGCCCTATCAAGACATGCTATACCTGTCAGATGAGGATGTGGTTCGACATGCACCCTTGGAGGAAGTTATAAGTGCTGTGGAGGAGGCCTTCAAGTATTTCAGCCTAGGAGTAACGGTGACACCTTTGAGAACTAGGGTCGAGGCACGTGAGTATCGTGGAGATATACTGCTTATGCCATGTTACATGCCAGCCATGAATGTCTTCAGTACAAAGATAGTTACTGTCTATCCTGAAAACATGGCTAGAGGACTTCCCACAATACAGGCGTCGGTGGTGGCGGTCAACCCATCAAATGGCAGCATAATGTTTGTTGCTTCAGCCAGAGCGCTGACGGGGATGAGGACCGGGGCCGCCACCGCCGTCTCCTTCAAATATCTTGGACGTAAGGATTCTCAAGTCCTTGGGCTGATAGGCTGCGGATATCAGGCTGGATGGCAGCTGAGAGCTCTCTCCAAGGTTGCCAAGCTGGAGGAGGTCATGGTCTATGACATTGATGGGGAGAGGATGGAAAAGTTTGCCAGAGAGATGGGAGGGGAGACCGGGTTACCGGTAAAGCCTGTCCGGGAGCCTGAGAAGCTGGTTCATGGCTCAGACATAGTTGTAACGGCCACAACCTCGAGGACCCCTGTAGTCTTGAAGGGATGGGTCAAGCCTGGAACCCATATATCAGCAATAGGAGCCTATACACCTGACATGGCTGAGCTGGACCCAGAGCTTGTGGCATCCTCGAAGCTGGTGGTGGATTCGAGGGAGGCCGCCCTCGAGGAGGCGGGGGACATCATACAAGCCATCAGAAAAGGGCTTATGGCGAAGGAAAAAATCTACGCCGAACTGGGCGAGCTGGCGGCTGGCCTAAAGCCGGGAAGAACAGGCGTGGAAGAGATAACAATCTTCAAGAGCGTAGGGCTTGCCGTACAGGACGCCGCCGTCGTAAAAGTCCTTGCCGATCATCTAACTACTAGATAGATTCCGAATATCACGACTGCTGCGCTTAGATAGAGGATTGGTGCTGGAGCCTCTCCGAAAACGATTAGGGCCAGCGCTGAGGCTGCTACAGGCTCTAGAAGGGCCAGCGTAGAGGTCTCATATGGTTTGAGGCCTTTGAGGGATGAGAACTGGAGTGTATGCCCCATGACTGTTGGGAGGAACACTAACGCGATGATGGGTGGTATCTCATTGGTTTGGGGTAGGATGAGGCCGCCACCCACCAGCAGGCCGGACAACGCTAGAACAAGGGCGGAGACCATGTATAGTGATGGTGTGGCAGCTATGGGGTGTACTCTGGCCCTGACCCCGACGCCGGATGTGAGATATGCAGCCCAGAAGATGGCTCCTGCTAACGCCGAGAGGTCGCCCACCAGGTTTGACGGGGTTGTGGCCACTGTGGAAAGATTCATAGCCGTAATTCCGGCTACAGTGATGGCCAACCCGATTATGTTAATTCGGGCTGGCTTGATTTTGTTGAGAGACCACGCCATAGCCAGGGCGAATGCGGGGGTCGTGTTCACGAGGGTTGTAGCGTTGACTATGGAGGTGGTTTTGACTGCGATAATGAAGAATACAAAATGGAAACCTAGGAAGGTTCCCAGTATTATAAGCCTCCACCCGTAATGTTTCACAGCCTCACCCAGCCGGTCCTTATAGAAGATGGCTGCCACTATAAGCATGAGGATGGAGGCGAGGACAAGTCTCAAGAACCCCAGCGAGAAAGCATCCATCCTTGGAAGCATCCTAATGAATATAGATGCAGTTCCGAAAAGTATCCCCGCAGCCACACCTTGGGCAAGATAGAGTGTTCTGTCCATCTTACGAGTTAAAAATAAAAAATATTATGGGATATATCTATCCCCCTATTACAAAGGTCGCCTGCACCGTTACGGTTAGGGTTGTCTGTCCTGGCATAATGGTTAAGTCGGTTTTTTCCGCCGGCGATGCACCCCTAAAGACTGGATATGGATATTGCTCGGAGATGGTAAGGCTCTTTAGCCTGGAAACGTGTAGCCCTAGAGGTGCTAACGCCATTTCAGCCTTGTTTTTCGCGTCAGTAACGGCGGCTCCAAGGAGTTCTCTCTGAAGCCTTGCGGTCAGCTCATCGGAGAGCGTCAGCGTAAGGCCTCCAACAATACTCGCACCGCCCTCAACAGCTCTATCAACAATCTCGCCCACCCTTGAAATATCTCTCACAGATACTTCTAGGGAGTAGCTGGCAACATATCCGATGAGCTGTGGAGGCCTCCCATCGTCGAAGTATATGTATTCGGGGTATATGCTGAAGCTGGTTGTCTTAAGGTTCTCGTCAGACAGTCCTAGGCTCCTGAGTGCTGCCAGTACTTTGTCAACCTTCTCAGCCGCCAGCTTCAAAGCCTCGGCCGATGTGGACGCCTTCTCCTGCACCGTTAGGTATAGTATGGCCTTGTCAGGTATTACGGTTATTTGGGCGGTCCCTGATACGGAGATGAGGTCCTCAGAAACTGTGAATGTCTGCTCCATGGATGTTATAGTCCTCGGAGCCAACGCAGCCGACACAGCTATAGCCATGGATATTACTGCTATCGTAGCAGCCAGCACGCCATAAAGGGTTTGCCTCTCCAACGCATTCACCTCAGCCATACCATATTTTACCCATCCTATATATCCAAAAAATAGAACAGATCATAGCTTGAGGGGAACAGCCGAAGAACCCTCAAGACCTGGCTAAGTTTCAACGGCTTACTAATGGCTATATACCCAATACGTCAGCTGTCAGGGGTATGAAGACTGGCGCTGGTAAAAATATAAAACATTCGTTTTAAAATTTTCAGACAGGCGGCCGTAGTCTAGCCAGGTAGGACGGCGGGGCCCCGGCCCGCAGGTCCCGGGTTCAAATCCCGGCGGCCGCATGAATAATTGCACAGTAAATGTTACCAACTGGAGACTCCTCCCCAAAGGATGAGGGCCGTGGATACGGGGTGGGAGAGGGTGGGGAGGGGGCACTATATTGCCTGCTTTTTGTCCTGACCGCTTTCCCCACGGTCTCTGAAACATTAGCTATGTGGTGGCCTCTTTCCGCGACGTGTCCATGTACAGCCAGCTAATAGCGCAACCCTTATGGCCCGCCCACCAAGCACGTGTTCCACATCCCTAAGCCCAGACAAAACCCCACAGTAGACAGGCCCATTCTAGCCCAATTCCCCAGAACACCAGACTAAACACTATTTCCAAAAAATACGAACAGATTCTCGGAAAAATACAAAGACACCACGTCATCGCAAATCATTTAAACCCCAGCTTTCAACCAAGTTCACATGAGAATGAAAACATTGTTCGCATCGTGTTTGCTGGCGGCTTTGTTGTTCGCCGGGATGGTGACCGTGGCCGCTGAGGTGGTGAGTTTCCGCCGCTCCTACGGCGGCTCTGTTGACGACATTACCATGGACATCTACGTCGACTCCAACGGCATATACACGGTGGGTTTCACAACGTCTTTTGGCCCCAATACGCCCAACGCGTTCCTCACAATCTTCAACAGCGACAACAGCCACCGCTGCAGCGTCGCCCTCGACCTCGGAGCCAGCGATGAAGCAAGAGCCCTAACATTCCACAACAACAAAATATACATGCTTGGAAAAACAACAGCCGGGTCCACAGTCCCCAACCACTTCGTCGCCGTCTTCGACACCAGCTGCAACCTTCAAGCCATCAAACTCTACGACATAGGCCCGGGAGAAGAGCCGACAGACATAGACGTCGAGCCGGCTGCGTCTCCCTCGTTCTATGTTGTGGGCTATCAGCCGGGTATCGGTGGATTTGTGGAGAAGCTTGACTCAAGCCTCAACATGGTGTGGGCTAAAAACTTCAAGGTGCGTGATGTAACAGATGTGGCGAATGCGGTCACCTTCTCAGGAGGCCGCATATGGTTTAACGGCTGTGGGTGGAATAATCTACATGGCAGGTTACACGGCGGGATATGGGACCCGTGATGTGTTGCTAGCGGCATACGCC
>BEHD01000009.1 GCA_002898355.1 archaeon HR01 | reverse complement strand
AACTCCCTATCCCTTATCTCCAAGCTAACATTATCTACCGCAAGAAGATTTCTATAGTATTTGGTCAGATTCTCAAGCCTGACGGAGACCACGAAAATGCAGATAACCATCCACTATATTAAAATTTATAACAAATGTCTTAAAAGACCTACCGAAAAAGACCGGATAAGGCCTAAAAAGGAGGGTTGAGACTGTTCTCCATTCTGAGAATCCGAGCCGTCGAAATCCAAATCTATCCTCTTAACGTCCCTCTTCTTCCTCCCCTTCCTCGGTTTCTCCCTAAGCTTCTGGCCGCAGAGCGGAGAGTAGGAAGCTCGGCTTATCCTGAAGGAGTAGTGGATGTAAACATAATAGTCCCAACATACTTTGAGAACCCAATCAAAGAAGAAAGCCGCCATGCCCGTGACAGCAGTGATAGGGGCATACCACATAGCCACACGCACCAAGGATAGAATAACACCAGCACCCATGGCTACAAAAGCAAAAACCAAGGATGTTTCACCAACAATACATAAACGACTATTCTTTTTAATGCGGGGGGTGGGATTTGAACCCACGAACCCCTTTTATCCTTTTTTCTTCGGGACAGGGGCCTGAACCCTGCGGACTGTCATATAGCATTCATTTTTGGTGGTTGCTATATTTTGACCAGGCTTTCCTACCCCCGCCTATCAAAGCCATAACTGCCTATTTTTTATATTTTGTCAAAGGAAGAATTGTTGCTTCTCTTCAACAGCTTCGATAGAGCCGTTGATAGCCTATTATAATGCTTTAGTCTACGCACTTCTCACACATATAAATAGACAAGCCAACCATAAACCGGCACAAACAATACATGATAAAGGGAAAAATAGGGGGATGGTTGGCTGGAGGCAGGCATCTGACAGCATCTGGGAACGAGATGAAGACCTAAGCATTGGGTTCAGGATTGCCTTTTCGGCATTTGCGCCGTTATTGCCAGGCCTTCATCCGTTTTTCCCCGCCATCAGGCCTGACCTCCAGCCATCAGAGCTCTCCGTATCGTTTTCAGGACTTGTCTGATTTCTTTTCCTGTTGGTTCATGTCGTTTCTTGAACACGCTCATTGCAAGACTTTCTGCCGCCTCCTTGACTATTTTGTTGTATTTGCCGTGGTGAGGGTAGTAGTTCCCTACATAGACGAGTATCTTCCTCAACCCCCTGCTGAAGTCAACGTAATTCAATAGAATACCCAGCGCCGCCTTCCCATACAACGAATCCCTTGTGTTTATTCCGAGAACCTTCGTTAAATAGTTGAAGTAACCATGTTTCTGCCTCGCCAGATTAATTATCTTTCTAGCAAGTTTGTTCTTTTGGCTCTTCAATCTGTTGATGTCCTTCGTGTAGTCCTTGAGCTTTTGCTTGCCAGAGTTAGTCCTCCTCTGTTTAGCCTGTTTAAGTGACAAGGACACCTCCCGATACTCGCTTGCCAGACGACTCATCTCGAGAAAATCGGCGGAAACCTCCTTAAACATCGTAGTATCCATCGACATCATTGCCAACACATCGTTTCGCGCAGATTTTACGCCGTTCCTGTAGTTTGGTATCTGGTCTAACCTTCGAAGCCGATAGACTCTAACACCTCTTCTAAGCAGCTCTATGAACTCGTCTGTAAGCTCCACAGGGATAACATCAACATAGAGCTCATCACCAGATTTGGCAGGTATGTCAGCTATCCTCTCAGCTTTCCCAAACTCTACGCCATCAGTAGTATATACATGGTAGTTTTCTTCGGTCTTTTTGCGGCTCTTATTGGCCAGCCTATGGACATCACAATAGAACCTCATCTTCTCACAACCCCAGCCCCCTTCTTCCGGCTACCTTGTGGGAATTTGGGGAAGCATGGCCTACTAGTCATGCCCCACACCACGCTCCCCTGCGCCGTTGACCAGGCTTGGCGACCCCCGCTACCGTGACGCATATGCTCCAGCTTTTATATTATCCTTAAGCAGGGGAAGATGGGCGGTTGGTTGGAGGGTTGGCGTCTGATGTCGTCTCAGGTCTGGGCGTTGGGTTCTGGATTGCTTTTGGAGTCCATCACCAGTTTTCTCCGCATCAGGCCTAAACTTGTGTAAGGTTTTATATCCTCGTCTTAGGTTGGCGGGATGGCTGTGTATCAATCCCTAGAGCTTTTACTTCGTGACAGGCTTGGCGACCTCCGTATTCATGTCCTCCGTTTTATTGGTTTGGGCTAGGTTGTTACGTCTTCGAGCCTATTTCCAGCCGCTGCTTCCTCGATTTCGAGAGCTATCCGCTCACCCATGTCGATGGGTTTTCCGAAGTAGAGGGCCGAGTATGGTGAGCCCAGAGCTGCGTAGACGTTTGTGCCAGCAACTATACGGCCTGAATATTCGAAGACCACTATCTCCATGTCGTCTCGTATGATGGATTCGAGGCAGTAGGGTCCGATGAGCCCCGGCGGGATGTTACGCTCTACGGCTTCGGCGAAGGCTTCACCATACTTTAATATCTTCGGTAGCAGGGACTCACGGAGTGTGAGGGGTAGGTTTCCCACCACCACGAATGTTGGGTCGGCCAGGCCGGGTATCCTCCCATCCACGTTGGTTTCATATCTGATGTCGGCTCCGAATATCTCTATCCTGCCCCTCATCTTTGATGAGAAGTAGTGGTAGTAGGCTGGGACGCCTATGACGTATTCCTGTATTATGTAAGGCTCTGTTAGGGTGGAGCATTTAAGGGCCAGCTCCTCCCGGTTTCTGGCTAGGAAGTATCCCCTACCACCTTTTGCTCCGTAGAGCTTCACTATCGCCGGGACTGAGGCTTCAGTCGGCGAGCTATATGTTCGGGGGGTGGGGATGCCGGCTTCTCTAAGCAGCTTCATCTTAGACTCCTGATTTCTCTCCCAGTCTATTAGATGTCTATTGCCGAAGATCGGTGTTCTGAGGCGGGTGATGGATGGGCCGAAATACTCCACCATGCTGCCGTGAGGTATGATGACGGCGTTCCTAGAGATTAGCTCCGAATCCATCTTATCCAGAGACGACGGTGTGACAGGCCATACCTCATCTATGAAGCTGAAGCTCTTGTAAAAGGGCATATTTACTTCGGCGGATAGGGCTATTGTACGGAAGCCGTGTTTGTGGGCTGCTAGAAGTATCTGGAGGGCTGTGTGGCTGGCCAGTGTGGCCACCGATATTTTCTCGGGATCGTATGATTTGACTGCGTTCATGTCGTCAAATCCTTAATACTTCCCGTCTCGTAGGCTTGCAAAATCTCCATGGCAATTCTCCTGCCAATAGTTACCGGCCGCCGGAAGTATAGCTTGCTGTACTGGCTGCCAATTCCCATGTAGACGTTTGTTCCGCCACCTATCCTAGTGGCCACATCATATACTACGGTGTCGAGTTCTGGTGTTACGATGAACTGGAGGGTGAACGGCCCTATTATTCCCGGCGGTACAAGCCTCTTTGTGGCCTCGACGAAGCGTTCACCCATCTCAAAGAGTCTCTCGAGAAGGCTCTCCCTTATGGTGGCTGGTTCATGTCCCACCTCTATGTATCGGACCGGCGCATCCAAGGTGAGCTGGTCTCTGGCAGGCATTCTGAAGACTCCGTCGAGGTTGGATTGGATACGCCGGTCTATGCTGTGTAGCTCGGTCCGCTTCAACAGCGGGCTGTGGAAATAGTTGGCGTTGAAATGGGCTCCCAAAACGTATTCTTCAACCGATGCCTCATCGAGAGCTTTAAGGTCCAGCAAACCCCTGGCGGCGAGGCTTCCAGCCTTCTCCTCCAAATCCTTTCTGCTCCCAGCTATTATGAACGCCCTCTCAACTCTCCGCTTGAGCTCGGGGACTTTGACCAGTACAGGCCCTTCGAAGTTCTCGGTTGTGTATGTTCTAGGTCTTCTTATGCCCGCTTCGTCGAGGAGCCGGTAGTAGCTGGATGGCCCTATCCTCTCCTCCCATCTGAGGAGGAATTTGTTCCCGAAGACGGGGACTTTGAACTCTTTCTCTATCCTGTCGTATCCAACATATACAGCGAAGCTTCTGTTGGGTACGAATATTGACTCCTCCATGTTTAGGGCCTGCTGTATCTGCTGGCTTGCTATCTCTGCGTAGTCGTCCACCACTATAAGCCGGTCGGATACCGGGAAAGAACGGTAGGCCCTCTCTCTTCCCTTCCTAGCTATCGCTATGGTTTTCAATCCCTCGTCTTTGGCGCCGTCTAGGACGTCGAGGGCGCTATGGCTTGCGAGGACAGCTATTGATGGCCGCATCACTCTATCCTAGGCGCTATCAGAAATTCAAGCTTTCCTGAGGGTATTGGGAAGCTTAGCTTGATGGGTTTGTTGTTGGAGAGGGCCAGCCCTATCTCGTCCGACAGTGACTTGCTGGAGGAGACTATCTTGTCGAGGTAGGTGAGGCTAAAGGTTGCTGAGACCTCCCTCTCTGTCTCGATCGAGTATACCACTGTGCCGCCCTTGGCCAGTCTGGTTTGGTGGGTTCCGAGATCGCCCTTGCTTGATAGGGTGACGGCGTCGGATGAGATTGTGATTCTGGTGTAGTCGCTGACTAGGGTGGCGTCGCTCACCGCCTCATAGAAGGCCGCTGCGTTAAGCCTGCATGATGCCTCGAAAGACAGGTTGGGTATCGGTGTCTTTCCAGTCGTGGTCTCAAGGGCGTTTAGCGTGAATGTCCTTATCTTGCCCCCGGCTTGGTCTGCGAATATGAGGGCCAGCCTCCTCTTCTCTTCGTCGTATTCAAGTGTTAGAGCCTCTCTACCAGCCCTACGGAGAAACTTCAGCAGCTCCGCTATACTCACGGATATTTCTATGGGCTTCTCGCATACGTATTCCTCAGCAGCTGATTTCTGTAGTTCAAAGCTTACGAGGCTAATATGGGCTGGGTCCATCGATGTAAGCCTTATGGCGTTCTCATCAACTATGAAGGTGCCCTCATCCACCACAGACGATATAGCCTTGACGATGTCTGCGAAGAAATCTGCTGTGGGTAGCTTCATGCGGAAAGACATTTGTTTTCACAGTTGTTGATGCATGTGTAATCTATAAACGTTGTTATGGGCGTCTTTGGGCCGGTACCTACAAAGTAATACCCTGAAAACGTTCAACGGATACGCAGGTATATGGTGGGGCTGGAGGTGTTTTGGAATACATATATTTATGCGCTGGAGCCGGCCTGGCCGACGGGGTTGGTGATATCTAGGCGGCGTATCAAGCTGGAGCTGAGCAATGAAGACGGTGATAGGATTACTCTGATGTTTGAGGGCCGTCTCAATAGGGAGAAGCTGCTTCAGCTGGCTGATTTTCTGGAGCTTTATGGTGGCGGCTCAGATCTATCCAGCCAGAGGCAGGGTAACAGGCTCTCAAAACTGATGGCGGTCTTGGAGAAGCATTTCCCTTTCAGCCAGTTCTCCACCAGAGATGTTGTGGAGGCGTACAGATACGAGTACAGGGAGCCAATACCCGTTAGCACTGTATCCACCTATCTGTCGAGGCTTGCGGAGAGGGGCTTTCTCGAGCGCACTGGGATGGGGAACATGGCTAGGTATAGACTGTTACACGGGCAGGAGCATCAGCTGGACCCTGACCCTCAGCGTCTCTAAATCGTGATAGGGGCTTTCTCGAGCTTGGCTATTGCGGCCTGAGCTGCTGCGAGGCGGGCGATGGGTATTCTGTAGGGTGAGCAGCTGACATAGTTTAGACCTGCCTCATGGAAGAATTTTATGCTGGCCGGGTCGCCTCCATGCTCCCCACAGATTCCAACCTCCAGCCGGGGGTTAGCCTCCCTACCCTCCACAGTAGCAGTCCTCACCAGTCTTCCAACACCCTTGGTATCCAGCGTCTCAAAGGGATTTGCCTGCAGTATCTTGTTTTCCAGATAGTTTGCCATGAATTTAGCTTCGGCATCGTCACGGCTGAAGCCGAAGGTGGTTTGGGTGAGGTCGTTGGTGCCGAAGGAGAAGAAGTCGGCATGTCTGGCTATCTCCGATGCGGTTAGGGCTGCTCTGGGAGTCTCTATCATGGTTCCAATCTTGTATTTTATCCTCCGGCCTAGTTTTTGGAATACCGCCTCGGCCGTGTTTTCGATAACCCTTCTGAGGAAGATGAGCTCGTTGGCCTCGCTTACCAGGGGTAGCATTATCTGGATTTCAGCCGTCTCCCCCTCCTCCTCCAGAACCGAGATGGCTGCAGTCATTATGGCCCTCGTCTGCATCTCATAGATTTCGGGATAGCGTATGGCTAGCCTGCATCCACGATGTCCTAGCATGGGGTTGTGCTCCTGAAGCTGCTGAACTTTTCTAAGGATGCGGGTTCGCTCCTGCATCTCCTCGGCGGATGAGGCGTTGCCCCGCTCCATCATTTCACGGAGAAGCTGCTCTGCGGGAGGTAGGAACTCGTGGAGAGGAAGGTCCAGAAGCCTGACTGTTACAGGGAGCCCCTTCATAACCCTGAATATCTCCTTGAAATCCTCCAGCTGGAATGGGAGAAGCTTGTCGAGGGCCTTCCTCCTCCCCTCCTCATCCTCGGCCATTATCATCTCCCGCACGATGGGTAATCTGTTGGGTGCGTTGAACATTCTCTCGGTTCTGCAGAGCCCTATACCCTCGGCTCCGAACTCCCTAGCTTTGGCGGCCGCCTCCGGTGTGTCGGCGTTGGCTCTCACCCCCAGCCGCCTCATACTATCAGCCATCGCTAGAAGCCTCTTGAACTCGGCTGTGAGCTCGGGCTCAACGGTTGGCACCTCTCCGAGTATGACTAACCCGCTCCCACCATCTATCGTTATTACATCGCCCTTCCTAACAACGACACCTTCAGATGTTTTGAAATATTCGTCCTCCATGTAGATTTTAATGCTTTCACATCCTACTACGGCAGGTTTTCCCATCCCTCTCGCAACCACTGCAGCGTGAGAGGTCATACCTCCCCTCGATGTGAGCACTCCTTGGGCGGCGATAAGCCCCTTGATGTCTTCCGGCGTCGTCTCCGGCCTGACCAAGATTACTTTCTCACCCTTCGCACCGAGCTCGGCCGCCTCCTCGGTGTCGAAAACAACTTTCCCGGATGCCGCACCAGGTGAGGCGTTAAGGCCCTTGGCTATGGGGTTTACCTTGGCCTTCGGGTCCAGCCTCCTATGGAGTAGCTGGTTAAGCTCTAGGGGGTCTATACGCTGTATGGCCTCCTCAGGTTTTATGAGCCCCTCATCCACCATATCGACAGCTATCTTGATGGCGGCCTGGGCTGTTCTCTTACCGTTACGGGTCTGGAGCATGTATAGCTTGCCGTTCTCTACGGTGAACTCGAAATCCTGCATGTCTCTAAAATGCTTTTCAAGCTTCTCAGCCACCTCCTCCAGCTGACGGCGGATGTCAGGGTCTAGAGTCTCTATAGGCTGGGGTGTCCTAATTCCGGCCACAACATCTTCTCCCTGCGACTTGGCCAGGTATTCGCCGTAGAGCTTTTTCTCGCCTGTGGCTGGGTTTCTGGTGAAACCGACGCCGGAGCCGGATTTCTCACCTATGTTACCGAAGACCATCATCTGTATGTTTACGGCCGTCCCCAAGTCATCCGGTATCCTATAGTATTTTCTGTATTCTATTGCTCTTGGATTGTTCCATGACTTGAAGACCGACTCGATGGCCATCTTGAGCTGGGTGGCTGGGTCTTGAGGAAAATCAACACCCTTCTCCTTCTTAATGAGGGCTTTAAACTCCTCAACTATCTGCTTAAGCGCCTCCACCGGGATATCTATATCATGTTTGACCCCGAGCTTCTCCTTATATCTCTCGAAAATGGCCTCGAATTTTCCACCCTCCACACCCATAGCTACTTTACCGAACATCTGTATCAGACGCCTGTAGGAGTCGTATGCGAAACGCTCATCACTAGACATCTCGGCTAGCCCTTTCACGGTCTGGTCGTTTAGGCCGAGGTTGAGGATAGTATCCATCATGCCTGGCATGGAATAGGGCGCTCCAGAGCGGACGGATAGGAGCAGGGGATTCTTGGGGTCGCCGAATTTCCTCCCAACCTCCACCTCGACAGCCCTGAGTTTTTGGATTACTTCCTCAAAAAGCCCCTGAGGTATTTTCCCACCGTTTTTGTAGTATTCTTTGCATGCGTCTGTCTTTATGATTATGCCGGGAGGGACGGGAAGCCCGATAGCCGACATCTCCACCAGACCATAGCCCTTACCCCCGAGTTCGAATCGGCCGAGACCTACCAGTTCCCTAAATGTCCCTACATATCCCAAAAAAATCTCACCTACGGATATGCGATGTTGGCAATTAATATCTCTTACGCCATTCCAGCCCTTAATGTTTCTATTGCTTTCTTGACCTCTTCCACCGACGCCTCATCCTCCAGCGTCGTTATGTCGCCTATCTCGGCCTGTGATGCGACAGCTTTGATGACTCTACGCATTATCTTGCCGCTTCGTGTCTTCGGCAGCATATGTACGAAGTGTATCTCCTCAGGTGTGGCTATCGGCCCTATAACCCGCCTCACATGCTCCCGTAGTTCTTGGGCCAGCTGTGGTGATGGCGAATATCCCTGTCTTAGGGTGGCGAAGACCACTATGACCTCTCCTTTCACCGCGTCCGGCCTGCCGACCACGGCGGCCTCGGCCACGGCTTGATGAGATACAAGGGCGTCCTCCAGCTCTATTGTTCCCAGCCTGTGGCCAGCCACCTTCAACACTTCGTCAGCCCTACCCAAAAGCCAGAAATATCCCTCCTCATCCTTCATGGCGTAGTCTCCGGTGTAGTAGACGCCTTCAAACCTGCTCCAGTAGACTTGCTGATAGCGCTGTGGGTCTTTGAATAATGTTTGAAGCATTCCAGGCCATGGATTCTTGATTACTAGGTATCCCCTCGTCATGCTGGGTGCAGGCCTCCCCTTCTCATCATATACATCGGCCATGATAGTTGGTAGCGGATATGTTGCAGAGCCTGGTTTCAGAGGTACTAGGCCTAGCCGCGGGGCCGGTGAGATGAGTATCCCACCTGTCTCGGTCTGCCACCATGTATCAACTATGGGGCATCTGCCTCCGCCTACCACGTTGAAATACCACTCCCATGCTGCAGGGTTGATGGGTTCTCCCACGGTGCCAAGAAGTCTAAGACTGCTTAGATCATATTTCTTCGGATATTCATCACCATACTTTATCAAAGTTCTGAGGGCTGTAGGCGTTGTATAGAGTATTGTGACACCATATCTCTCAACTATCTCCCACCACCTGCCTGGGTTGGGATAGTCGAGCGCTCCCTCATACATCACCGTTGTTACACCGTTCAAGAACGGGCCGTAAACGACGTAGCTATGGCCTGTAACCCATCCTATGTCGGCTGTACACCAGTAGACATCCTCATCCCTAACGTCGAAGACCCATTTCTGGGTGGCTGATACGTAGACAAGATATCCTCCAGTACTGTGGACGACACCTTTCGGCTTTCCTGTTGTACCTGATGTGTATAGGATGTAGAGCGGGTGGTTTGACTCTACAGACACCGGCTCAACATATTTACGGCTGTCCTTCACTATGTCATCCCACCAGATATCACGGCCCTCCTTAAACGGTACACTATGGCCTGTCCTTCTATAGACCACTACGTGTTCAACGGTGGGGCAGCTGGCCAGAGCTTTATCAGCGTTCTCCTTCAGGTTTACGATACGGCCACGCCTGTATCCCCCATCAGCGGTTATCAGGACCTTCGCCTCAGCGTCGTTGAGCCTGTCGGCCAGAGCCCCGGAGCTAAAACCTGAGAATACCACGGTGAATGTCGCACCAATCCGGGAGGCTGCCAGCATAGATATGGGAAGCTCAGGGATCAACGGCATATATATTCCCACACGGTCTCCAGTCTTAACCCCAAGCCTTAGGAGGGCGTCTGCAAACCTGTTCGCCTCCCTGTAGAGGTCATGGTATGTGAGTACACGCCTTTCACCTGGCTCTCCCTCCCAGATCAGGGCGGCTTTGTTTTTCCTCCATGATTTGAGATGTCTGTCTAGTGCGTTGTAGCATGCGTTTATTCGGCCTCCCACGAACCATTTGGCGAAGGGCGTGTTCCACTCCAGCACCTTATCCCAGCTCTTAAACCAGTCCAGCTCCCTAGCCTGCTCCTCCCAAAACTTCTCAGGCTCTTCGAGAGAGCGGCTGTAAAGCTCCAGATATCTGTTGACGGGGTATATCTTGGCCGAGACATCGAGAGATAGTGACATGGGATTTTCTCTCTTCTCCACGTTTATATTTTTTTCGGATTTTTTAGGTTTTGCGGCATCCCTCTGCAATTTTTCTTATATCTTCCATTCTCCTCTCCTTTCTAGGCTGTGGATAGATTAGGGGTGTGACGCCGGCCCTTTGAAATGTTCTCAGCTTCTCACCCGTGTCATCCCGGTCGAGGTAGATGGCTATCTTCTCCATCAGATGGTCGGGTATAAGCTCTGCAACGGTCTCACGCTGCCCCGTTCTCGAGGCTACAAGTTCTGGCAGCCACCCATACCCCAATAGTTCGAACATCCTCCTGTAGGCGGGTGAGGAGGCGTAGAAGGCTATAGAGCGCTTTAACGCCTCGACGGAGTCCTTTTCAGATGTGGCGGCGGCCGGGATGAAGGAGCAGATATCTATATCGGCCGGATTTCTACCAGCGGCCTCAGCCCCTCTTCTGATATCCATTAGAATATCGTCCAAGATTACTGGTGAGAAGATGTTGAGGATTACGCCATCGGCGAGGGCGCCTGCAACCCTGAGCATCAACGGATTCAACGCAGCAACATAGAGCCTGACGCTGTCCGGCGGCCCAGCCCACATCCTCATATCCCGGACCCTGAAAAAACGGCCTTCGTAGGAAAACCTCTGTCCAGTAAGAAAGCCTCTGATGATTCTGAGGTACTCCTCCATTCTAGCTGCGGGGCTGACGAATGATACGCCGTGTCCTCTCGAGACTATATCGGGGCCGCCGGCCCCTAGACCGAGTATGAACCTTCCCCCCGACGTCTCTGATAGGGCCACATACTCCATAGCCATGGTGAGGGGTGTCCTCGAGTAGATGCTGACTATGGCGGTGCCCAGCATGATACGGCTGGTGTTTTGAGCCGCAGTGGAGAGGGATACGAAGGCTGAGCGTGCCAGCTCCTCAGTAGCCCATATGCTCTCATAGCCCAGCTCCTCAGCAATACCCGCTATAGATGCAAACGCTCTCGGCCCCAAGTCGATGCTTCTTATAACGAGCCCTATCCTCCCCATCCCCGTCTTACAGCCTCCTATACATCTCGGCCTGCCTCGAGGCTTCCGTCAGCTTCTCCCGCCTCACAAGATAACGTCTCCCAGCCTCCTCATACCTTCTCCTCTCATCCTCCGTAATGGGCGTGTACGCCGGCATCCTCCGAGGCTTTGAGTCATCTCCCAAATGTATGAACGTGAAGAACGCCGTTGTTGCATGGCGTCTGATGCCACTTAACGGGTTTTCAACAACTACTTTTGCGCCGACCTCGGCGGAGGTCCCTCCCACGTGGTTGATGGCTAGCTCGATATCCATCAGCATGCCAACCCTTATCGGATGGTAGAACAGCATCGAGTCAACGGCCCCAGTAACCACAACACCGGAACAGTATCTGCTCACAAGGGCTGCGGCCATCTCGTCTATCATGTGGAGAAGCCGGCCGCCGAACATCAATACACCGTGCAGCGTATCCGAAAGGGTTACCGTATGGGATGAAAGCATCCTAAAACGTGAGCCCTCCGCGTATGGTGTTATGTCGAGGCTCTCCTTATCCCTCATGGCTAGTGCCTCTCTCCGCCTGCGATATCTCTCCTCAGCCATCGCATATATCTCATACTCCCCCTCGTCGGGCTTGATTGCATGGGGTACAGGCCTAGGCCTACCCTCACCATCCACAGCCACAAACGCCATATTAGCCACAGATATGACCTCCGACTCTCCTGTCTTGAGGTCTAGGGAATCGGCCACAACACCCACCTCCATGGATGAGCGGCCCGAATACCCTATGAAGGATTTGACCTCCACCAGGTTCCACAGCCCCACCTGCCTCAGGAAATATAGGCTATCCACGGCGCCTAAAACCACTCCACCCCTCGAATATCTCGTACATGCAACACTTGCGGATGAGAGCATCCAGTCAATAATCCTGCCACCATGCAGCTTAGACAAGGGATTTGTATCAACAGGCATTACATGATGCCAGGTCCTCGTCACAGTATCCCTAATCGATACTGTTTTTGACATAGGGCATCCGTCATGTATAGGTTAATAAGCTATTTATCTGGCTTATGTTTAGATGGGTGTCCCGACTAGGAGGGGGTTCCTCAAGCTCGGTATTGGCACAGCTGTAGGTGGGGTAGGACTATTCACATTTCTCGCCAACGAGGTGGAGAGATTCACTGTTACTAGGCTGGATATGGGGCTATCCAGCAAAGCCGTCTTCCTAACAGACCTCCACATACATCTCGGGACACCTTATCTGGACCGCCTCGCCGACACAATATCGCGGGAAGACCCAGATATCATATTTCTCGCAGGAGACACAGTCGACGAATACACAGCAGATAGGGCTGCAGTGGAAGGCTTCATAAAATCACTGGAGGCCGGTGAGAAATTCGCAGTGATGGGAAACCATGAATACTGGTCTGAGCAGACCCCATGGATGGACAGGCTTCTAAGGGAGAATGGATTCACGGTACTATACAACAACTCCGCTGTAAGCACGGTGGGCAGGATAACCGGCCTAGACTGGGATGAGGGTAGACACTACCCAGCCCTACACACCGATGGCGTGGTAGTAGTTCACGACCCAAACGCAGCCCTCAACATATCCGGCAACTGCCTCATCCTCGCCGGCCACACCCATGGAGGCGTTGTCCTAGGGCAGACCACACTCTACTCCAACTCATACTTTGTGAGAGGCCGGTACGAGATAGGGCCCGGAACAACTCTCTATGTCTCCCGGGGTCTAGGACAGATAATACCGGTCAGGATAAACTCCCCACCCGAGCTGGTCATACTAACCTAGCCCGGATGAACTCCTCGGTGACATCGCATATCTGTTCTATGGTCTCCTCTGTATGGGAGGCGGAGATAAACAGATGGGGGACGTGGGGCGGTACGAATATGAAGCCCTTCGAAAGGAGGTGTCTGAAATACTCTTTGGCCATCTCGACGTTTTTTGTCCTGTTGGCGGTGTGTATATCGTAGGGTTTCTCCTTTGTGAAGTGTAAGCATACCAGGGAGCCTATCCCTGTTATGTGGAGTGGGTGGCCGTCGGCCATCTCTTCCAGCCGCCCTCTCATCCGATCCCCCAATCTGTTGATATGTCTGTATACCTCACCTTTGGCCAGCTCTGTTAGAAGTGTGTATCCCGCCCTCATAGTTAGGGGGTTTCCACTGTATGTGCCGCCGTGAAAAACTCTCTCGTAGGGGTGGGGATGCTTCCGCAGGTCTATCAGCTCCATGATGTCCTCCCTTCCGCCGAAGGCGCCGGCTGGAAATGGGCCGCCGCCCACAGCCTTGCCTAATACAGTGATGTCGGGGATGACGCCGTAGAGCTGTTGTGCACCTCCCGGCGACAGCCTGAACCCCGTTATCACCTCGTCAAATATCAGAACTATGCCCTCCCTGTCGCATAGCTCTCTGAGGCCTTTAAGGAACTCTCTCTTGGCTGGGATAAAGCCTCCGGCACCCATCACAGGCTCGACCACTATGCAGGCAAGGTTTCTACCCTTAACACGTCTCTCCGTCTCCTCGAGGTTGTTGTAGGCTAGGAGTACGGTATCCCTGGCCGTGTTCTCCGTTATACCCAGGCTTGAGGGCCTATCCACTGGATAGGTTACGCCTATCTGCAGGCCGTCGTAGCCGCCATGCCATCCCCCCTCAAACTTCCCGATCAAAGTCCTCCGGGTATATCCCCTGGCAAGCCGTACCGCATACATGTTGGCCTCGGTCCCGCTGTTGGTTGGCCTGACCATCTTTATAGAGGGGACCATGCTGCATACCTGTTTAGCCCACTTAACCTCCCACTCATGGCTGTAACCGAAGTGGGCCCCGTTTCTCAGCTGCTCGACAGCCGCCTCTACGACAGGCCTGTATTGATGACCCATTATTAGGGCTCCGTGTCCCATCCACAAGTCAACATAGCGGTTACCATCAACATCCCAGACATACTGGCCCTCAGCCCTCTCCAAATATATAGGATATGGTTCAGAGTATCTGTTACCATATGTAACACCGCTGGGGAGATACTTCAAAGCCTCAAGAAATAACTGATAAGACCTGTCCAGCTTCATACCTAATCAGCTGATCAGGCATTCTAAAAAGGTTCTTATAGCATCTGAAAGCGGAGATGCTCTGAGATTTTTGCATTCATGGAATAAGCTTAAAAGTGCGTGCTACGGGTTTGACATAGATGAGACGCCGGTTCCTTATCATCCTTGTTGCGGCATCGGTGCTGGCGGCTGTGGCAGGCGCGGGAGCAGCTTATCTTGTCTCAGCATCCAGGTATAGGCCAACAATCGAGATAGTTGGTGATAGGGCTTTACCCGACTTCACACTGGTGGACCAGCATGGTAGAGAGTTCACTCTGTCAAGTGTTAAGGGTAGGGCGGTGCTCATCTACTTTGGCTACACCCACTGCCCGGATGTCTGCCCCCTCGTCATGACCAAGTATAAGAGACTGCTGGAGACTCTGGGGCCTGATGCAGAGAGGGTGGCTCTCATATTCATAACTGTGGACCCTGAGAGGGACACCCAGGAGGTTATGGGAAAATATGTGGGATACTATTCCGACCGAATCATCGGATTGACCGGGCCTCCGGAGAAGGTGTATGAGGTTATGGGTAAGTTTAATGTGTATGCTGCTAAGGTCCCTGTAGAGGGGGGCGGCGACTACCTAGTAGACCATTACGCATTAGTTCTCGGCGCTGATAGAAATCATATTCTCCGCATAGCCTTTACTCCTTATATGGATTTCCAAGAATATCTGAATGGTGTGCGCTATCTGCTTTCGAGGTGAGGCTTCACGCCATCTATGCTGGGCTGGAGAGTGTTCACATCCACACTCCTAGCCTATCTAGCTTTCTACATCTATTTCACCGGTGTGGTCCAGGTCTCTCCACTACCTTTCGGGGTCGCAGGCTTCACGATTTCCACGGGCTATATGGAGGGACAGCTCTACACCGGGCCTGTTCTGCAGCTAATCTACGGAGCAAACATCGTGAGCGTCAAGATACTGCCCATACCTCTGGCGGTGGCCCTAGCCACACTATTCGGGGTCAACGCATCCCTCCTCTGGCATCTATACAGGAAGAGACTCCTTAGAGCATGCCTCCTAGGAGGTGCTGGGGGAGGTGTTGGGGCGCTTCTGGCCAGTGTGGCCAGCTTCTCCTACGCATGCTGTGGATGGCCCCTCTCCATAGGATTGATGGGTGTAAGCCTAATCTCTGTCATAAGCCCCTACCTGACTGCTGCGGCCCTCATACTCCTAGCCTATAATGCATTCATGCTCAGGCATAGGATTAGGGTTCTTTCACAGGCAGCCTTAAATAGCCCAAGCGGCAGTAGGGTAGGACATGGGTAGGACAGCCAGGGAGGTTATTAAAGCCAACGTAGATGAGGTTATCTCAGACCTTTTGAAGACCTATGCGGATGAGTGGCTGGCCCACTACCAGTACTGGGCGGCCGCCCAGTGGATAAGAGGTATTGACGCTGACACTCTCAGACCTATTCTGCTTAAACAGTCCATGGATGAGCTGAAGCATGCCGAGAAGGCTGCCAGACGCATTATACAGCTGGGCGGTAAGATAGTCCTGGATTTTGATAGGCTTCTGAAGACTAGCGGCTGCGGCTACATACCTCCTCCGGAGGACCCGACCGACCACCGTAAGCTGATTGAGGACGTTCTCAAGGCTGAGAGATGCGCCATCAAGTTCTACAGCCAGATGGTGGAGAAATACCGGCAGACAGACATCGTCACCCATGAGCTTTTTGAAGAGCTTTTAGAGGATGAGGTTGACGACGAGGAGGAGTGGGAGAACATCCTGGCCAAGCTCTAGCTGAGGCGGCCAGAGAACTTCCATGATTCAGATTGGTGTGGGCTGCTCCAGCGACCGTTCTCCCATCCCTAAAGCGGTTGAAAAAGCACGTCTAATGGCCGCAGCCCTGGCAGAACACCGTGACGTGGTCCTTTTCACAGGTGGGGACGGCGGCCTGATGAGGGTTGTCTGCGATGAATTCGTGAAGAGGGGAGGGATAACAGTTGGGGTTATACCCTACGAAGATGAAGACATCGACAGCAGCCATCCACGCTATAACCCCTTCAACACGATCGTCTTCAAAAGCGGGCAGACATACCAGGCTAGGAGCATAGGCCTTGTAAGAAGCAGCGACTCATTCATAATTCTGGGCGGGGGCTCAGGCACCATAATAGAAGCACACCTAGCCTACATCTACGGGGTGCCGCTGGTCATATTAACGGACACCGGCTATCCCAGCGACCTTCTCAAGGAGATGTATCCAGACGGATATCTGGACCATAGGAAGGTACAGGCGGCCTACTATACTTCAGACCCGGTGGATGCCGCCGAGAAGGCGTACCAGCTTGCCTTGAAGAAGAGGAGACTGGTTTAGCCTCCGGTTTTCTTCGCAAAGGCCAGCTTCTCCTCATCAAGCTCTCCGCTGAAGAGCTGCTCGCAGTAGGCTATGTTGCTGAGGGCTATCAGGGCTGAATCCCTCACCTCCTGGCTCTCATCCTCTAATGCCTTCATCAAAGCCTCCTCAGCCTCTTTCCTACCTATCACGCCTAAGGCTATGGCGGATTCATGTCTGACTATGAAGTGGGGGTCGTTCAATACTGACTCCACGAGATATGGTATGGCATCTTTGAAGCCGAGCTGCCCTAGGGAGTAGGAGGCTTCATGTCTTACGATGGGGTTCTCATCCTTCAGCAAGACCTCGGCCAGAACGGGGATACATTCTCTCCCTCCAATCTCTGCGAGGATACATGTAGCCCTAGCCCTGATGGTCATGTCGGGATGCTTTGTCAACTTTTTGAAATATTCCACATCCCGCATACGATATCTCTTCTCCATCTCGTGGAATGTCCGAATCCTCTCCTCAGGTATCATAGACGATGAAATGTTAGAAGCTTCTCATAACCTTAAAGAAAAACACATATAAGCTAATTCTTTGAAGGATACGTTATGCAAACAGCGAAAAACGTTGAGGAGCTCTTGAGGAAGAAGCTTAGGCCCGTTGAGGTTGGGCGTAAATCAGTTTCGGAGCTCCTAGCCGCTATGGCTGAGACAGGGTTCCAAGGTAGGAACCTCGCACTTGCAGCGGAGATTTGGGAGAGGGCTGCGAGAGCTAGGGACACAGTTATTATGATGGGGTATGCCGGTTCGCTAAGCACAACCGGACAGTGGAAGATAGTGAAATGGCTCATAGAGAACAGGCTGGTGGATGTTCTAGTCTCCACGGGGGCAAACATATCCGAGGACTTGATTGAGGCCATGGGTTTCAACTACTGGATAGGCACACCATACATCGACGACCACATCTTAAGGAAGAATGGGATATACAGGTTCCACGATGTCTATGTGAGGGAAAAGGACTATATCAAGATGGAGGAGATGCTGGCCGAATTCATGAGAGGTATTGACAGGCGGCGGCCCTACACCTCCCCAGAGTTTCTCAACAAGCTGGGAAGGTGGCTCAGCGAGAGAGGTGTAGACGGCATACTGGCCTCCGCCTACAGGGCCGGTGTTCCAGTCTTCTGTCCAGCAATAGTTGATAGCGGCTATGGAGTAGCCTACATTATAAACAGATACAAGGACGGAAACTTCCAGCTACTCATAGACCATTTCAAAGATTATGAGCTTCTCGTGAGGATTCGGGCCGCACATAAGGATAGTGCCGTAGTATTCATAGGCGGAGGCGTGCCTAAGGACTTTATCCAGCTATCAGCCGTCTCCGTTGACATATTAACGTCTGGAGACCCATATCTGACTAGGGCCCACAAGTACGCTGTGCAGATAACCACTGACAGCCCCCAGTGGGGCGGCCTGTCAGGAGCCACCCTCGAGGAGGGAAAGAGCTGGGGCAAGGAGTCGCCTGATGGATATTCCGTACAATGCTTCTGCGATGCGACCATAGCACTGCCGCTGATATCCCATGCCTTGGCTGAGAGGGTGGGGAGGAGGGAGTCGCCTCCAGCTCTTTCATGGGTTTTCAGCTAGGGCTTCCAGCGTTGCCAGATAGAGGAAGGGCAGGGCTAGCGTGGCGTCTGCCTTGACGAATACATGTTTAGCCTTAGCCGATACCTTATGCCAGGTTATCGCCTCTCTGGGTCTTGCGCCGCTTAGGCTTCCGTCATACTCGTCCGCTGTGGAGATGTAGATGGCGTAGTCCAGCCCTTCACCGCCGAACTGGGCCCACCAGAGGAGGTGGTGCTTGGAGATGCCGCCGCCAAGCACTAGGCCGCCTTTCCTCGTATGACTCCACATAAGCTCGTTGAGGAGTGACTCGTCCTTCATCAAGTCTATGTAGAACTTCCTACCCTGCATGTTTAGCCAGAGCTGATACCCCACAGCCCCATCCACTATTCCAGGCACCACAACAGGAATCTTGTTACGCCAGCACCATGTTAGGAATGAGCTGTCCGAGTCTATCCTCTCGCCAAGCCTCCAGCATAGCTCGTAGGTGGATACCGGCCCCTCCAGCTCCCCACAGAGCCTACGCATCTCAGACTCTATCACTGAACCGTAGCTCTTGGAGCTTATCCACACGTTTCCCAGCCTGTGGATATTCCTCTCAGCCAGCTCGTAATCGTCAGAGTCGAAGCTTCCTGCCTCGTATCCGGCCCTGCTCCTCGCTAGGTCGTGGTCGAGTGCACCGCAGGTGGTTATGAATAGGTTGAAAAGCCTCCGCCTAGCCATGTCCGCCAGTACCCCCCGCAACCCTGTGGAGACGATATTTCCTGTGAAGGAGATTATGCGGAGGCATTCACCATCCCTCAACATCTCCAGAAGGGTCTGGTAAGATTTTGATAGGTGGGGGCCCATGAAACCACCCATCTCACCCATCATCTCCAACAGTTTCCGGACCGGCATTCCCGCACCGAGCTCCAAATCTTTCACAACCATACCTATGCTAGAGTCTAGATACCCTTATAAGGGCATGTCCGGCCATCCCCACCATAGGACGTCCACACTCCAGCCTAGTCATCCATATCCCGGAGAAGAGGAATACGCCTACAGCGCAACATGACTTGAGGACGGCTGTGTTGTTGTATGAAAAAGTTTTTAAAAGGCGTGGCTGGGGTAGAGCCATGGATGTCTTCGAGGCGTTGAAGACAAGGCTGGAGATTAAGGAGTTTGAGAAGAGGCATGTCCCTGCCGAGGTGAAGAAGGAGATACTGGAGGCCGGTAGACTGGCACCAAGCGGCATGAATAGCCAGCACTGGCGTTTCATACTGGTGGATAATGGTGAGGATCTGAAGACGTTGGCGGACATAAGCATGACAGGGAAGTGGGTGAAGGACTGCGACTTCGCCATAATAGTCCTCACGTCAACCAAGTATCCTTGGCATCTCTTGGATGCGGGGAGAGCTATAACACATATGCAGCTGGCGGCCTGGAATAGGGGTGTCGGCTCACGTATCTACACAGGATACGATGAGAAGAGGATGCGGCAGACCTTCAACATCCCGTCGGAGTATAGTATTTCCGGGGTTATAGGCTTCGGATACCCAGCCAGAAAAATCCTCGGTAGGAAGAACAGGCTTCCACTAGAGCAGGTGGCATATCTTAACCGCTACGGCCAGCCCATAAGTTTCTAGCCTATCGGCCTTAGAGACTGATCTATCGCCAACTTCTTCATGGCGGCCCTGAGATGGCGTGATATCGTAGATTTAGCCAGTCCAAGCCTTTCCGCTATATCCGCAAGACTTACTTGTCTAGGCTCGTTGAAATAATTCATCTCGACAGCGGCCAGCAGCACTTCGGTCTGCCTTCTAGTCAGCATCCGTTTTAGGTCGAGAACCGTTTTATTTAACACCTCCACATCCAATCCCGCATCTCTCAGCATAGCTATAATCTTCTTGGTGGCTATCTGGCCGGGGGTGAGAAAAGAGAAGACAACACCTACGCCTTTCAGATATATTATACTTCGAGGTATAGCTGGTGTTCGTGAAAGTATCTTGCAGGCTTTGCAGCTGGGCGCATCAACCCATAAAAAGCTACGCCCTATCAGATACGCCTCTAAACCCAGCCTGTTAACTTCAGACAGCTCTAAACGGCCGGAGAGCTGAATTAGATGGCTGGAAACCGTTTCACCGACCCTAACATTTCTAAATATTCCCTCGATCTTTTTTGAGGCTAGAAGCTCCACCACCTTGCACGTGCTGTTTCTAACCAATACCATAACTATGTGAGGTTGGCCAGCCATGCTACCAAGCATCCTAACCACATCCCAGACTAAAAAAGTGTAGTCCATCAAGAGATGTTGCTGGCTTGAAGGTTAATAACAGATGGATGAAACGATGTCCCGTATAGCTTTAAATTATGGTGGAAGATGCAACGGTGTTGCATACATAGTTTTTCGGGCTGTAACACCCTCTTGAATACGTGAAGGGACAATGTTGAAAACACTTTCTCTCGTATTTGTTCTAGTCGCCACACTGGCATCTGCGTCTGCGCAGATAGTCTACGCCCCCGTTCCCGGTAATCCGCCGCCTGATGCAAAGCCTAACAAAACCTTTCTGCTTATAGCGGCTGAAAATGATGTGGTTATTGATGAGGGTGTGGTGTTTAGGGCGTTCACGTTTAATGGGACTATGCCCGGCCCCCTTATAATCGTTGAGGAGGGGGATGTAGTTGAGATAGTTGTGAGAAATGAGGGGAAATACACCCACGGCCTCTCATTCCATGCAGCCAACACCCAGACATCCAAGTTTGTAGGCAACATAGCTCCCGGCAAGGAGGGCAGGCTTGTGTTTAAGGCAGACTTCCCAGGTGTTTACATGTATCACTGCGCCCCCGGAGGGCATGGCATATTAACCCACACACTTTCTGGAATGTATGGCATGGTGGTTGTCGAGCCTAAACACCAGAAGTATAGGCTTGAGGAGGAGCTGGGGAGGGAGCCGGATATCAGGGCCTACATCATACAGCATGAACTCTACGCCAACGGGAGAGATTTCTATGATGGCAAGCCGATATACGTCATGTTTAACGGGGGCGTTTTTAGATATTTGAGCGAGCCCATACTGGCAAGACCAGGCGACTACATACGCTTTTACTTCCTCAATGTTGGGCCAAGCCTGACCTCCAGCTTCCATGTTGTTGGGGGCATATGGGAGTATGTATATCATGGCGGCAACCCAGATAATGTGGAGAAGGGCCTGCAGACTGTTACGGTCGGCCCTACCGACTCCTACGTAATAGAGTGGAGGGTGCCTTCTGAGGGGAGCTTTCTATTTGTATCCCATGCCTTCGGAACACAGGCGATAAAGGGTGCCGTAGGGGTGGTATCATCCTCTGCGGACGGAGAGAGAACACCATTCATCAATCCACAGGGGAAGGCTCTCCCAATACCTGTAAACCCCAAGAGGGTGGTGGCTCCCTTCGAGCCTGTGGGAGATGAAGACATCAAGATATTCCTACCTGGAGAAAAGATAACAATACAGATAGTGGGGAATAGCTACTATCCTAAGATCGCCAAGATACCGGTCGGCTCGACTGTTACATGGGTCAACGAGGATGTCTTAAGCATCGGAGCCGGAGAGGTTACAGGCCAGCATAACATAGCAGCGATTGAAGGGCCGGCCAGCTTTGCATCACCCCTCCTCAAAAACGCAGAATATTTCAACTTCGCCTTCGACCGAGAGGGCGTATACAACTATGTCTGTGGCATTCACCCATATATGAAAGGTACGATCATAGTCTACAAGCCTGAAGGAGGAGGATTCGGAGGGCTCTCATTAGATATTACTGGATTGCTGGCCTTCCTCATCGGTCTCGGCGTCTTAATCGGTGTCTTGTATGTGGCAGACAGGTCTAAGAAAGGCTAGCCTGCTCACCTTTTTGATAGCCTCGGTTTTCGCCATTTCCTATCTCTATTTCAGCTCCCAAGCCCAAAACTCTGCATCATATGGGGTGCCAGTCCTAGCCAGCGGCATGGCTCTCCCAGACTTCACCCTCATAGATCAAGACCTCAGAGAGTTCAGCCTCCACACAGCACGAGGGCGGGTTGTACTCATTTTCTTCGGCTATGCCAGCTGCCCCGACTTATGTCCCGAGGTGCTGTCAAAATATGCGGTGTTGGATAAGATGTTGGGAGAGAAGGCAGGGGAGGTGGTTATGATATTTGTTACCACTGATCCCTCGAGGGATAATCCTAGGGCTCTTAAAGAGTTGGTGAGCCGCTATGGTGGGCGTATAGTAGCTTTGACTGGGGATTGGGAGGAGCTTAAGGATGTTTGGCTGAGATATCATGTGGTGTCTGGAGACGTCCAGCCCCCAGCCACGACTAACAACTATTTTGTATCCCATTCGGCTGTCGTCTATGTGGCAGATCGAGAGCTAGTCCTCCGCTACATACTCACGCCTGAGATGCCTGTGGAGAGATATTATGAGGCGGTGTACAGCCTCCTTGGCCGTTGAAAAACTTATCCGCCACCGTTTCGGTCTAAGCTGTGTGGCTTAGGATTTCCGGGGATGTTAAGGCGGAGTTTCCAGACCTCGATGTTAGGCTGGCGGTGATATATGGTGTAAACGTTAGGGAGAGGGACGACAGCCCCGACCTCATATCAACGCTGGAGTCAGTTGTGCAGCAGGTTAGGAGGAGCTACCGGCTGGAGGATTTGAAAGATGTGGAGCTGGTGAGGTATTACAGGGATTTCTTCTGGAGGATAGGATTAGACCCCACCAAGACCAGGCCCTCAGCTGAGGCGCTTCTGCGGAGGATATTGCAGGGCAAACCCTTTCCCAGGGTTAACACCCTAGTGGACGCCTACAACATAGCCTCTGTTCTGACGCTGATACCTGTGGCCGCCTTCGACCTCGACCTTCTCGGCGACAGCCTCACCATGAGATGGTCTAGGCCTAGGGAGACTTTCATGGGGATTGGGATGGATAACCCATATCATCTGACGGGGCGTGAGCTGGTTGTAGAGGATGGAGAGAAGCTCATAGCCATCTATCCATACCGAGACGCTGACTTCACCAAGGTGACTGGAAAGACCGTTAACACACTCATAATGGTCTGCGGTGCTCCTAGGGTGAATGCTGAGGTTCTGGATAAAGCATCTGAGACCGTGATAGAGTATGTTACACGATTCTGCAGCGGTAAGGTCGTCAGGATATATAGTCAGAACGGTCTATGATG
The DNA here is from genome assembly GCA_002898355.1 of archaeon HR01. Lineage (GTDB taxonomy): Archaea > Thermoproteota > Nitrososphaeria_A > Caldarchaeales > Caldarchaeaceae > HRBIN01. Next base: position 61,881 of record BEHD01000009.1, on the reverse strand, counting down.
TTGTGAGGCTTCTCACCCCTCAGAAACCTTGCAACATTTTCTGCGGCCATCCTACACATCCTCGTGAAGACCTCCTTCGAGCCGAACGCCCCGGCAACCCACGGCGTCCCTACGAAGTTGGTGAACCGTATAAGCTCCTTCTCGGAGGGTTGGCCTCCCTCCATACTCCACCATACGTCAGTGGCTATGTTGGCTTCGGGTTTTTCAGAGAGGTAGGCCATAAGATGCTCCCTAACAATAACCTCAGCCCTACCCACGTTCACCAATATGCTGCCAGGCTTCAGCATCCGTAGCCTCTCAAGGTTTATCATCCCCCTAGTCCACTTGGTGAGTGGTGTGGCAACCACCACTACGTCGCTTTCTCTCAGGACATGTTCGAGGTCTTTCTCCCCGCCTACGAAATCGCATGGGTAGTCGCTTCTGCCGCTCCTAGTCACGCCCATCACCCGCATGCCGAACGCCTTGCCCACATCGGCGACCCGCCTACCTATCGAGCCGAGGCCTATAACACCGAGAGTCTTACCGGATAGTATGATGTTTTCATGGTTTCTCCTAAAGTCCCCAGCCTTTACCTGTGGTAGGTAGTGATGCAGCCGTCTGGCTAGGGCGAGTATCAGGGCCCATGTATGCTCAGCCACCGATTCCGCGTTGGAGCCCATGTTACCGCAGACGGTAATATCCTCACCTATGTGACTCCAGGGTAGGGTGTCAACACCTGCCGAGAGGGATTGTATCATTTTAAGACCCTTCATCCTTGCAAGGTGGTCGAGAGGTAGGTCGATACATATCACAGCCGAGACCAGTGGGAGGATGTCTTCAAGACGCTCTATCCCACTGTAGTATAGCTCTGCCACCTCCCCTAGAATAGCCTCGGAGACTGGGTCCAGCTGGAAATATGAGAGGACGTAAGGCTTGGACATATGCGGTTTTGGTTCATCGATTCTCAAAAACCTTTTTCCATCGCTAGCCGCTGGCGGTATCTTCCGGCCTTGGATAGATTATCTCCGCAACTATCTTCTGTGCGCAGTTAAGACAGTACCCAACCGTTTTCGCACAGTCGAGATGGTAGATCACCCCGCATGAGCATGTGACGGTTATTTCTCCCTCTTCCGGTCTTGACACGAGACGGGGCTTTATGGGTTTTATACAGTATCCACATACACGTTCAAGTGCTAGAACATCTCGCTGCGTAAAGATTCCCACAACTTTGCCCTGCTCAGTGACTAGCAGCCTCCTGACTTTTTTCCTGTTCATGAGGTCCACAGCCTCGCTCAGCGGTTTATCTATATCGACTGTTATAAGGGGCGTGCTCATGATGTCTCCGGCCTTTATATTTTCAGGAGCTTTATCACTGGCCAGAATTTTAGCCACCAAATCCCTCTCGGTCACGATGCCCACAGGCTTCCCAGAATCCACCACCAACACCCCGCTGATGTTCTTCTCCACCATAACCTTCGCAACATATCTAACATTATCTGAGACATTCACGGTGATGAGTGGTGTGCGAACCACATCCCTAACCTTTGTATCGGACCACAACTTGACAGTATTACTTTGGGGGATGCTTAAAAGTCTTCTAAGCCTTTATATCCGAAAACATTAGAGAAGCCACAGCTAGGAGGGCGAATCCCTCAGCCATCAGGATTCCAGTTTTAAACAGTATGTTGGAATCCGCTATGCCTAGCAGGCCAGCCCTGAAAGCATCCGCCAGATATGTTAGTGGGTTTAGCTCTGCGACCAGCTTGATGGGTTGTGGCGCATACTCTGCTGGGTAGAAGACACTGCTCGTGAAGAGAATGGTGAAGAAGATGAAGTTGCTGACTACGTTGAAGGACTCACTCGACCTGAGATGTATGGATATTATAAGGGCTAGAGAGCCGAATAGGACCGAGCCTACGGCCAGCGTCAACCCCGCATAGAGGAGGCCTGGAAGGGTGACTGGGGTGCCTGCTAAAACCGGCGAAGCTATGGTTAGGGCCAGTCCAGCGCTTAGAAGGCTGACCAAGATAGTCGCTAGGATGATGCCTGCCATATACTCGTATCTTCTGAAAGGCCCCACCAATATCTGCTCATACATCCCGTATTTTCTGTCAAACCATATGATGGTGCCGACGGTCATTCCGCTGTTGACAACCACTAGGGTTACCGCTCCTGAGGCTAGGAAGACTGGGTAGCTAATGGTTTCGCCGCCCAACATGAACGAGGGTATTATACCGCTGTAGGCATAACCCATCACGAAGATTAGGAATGCTGGGAATATCAGGATGAAGAAGAGAGTTGGCTTGTCTAGCGAGCTTACGAAAGCCCTGTAGGCCAGCCTGAATATGTTACGCATCATGCATCACTGGTTATGATGCCTATGAATACATCCTCAAGAGTTGGCTCCGCAGCGTATATGCTGACGATTTCAAGCCTGAATTTATCGGCCAGCCTCAGCATCTGAGCTATCGCCTCGCCAGGTGTAGAACATATCACGGAGACTGTCTGGGGGTCTATGCGGGAGACCCTATCGAATGAGCTGTCGGCCATCAGCCTCATGATAAAGTCGTCAGGGATAGAATGTTTAGCCCTCATCTCCACCTTCCTGATCTTTCCGAACTCTCTCTTGAGATTGTCTGGTGTGTCAACAACCACAATCCTTCCCCTATTTATCATCGCTATCCGGTCGCAGAGGTATTCGGCCTCCTCCAAGATGTGGGTTGTGAAGAATATGGTCAGCCCCTCCCTGGCCTTGGATTTGATGAAGTCGAGTGTTTGACGCCGGACTATTGGGTCAAGGCCTATAGTGGGTTCGTCGAGGAAGAGAAGCTCCATGTCATGCATGAACTCCCGAGCCACCTGAAGCCTCCTCCTCATACCTATCGACAGGTCGCCAGCCTTAACCTTCCTGACTTCGGACAGCCCGAATCTTATGAGAAGCTCATCCACCAGCTCCCTCCTCCTACTTCTGGGGACGCCCCAGATGAAGCCATAGAGGTCGAGGGCCTTCTCCACACTCAGGTTTAGCTCGTAGCTTTCCTGCTGCTGAACCACACCTATCCTTCTCCTAATCTCATGCCCCATCCTGTAGATGTCGCATCCTAGTACCTCAGCCCGGCCTGCGGTAGGTTTTATGAGGGTGGTCAAAATCTTGATGGTGGTGGTTTTTCCTGCACCGTTCGGCCCTAGGAAGCCGAAGACCTCACCTCTATCCACCTCAAAAGACACCCCATCAAGGGCAGGTACGCCACCATACGTTTTGACGAGTGACTCGGCAACTATTGCGTACAATCTGAACCCCTAAACCCTGAACAGTATATGAATTCTATCAAGCTACCAAGTCCCCGTAGCTGGATGTTGGCTTATATCTAGGAAGAAGTCTCCGGGCCTTGACTTGTAGGCTGGGACACCTACGGCCACGACCAGCATGTTGCTTTTCTCCTTGGCATGGGGTGAGAAGAACTCTGTGACATCGTCATCGTAGAAGGTGAGACCTGTGGAGCCCAGCCCCTGCCCGTATGATGCGAGATATATCCTCCCGGCTATAATACCAGCCTCCAGCTGGACGGCTCTATAGCCTCTGTTACCCATCCGCTCCAAGACCTTGCTGAGAGGTGTCATGAGGAAGAATACGGCTGAGGCGTCGGCTCCGAGGGCCTGCTCTAGACAGAGATAGCCGGCCACTCTTCTAAACTCGCCCGGCTTCAACAGCTCCAGCTCACCCGTCACCCTGTTGAAGAAGTATGCTCCAGGCCTCAGCCCTTCCACGTTGTTGGCTATGAAGTAGATGGATATGTATGAGCTACGGGGTGGCAGGAAGTCGGCGTTGATGGGGCCGCTGCAGCAGGCCAGGATGGTTCTGAGCTGAGTATCCGATATTGGCCGTTTGGAGAAGATGCGGGTGGAGCCTCTTCTAAGGATGGTCTGCCAGAGGGGCTGGGAGCTTATACCCTGAGGAGGGTTAAACACGGCCGCCTCCCATTCCGTGGATTGTGTCTGGCAGGCCCTCACCCACTCACCCACTTCATCGCCGTCGGCTAGGGTTGAGGCCTCGTGAATCTCGTATATTGCAGGGTATTCGACCTCTCTCCTGGAGAGGGGCTGGGTCTCGGGATTTAACGGCGGGGCCTCGGCCTGCCGTACAGGCTGTAGACTGGTTTTACCCAAAGGCACCACCAGTATGGATGCCTCTCTCCTACCATCCACCGCCACCAGCCTGTTTACGGCCTTGTCCACAAAACCCACCAACAGACGGCAACCCAATTTAAGGGCTGAAGAGACCGCCAGCAGGTTGGCCACCATCACACCCGAATCCCAGAACCAGTGTCTGTAGGACCTCTCGGTGTATTTCCATGCGTTACGCCATCCTATCGATGTGAAGACGAGGGAGGCCTGAGAGCTCCACACCTCCCTAGATGAGTTTAATCCCAGCTCCCATCGGTAGTCGCCATCCCTGATACGGGTTAGCCCGAACCGGTCTGGGCTGAAGTGGTATATGCCATTATCAAGGCCGTCCACGTCTCCGGCCACAACATATATCTCGATGGGGTAGAGGGCGCCCGTTGCAGGCGCAGCCCTGAAATAGATGCTTCCCTCAGGATATTTTTTGACACGGGTTATACCTGCCGTGAAGAAGAGGAGGCTGGCCAGGGTTTTAACATCCAGCCTTCCACCATCTATTTCCTGGGCTGTCGTAAGGGCTTGGAGGGTGTCCATCTCAGGCTTAGGAAAGTCGTGGGGCAGGCGCAGGAGCTGGAGGTTCTTATAGATTTTGAAGGGGTATGGCCTGTTCCCCCAGTCAAGCCAGTGGGCCTTGGTTCTCACACTCACGTACGAGTGCTTGGTCAGCTCATGGAAGTCTAAGGCCTTCTCTATGCTCCTGTTGGATGACACATATGCCGTGGCCAGTCATACTATTATAGGTTTCACGGGTGTATTGTTACCCTAAAGCTCCCTTGATAATACATCTGGATTATATCAGCTGATTCACCTCTGAAAGCTTATAGATATGGGCTATGGAGGCTGTATACGTGCAGTTAAAGAGGGCGGCCCTTCTACTGGCCTTCTCGGGTCTATCCGTATCCAACATACCTATTCTCCTATACTGGCTGGGCGATACGGCTCTGAGGGGTTTCCTTATGAATAGCCTCCTACCCCTCTATGCATCCCTCCTAGGAGCCTCTATGACGATGCCTGGAATAGCCATCTTTATGCGGGAGGTGAGGAAGGAGCCTATACCTCCCCTCTTCAGCTGGCGGCCTAGGAAGGAGAGCTTCCTATAGCTTCTTAGCCTGCATCTCCTTCATAAAATCCTCGTAGACCTTCCTGACCCTCTCAGCCACCGGGCCCTCGCCTACAACCCCCTCCCTTGATACACGTATACGGTCCATCACCACGATCGTGTCAGACTCCTTCAAGTAGGTTACAAGGTTGGGGAATAGCCTGTTAAGCCTCTCCACGAGCTGTGAAAGGTCCGGACCCTTCTCCACCATCTCAACCCTGGCGATGCTGTGGCCCGAGAGGAACACCTTGGAGTAGATGTTTCCCTGCTCATCTCTGGCATCGGCGAGCCAGAGGCTGTAATCGCTGGGGTTGTAGGCTAGAACCCTGCCGGTATATGCGCCGGTGGATGTAACGGCCTTGACCACCCTGTCGAGTAGGGAGGCGAACTCATCCGAAAACCTCTTGGACGCTATAGCGCCACTCACCCTATCCACCCCCAAAGACTGCGAGGGGCTAGCTTTTAAAGTACCATCAGGTTTTTATCACGGCTATCCCTATTGGTGGCCTGCATGTTGGCGGCTGTGTCGGGTGGGTGTCTTTGGCTTTAGACTGGTAGGTTTCTGCCAGCTTGCCGAGGTGATGGATGGATATGGAGGGTGTTGACGAGTCATTTAGGGTTACGCCTTGGGAGGTGGAGGGGGTTGTCGACTATGAGCGGCTTGTCAGGCTTTTCGGCACCGAGCTTATATCGGATGAGCTGATGGCCCGGCTTACCAGCCTTGCGGGAGACTCCAACCACATGCTCCGCAGGCGGATATTTTTCTCCCATAGGGACCTCAACCTTGTTCTTGATGACTACTCCGCGGGCAGGGGTTTCTACCTCTATACGGGGCGGGGCCCCAGCGGCCCCATGCATGTCGGCCATATAATACCTTTCTACTTCACTAAATGGCTTCAGGACCGATTCAACGTCAACCTGTACATACAGATGACGGATGATGAGAAGTTTCTGGAGGAGAGTCGGGGCCTCACGTTGGAGGATACTTCCAGGTGGTCCTATGAGAATATGCTGGATATTGCAGCTGTAGGCTTCAACCCTGACAGGACGTTCATCTTCAGGAACACGGAGTATCTTGGGAATATGCTGCCTCTGGTTCTTAAGGTGGCTAGGAAGATAAACTTCAGCTGGGTGCGGGCGGTTTTCGGGTTCAACGAGCAGACTAACATAGGCATGGTCTTCTTCCCAGCTATCCAGATAGTCCCCGCCCTATTTGAGAGGCGTAGATGTCTTATACCGGCGGCCATCGACCAAGACCCCTACTGGAGGATTCAGAGGGATATAGCTGAGGGGCTGGGGTTTTACAAGGCTGCGGCGATACATAGCAGGTTTCTCATGCCACTCACCGGGCCCACGGGGAAGATGAGCGCCTCACAGCCAGAGTCGGCCGTGTTCCTTAGCGACGACCCGAAGACTGTGAGAAAGAAGATATGGCAGGCTTTTTCCGGCGGCCAGCCAACGGTGGAGCAGCATAGAAGGCTGGGCGGAAACCCGGATGCGGATGTGGCCTTCCAGTGGCTCTACTACTTCTTCGAGGAGGACGACAGGAAGGTTGAGAAGCTTAGGGAGGATTACCGGAGTGGCCGCTGTCTCAGCGGGGAGATGAAGGAGATTCTGATTGAGAAGGTTACCTCTTTTCTTGAGGAGTTTAGCCGGAGGAGGGAGGAGGCGAGGGATACTCTGCACCTCTACACGAGGGATGGTGGGCTGGCTCGCGAGATGTGGGAGAGACGGCACGGCCTAGACTAGGCCAGCACCCCGCAGCTCCTCCTCACGGTCTCCGAGGATAGCCCTGCCTCCCAGCACTATCACGGGGCGTCTCAGCAGGTCTGTATTTTTGGAGACCCTGTCCAGTATCTCCTCGTCGGAGAGCTGGTCAAATCTTTCCGCCCTGTAGTGTCTGCTCCTCCTTCGGAGAATATTGCGTGCGCCATATCTTCTGGCCAGGGATTCGAGAGTTTTTCTGTCTGGAGGCTCCTGAAACATGTTGACGAGCTCCATCTCGACACCCTGCTTCCTAAGCCTCTCGGCTACTCGCCGGCAGGTCTGGCAGGTGGGCTTCCAGTAAACCTTCACCCTCAAGTCCTGATGATACGTGGATTAGGCCGTGAATATATCGCTATTGTGTGTAGCTACCCATTCTAGGCGGTATTCCTTTAACTATAATTGAGCGGTAGTTGTGGTAGATGTTGTGAAGGCGGCTGTAATGTATGGGGTGAGGGATGTGAGGGTTGAGGATGCCCCCATCCCCCAGCCCGAGGACGACCAGTTACTGGTCCGTGTTAAGGCTTGCGGCATATGCCCCGTAGATATCAGGGTATACACAGGAGAGAACGTATGGGTATCCCTGCCTGCCGTAGGCATATCAGGGCATGAAGTGGCTGGTGTGGTGGAGTCGGTGGGTAGGAAAGTTTTCCACCTCAAACCGGGCGACAGGGTGGCTGGGGTTTTTATCAAGCCCTGCGGCGTATGCAAATACTGCATCACAGGCCATGACAACCTCTGCTCCAACATCCAGCTGTATAGACCACGATACTTCGGCTTCGGCGAATATATCGCAGCCTACCCCGATAAGATGATGCGGTATGAGGCGGATATAGAGTTTGAGGAGGCTGCTTTCACAGAGCCTCTGGCCGCATGTGTTAACGGCATTATGAAATGCCGGATAAGGCCCGGCGACTACACGGGCATAGTTGGGGTGGGCCAGATAGGGCTTATGCATGTTCAGCTGGCTAAGCTTAGAGGTGCTAGGGTGGTGGCTTTCGACATGCTCGATGAGAGGCTTAAGATGGCTGAGAAGCTTGGAGCAGACTACGTGGTTAACGTAAGTGAGAGGGATGCGGTGAAGTATGTTGAAGAGCTCACGAGGGGTGAGGGGCTGGACCAAGTCATCACAGCGATTGGGGGCAGGCAGGCCATCGAGACGGGGCTTAAAACCTTGGGGAAGACAGGCACCCTCAACATCTTCGCATCCACCCACCCACACAGCGAGATATCCCTAGACCCCAACCTGATACACTATAGGGAGCTGGTTATCACAGGCAGCTTCAGCAGCACCAAGCAGGACATCAGGACAGCCATCCGCCTCCTCGAAAGGCGTGCAATAGATGTTAGAAGCCTGATAACCCACAGGCTTCCACTGGAGAGAATTGAGGAGGGCTTCAGAATACACACCGAGAGGAAAGGGCTTAAAGTGATGATTCTGCCTTAGAAGGGGGTTGGCGGGCTGTGTCGAATGTGGGGAAGAAGCTGAGGATGTCACAGATATTCCGAGGGGATGGGAGGTCTCTGATATTCGCATTCGACCATGGAGCGTTCATGGGCCCCACCAAGGGTTCACAGGATGCGGGCAGGGTTTTGGCTGAGGTTATCGGCGGCGGAGCGGATGCTGTGATGACTACGCTGGGCATAATCAAGAACTATGCACCCTCCCTAGCAAGGAAGGGGCTGGGGTGGATACTCACTCTGCAGGATAGGTCTCCACAGACGGTGGTGGAGAGCGTCTCGACAGCTTCAAGACTCGGCGTCGACGCGGTAAAACTCTTCGTGACGATGGGGACGGAAAACCAGCAGAGGGAGCTGGAGGTTCTCTGGGCGCTCACAAGGGCTGCAGAGGATTATGGAATGCCTGTCCTAGCCGAGATGTATCCTGTGAAGAGTGAGAAGACACCCAACCCCCTCGACCCCGACAATATCAGGAGGGTCTCCCGGATAGCCGCCGAATACGGAGCCGACTTCATCAAAACCTTCTACACAGGAAGCGTTGAGGACTTCCGCACGGTGGTCGAGGCATGCCCCATACCCATAGTGGTCTTAGGCGGTGAAAAAGCGGATTCAGACCTAGACTTTTTGGAGGCGATAGCATCCAGCATAAAGGCGGGCGGCTCAGGGGCTGCTGTAGGCCGCAACATCTTCGACCATCCGAGTCCCGGCAAGATTACGGAGGCCTTGGCGGCCGTCATCCATCAGGGTGTAAAGCCTATAGATGCTGTGAGGCTTCTCACCTAGGTCTGTAGGGTTCCTTGCTGACACCATGCCAGAAGCCGTAGTGTTTGGTCCCTGTCTTCGGGAAGTCACGGGCCACGACAGCGTCTATAACCGCAGGCCTGCCGGAGGATAGACAACGCTTCACCGCCTCCTTAACCTCCTCCCGCCTACGCACTGTCTCCCCATGGCATCTGAAGGCTTCAGCAATCTTGGCGTAGTCGGGTCTATACAGCCTCCCATCAGGCGTCATGAAATCAACAGCGAAGCTTCTGTCAAACATGTAGACCTGGCTATCCTTCACAGATATGAAGCCAGCGTTGTTGCACACTATTGTGAGGACGGGGATATCGTACTGGACCGCCGTGGCCAGCTCTCCGACCCTGAAGAGGAACGAGCCGTCACCATCCACTGCAACCACCTGTCTGTCTCTTCTGGCCAGCTTGGCGCCCAAGGCCGCGGGTAATGCGAAGCCCATGGGTCCGAAACCGCCTGAGGCGATGTGGCATCGGGGCATATAGACGGGGAACAACTGGCTGACCACCGAGATGGAGTAGGAGGTGCTTGTAACAACTATCGCTGTTCTATCCAGGACCTCCCTCAGCTCCTTGACTAGCGTAGCTATGGTGAGGGATGGCTCTGAGGTTATCTTCTCCACATCCCTGAACCACTCCTCCCTCAACCTCTTCAGCTCCATAAAGTACTCTGTCCCACGATAGTCCCTTTTGGGTGTCAGCTCCTTCACATATGCTAGGATATCCCTCAGGGCTGCCTTGGCGTCCGAGACTATCCCAAGCTCAACCGGATAGTTCTTACCAATCTCCGCAGGGTCTATGTCTATCTGAATCAGCTTGGTGGGAGGTATGTTGAATGTGACACCTCTCTTGTATGAGCTCGTGACGAATTCTGTGAACCTGCAGCCTACCGCCAGTATGACGTCCGCCGTCGAGGCTATCGCGTTACCGACGGAGGAGCCGGGGACGCCTGGGTAGTAGGCGCATAGCTCGTGGTCTTCAGGTATCACTCCCTTGCCCAGACCCAGCTCCGTGGTGAGAATAGGTATGCCCAGATACTCCGCCAGTTCGACTAGCTCGTCTGAGGCCCCGGAGATGGCTACGCCTCCACCGGCCAGTATTGCCGGCCTAGATGCATGGACCAGCAGTTTCGCAACATTCTTTAACGCCTCCTCATCCCCCCTAATTCTTCCATGGGGTTTTCTTCTGGCCGGTTCCGGTATCTCGGCCTCCACCTCCCTCAACGCTATATCCATGGGTATGCTGACGTGGACGGGGCCAGGTCTGCCTGTGAGGGCGAGCTTGAAAGCCCTGTGGAGGGTGTCGGCTATCTGCTCCTCGGAGGTGATGCGGAAGCTTCCTTTGACGACCGGCCTGATGATAGAGTTGAAATCACCTAGGCCACCTCTCTCCACCGACTGGAAAGTGCCGTATCCGTAGAAGTATGTGGAGACGTCACCTGTGAGGAGGATGAGGGATGAGGAGTCTACGTATGCTGTGGCCACGCCCAGAACCGTGTTGGTAGCTCCAGCTCCGGCGGTGGTGAAGACGACTAGAGGCCGGCCTGAGGCCCTGAAGAACCCGTCGGCCAGATGGCATGCACCCTCCTCGCTCTTAGCCTGTAAAATCTTCAAACCCCTCCTCCCTATAGCGTCTAGGGTTGAAGATATCGCATGGCCAGGCAGCCCAACAACATACGGCACCTCCTCACGGGCTAGATACTCCGCCACAACATCAGCGCCCAACATGTCAGAGAACATGAAGGCAAAGCTAGAATATATTTAAGAGCCTCCCCTCCTTTCTAGCCAACAGCCCACACAATAGCATTAGGCGTTTTTCCGGCTTTCTAGGCCTGCAGCCCCTCAAGTTACCGATTAAGATGCTGGGCCGCCCCATCCTAGCCCAGAGGGAAATGGCTTTATATGGTGATTCATGGGTTATTTAAATGAGCTTGGGTTGAGCAGTATTACTAAATACGTCATCGAGGGGCGGATAGAGGTGGACGGCCCCGTGGACAAGAACGATGTGGTGGGGGCTGTCTTCGGCCAGACAGAGGGGATATTCAGCTCGGAGCTGGACCTCCGGGAGCTTCAGAAGACCGGTAGGATTGGAAGGATTGAGATATCTGTGACAACCCATGGAAACAAGGCTGTGGGGAAGATAACGGTACCCACCAGCCTGGACAAGTTTACCACATCCCTCATAGCCGCCATGATAGAATCCATCGACAGGGTGGGGCCATACCAGGCCAAGGTGACGATAGAGAAGATAGAGGATACAAGGGCTGAGAAGAGGAAGAGGATAGTGGAGAGGGCTAAGGAGATATTGGCGATGTGGGAGAGGCAGAAAGTTCCCGAGGACGACTCTGTTCTGAAGGAGCTGGAGGAGGCGCTGGTCAAAACCAAGGTTGTGGAATACGGCCCCGACAACCTACCAGCCGGCCCCGAAGTAGACCAGTCGGATGAGATAATCGTTGTTGAGGGCAGGGCTGACGTGATTAACCTCCTCAAATACGGGTATAAGAACGTCATAGCTGTGGAGGGTGTTAAGATACCTAGGACTATCTCATCCCTCACTAGAAGGAAGAAGAAGGTGATAGCGTTCTTGGATGGTGACAGGGGAGGCGACCTCATACTTCAGGAGCTTCTCCAGTCCGCTAAGGTGGATGCTGTGGCTAGGGCTCCCTATGGCAAGGAGGTGGAGGAGCTGACGGCCCGTGAGATTGAGGATGCGTTACAGCATGCAACAAGCCCCAGCGAGGCGGTAATGGCTAGGGAGCAACAGCAGCAGGCGGCTGAGAAGATGGGGCTCCCCCACGAGCTTAGAAACTATGCGAGAGATGTGGACGGAACCCTTACAGCCGTACTCCTCTCCGACGACTTTAAAGAACTGGCCAGAGTCCCTGTAAGCGAGCTGGCATCAAAGGTGGGTGAGGACAAGTCTATCCGCTACATAGTTTTCGACGGTGTCATAACCCAGAGGCTTGTAGACTCGGCAGCAGCCTTGGGTAAAGATGTCTACTTGGTGGGTGTGCGTGTCGGCGATATGCAGAACAAGCCTGAGAACATACACATATTTACCTTGAAGGATTTGGCTGTTTAGAGGGTTTTCTTAGGAGGCTGGGGTCCACAGGGTATCTGAGAAGGGCCACCACCCCGCCTAGGGATGAGAGGATGTCGGAGGGCTCGGAGCCTGACGCTACGACCTGTACGCCGGCACCCGTGGCTTCAGCCTTCACCAGCATCCCCGCCACCTCTTCCTCGTGAAGCCTCTCCCATAGAAAGTCCTCGGCCACCAGCAGCTTATCCACTGCAGCCATCTCCAAAGCCGAGACCGCCTCATCAAACCCCAACGCCACCCTATCCGGGCTGGAGGACATCCTGGCCAGAAGCTCCTCCACCGCCTTGGAGTCAGCCACCATCTTCAGCCTCTCACCATATTCGCTCAGCATGCCCGACCTCAATATCTCCGACAGGCCGGCCGCCGAAGAGTCCGACACATAACCCGACTTCCTCACACGGGCCAGCAGGTCGCCGCCACGTCCGCTGAGATGTTTCTTAAAGTCTTCCAGGTAGACTGCGGGGCCGAAGAGCAGTATCTCTGTCTCGGCGTCGAGTTTTTCTTCCAAGGCTGCGGCAGCCGATGAGTATAGGCTGGCCAGGGTTTTGTACCTCTCGTCGGGGTCGTGCTTGCCTGCGGTTGACACCCTTCTGTGGTAGAGTGTCTCGGCGGACTGCGGTCCTAGGAGGAGGGCTGAGACGCCTTCATCATCCAGCAGCACCACAGCTATCTTATTCTCTGGCCGCTGTCTATAGTAGCGGGCCATGCTCTCGAGCCTTGCATAGTTTCTCCTGCTCTCGATGGTTATCTCCGTCCCCACGTTAACATGTATTGTGTGGTATTTTCCCAGAAGCCCCAGCTTTCTGCTCTCGTATTTTATTATGCCCAGCAGCTCCAGCCTCTTCATCATGGGGTTTAGGCTTTTTCTCTCCAGCTGGAGGCCTATCTCCAGCCTCACCCTCTCGCTGTCGACGGAGCCGTCCCGCCTCTCCTTCTTCATCTCCCTGCTGACCTCGGCGTAGACCACGTCATCCACATCCAGAACCATGAAGAGGTTGAGGATGTCTAGGGTCGATTCAGGTATAACCGTGACCAGCCTCTTCAGAGGGCTAATCTTCGTAACCTTCAACTCGGCCAGCCAAGGTGGTGGGATGTCATAAACCGCTCTCCGCCAGCCTCCTCCTCAGGGGCGGCCGGCCTGCCTCCAGCTTTTTGAGGGCTTCCTCGAAGGATACGTTGTCATCCAACACCATCGAGATGTAGAGTCCTGTCCTGCCCTTCTCGCTCCGCCTCGTCAGAACCTTAACCCTCGCCATGAGGGTCTCGGGTGGCACATCTAGGATTCTGGCCGCCTCCTCCAGATGCATCGTGACCGGCATCTCCAGATGGCCTGTGGGTGTCGGCTTGATAAGCATGAGTTTCTTGTTTATACCTGGCTTACGTATGTCCCGTCTCAGCTCCTCCAGGTTTAGGCTGGCCGCAAGCCTGTAGAAATCCATCTCACCGGCCCTGAGGGGTGTTATAGGGAATGAGACGGTGTCCACATCGCTTATGTAGAGGTAGGCTTTCACGGCGTAGGATGGTGTGGCCTGCGTGAGAACCCGCTTAAAAACACGCGTCTTCTTCATGATGTAATATTCGAGGAGCTGGGATGGAACTGGATAGGGTATGAATATGTCGAGGTCGCTCGTCTTACTCACATCACCCCTAGCCACGCTTCCGTAGACTAGGCTCTCAAAACCTACATCCATCAGATACTCCATAAGGTCTAGAGCCCTGGCTCTGATTCCTCTGAGGATGGACCAGTGAAGGTCAGTGTATATAACCTCCCTCAACCGATACACCTACCGGGCTGGAGCGTTTGGGCTCTAAGGGTGTTCTAGGCTACGACCTGTTAAGTCTTTCCTACGACGAGCTTTACGGTGGAGAGCAGATACGGAAGTATAGAGCCGCTGTCTGTTATGTGGAGGTGTCGGGTGTGGGCCGTATTCTGGATGTTGGATGCGGCACCGCCCTCCTCTACAGTTTTCTGAGGGACATCGGTTTAGATGGTGAGTACGTGGGCGTGGATATCTCGGCCGGCATACTGGAGAAAGCAAGGCATAGGGGTGCTCCCCACCTCGTCCAAGCTGACGGCCACAGGCTGCCGTTCCGCAGCACAGCCTTCACCCACACCTTATCATTTACGGTAGTTCACCACTGCAACCCCCCAAAAATTCTAGAGGAGGCCCTCCGCACAACATCAAGACAGGTAGTCATCTCCCAGAATAGAAGACTCGCACCGAGGCTCTCCATAACTCCGGTGGCTGAGGTAGGAGATGAGGAGATACTCGTCATCAACATACAGTCTTGAAGGGTTTCTGAAGCTCCTCTCCAAGGTGCAGGAAGCTGTAGCGAGGATAGCATACCCACCCGGAGAATCTCTGGCGGATATCAAGAATGTCGCAGCGGTTGATGTGGCCTACAGGGATGAGACATACTTCTCTGCAGCAGTAATATACGACTGTATTCGAGAAAACCTCGCCGAGAAAGCCTACGAGACCGGGGTGGCCGAGTTCCCGTATATTCCCAGCTATCTTTTGCTTAGAGAGGTCCTACCTATGATGGCTGCGGTCCAGCGTCTTGGGTCTGGCTGGGACCTCCTGCTGGTGGATGGTCATGGAAGGGCTCATCCCAGGATGTGTGGGCTGGCCACCTTCCTCGGCTTCATGCTTGGGAGGCCTACCCTGGGTGTTGCGAAGAAACTGCTGGTGGGGGAGAGGCGTGAATATCTACAGGGATTGGATGAGATTATCTACCGTGGGGAGAGGGTCGGTTTCGCAGTAGGCGGGCCAGGGGTTAAGACCTTCTATGTGAGCCAAGGCTACGGCGTTGGATACGGCGACCTCATCAAAATCCTGAATATCTTCAAGATGAGATATCCTGAGCCATTAAAGATAGCCCACGCCGAGACGGTTAGACTAAGAAGGGGACTCGTCCAAAAGGGTTGAAAGCAGTTCATCCCTCCCAAATATCATCTTCACCTCGGCGGGGTCTATTGTTAGGCGTATCTTCCTAGTTCTCCCATGCCTGCCATAGCTCACCAAGTCGCAGCTAATCAAACCCAGCATATCCAGCTCAGAGACCAGCGTGCTTACACGCCTGTCAGTCAACGGCTCTAGGCCAATCTTCCCACAGAGACCCCTGTACCTGCTATATAGGGTTCCCGATGAGACCTGGCCATCCCCTGAGAGGGTGGACTGGAGTATTGAGAGAACGACCAGACGGCTGTGGAGTGGGAGCGAGGTTAGAACATCCACCACCCTCCCCCGCTCGATAGCTACCTGTGCCTGCCGTACATGCCGTTCCATAACCTTCGGCGAGCCCTCTCTATCCGCATATTCCGCCGCCACCCGTAAAAGATCTAGGGCACGTCTCGCATCACCATGCTCTGCGGCTGCTAGCGCTGCGCATAAGCCTATGACATCGTCTCCAACGGAGCCCGGCCTCATAGAAAGCTCCACCCTCTCCCTCAGAATATCTGAGAGCTCTGAGGCGGTGTAAGGTGGGAAGACCAGCTCTTCCTCGCTGAGGCTGCTGAGAACCCTCGGGTCAAGCCTTTCCTTGAACATCAGGTCGTTGGAGATGCCCACTATGGATATCCATCGGGGACCATGAACACCCCTAGTCAGCTCATATAGGAGATCGTCGCCATATGACTTGACTAGGACGTCCACCTCATCTAGGCAGACGACAAGGGATGACCCAATCTTCCCCATACCCTCCAAAAGCCTGTTGAAAACCTCACCCTTCGAGAGGCCTGTGAAAGGCACAGAAACACCTATAGCAGAGCACATATCAGAGAGAATCCTATACTCCGTACCAGCTATACGGCAGTTTACATACGCAAACCGCACAGCCTTACTACTTTCCGTAGACTCGCTGCTAAACCTCTCGAAAACATATCTCGTCACAGCCGTTTTACCTGTTCCGGTCTTACCGTAGATGAAGAGGTTTGACGGCTTGAACCCTCTCAGACATGGTGATAGGGCCCGTCCCAGAGCGCGTATCTGGCCCGTCCTATGGGGTAGTTCCTTCGGGATGTAATCCACCCTTAGAAACTCGGGTCTGAGTATGATGCCAACATTGGACTTGGATGCACCTTTCAGAATATCCTCTAATGGGTCCCGCACACCCCTCTGCTTCAGATAGAGATTCTCCTCTTTATTTTCTATCTGAATATTGTGACGGCTCAAGTATTCTCCGTTGGTTTAGTGATATGTAGTTAATAAAAGAGGATTTGTACAATATTCTGTATCTTATGGCCAGCTTTTGGTCTAAATTTTTTTATTCCCAAGCTTTTCACAGGTTAATCCTCCATAGGAAATTGAGGGGTGTCTCTCCCACACACTACCTACAAAAAACCTCCCATTCCCATGTTGGCAATCTGTGAAGAAAAGTATGTGAATAGCGTAAATTACTGGGATTTTCAGCCCTTTCAACTATTATAAAGGCTTGAGATATATCATTCACATATGGGGCGGCTTATCCACCCCTCCATTTCCTGTGGAAACCGCAAAAAGAAGGAGGTCGGTGAAGGATGGGCTTCATGCCTTATGTAGACGCTTTGGATTATGAGTATTACCCTATAGATGTAGATGGGCGTGGCCCTTTTTGATAACTTCTAATCATTTAACAGCAATTTTATAACTAATATAGACAGGAAATAATCAATAATTGAGCACTACCCACACACCAACCTAAATAAGAAACACCCATCCGTTACACATACATACCTAAGTAAAATTCCATAATGATGAGAACCATACCTCAAATATTCTAATGGTATTACCTTCACTTCTGCAGCCTTCGAGATTTACTTTCCTGAGGTGAAGGGTTATTACCTTGTCTCTCCACCCAGTTTTCGGCTTTTTGCAAGGGTTTCGAGAAGCCCATCTATGGCTTGTGTGATGTGAAGGACCTCCTGAGGGTCGGCGGTCTTACTGAGAAGCGCTGAGAGCTCATCAATCTTCGACGCTATCACGCCTTCCAGCCTCGTCAGGACATAGGGTGTGAAAGCAGCCATAGCCTCGTCCTCCTCCTTCACCTTCACAACCCGGCGTTCACATCGCAGACACCATAGCTCGTTGTCAATCTGGAAAATTGGGCTGCTGCAGACTGGGCATATCTCGGAAAGCATCTTGGCGCCGGACCTGAGGGCGTCGGACATCCTTTTCAGATAGTCTTCGGAGCCTGCTGCCATGGTATCACGTTCATATGCTTGCTTATATGTGCTGGGATGGGGTGGGAGGCATACTACGTTTATGGCTTGACCTGAGATGGCGTTGATAGACGGCGTTGACGAGGTCTATCGGCTGGCCGGTAAGGCTGGCTGTCTCTGCGACGGGCCTCCCCTCATCGAAGAGATGGTGTAATATGGGGTCCAGAACGTCGTAGTCCGCCGGTATCTCATCCACGGCCCTGTGGCCGGGGTAGAGCTGCGGGCTGCTGGGTTTAAACGCTATTCTGTCGGGCAGTCCAAGGCTTTTAGCAAGCTGGCGGAGCTGGGTCTTATACAGTCCTGCAACCGGAAGAAAATCCACACCGCCATCGCCATATTTGGTGAAGTAGCCGATTAATATCTCGCTCTTATCCCCTGTCCCAGCCACGAGATAGTTGAGTAGGTTGGCGTGGAAATAGAGGATGGACATGCGTATCCGCGCCCTCAGATTGGCGTAGGCTATCCTTGCGTCGGGGCTCTCGATATCAACCCCCAGCTGGGAAGCGTAGGCGCTGACTATCGGGTCTATCGGTATTGTCTTGTGGCGGATTTGCAGCCATGAGGCCAGCCATCTGGCATCCTCCACATCCTCCACCGGTGTGAAGCCGGCCGGCATTATAAGGCCCAGAACCCTCTCCCTAGAGACCGCCTTCACGCAGAGGGTGGCGACCACTGACGAGTCGACGCCGCCGCTCAATCCCACGACAACACCTTCAGCGCCCGCCCTCTCCACATAGTCTGAGATGAAGGCGACCAAACCTTTCTCGACCGACTTATAGTCCAGGTCTGTGAGTGTCAGCCCCTGCGGAGGCATAGGGATATACGCCCGGCCCCGTATTTTTCTTTTTTAGCTTAGGAGGCGGAGCAGAACCTTGGCATAGTTACGGCTAATCCTCGCCTGGAGTGAAAGCCTGTCCAGCTCCTCATAGTCCTCCCTCGAGAGGTCTATATCAGAGGATGCCGCCGCCGATAGGGCCTGGCCCACATTCTTCACACCAACTATCGCTGAGACATTCTCCCGTGAGATAAGCCATCTGAGGGCTATCTGGCCAGGCTCCACACCCATCCTCCCAGCCAGCTCCCTCAGTTTCGCTAGCACAGGCTCCACTCTCTCCATGTTTGCGAAGAGGAGGTTCACCTTCCTTATCAGGTCTCTGGGCTGCCTTTCCCGAGTGTATTTCCCGGTTAGAAGGCCCTGGGCCAACGGGCTGTAGGCCAGAATGGTTAAGCCCTCCCTCTCAGCATATGGCAGCAGCTCCCTCTCCACATCCCTCTCCAGCAGATTATACTTCACCTGATTGGAGACAATCTCCTCCCTCCTGAGGGCCTCCTGTGCCTTTATGAGACGTTTAAGGGAGAAGTTGCTGACACCTATGTAGGATATCCAACCCATCTCCACCAGCTTCTCCATAGCCTTCATAGTCCCGGAAATAGGTATCAGAGGATTGGGATGATGAATCTGATACAGGTCTATCGTCTTGACACCCAGCCTTCTCAGGCTCCTACCACACGCCTTGATAACGCCATCATATGTAAGATTGAGGGGTGACACCTTGGTGGCTATCACAACCCTCTCCCTAAGACCCTTGACGGCCTCGCCCACTATCTCCTCGGAGAGTCCGGAGCCGTAAATCTCAGCCGTATCCACAAGGTTGACGCCATGTTCTACGGCAGCCCTCAAGGCTTCGACGCAGTCAGCCCTGCTGTAGCTGACCCCATAACCCCACTGGCGGGAGCCGAACTGCCATGTACCCAGAGCTATCCTCGAAATCCTCAGCCCTGTCTTCCCCAAAACAGTATACAGCAACCCTGCCTCGTATACCGTATAGCCATGTTATACTTTAAAACTTTCTCGTCCGATGTATCCTCTATGGATAGGGTTGGTTTTGTCGGCCTCGGGTTGATGGGTAAGCCCATGGCTAAGAGAGTCCTCTCCCATGGGTATGGGTTGACGGTCTTTAACAGGAGCCGAGGACCTGTTGAGGAGCTGGCCCGGCTTGGCGCATATCCAGCCTCCTCCCTGAAGGAGGTTGCTGAGAAATCGGATGTGGTGATTACGATGCTCCCCGACGAGCCTGATGTTAGACAGGTAGTCCTCTCCCTTGGGGAGGCCCTGGGGCAGGGTTCTGTGGTGGTGGATATGTCCACCATCTCACCCTTCACGGTGAGGGAGCTTCACGACTTTCTCTCGGAGAGGGGTGTGGAGATGCTGGACGCCCCCGTCTCCGGCAGCACCATGGCCGCAGAATCCGGCACCTTGACGATTATGGTGGGAGGCTCGAGGGATGTCTTCGAAAGGGTTCTCCCAGTTCTCAGGACTATGGGGAGGACAATATCCTACATGGGTGGAGCGGGTATGGGTGCCTTCACCAAGCTCTGCAACCAGGTTCTGGTCTCGGTGAATCTGCTGGCCACATGCGAGGCTCTCCTACTCGCTTCCAAGGCGGGGCTTGATCTGGGGAAGGTTATAGAGGTGGTGGGCTCGGGTGCTGCTGGCTCATGGCAGCTATCCAACCTAGGCCCCCGCATGGTTGCGAGGGATTTCAGGCCTGGCTTCAAGGTGCAGCATCTCCGGAAGGACTTGAGGATTCTAAGGAGTGTGGCTGAGAGGATGGGGCTGCCGCTGCTGGGGACGTCGCTGGTAGCCGAGCTGGTGAAGGTTCTGGATGAAAGAGGTAGGGGCCTCGAGGGCACCCAAGCCCTCATAACGGTTCTCGAGGAGCTGGCCGGCCACCGTATCAGCTAGAAATCCATCTTGGCCTTTGGGTAGGAGCCCAAAACCTTAAGAAAGATAACCTTAGACGTCAGCTCGGAGAGGGCCTTCCTACACCTCTCATCATCTTGATGCCCCTCGAAATCTACGAAGAAGTAGTATTCCCAAGGCCTCTGCCTCGTGGGCCTCGACTCGATCTTTGTGAGGTTGAGACCGTTGTTGGCGAAGACGCCTAACGCGTTGTATAGGGCTCCGGGTATGTGGGCTGTGGAGAAGATTATGGATGTCTTGCTCTCGTTTGAATACGGTGCCTCATGGGCCGATATCACGAGGAAGCGGGTGTAGTTGTGGCCGTAGTCTTCGATGCCTCGGGCTAGAATCTTCATCCCGTAGAGGTTTGCGGCTTTCTCGCTGGCTATGGCCGCCGCATCCTTAAGCCCCCTATCCCTGATGAGGAGTACGCTACCCGCCGTGTCATAGGTTATCGAAACATCCACACCCAGGGAGGTTATGAAGCCCCTGCACTGGGCTAGGGCCTGTGGGTGGGAGTAAACCACCTTGATGTCGGATAGCTCTGAGTCGTGGTGGGCTATCAGGCAGTGGCTTATCCTCAACACTATCTCGCCCACAACCCTTACGCTGGAGGTGAGGAGCATGTCGTATGTCTCGCTCACGCTCCCCTCGATGGAGTTCTCAACTGGGACGACGCCGTAATCCGTCCTCCCAGCCTCTGTGTTGTTGAAGACCTCCCGTATAGTCTTGCAGGGGAGTGCCTCCACATCCAAGCCGAAGTAAGTGTGAATAGCCTCCTCGCTGTAGGCCCCCCTCTCACCCTGGAAGGCTACAACCACCATACTTTAAACACGGTATTAGAGAATATTTAAAGCAGACTTAAATAGCCTCGCAACAGCCAATAAACCCGCAGAAATGTATCAACCACTTTTCTACAATGTTAGGGTTGAGAAAGAGGGTGGGGCTTCTTCGGACGCACCTGTGGTGGACCTTAGGAGATGCCTAGAGCTCCAGGTGGGGAAGCATGGCGAGGTCATCACGGAGTATGGCGGGTTTGAGATAGTGGTGAATGACCCCGCTTTTTTCCCTTGGTATGATGTTATAGCAACCCTCCTCAAGTACGATTACTCCGTGTGGGTGACTTTGAAGAAGAATAAGCTGGTTATCGTGGCTGGTGTTCACAGGGATTAGCCCATTAGTGGGAGCTGGAGGTAGAGTAGTAGGAGGGCTAGGGCTGCTGTCGGTAGTGTGACTGCGGCTCCAAAGCCTATCCACTGCCGAAGGGTTAGGTGGATGCGCTCCCTCCTCTCTAGAAGGCCGACGGCCACTATGTTGGCTGTGCTGCCAATGATGGTGAGGTTGCCCCAGAATGTTCCTGCGAAGAGTGTGGTCCACCAGAGGGGGGAGATGTTGACACCCAGCTCGCCCAGGTTTTGTATGATTGGTATCCACGTGGCTACTGCTAGGACATTATCCATAAACGCCGACATCATCCCGCCCATCACCATTACTACGGTCATGAGAATGATTGGGTTTTCGCTGAGCTGGTATATCATCTGGGAGAATACCCTAGTGGCTCCTGTGTAGCTTAGGGTGCCTACGCTGGCGAAGAATATCATGAAGAATAGTAGTGTCCACCAGTCAACTCTTCTCTCGACAAGTTCTCTAGCCCTCTCCCTCTCGATGAAAAGGACGACCGCTGCGAAGAAGAAGGGTACGCCGAGTAGCATGGAGTTCTTTCCAAGTCCGAAGGCCTGCTCTATCGGTGTATGGAGTATTAGGCCGGCTATCGTGGCTAGGAAGATTATTGAGGGCAGTAATATGGATGGCTGGCCATTATCCTGTGTACGGGTTGGGGCGACTGTTGCGGCCTGCTGCCGCATGGCGTTAGCCAGCTGCTTTATGTCTGCTCTGAATATGTAGAGGGTGATGGGTATGCTGAGGAGGAGGGCTGATATGGATATGGGTGTGGCCCAGCGGAGGAAGTCGGCGAATCCGAGTCCGGCTTGGAAGGCTATCAGGACACCTACGGGGTTACCCACTACTGTGGCTGAGCTTCCTATGTTGGTTGCGAAGATGGATAGTATGATGAAGGGGATGGGGTTGAGGTTGTAGCGGGATGTAAAGTCGAGGAGTATGGCCGTCATTATCAGTATGGATGTCACCTCGTCGACGAGGGCTGCGAGAAATGCCGACATAGCCATAAAGAATATCACCAACGCCACCGGCCTGTTCCCCACCATCCCCAGCAGCCTATCCATCAAAACCTCGAAGAACCTTGCGTCCTCGAGGTAGCCGACAATAACCATCATGGAGGCTAGGAACATTATCGTGTCGAGGTGGGCGAACTCTATGAGCAGGTCTATCTCCAAAAGGTCTATCCCCAGCATGAAGGCGAGGGCGAAGAATGCGAATACGAGTCTGAACCGCCAGAATAGTAGGGTGGCGCCTATCATGCCGCCCAATATTATGAGGGAGGCTGCCTGTCTCGGCTCTAGACCTAGCAAGTAAGCTAGTGCTGTGACGCCGGCCAGGATCACCGCATAGTTGGCAATCTTGTTCACACGTCTCCACCGATATTTTTGATAATCTCTGTTTATGGTTTGTTTTTACTTTTTACTAAAATGCTAGCTGTGGGATGACCTGATGGTCTCGAGGATGCTTATCACCATCCAGAGCTGGGTGCGGGTGAAGCTGGGCATGTTAGGGTCGTTGATAATCTCCTCTATCATGTCGATGGAGTTGGCTGCTCGGACGGCTGGGACGTATTTCTCGTTGAAAAGCTCCTCCGAAGCCTGCTTTGCTATACGGCGTATGTTTCTCGGGGTCTCCATGTCGTTGATGATTGTCTCCAGTATCTGGACCACCTGCTGTCTCTTATTCTCCCAATCCTGCTTTGACTGGGCCATGAGCGGAGCACCCTCGAACATTCTTCCGTCTGATGGGGGGATTAAAAGCTTTTCACTATCCGCAGACAGCTCCTCTAGCCGACGAGCCTACAAGCTTTGCGTATTTTGCCAGCACACCGGTTGTGTATCTTGGCTGTGGAGGCCTCCACTCTGCCAGCCTCCTCTCAATCTCTTCCTGTCCAAGCTCTACGTCGAGCCTGCGGTTCGGGACATCCACCACGACTATGTCCCCATCCCTCAGAGCCGCTATCGGGCCGCCGACAGCCGCCTCAGGCGCCACATGCCCCACCATCAACCCATGGGTGGCTCCGGAGAATCTTCCATCAGTTACTAGGGCCACCTTCTCCTTCAACCCCTGACCAACCACCAACGCGGTTACAGCCAGCATCTCCCTCATGCCGGGCCCTCCACGTGGCCCCTCGTATCTGATGACCACAACATCTCCGGCCTCTATCTCCCTCTTCAGAAGAGACCTGTAGGCCTCCTCCTCGGAGTTGAAGACCCTCGCCCTCCCCCTGAAGGTCTGGACCGCTGAGCCTGAGGCTTTGACCACCGCACCCTCCGGCGCTATATTACCCCTAAGGATGGCTATGCCGCCCGTGGGATGTATTGGGTTGGTGAGAGGCCTGACCACCTCCCCGCCATCGGAATATCTGAACTCCCTCAGGTTCTCTGCCATTGTCTTACCTGTCACGGTCAAGGTGTCGCCGTGGAGTAGGCCGGCGTCGAGGAGCTTCCTCAGAACTGCGGGGACGCCTCCCACCCTGTCCAGGTCCACCATAACATATCTCCCAGACGGCCTCATATCCACTATATGGGGGGTTCTCCTGCTCACCCTGTCGAACTCATCTATCGAAAGCTTCACACCGGCCTCATGGGCTATCGCTGGAAGATGCAGAACGCTGTTGGTGGAGCCTCCCATAGCGCATACAGTAGCCACAGCATTCTCGAAAGCCTCGTAGGTCATTATATCACGGGCCCGGATGCCGTTCTCAGCCAGCTTCATGACCTGCTGGCCGCACCTGTAGGCCGCCTCGTATATTCTCTCATCCACTGCGGGGATAGAGGCGGTCCCGGGAAGAGATATGCCCAAAGCCTCAAAGGCCGATGCCATGGTGTTGGCGGTGTATAGGCCCGCGCAGGAGCCCTCACCTGGGCATGCGGTCTTCTCCATCTCCAGAAGCTCCTGTAGGGTTATCTGGCCGGAGCTGTAGGCGCCCACAGCCTCATACATATCCTGGATGGTTATGTCCCTCCCACCATATTTTCCAGGCATGATGGTTCCTCCATAGAGGAATATCGAGGGAAGGTTGAGACGGGCCATAGCCATGGCCAGCCCAGGAAGGCTCTTATCACACCCCGCTATCCCTACAAAGCCGTCAAACCTCTGGGTGAAGACCATCAGCTCAACGCTATCCGCTATTATCTCACGGCTTATGAGGGAGCCCTTCATCCCTTCGGTGTTCATGGAGATGCCGTCGCTAACAGCTATCGTCGTGAACTGTATACCAACCCCTCCAGCATCCCACACACCCGCCTTAGCCCTTTTAGCCAGGCCGTCAAGGTGGAGGTTGCATGGTGTTACCTCATTCCATGTGCTGGCAATCCCTATGAACGGTTTTGAGAAGTCAGCGTCCCTGAGGCCGACCGCACGTAGCATGGCCCTTTGGGGCGCCCTCTCGGCCCCCTCAGCTATGTCGCCGCTATGTATCCTCCCTCTAACCTGCATGGTTTGAATGTCTCTCGAGACCTCTTAAATCTTACGAGTAACAATTCTGGGCTGGTGTATGCGGTTGGGGCGTAGGCGTGGCTATCTGATAGCTGTGGAAGGCGTGGATGGAGCTGGGAAAACAACCCAGGCCCGGCTGTTGGTGAGAAAGCTGGAAAGAATGGGTGTTAAAGCGGTCTACACCTGCGAGCCCTCCGACAGTCCGGTGGGCAGACTTGTCAGAAGACATCTAAGAAAAAATCTAGGCCTCTCCGAGGAGTCTGTAGCCCTTCTCTTCGCAGCGGACAGGCTTGAACATCTGAAGAATTTCATATATCCAGGCCTCGCCAGAGGGTTGACGATAGTGTCAGACCGATATATCCACTCATCGATAG
Source organism: archaeon HR01 (assembly GCA_002898355.1). Classification (GTDB taxonomy): domain Archaea; phylum Thermoproteota; class Nitrososphaeria_A; order Caldarchaeales; family Caldarchaeaceae; genus HRBIN01. The sequence continues at coordinate 36,566 of BEHD01000009.1, read as the reverse complement.
CCTATCAGTCGGCTGCGACTGGCAGGCGTGAATGGGTGGAGGCGATAAACAGTCTGGCGCCGGAGCCGGACCTATCAATATTCATAGACCTGCCTGTCGAAACATCGCTGGGAAGGATTGGGATGAAAAAGGTGGAGCTTTATGAGCGGAGACGTTTTCTCAACGCTGTGAGGATGGAGTATCTCAGGCTTGTTAGGGGTGGGAGGATGGTGAGGGTTGACGGCCGTGGAAGCAGGAGTGAGATAGCTGAGAGGATAATCAAGGTAGTTATGAGGAGGATGAGATAACCCTCTCAGCCATTTCGGAAACCCTCTCAACCTTCTCCACAGTTCTATCAACATAGACCCTCACCACGTGTATGGGCTTGGACAGCTCCCTCAATATCCATGAGTCCACCACAACCAGTTTTCCGTCGGAGCATAATCTTATCTCGCTCGGGCCATACTTGGTGAGGGGTGGAGCCAGTGAAGAGTCTACAAAGACCTTGTCAGGCTCAACCCCGCACTCCTCAGCTATGGTGTATTCCAGCTCCCTTCTCCTTCTATGAATCCCCAGAGAATCCATCTCCCCCATCACAGTCCTCTCATAGACTTTACGGGGTAGCATCCTCCTCTCCAGCCTATCTATAACCCAGCGGGTCTCGCCATAGCTCTTCATAAGACACCAGACCGAGAAATCATCATACCTAAGATACTCCGATACGCTTTTGCTGGCCAGGTCGGCGAGCTCGGGAATCTTCTCGGCGCCGTGTAGGAAGAGGATTTGGGCCGCCCTAGCGGCATGGTGGAAGTAGATGTTCACGAATGAGTGGTACCGTGCAAGGGCCAGCTCCTCCACCGCTCCGATACCTCTGATATCCACCGCCGGGCCATCATCGTAAAGTGTGGTGAGCATGATAACCCGTCTGAGGTCTATCACGCCGTATGTGGCCCCTGTGAAGTATGCGTCTCTGACAAGGAAGTCAAGCCTGTCCACATCCAGCGGCCCCGAAATCAGATGGCTAAGCCTACTCCCACCCCTCAACACCTTCACCACATCCTCGGCCGAGACACCGCAGGACTCAAGCCGGCTACCCACCTCCTCATCCTCCAGTATAATCTTGGCGCTCAACTCCTCATGAGCCACACCCCTCTCAGCGAGAAGACTCTCCAGAAGATGCGAGTACGGCGTGTGGCCTAGGTCGTGGAGGAGAGCCGCTGTCTTAAGCAGCGCAGCCTCGTAGCTGTCCAGACCAAGATGTAGTGCGAACTCCCCGGCCAGATGGAAGCACCCCAGCGAATGGTCATACCTGCTATGTCTAGCACCGGGATACACCAGATACACGAAGGGAAGCTGGCTGATACGCCGAAGCCTCTGGAAGGCATACGTATCCACCAGCTGCATCTCCTGATCTGTGAAGGTGATGTAGCCGTGGACGGGGTCCTTGACCAGCTTCAAACCTATCCGATGTAAGGCATCATCTAATTAAAGCATTATCTACTCCTTAAACTCCTCCGCATCCATCTTCTCGCCGAGATAGGAGTAGGCGGCTGTCTTGACCGCCTTGAGGGATAGGAGCGCACACTTGACTCTGACAGGCCCCACCTCGACACCCAGCATGTTGAAGATGTCCTGCCTGCCCAGCTTCACCAAATCACTTACATGCCTGTTCTGGATAGACTCGATGAGCATAGAGGCTGAGGCCTGGCTGATAGCGCATCCATGACCCCTGAAGGACGCCTTCACAACCCTGCCCTCCTCATCAATCTTGAGATATACCTCCACCACGTCACCACATAGAGGGTTTGAATCCTTCACCTTAACGGTGGCGTCTGCCAGCTCCCCATAGTTCCTCGGATTCCTGTAATGGTCGAGGATTATCTCAAACTGCGCCTCCGACAGACCCGTTCACCTACCCACAACCACCAACAACTTCATTATTTAGCGTTACGATGCCTAACACCTCCGGACAAATAATTAATTAATAACAGGCCGGGGTCTCCCACCACATGGTAGGGCTGGCCGAAGTACTAGCCATCTCATTCCTAGCAGGGCTCATAGGCTCTATAACCGGCCTGGGAGGAGCCAGCATCACCACACCCCTTCTCACCTTAATGGGCATACCCATCAAAAACGCCATAGCAGCCGGATTGATAACAATCATAGCGACCTCAAGCGGCTCCGCAGCCTCCTACGTCCGCCGAGGGCTATCGGACGTGAAAGCCGCCATGTATCTAGAAATGTTCACAATAGTGGGAGCAATCATAGGCGCAACAATAACACTCTATATAGCGCCGAGGCTCCTCTACTTCTTCTTCGCAGCCTTCCTCCTAACATCCTTCCTAGGGATGAGGCGTATAACAGACATGCCTCCCTCGGACGTTGAGCAGGATAAGGCAGCCCGATGGCTAGGGCTTACAGGCAGCTACTACGACGAGAGGCTGGGCAGAGAGGTCAGCTACAGGTTGACGAAACCCATCCTTGCGGGAGGGGGGATGCTGGTGGCAGGGATAGCGGCCGGCATGCTGGGAATAGGTGCGGGAGCCTTCAAAGTCTCCATACACGAGCTGATACTGAAGATGCCTCCAAAAGTATCCTCGGCCACCAGCAGCTTCATAATAGGCATGACCGCCCTAGCAGGGGCCAGCGTATACTTCGACTCCGGCCTCCTATATCTAAGCCTCGCAGCACCTATGTCCATCGGCACGACGGTGGGAGCCGTCCTCGGCTCCAGAATCCTCAACAAGCTCAGCAACAAGACCACCCGAATAATATTCCTCGCAGTAATCCTCTACATCATGGCCCACATGATTGTCGGAGGTGTCATGGGATGAACGGGAAAAGGCTTGAGAAACTCCTCTCCCTTGTCCTCCTCACCGGTGTGGTGGCCAGCATCTCAACACTGGCCATAGGCGTGTCCCTCTACAGCATCACCCATGGCCTAGAGATATCGCTGTCCGAGGAATACAGGGTTAGCGCGCCCAGCTTCTACGCATATCTGGAGGGTCTGGCGGTGATGGGGGCCGGCGTCAAATCCCTCATAGCGGCCGGCCTAATCCTCCTAATGCTGACACCCTATGCGAGAGTCCTGACCTCGCTGATATACTTCGCAGCGGTGAAAGACCTGAAGTTCATCCTGATAACCGCCTTCGTCTTCGCAGTCCTAACCCTCAGCCTCCTCACCCACTAGCTACTTCCTCGGAGCTAAAGCCACAGGCCTCACCAGAGACCCCGTCCCACCCAAAATCTTCAGAGGCGCCACCACCAAGATGGAGACATACTGCCTGTCCCTGGCCAGCTCCTCCAGGTAGAGGCTCTTCATCACATGGGTCCCCGCATCCACCAGAAACATCAGATGAACCTGGAAGGGTTTCGGCACAGCCATGGCCAGGTTATCTATCCCGAGAAGCGAAACACCCCTCCCGATAAGCCATGAAGCACTCTCCTCGGTTATCCCCGCAAAGTCATGGAGATACTTCTCCTTATCCGTGGTGAAATACCTCGAATATCCAGTCCTAACCAACACCGCGTCACCCCTACCAATCTCCACATTCTCCCAGCGCATACACCCCTCAAGGTCTGAAGCGGTTATCCCATACCTAGGCGGGAGGATATCCAACCCCTTAAAGCCGGGCACGTCGAGGAGGACAGCCCTAGTAAAGTATATGGGTATCTCCTCAGTACCATACCTCGTATAGCCCGTATGCCTCACTATCTCGGAGGCTTTCACACCGTTGTGGAGGAGGCCGTTACGGGCCATGTGGCATCTGGAGTCTATATGGGTCCCCGAATGCATACTCGTTATAACCAGCTCCATCGAATCCGAGAAGCCGGGAGCCACCTTCTCGAAGAGCTGCCTTGTATATTCGTGGTAGCGGTAAATCACCATGCTGAAGGGCGGGTCCTCGGGGTGGACCGGCATACCGTTAAAGTAGGGCTGTCCCAGATCGTAGACGCGGAGGCCTGCCAGAACACTCTGTATAAGCTCTGACATATCCTAGGACTCTGGTTGACACTATTTATATGTAGTGTTTGGGAGAGCATGTCGAAAAATCCTCCGACTGTCACGGGATGGATAAATTAGTTTGTTCATGGAATTTAGGCTAAGATCGGTAAAGCTTTGGAGCTTGCGTCGTCTTAAATTGCATGACAGCCTTCCTCATCTAGAATGACTACGTTAGCTGTTGACAGTTTTTCAATACAGCTACTCAGGTTATTTAATATGTACTCTGCCATTTTGTCTGGCTCCATCCTGAGCTTGACGTATACGGCCTTAATTTTTCTCATAAGGTCTAGTTTAAGCCGGGTGAAATCAACGTCTCGGGTTATTATAATCATGCCATGCTTGATGGATAGGCTTGCTAGCTCGTCGTTCCTTATGCCTGGCCTCGCTATCTGGTCTACTGTGGCAACTCTATATCCCGCACGCCTAAGCTCCCTCACTACCTGGGAAGGAATGTTCTCATCCGCAATAAAGGATAATTCCTCAGCCATTTCTAACAAAGCAACACGGCTAAAAATTGTTATTGAGTAATCTTGAACACCTTATTCTCTGCGAGGTATTCGATGACCTTCTTAATGATTTCTTTAGGGACTGTCGGATACTGCTCATGTATGTCCTCAACGCTATAACCCCTCTCCCAAAGCTCCAGGATATACTGCACAGGAACCCTGGTCCCCCTAACTACCGGCTTACCACCACAGATAGCGGGGTCAGAAACTATTAAATAATCTTCACTCAAGACGGTCCTCATCCCCACAACGCCTAACACTCCTTAAAAACCTTACCATACACCGAGCGATAGTGTCCGGATAAGCATTTCTACCCACCTCCATTTTCCATAGCATGATAGTATATTGTGAAGAGGTTTAGGTTCTCTATTCCTTGCGTGTGGTTTCTTGCGCTTAATCTGTTGTGGAATACCATGGTTCTCTCCTTTAGATACTGAAGAACTTGTAGGGTGGTAATATCACTCTCGGACGAGGCCTATGCAGCCCTTAAAAGAATGAAGAGAGAAGGCGAGTCGTTTTCCGATGTGGTACTACGCCTCGTGGGTCAGGCGAAGTATAGGCCCTTGTCAGAGTTTGCGGGTAGGTGGGCTGGCGATGATATAGACGATGTGTTTGACATAATCATGCGTGAAAGGGAAAAAGCTGAGTCAAGGGAGGTATCCATCTAGATGGTATGCCTGGATACCGACATAATCGTAGCCCTGCTCCGGGGGGATAATAAGGCTGTAGAGACTGTGGAGGAGCTGCAAAGAATGGGCGAGCAGTTTAAAACTACGACAATAACCGTCTACGAGCTTCTTAAAGGTGCAGCGATCTCAAGTAAAGCAGCCGAGAATATCGAGATAGTGAAGCAGCTACTCCACAGCGTAACTATACTAGGTCTAGACATGAATACTTGCGAAATAGCGGGAATGATATATGGCGACTTGAGAAAATGCTCAGTGAGTTTGATATACTAATCGCGGCTATAGTACAACATAGCAGGGAAACAATAATAACTAAAGACAAACACTTCCAAGAGATCACAACAATAAACATTAGGCAATGGTAAAAGTCCTAGGAGGCTTGTCTGTGGCTCTATTATATGTGGGAGTCCAGCCGCTTTACCAAAAAGAGGTCGGTGAAGATGGAGAAAAGCAAAAAAGGGGGGTGTTTAGGCCTTCACAGCTGTAGGCCGTCTCACAGTAGTCCTGTGAAGCCCCTCCGCAGCAGCCATACCGATAACATATGATATGATGGAGGTGGGGTACCAGAACGCCATGAAGGAGACTTGGCCTACAACCCATTCGAACGGCCCCTGAGACCAGAAGCTCATTATGATAGAGCCGCCGTGGACTAGGAGGGCGACGGGAATCATGAGGAGCCAGTAGCCTGCGGTCGTTACGCCTCTTCCCCTAGCCCTCACTAGGAACCAGTATACCGAGCCTATGATGGCCCATCTGCAGGCGTCGGAGACTGCGAAGGCTAGGATGCCTGCGGGTGCTACGAACGGTAGCCCTCCCAGCGCAAATCTTATCAGGGCTCCCACGATTATGGAGAGGAAGGCTACCGCAGGCCCGAAGTATATTGCTAGGAGGGCTGTGACCAACGCTACGATGTCTATGTTGGTTATGCCTACGATGAATCCTGTTCCGGCGTAGAAGGCTGCCATGATGGCTATGGCTGTGAGATGCCATGTGGAGAGGGCTGGGTATTTCCTGCCCGGGACATAACGTCCGGGTGGCGCCCTCCATTCCTCCCTCCTCAGAAAAGCCATTACCAGCAGTAGTGCTATGGGAAGTTCTACTAGGAAGACGTAGCTATGCCAGTAGGCTATCCGCTGGGGTGACTGGGCCACGCCTAGATATGGTCCTGCGGGGTTGACGGCGGCTGTTATGGCTAGGAAGGCGATTACCCCGCCCACCGCCCAGAAGAAGAAAGGCGCTAAAAGGGTTCCTCTTATCTGGACCATAGCGGTCGGATATTATATTGCAGCCCTAGCATATAAGATTTCTATTACTGTTGCAAACAGTTTTAGCCGCAGGGTGGGGTGGTTTCCTCGGCCTCTAAAACCTCCGGCTCCTCAATTCTGCTTCTCCGCCGAGTTTTCAGAATAAACAAGGCCGCGAAAACCGCCGCAGCCAACTCTATCAACACCAAGAAACCCCGCTGGGTTCCTGTGAAAAACCTCAACAAGACTCCGAAAACGTTCTCCAAGGCCATCCCCCAGACTCTCGAATGTGACAAATATATTTACCTACCCCGTGGAGGTTTAAAAAATACTGTAGATATGCCTACATAGTTCTTAACAAAACCTTCAAGGTATTCTTTTCCGCCGCAAGGGCGAAAGCTTCCTCATGCTCGTCGAGGCTGAAGACGCCGTCAACCAGTTTTCCAACATGAACCATGCCAGATGCTAGAGCTTTGATGGCGGGCTTGAAGGGTCCGCATCTGGAGCCCACAACCCTAACCTCGTTCACCACCAATGGAGATAGGTTGAGAGGCGTCTCGCCGGCAATAGTGGTCTTCAGCACAATCGTCCCACGTGGTTTGACGAGTTCCGAGGCCAGTATAAAGCCCGAGGAGCTTCCCGACGCTTCTATAACGATGTCGTAACTATGGGGTTCACGCTGTTCGTCGACATGTATGGCCTTGATTCCCAGAGACTTTAAAACATCAATTTTTCTTCTATGTTTTCCGTAGACGCAGAGGTCATGCACAATTTTTGAGAGGAGCTGCGCCGTTAGATTTCCCAGCCGACCGTCACCAACAACCGCCACCCGCATACTTGGGTCCACGTGTATCTGCTCCAAGATCTCGTAGGCAGCCGCTACGGGCTCGACGAAGACAGCCACTTTCGCGGGAACATTTTCGGGAACAAGGTGGAGATTCTTCTCGGGAAGGTTGATGTACTCGGCGAAGGCTCCGTCACGGTTCTTGATACCTAGAACAGTTCTGTCGGGGCAGTGTCTCTCAAGCCCGGCGTAACAGTATCGGCACCTTCCACATCCAACGTTTATCTCACCGACAACAGTTCTTCCAACAAGCTCGCTGTCGCGGGATTTCTCGACCACGCCGACGAACTCATGTCCCGGAACACCTCTGAAGCCGGCGTAACCCCTCAGTATCTCCAAGTCAGTTCCGCATATACCGGCGTAGATTACACGGATTACCGCTTCCTCGGCCCTCGACAGCGCATGGTCTTGGGTTAGCCGCAGTCTTTCACCGTCGAAGTATAGGGCTTTCATATCACATCAGGGAAAACGACTCCGTAGCCGTTGAGCCTGAGGTATATCGAGAGGCCTGCGAGCACAGCTAGGACAGCCACTGTCACGAAGTCTATAGGCCTCATCTTTATCGAGAGATAGTAGGACCTCTTTTCCATGGGGACGAATCCTCTCGACTCTATCGCGATAGGTAGGTCGCCGAACCTTCTCATAGTTGTTATGAATAGTGGAACTATGATGGCTGCTGAGTTTCTGAGTCTCGAGAATATGTTTCCGCCAGCCACGTTGACTCCTCGAGCCTGCTGGGCGGCCAGTATTGTTAATCCGTCTCCGACCATCGTGGGGATGAACCTGAAAACTGCTGAGAAGCCGAAGGCCATGGGGTATGGGAGGCCAAGCCTCGTCATAGCCAGCTCTATCTCCTCTATACGTGTCGTGGTGAGTAGGAGAAGTCCCGAGAGAACCATCGCTACAAGCCTGAAGGCGACAGCTACACCATACATCACCGACTCCGCCGTGAAAGAGATTCCAAAAACGGTAGCAAGATGTGTTGTGCCGCCTCGTCTAAAAAGAGGCCATAGAATCATGCTCATCAGCGCCAGAGAAATCAAACCGAACCAGAAAAGCTTGAGCTGGGTAAACGTCCGAGAAACCAAAACGAGCGAAAGAACCGCAAGAAAAACAAAACCTGTGTACAGCGGATGGTTGAATACAGAGGACCAGATAAAGACGCAGACGACCAGAAAAATCTTCGTCCTGGGGTCGAGATGGTGAATGAACGTTTTCCGTTCCACGTAGAGAACATACTGCGGCATGCTTTTCACCCGGTCTCGTTGTTGAATGAGACGAGGTCGAGGAACTCGTCGACGGTTAAATATGTCTGGTTCAGCAGTTTCTTCGATAGACTGACCACGGTCGGCGGCTCTATGTCGTATTTTGCGAGAAAATCTATCTCCGAGAAAATATTTCTCGTGGGGCCGTCGGCAACGATTTTCCCGTCGGTCATCAGCACAACCCTGTTGCAGTATTTTGCGACAACCCACATGTCGTGGGTGATGGTTATGATGGTTGTGCCCTGTAGGTTTAGCTTTAGGACTGTGTCCATGAGAGCTGTTGTCTCGCCGGGTGAAAGCCCGGTGGTAGGCTCGTCCAGTATTATTATGCGCGGGTTTAGGGCGAGGATGGAGGCGACGGCCACGCGTTGTCTGTCGGCCTTGGTTAGGAAAAACGGGTCCTCGTCAAGAATGTTGGATACACCTATCATGTTGGAAACCTCCATGACACGTGCCTCAACCTCAGGCTCCGGCAAACCTCGGGCTCTCAGGCCATAGGCTATTTCCTCCCTGACGGTGTTGGAGAATATTTGGTAGTCGGGGTTTTGGAAGATGTAGCCGATGTCCCTGCCCCTAATCATCACACCGTAGCTGGTCATGTCTCTGCCGAAGACAACTATTTTTCCACGGATGGGTTTTAGAATTCCGGCCACCAGCTGTGCGAGAGTTGTTTTGCCGCTGCCGTTCTGCCCTATCAAACCCAATAACTCGCCCTTCCTTACCACAAGGTTCACTCCCTTTATAACCCACTCTCCCTTCTGGTAACCGAACCAAAGGTCTTCAACTTCTACCGCTGGCTCATCCTCGTTGTATTTCGGCGCGGGAGGAGGACGAGCTTTGGAGACTTTGGGCATTTTTCTTAAAGCATCTTCTAAACTCATCGGGTATGGTTTGCTGTTAGGCTGGATTCGGCTGTAAATGGCAGCTGTGTCGGGAGGATGTAGGCCGAGCTGGATGAGCATCTCGACCTCGCTTAAAACATGGCTGGCTGGCCCATCCATAATCACATTTCCATCCTTCATCACAATTACTCTGTCGGCGAAGGCCGCGACCTTCTCGAGATGGTGGTCGACTAGAACAAGAGACTTAATGACTTTTTGCTCCATCAAGTTTTTAGCAACTTCGTATATCGCCCGTTTTCCAACAGGGTCCAAGTCGCTTGTAGCCTCGTCAAGGATGAGTAGGCTTGGCTGTAGGGAGAGCAGAGACGCGATGGCTAGCCTTTGCTTCTGGCCCCCGCTCAGCGCAAAACTGTATCTTTTCTCCAAGTTTTCGAGGCCAACCGCCTTGATAGCATCCCTCACCCGCTCACGTATGTCCTCGAGGGGAAGCATCAGGTTTTCCGGTCCAAAGGCAACCTCCAGCTCCACCGTTGTTCTGAAGAGCTGGGATTCATAGTCCTGAAAAACCATCGCGCATTTCCTGCTTATTTCTCCAACTTTCCGCCCTTTGGTGGAGACGCCGTCCACCAAGACTTCGCCCCTGAAATCGTCGTAGGCACCCACGTTGGGAATTATTCCAGCTATGGTTTTGCAGAGCGTTGTCTTTCCGGCGTTGGTCGGGCCTATCACAGCGACGACGCCTTCGGAGATGCTTAGGGTTACGCCTTTCAGGGAATAGTCTCGTGCACCTCTGTACTTGACCCAAACATCCTTAACTTCTACAAGCGCCATATAAAAAAGGGGTTTAGTCTTTAGCCAGAAGAGCCATCCCAACAGCGAATATGAGGATGAATACCCCGCCGACAGCCAGCAGAGAGCCTCCAGCGAACCCGACGCCCGGCCCGAAGAACAGTCCTTGGCCGAGTCCGAGGCCGACGAGGATGGTTATCCAAAGCCCTACCACTCCGCTGAAGAAAACCAGCGCCCCGCCGAGCCTGTGATGAGATTTCACCTCCGTCGGTGTGTATTGGTATCCTTTCATGACATCGGTCCAGAGCCAGCCTGCCTTCTTAGCGCGGGGATAGACAAGAGCCATGAGGATGGGTGCTATGATGGCGGCTGAAATCAGTTCGTTGAAGAAGATGATGAAGGCTAGAGGTGTGAAGGGAACAAACCCGACCAGCTCTGTCCAGTAGGGAATTATTAGGGCAACGACGCCGGAGTGTGTAAGAACCACGAACTCGTATTTTAATAGGCTGGAGCCGCTTCTGCAGTGAGGCTCCTCCTTGAAAAGCCTGTGCCACATCTTGTAGGGAACGAGTCCTAGGAAAAAGTTTCCGATGAATCCCCCGATGCTGCCTATCGTCAAAGCTCCGCCGAGGATGTCGAACCCTATCAGGTTTCCCACAGCCGAGCCCCATGCGGCAGCGGGCCCGAACAGCAGACTTGTGAAAGGCGGGATGGCGTTTCCCGGGCGTATGGCCGTCACCCCGGGGATGAGCCATATAGGAAGGGCTGCGAAGACAAAGAGAAGCGCAGCGTACAACCCTGCTGATACGATGAAAGCTGTTATCATCTGTGTGTGGGACCACATCTTAAACAGTTCTTTCATAATCTTCCAACGGTCAGCCCACAGATAAGCTTTACGCTTGAGCGGTACTGTCAACTTAAGCTTTTCTGAGCATGGCCTATGGCCTTGCTTGTCCTTTTTCTGTTATTATGTTGTGGAGCGGGTATCTAGGGGTTGGGTTCATAGGCTATCTAGGAAGTTCAGGAGGATTATTGCTGTGGATGAGACTGGTGGTTATATATCGTATGTGTGGTCGGCTATAGACATGGATTCGGGAGAGATAATAGCGGTGTATGCGTCTAGGGGGTCTACCTTAAACCCCTCCCCACTATCGCTAACTAACACATCCCAGCGAATGTCTGAGCCAACTTGGTTTTTTCGTTCATCTAAGATTATGGCCGGATTTTTATGGTGAGGTGGGTAGGTTTATCTCGGCCAGCTTCTCCAGTGTCTCGATGTTGTTGGCCATGATTTTTCCCTCGGAGATGGTGTAGAGGACTTCGTCTATGTAGAGGCTTCTCCTCACCATGTAGCGTGATGCGAAGAAGTCGCCGCTTTTAAGGAGGTCTTCACCGTCTGGTAGGTGGGTGATCCGGCCTAGTATCTTGACGCCTTCTTCGGGTGATATCTTGAAGATGTAGGCTCCTTGGAAGACAAACTCGCCGAAGGTGTTGGGCTCCACCCCGCCGCCGTAGTCGGATGAATCTATCAAAGCCAGTAAAACCGGTATCACCATAAGGTTTCTCTCACGGTCGAAGAGGAAGGCTCTATGGTTGTATAGGGCCTCGGAGTCGGTGCCTCTGTCCCCTAGAATTATTGTGTCCAGCTCCTTAGGGTCTGTATAGTCGGAGACGTCGAAGATGGATATCTTCAGTCCCTGAAACCATGCGAAGTCTCCTGTCTCGGCAGGTTTCGCATCCTTCCCCAATCCTATGAGGTGTCTGTCATCGTATGGGTGGAGGTAGCTGGAGTAGCCCGGTATCTTCAGCTTTCCCAGCACACGTGGCTCTCTCGGGTTCTCAAGGTCCACGACGAAGAGCGGGTCCACCTTCCTGAAGGTTACGAGAAACGCTTTCCCACCCATGAAGCGGACCGAGTATATCTCCTCACCGGGTGCAAGCCCCTCAACCCTGCCCACTATCTTCAAATCCATGTCTAGGATGTAGAGGCTGTTTACCGTCCCCCCACTCCCGGCTGGAGAGGTAGTGGCAACCCGTAGATAACCCATGTACTCGTCCAAGCTGAATTGGTTGAGTAGGTATCCAGGCACCTCACCGGCCGCCTCAGGCCGCACCTCCGGGCCATCAACGGCAAGTCTGTGTATGGCTGTGGTGTCGGCGCCCTCTACCCATCGGGGTGCTGTTATGTAGATGTTATCGTGTGAGACATAGACTGTTCCGGAGGCCGGTGTCATGACTGTGGTCACCCTGCTCTCCTCCGCATGGTTTTTCACGTTAACGGATAGTATGTTGGTGTATGTGTAGGCTTGGTCGGGTATGTTGGCGTAGTATATCATCGTTGGCTCAACCACGTAGCCTACACCATCCACAGAGTATCCAGGCAGCGAAACGTTCTCGGAGGTTATGAAGACCATCTCGGATGTAATGAGGTAGACATAGTCGCCTATCATTCTAGAGGCTATGGGCCAGCCTGTGACACTGGCTCTCCTCACCTCCACAGGCCTACTCCTATCAGAGATGTCGAAGACCTGTATGGTTGTGTTGCCCGACACCACCGGCCGGCCGATGCAGTCTAAACACTCTATCAGTGGAACACCGTAAAACCCTCCTCCAGACACCGCTACAAGGCTGTCACCGTTTACGTATAGTCCGGTTACGGCTTCAGATATGTTGACTACTGCCTGGAGGCCGGCTATGGATGGTGGGTAGGCTCTAACTATGAATATTCTGGAGCCCTGGGCTATGTAGATGTATTTGCCGTCTGTCTTGACGATGTCCTCCTCATCCACACCTGATACTTGGACGTTGGTCTCTGAGAACCTATATCCCCCCTGCTCCGCCAGGGCCTGTGTAACCGTCTGTGTAACCGCTATACCCATCTGGTTTAACCTGGCCGGCGGCTGGAAACCCCCATAATGGGGCGGCGAGTGTTTCTGGGCCTCCATAAGATATGCCCTCAGCTCTTGGACGGATGTGAACTTCTTTATCTGGGCTGTCCTTATCTGGCCGCTGTCGGACCACAGGCCCTGCAGCCCCCACATCGAGAAAACCATAACCACGATAAAGACTGCGAGTATGGCTGGCACAGCCACTCTTCTCACGCCACCATCCAACATGGAAATCAAGCCATAGGGCCACGCTTATTTCTAGGGATTAGAACAGATGTTCTACCCGCCCCAGAGAAGGTATTACCCCTCTATTAAATAGTTGGATATACAGTAAGAATTAAGTTATGGCGGTTTTGTTGCTTATGATATGCCCGGTGCAAAGCTTTTACTGGGTGTGGGTTCTGTTCTTGCGGTCCTACAGGTATTGCTCGGCGCCGCTAACAGGCTTGTAGGCCCCGTCTTCGTGGCTGTTCATGTGGCTCTGGCTGTAATCCTGCTGGGATTGCTGCTGGCTGCGCTTCTCACTGTACGTGGGATACGGCGTGTGATGCGGCATACCGTCATCACTGTGGTGCTGCTTCTTATCCAGGGTGCCGTGGGCTTGGATATGCTTTTTAGAGGTAGTCCTGGGCCGTTGTCGGAGGGGCTGCACTGGGTTTTCGGCTTTCTGACCGCCGGCTCCTACGTGGGTGCCTGGCTGATGGCTAGACGGGTTTAGGTATTACGTTGGCCGGTAAATTTAGATAAGGCTAAATTTTAGCCCAATCTAAATCCCATTAGAACCATGCTAACAACCCGCCTAGAGGAATCCATCAAAACACATGTGATAGAGCTACACGGCGTCTCCTACACCTACGATACAGCGGAGAACACGGCTGTAGAGGATATCTCCTTCACGATAGAGAGGGGCGAGTTCGCAGTCCTGATAGGCCCCAACGGAGCAGGCAAGTCAACCGTTCTCAAGCTCGTAAACGGCCTCCTCAACCCCCTCAGGGGCAGGGTCCGGGTCCTAGGCCAGAACCCATCCAACAACGTAGATGTGAAGCGGAAGATAGCCTACATCCCTCAACGTGGTGAAGTGGATTGGGACTACCCCGTCACAGTGCTGGATGTAGTACTCATGGGGAGATACCCATACCTCAGAGGGCTCAAGAGATATAGGGGGGAGGACTTGGAATACGCCGGCAAAGCGTTGGAGACTGTGGGGATGAGCGATTTTGCGGATAGGAGGATACGGGACCTCTCCGGAGGACAGCAGCAACGTGTCTTCCTGGCCCGCATGCTAGCCCAGAACCCCGAGATATACCTCCTAGATGAGCCGCTGACAGGCTTGGATGTCGTGACCGAGGATGTGGTGATTGAGGTTCTCGAGCGTGAGCGGAGGAGGGGGAAGACAGTCGTGATGTCCACCCACCACCTGAGCACATACTTCAAGGAGCTGGATAAGATAGTCCTGCTCAACCGCCGTCTGGTTGCGTGGGGGCCGCCCTCCGCAGTCCTCACAGAGGAGCTACTCCTCAAAACCTACGGTGGAAGCCCCACCGCACTCCACGTAGCAGACATCAAGGGCATGCTTGTTGAGAAGTAAAATCCTCATCCCCATCATACTCTCCATAACAGCCGCAGCCCTGCTAATCCCAGTCAACATAGGGCCGGCTGGAGGCCGAGGCTCTGAAGGCAGGATATCCGCTGTGTGCACCATAACGATAGTGGCCGATGTTGTCAAGAATGTGGGCGGTGACAGGGTTGATGTCTACAGTATAGTGCCGCTGGGTGGAGACCCCCACATCTTCCAGCCAACACCCAGCGATGCCGAGCTGGTGGAGAAGGCTGACATAGTCTTCTATGTCGGGCTCGGGCTGGAGCACTGGCTTACACGGCTAGTGGAGAACCTGAGGCAGGGCAGCCCGCTGGTCAGACTGTCTGACGGCCTCCGCTTCAGGGTTGACGAGAGGACTGGAGAGCCCGACCCACACGTCTGGATGGACCCCACATACGTAATCCAGTGGGCAGGCCGCATAGCCGACGCCCTATCCACGCTCGACCCGGAAAACCGTGGATACTACCAAAGCAACGCCGCCAGATACATAGCAGAGCTGGAGGAGCTGGACAGCTGGATTAAGACAACTCTCGAAACCATACCGCCACAGAATAGAAAGCTCATCACATCCCACGACGCCTTCAGATACTTCGGAGACAGATACGGATTCAAAATCATCGGAACCGTTTGGGGTATAACAACCGATGAAGAGCCATCTGCGACACTAGTCTCAGGCCTGATAGAGATGATTAGACGGGAGGGTGTGCCCTCTGTCTTCATAGAGACAACCATCAACCCCCAGATACTCAGGTCTGTGGCGGAGCAGGCAGGCGTCTCAGTAGGCGGCCCACTATACGGCGACTCCCTAGGAAGGCCTGGAAGCGGGGCGGAAACCTACATAGGCATGATGAAGACCAACACAGCGGCTATCGTCTCAGCCCTCAGGGAAGCCAGAGAAAACAGGGGACAGGAAGACGGTGAAACCACAACACTGCTAGACCTGCTCATCACCCCCCTAAGATTCGAGTTCATGCGTAGAGCCCTGCTGGTAGCCCTAATAATAGGGGTGGTAGGCGGCGTGGTGGGCAGCTACGCCATCCTAAGGGGCTGGGCCCTGCTGGGCGATGCGGTCTCCCACTCAGTCCTGCCAGGAGTGGCGATAGCCTACGTCCTAGGGCTAGACCTGTTTCTAGGAGCTCTGGGCGCAGGCCTAGCCTCAGCAATCGGAATAGGCGTCTTGGAGAGGAAGACCAGGATAAAGAGGGATGCAGTGCTTGGTATAGTCTTCACAGCGGCCTTCGCCCTAGGTATAGCCCTGATAAGCGCCATAAGAAGCGTAGCCGTCGACCTACTCCACATACTCTTCGGAAACATACTGGCCGTCTCAATATACGACATGCTGATGACATCCGTCGCAGGGGCCATCGTGCTGGCGATAATCGTAATCCTATACCGCGAGCTGATGATATATTCGTTCGACCCGGTTCTAGCCCACTCCTTCGGCCTAAGAGCCACTATACTTCACTACCTCCTTATGGGCTTGATGACCCTTGCCATAGTGGTATCCCTCCGCTCCGTCGGAGTGGTCCTGGTGGTGGCCATGCTCATAACGCCGGCGTCCACAGCCTACCTAATCTCCAAACGGCTAAACGAGATGATGGCCAAGGCGGCGGTAATAGGCGGAGCCTCAGCCGTTATAGGACTCTACCTCTCCTACTACCTCAACATAGCCTCCGGAGCCGCCATGGTCATCGTGGCAGCCGCAATATTCGCATCCACCGCCACCTACAAAAACATAGCAAAACACATCAAACCCGCCCACTAGAAATTCATACACCCACACGTTCTACTTTGTAGACATTTATCGTGGCCGAACCATCCCCATCCCATGGTGAGAGCATTATACGCCGCTGTGGCAGCTGTTCTCCTGGCCGGTTTAGCCGCCGGAGTAATGCTCACCCTCCAAACCAGGCCTGCCGGACAGTACTTCATAGTGGATGTCCAGGGTGAGAGGTTCACCATCTACGTTACAGACCCAGAAACCATCAAGCTGGCCGAAGAGAATATGAGGGGTGGAAACAACCTCTTCCCCACAGGTGCCCTAGCAAGGGGTGACGGCGGCTTCAACAGTCCATGGAGCTGGCACCTCATACCCGAAACCGTCAGAATGGCCGAGGTCAGCATAGAACTCTGCGACGGCCTACCAAGCCACATCGAGCAAGCCCTCGACTACTGGATAGACACCGTCGGACAATTCTGCCCATGGAGCGGCAGAATAGTGGGCAAGCCGTAGAGGAAGAGTTCAAATATATATTATGAGGCCAGTATCACATGCTCTTGAGTTGAAGCTAGCAACCTATATACACCCCCATCTCAAGACGCCGAGAGCCGCCCTGGTGGTGGGCGATACGCTGATAGATGTCAACCATGCATACGCAGCAATCCTCGAGTCTGAGGGTGAGGAGGACCCTCAGATACTCGCAGATGGGCTGCTGCCGTCAAATATGCTTGGGCTTCTCAGGAGGGGGAGGAGGGCTCTGGAGGCTCTGGGCGAGGTTGCGGAGAGGTCTAGGGCTATACTCTCCGGAGAGCTGGACGGCGGCCGCCTCACCTATAGGCTGTCTGAGGTTAGGCTGACGGCTCCAATACCTAGGCCGGGTAAGATAATTCACACGGCCGGCAACTTCAGAGAGCACGCCAAGGAGGCTGAGAAGGCCAGGTGGGAGTTCCCCATCCCCCAGTGGATATCATTCCTCAAAAGCCCCTCGGCGGTCATAGGCCCCTACGACCCCATAATCTACCCCAGATACACCAAGGAGCTGGACTACGAGCTGGAGATGGCCATAGTAATAGGTAGACGCTGCAAATACATCTCCAGAAACAACGCCTTGGACTATGTGGCTGGCTACATGGTCTTCAACGACATCACAGCCCGGGATATACAGAGGGTTGAGATGAAGAATGGGCTGCTCAACTTCGGTAAAAACTTGGACACCTTCGCACCCCTAGGCCCGTTCCTAACACTGAAGGATGAGGTCCCGGACCCCCACAACCTGAAGATGGAGCTGAGGGTCAACGGCGAGGTTAGACAGTCCGGCAACACCAACAGGCTCTCCGTAACAATTCAGGAGATCCTGGAGCATTATTCATGGGTTATGCTGGAGCCCGGCGACATCGTAACGACGGGTACGATATCGGGTGTGGCCGCCTTCAGGGAGAACCCCGAACGCTACTACCTCAAGCCCGGCGACATAATGGAGTCGGAGATAGAAAGGCTGGGTGTTATGCGTAACCCGATAATTGCGGAGGAGTAACGATGTCAGAGCCTTGGAAATCGGAGAAGCACTGGGTCAGCCCCTTCAACTACACCCTCGTATCCGGCTTCAACTTCCCTGAGAAAATCGAGATTCACGATGTCACACTTAGGGATGGGGAGCAGACGCCGGGCGTGGTTCTCAGGTCTCATGAGAAGCTGGAGATAGCTAGGGCGCTTGACGAGCTGGGTGTTCACAGGATAGAGGCCGGAATGCCTGTCGTCTCAGCTGAGGACGCCGAGGCTGTCAGGCTTATAGCCAGGGAGGGCTTGAAGGCCCGGATATTCGCTTTTGCGAGGCTTGTGAAGGAGGATATTGACGCGGCCCTCAAGGCGGATGTATCCGGTATAGTGACTGAGGGGCCGGTGGGTGTTCCGAAGCTGGCCCAGTTCGGCTGGCAGCCTGATATGGTTCTGGAGAAAGCCGTGGAGTATGTGGAATATGCGAAGGCCCACGGCCTTTACACGGTTTTCTTCGGGGTGGATGGAACTAGGGCCGACCTCGGATTTCTCAAGAAGATATATTCGGCCGTTGTTAGGGAGGCCCACGCCGACGCCGTGACAGTTGTGGATACCTTCGGCTGCTCAACCCCCGAAGCTTTTAGAAGGCTCGTAGAGGAGGTGGGGAAAACCGTTAACGCCCCCCTGGAGGTCCACTGCCACAACGACTTCGGATTAGGCACCGCCTGCAGTGTGATGGGGCTTGCGGGTGGAGCCAGCGTGGTCCACGTATCGGTGAACGGTATCGGTGAGAGGGCGGGCAACGCAGCCCTGGAGGAGGTAGCCCTCTCCCTAGAGCTTCTATACGGCAGACGGCTGGGCCTAGACTACAGCTCCCTCGTCAAGGTCTCCCGGATAGTTGAGAAGTACACAGGCTTCAGGGTGGCTCCCAACAAACCCATAGTGGGTGGCAGGGTTTTCACTAGGGAGTCGGGTATAGCCGTTGCAGGATGGATGAAGTATCATCTAGGCTCCGAAGCCTTCCTACCGGAGCTGGTGGGGAACAGGCATGATGTACTTGTTGGGAAGAAGAGTGGGAGACACTCTCTGGAGTGGAAGTTAAAACAGCTGGGCCAGGAGGCCACATCCGAGGAGCTTCAACTCCTCCTAGAGGCTGTTAAGCAGAGGTCTCTGGAGAAGAAGGGGCCTGTAGAGGATGAAGAGCTTCTTGAACTGCTCAGAACGCTGAGACTACGGGCCAGCCATTAACATGTCTCAGATGATAAGGCTGCTGAGCCCCCAAGGCGTCCTCGAGGGTGAGCCAGACCCCACCCTCACAGAATCTAAACTGGTAAAAATCATGAAGGATATGGTGGCTGCCAGAGTCTTCGACGACTGGATGCTGCGGATACATCCGATGGGTAGAGTCTCACGATATGCCCCCGCCGAGGGGCAGGAGGCCTCGATGGTTGGCTCCGCCCACGCCCTATCCGAGGTCGACTGGGTCTTCCCCACCTACCGGGAGTTTCCCGTCCTCATCGCAAGAGGGGTTCCGCTGGTGGAGCTGCAGAACAGGATGTTCGCAAACTCGAGGGATGTTTTGAAGGGTCATGAGATAACCCTCTACGGCGATAGGTGGAGGAGGATTGTGGTAGGTGCTGGCGGGGTCTCTCTGATGGCCCCGATAGCAGTGGGGATGGCGATGGCCTCCAAGTCGGCGGGGGAGAAGAGCGTCTTCATAGTCTACATGGGTGATGGCGCCACATCTAAAGGAGACTTCCATGAGGCCATAAACTTCGCAGGCGTCTTCAAAACCCCAGTCATATTCTTCTGCCAGAACAATCAATGGGCCATCTCGGTCCCGGTCAGTCTTCAGACTAGGGCTGAAACCTTGGCGGTGAAGGCTGAGGCCTACGGCATACCCGGTGTAAGGGTGGACGGCAACGACGTGCTGGCGGTCTACACCGTGGTGAGGAAGTATGTGGAGGCGGCTAGGGCGGGTGGCGGGCCAGCGTTTATAGAGGCCTACACCTATCGGATAGGCGCCCACACAACAGCGGACGACCCGAGAAGATACAGGAGCGAGGAGGAGGTGAGGAGGTGGAGGGAGCTGGACCCGATATCCAGGATGAGGAAATATCTCACGGCGAAAGGCTTGTGGAGTGTGGAGGAAGAGGAGAGGTTCATAGAGGAGTTCAGGGAGGAGCTGCGGAAGGCCACCGAGATAGCCGAGTCAACACCGCCTCTGAAGCCGGCTGCAATACTGGAGGATGTTTATGGTGAAACACCCTGGTATATCGCTGATGAGCTGGAAGAGCTGGAGAGATACTCGGCTGAAACTCTATGAGTCTCAGCTTTGACTATGTCAGCCTTCTAACCCCCCATGAACGAACCATCCAGTCGCTCGCCGATAAACTGGCCGGCGAGATAAGAGGCCTAGGGTACGTAATCCACCCAATAATAGCGGACCGCAGAAAACATCTAATAATTGATGGGACCCACCGCCTGGCCGCCCTCAAGCGCCTCAACCTACGCCTAGCACCAGTGTACGATATAGACTATTTCAGCGGTGATGTGAGGCTGGAGACATGGGCCAGGCTCATCCACGAACCCGTAAAAGCTGAAGAAGTTTTAGATGAGGGGGAGAGGCTTGGCCTCAATGTTGTGAAACTCTCAGTCAGGGATTTAGATCTGGGGATGTGGATGCGGGGATATTCGATAGTCATCATAACGGGTGGGGAGGTGCTGGAGTTTAGGGCTGGTAGGGTAGGGCTGGACATCTTGATGAGGCTTGTGGACCGGCTTGATGAAAAGTTCAAGGGCTCAGGGCTGGAGTATGTCCCCGAGGAGCGTATCCTCCACCTCATCCAGGAAGGCAGCCTCGAATCCGGCTATCTCATTCCCCGCCTCGAAAAGGAGGATGTCCTCGACATGGCTGTTAGAGGAATCCTCCTCCCACCCAAGACAACGAGACACACCGTGAAGAACAGGCCGATGTATATCTTCTGCCCCCTAGATCTCCTAAACCATTCGATAGAGGAGGCTGAGCAGGAGATGCGGGCCTGGCTACGGGAGAGTAGAAAGCTAAACCTACCAGGCAAAACCTGGCTAGATAGATACTATGAGGAGCCTGTCACAGTCTACTTCTTCGAGAAATTTAGGGGCTACTATCCAGCCCATCTACTGGAGAGGGGACTCCTAGGCTCTTAACCCCAGCTCAGCCAATATTTTCTCAGCCAGCATAGTGGCTGCCAGCTCCTGGGCCTCCAGAGTTTGGGCCCCTATATGGGGCGTCACAACAACATTATCCAGGGATAGGAGTTTGCTGCCGGTTGGAGGCTCTCTCTGGAACACGTCCAAGCCTGCGCCGGCTAGCCTACCCTCCGCCAACGCCTCATACAGGGCCTCCTCATCAACCACCTCGCCGCGGGATGCGTTGACAAGGATGGCTGTCTTCTTCATCAAGGCAAGCCTCTCCCTATCTATGAAGTGGCGTGTCTCAGCTGTTAGCGGAACATGGAGTGTGATAAAATCGGAGGATGTCAGCACCTCTTCAAGGGTTGTGAGCTTAGCCCCAGCCCTGGCCAGCACCTCCTGAGGTATGGATATTATATCATAGGCCAGTATTCTCATGCCTATGGCGTAGGCTATCTCCGCCACTCTCCTCCCTATCCTACCGTAGCCGACCACCCCCAAGGTTTTACCGTGGAGCTCCACACCCATCGCCTCATGTTTCGGCCATCCCCCCATCCTCATCACCCTATCAGACCAGGCTATCTTCCTGGCCACAGCTATCATAAGCCCTATCACCAGCTCCGCCACCGAGTTGGTGGGCGCCTCGGGCGTGTTCAAAACCTTCACACCATGTTTCGCAGCAGCCTCGAGGTCGACGTTATCTAGGCCTACCCCAGCCCTACCCACTATCTTGAGGGCTGGCACACCATGCTCTATAACACGGGCCGTAACCTTGGTCCGGCCCCTAACCACTAGAATGTTATAGGAGGCCACCACCCTCTCCAGCTCCTCACCGCTGATGTCAGGCCTCGAATCCACCTGAAGACCTGCGGAGGACAGCATCCTGACGGCCGAATACTCTATAGGGTCGCAGACCAGAACCCTCAACATTACAGACTGAATGGTTTAACGCACCTAATATGGTTCTACTTATAGATGGCGTATCAAAAACTTTAAGTTAAACCGAAACATAGTAAAGCCATGGCGTTAACGCTAACCGAGATAGCTATCGTGCTGGCCATAGTGGTGATAGCTCTATTCATACTGCCGGGCAAGCTGCCGCAGCTGGCCAGATCTATCGGACAGGCGAAGAGAGAATTCGAGAAGGCCTCCAAGAGGGATGAGCTTATCGAGAAAGCCCGTGAGATGGGCATAGATGTTACAGGGATGACCTACGAGGAGATAGAGGCCGAGATAAAGAGGAGAGGAGGCTAAACAACCAGGCGAATCCGCCGTCATAACCGTAGCAGGGGTTTGGAACCCGCCACAAGGCCGCATCCTTTATATCAGAACATAGTCTAGGATAAGCCATGTATGATATCCGGGTTAAGAGGGTCTACGAGGCGCCGGATGTGGATGATGGTGTCCGCATACTCGTGGACCGTCTCTGGCCCCGCGGCCTGAAGAAAAACACCGCCAAGATTGACCTCTGGATGCGTGATATAGCGCCCAGCGCCGGCCTGCGAAAGTGGTTCGGCCACGACCCCAGTAAATGGGTTGAGTTCCGTAGGAGGTATTGGGAGGAGCTGGCTGGCAGGGAGGAGCTGGTGCAGCAGCTTCTCCAGATGGCCCGGAAAAGCAGGGTAACCCTACTATATTCAGCGTCCGACAGGGAACGGAACAACGCCGTAGCGCTCTACGAGTTTCTCATGAGGAGGGCCTCACACTGATTATATCCCTGAAATCTTATAAGCCACTTTCACTTCTACGGCTATAGTATGTCGGTGGATGTTGATTACACGTGGGTCCTCCAGAACAAGAAATTCTTCTCCAACCTCTTCAGGGGCAGGTATGTGGCGTTGATAGGACGTGATGTGGTTGGTGTAGGCCGGTCAATCCAAGAAGCATACGAGGACGCTAGGAAGAGACATCCCGACGGGAAGAAAACACCTGTGCTGCTTAAAGTCGATGAAGCAGGCGATGTCCAACTCATGATGGGTATGGCCGGCGGTTAAGGAGCGTCATATGTCCGCCCGCAGCATCTTCAGCCTTCTAGATAGGGTGGGTTGGACAAAGCTTAGACATGCTAGGTTCTTGGTGGCTGGCCTGGGTGGTCTAGGGTCTCAGGCAGCATACTATCTCGCAGCAGCCGGAGTCGGTAAGATAGGGCTTGTAGACTTTGACGTAGTCCACCCCAGCAACCTTCAACGCCAGATATACTACAGAGCAGGGGATGTGGGCAGGTTGAAGGCAGAGGTTCTGGCCGGAAGGTTGGCCGAGCTAAACCCGGAGGTTGATGTGGAGCCCTATAATGTTAAGCTTTCAAGGGATAACGGATTAGAGGCCGTGGGGCGGTACGACCTCGTGGTGGATGGGACGGATAACTATCCGGCAAGATATCTGCTGAGCGATGCCTGCGTCATCATGAACAGGCCCTACGTCTTCGGAAGCATATACAAGTTCTTCGGCCAGGTATCGGTCCTCTCCTCACAGGGAGGGCCATGCTATCGATGCCTATACCCGAAACCACCTCCTCCCGGTACTGTACCCAGCTGTGCCGACGGAGGCGTCCTAGGGCCTCTCCCGGGTGTTGTGGGATGCATCCAGGCCTGGGAGGCTGTTAAGGTTTTTCTCGGGTTTGGAAGACCGCTGATAGGCCGGTTGTTGGTCATGGACCTGGCTGCTATGGACTTCGCCGAGATACCCATATCCCGTAACCCTGAATGCCCTGCATGTGGAGAAAACCCTACGATTCAGGAGCTACAGGACTACGATATCTTCTGCGGCATCAACCCAACCCCATCTGAAAAAGAGATCTCCCCGCTGGAGGTGAAGAACATGATCGCCCACGGCGAGGATGTTCTCCTGGTCGATGTCAGGGATGCCGTGGAGCGTGAGATATGCAGGATAGAAGGCTCCATACACATCCCCGTCGATAGGATATGGGAGATGCTGGACGCTCTGCTAGAACATGAGAAGGTGGTTCTATACTGTCACCGGGGTGTTATCAGCAGGATGGTGTCAGAGATTTTGAGGGAGATGGGCTATGGCAATATTTGGAGTATGAAGGGCGGGATAGAGGGATGGGCTGAAACCGTTGACCCGTCAACACCGGTTTACTAGTTCTCCTTCCTGTAGAGCTTCTCGAAGAATTGGATGTCTTTAAGCTCTGGGTTTTCGTCGGTGGCTGGAGGGCTTGCGGCCCCACCGCCTCCGCCGTCCGATACACCCTTCAAAATCTGCTTCTCCTCGTAAACCCTCTGGATGAATGAGATGTCGGCTGTGGTCTTAGCCCTTCGCAGTCCTACTGCGGGAGCTATTCTGTTCCCAAACCTCTCATAGAGCCTGAGCAACGGGGTTGTGATGGCATGCATGAAGGATGTGAAGGGCGCTGTGACTAGTAGGAGCCCTATCAGGATAAAGTGTAGCTGGTAGTTGAGGGAGAGGAGCTGGCCGGCAATAGGGTCGCCCGCTACCGTATACGCCATCTCCCTATAGTATTGTGTTGTGAAGCCTGTGACTGTTGAAAGCCATAGTGCCGATAAGAATGTTAGGTCCCGCCACGTCCTCGCATGTCTGAAACGGCTGGAGAACCCTATACGGAGAAGGGCTATGCTGCTGGATACCAGCAACACTACACCGCTAACGTTTCCCAGAATCCTGTACGGCTCCGTTATGGGCCTGTAGTCTGCGTGGGGGTTGACGATATACGCCCACGTGGTAGTTATCATGAGGCCTACAAACCCCCAGAACATGGCCAGGTGGACAGCCCTCCTCCACCCCTCGTTGAACAAGCCCGTGTTGGCGACAAGCTTGGACGCCAGCTCCCTGACGGCTGTCGAAGTTACACCCCCATATCCCAGCCTACCCACGACCTCCTTCATGAAGCCTTTAGGTATGACACGCCTCCACTGCAGAAGCTTGTAAGCCACCCCGGCCACTATGATGGCCAACGCTATAAAGGCCAGTGTATCAACCGTCTGGACCGATATAATATCACGGGTCAGTACAGGTGTTGACATGGCATCCACCTACGGTAGATAGAGAACTTTAGGCCTTGTGCCGGCCTCAGGCCTGATAGGTATCGGCTGCTCACCCGGCCTCTGCTCCCTAAGATATTTGTTGGGCTTGCTCTCAGGGTCGTCCAAGTCCCCGAATATCCTGCACTCGGCAGGACACACCACCACACATGCAGGCTCCTTCCCCTCCTTAAGCCTGTGATAGCAGAAGTTACACTTCATAGCCGTGTTAGCCCTTCTATACCTCAGATGGAGCTCCTCCAACGGTGTGACATATCCTAGCTCTTTGAAGTATTGTCCGTCTCCCTGGAAGAAGAACATGTGGCCGTATGGGCATGCGGCCTCGCAAGCCCTTGCGCCGACACACTTCTCCTCATCCACCAAGACTATGCCCTCCGGGGTGCGGTAGATGGCTCCGCTGGGGCATGATTTGAGGCATGGAGCATCATCGCACTGGTTGCAGAGCACCGGCAGGAAGAAGCCCTTCACATTCGGGTATTTGCCGTAGAAGTGGCGGTATACTCTTGCGAAGAAGACCCCCGGAGGTGTTGCATGCTCGGACTTGCACGCCATCGTGCAGGCATCGCATCCAACGCATCGCTTCAAGTCTATGAGCATGCCGAGCCTCACCAAGTTAATCCACCCCCACTCACTCTACCTTTCTAATCCTAACCCGTGCGGCTGTCTCCGGGCATCCCGAGACCTTATCTGTCAGGTCTAACCCGCTCTCCACGAGGATGCTTGAGGAGGGCGCATAATTGATGGCCCAGGGATGGTTCACCCACCTCCCAGCGTTACTCAAAGCCACAACATCAGGGTGAACCGCCTCAGTAACGTATACGACGGCCCTTACGGAGCCGGCCTTGGACTCGATGACCACCTCATCACCTGTCCTGAGGCCTTTGCGGGCGGCTGTCTCGCTGTTGATCAAAGCTGAGACGAGGTCGGGCTTGCTCTGGACGATATCCGATGTCCATGGGACTGTCGCCTGGTCTGCGAAGGTCATATGCGGCAGCTTATAGTATATCATGTAGAGGTCGTATGACTTGTCATCGGGGTTGTGTATGCGTAGGTCCCGCCAAGCCGGATATGGGAGGTAGTCTCTCGTCCACCCCTTCATCCAAGGCTTGGGGTAGCCTATCCTCTTGAAGAAGCTCTCCAGCTCGTCTCCAAACTTCTTGACAGTCTCCACGTAGAGCTGCACCCTAACATCGCCGTAGGGCCAGTAAAGCTCCTCAGGACTCATCTCACGTATGTTGTTCTTATTCTTGATAAACCAGTCCAGACCCATTTCTTCACCGTATTGGGCCTTCATCCACCTGTCGAGAAACTCGGGAACTGTATACTTCTTGTTCGGCTCTAGATAGTATTGGGGTTTGCCGAAAGGCTCTATATAGCGCCAGTTTAGGAACCCGTTCCATTTATGCAGTATGCCAAGCCTTGCTGAGAGCTCTGTGAGAAAGTCGGTGGCATCCATGGCCTCTGGGGGAGGCTTCACGACGGGCCTCCTCAAAGTATAGCCTGTGACAAAAGGTGCCTCGCAGTGAAGAAGGGCCCAAGACTCCAGAGGTGATGTATCTGGAAGAACTATGTCCGCCATCATTGTTGTCTCGCTTGTGGATATGAGGTCTACGCTGATGACTAGGTCGAGCTTCTTCAAAGCCTCTATTGTTCTAAGAGATGCTGGTATGTTCCAGACTGGGTTGGCGTGGATGAATAGGGCGGCTTCAGGCCTGTAATCTATCCCGAAATAGTCCGGGTTAAGCACTGCGTCGGTGTAGAGGTGGCCTGCCTCAAGCCCCACCGGGAAATACTCCAGGAGGTCGAGATGTTTTGGCGGATATTCCATCGGGACAGGCGGTCTCAGCTCATAAATCCACGGCGTAACGATTCCGTCCTCGTTTGGTACTACAAAGTTGTAGGCCGGGCCCTTCCATCCATATCTCTTCTCAGCCCATGCGTCGATGTGTGGGTCCCACCCCAACGGAACATTGATCTGGCCGCCTGGGGTGTCAACAGCGCCCACCAACATGTTGACGTATTTGAAGGCGAGGTTGGCTAGCCATGAATGTTCGTGGGCGTGGGCTCCCCTATACCACTGGAAGCAGACAGGCCTGTAGGGGTATTTCTTCCCGTTAATCTCTATCGTCTCACCTATGTGGGCGTTGGCTACAAACTCTCTCGCTATACGTCTGATGGTCTCAGCCGGTACGGTGGTTATCTGGGACGCCCACTCAGGAGTGTAGGTCTTCAGGCTATCCTTTATGACTTGGAAGGCCGGCCTCGCCTCGACGCCGTCAACCTTGTAAACCCCCTCCAACGCAAAATCCTTAACTGTCTTATCGTTGAACGGCTTGGCCCTATTGTCCACCGGGTCCCAGACAAGGGGCTTCTTCGTCTCCTTATCCCTCACATAATATCCATCGGGCCCTATAAGATAGGGTGCGTTGGTCCTGTTTTTCAGGAACCACTCATCATATCCACGTATCTCCCAAAGCATAGAGTTTATCATCCCTAGGGCGAAGGCCAGCGATGTGCCAGGCCTGATGGGAATCCACTCGTCTGCCTTCACTGCTGCGTTGGACATCCTCGGGTCAACAACCACCACCTTCAGCCCCCTCATCCTAGCGTCTGACGCCCTCCTGATATTGCATGTGAGGTGGAGATGCGATTCGAATCCATCCCCGCCACCAACAGAGACTAGGTATTTGACATATTTCCAGTCGGGCTGTGTGGCAAAGGAGCCGAAGAGGATGCCGTTAACTGGGTGATAGCCTCCGCCACATGTGGTTCCTAGGTCGCTGTAGAACCCGTTGGGTGTTCCGAATACAGCACCGCCCCACGCCCATATCCACGGCCTCCTAAAATCTGTGGCTGCGAACAGGAGTTTTCGGGGGTCCTCCTCAAGTATCTTCTTAAGCTTGGGTACTATGATCTCCCACGCCTCATCCCAGCTTATCTCCCGCCACTTGGGGTCTACGCCTATTCCCTTCTCAGGGTTTGTCCTTATCATCGGTCTTTTAACTCTGAAGGGGTCGTACTGCCTCATCAATACAGCTGGCGCTCTGGCGCAGTTGTGGCCTGCGTTGTCCGGGTTGTCCGGGTCCCCCTCCACCTTGATAGCTACACCGTTGACTACGTGGACGAGGATTCCGCAGTGGTGTAGGCACATGCTGCAAGTGGTGGGTATCCATTCATCCTGAACAACTTCCCGGCGGTCTATCTTCTCCAGCAGATGCATCATTTCAGCTATCCCGTTTTTATACTATTTGTTAAAGGATGTAGCTAATATGTTAGATATGAATATGTTATCCTCCCCCCTAGAAGACTTATAAGAGCTAACATCCCAATCAATACGTGTTTGAAGCCGTCCTAAGCGTTAAAGCCCCCACATATTGCCCCCTAGCAATCCCTAGGAACCGACATGATGCATCGGTTTTTATCAGGTCTCTGAAGAGGCGGGGTGAGAGGCTGAGCCATCTAGCACTCGTAAGCACACATTCATCCCGTCTATCTTTCCCGAGAAAGTTCATCCAGAAATATTCGTTGAAACCCGTCAACCCATATCTGATAGACCGCCGGGCCGGGCTCTTCTTCTTCGAGACACAGCTCTGCCCCCTCTACGAGGCCCTCTGCGACACCCCCTGCCTCCTCATCAAAGAATCCTCGCATGGTGGTGGGGCGTACTGGACGGTCGGCGCCGAGTCTAAAGCCGACCTCAAATATCTGGTGAAACACATGGAAGAGTACGGGGTTGAGGCATCCATCGAAAAGATATACAGGATGAACGGTAGAAGGGTCCTAACTAGGCGGCAGAGTGAGGCGCTATACACAGCGTATATGAAGGGCTACTTCGACTACCCCCACAGGATATCCCTCAAAGAGCTAGCCAGACATGTGGGCTGCTCAGCCCCCACCCTCTCGATACTTCTCAGGAAAGGAACTAGGAAGCTGATGGAGGAATATCTATCACAGGCTATGGGACTCGCTGGGCAGGGAGCGGACCTCTGATGTTTATCGTTGCTGTGATGGGTGGGAAGAACAGTGGGAAGACACGTACCGCCTCCACGCTTATAAAAGGGCTGACATCTAAAGGTTTCCGTGTGGCATCCGTCAAACATATCCACCACAGCTTCACCATGGACACCGTTGGAAAGGATACTTGGAAGATGCGGGAGAGCGGTGCAGTAATGGTCTCCAGCATATCGCCTAACGAGGTGGCCATCCTTAAGACACCGGAGGACGCTGAGAGGGAGCTGGACCGCATCATTAGACTCTATAAAGAGGAGAAGGTGGATATAGTTGTGGCCGAGGGCTTTCTGGACGTGCTTGGGAGACGGAGTGATGTCTTCAAGATATTGACTGTTAAAAAGCCTGAAGACCTCGAAAGATTTCTGAACATCTTCAGGCCGGATGTTATGGTTGCTGACGGCGATATAGCGGGGATGGTGCATGACATCCCAGTGATAAAAATGGAGGATGTGGGCGGTGACTTGGTGGAGATGGTGGCCGAGCGGGCCAATAGCAGAGGGGGACGGGGATGTTAAAAGGTAGGCTGGGCTATACCCCCATCAAGCTGGCCGACCCAGACGAAGCCCTACAGATGATACGACACAGCCTAACGGGTTGGAGGCCAGCTACGGAGAAGGTTCCAGTGGAGGACTCGGTAGGCAGAGTGTCGGCCGCAGACATCTACGCCGGCAGAGATATACCAGACAGGGACGTATCAGCGATGGACGGCGTCGCCTTGAGATGGAGGGATATAGCCTACGCCTCCCCCCATAAGCCTGTGAGGCTTCATCTGGTAGATGGGCCTGAAATCGGCCCCGGCCAGGCAGCTAGGATATTCACAGGGGAACCCATCCCGAACGGCGCCGACACAGTCGTAAAGATTGAGAATGTGGTATTTGATGCCTCCGGCGGTGTGATACTCCACCACCCCGAAACCGGAGGGAAGAACGTGGTCCACAAGGGCTCGGACATAGCTGCTGGCCGTAAGATAGTCTCGAGAGGCTCCAGAATCTCACCCATGGCCGCCACACTCCTCATGGTGTTGGGGATAGAGGAGGTTGAGGTATACGCCAGACCTTCAGCAGGTATAATATGCGTAGGCGACGAGCTCCACCAAAACTACTTGAGGAAAGGTCTAGCAGGCATCAGCTACGCATTTCTAGCCATAAAGCAGATGGAGAAGTTTGGAGTCCAAGTATCCGTGACGAGGGTGGTTCCGGACGATGAGAAACTATTCAGGGAGACCGTGCTGGAGCTTTTCACCTCTGTCGACGCAGTCCTTACGATAGGAGGCTCCTCAGTAGGCGGCAACGACATAGTTAAGAGTGTCGTGGAGAATCTAAGAGGCGCCAGGCCGTATTTCTCGGGTATACAGCACAACCCTTTCAAAAGCTCCGGCTACACCATGGCGGATAAACCTGTTCTCATGCTCCCCGGAAACGCCGTATCCCTCGCAGCAGCAATACATTACCTAGGCTCTGTATTAGCGGCCGGACTCCAGGGCCTAGACGGGGAGCTGCACGTTTTCACCCAGGCACGGCTCACAGCCAGCGTGAAACCGAAGAACAACATGAGGACATCATACCTAGTCCGTCTGGAGAAGATAGGTGATGAGATAGTAGCGCACCCTATGGGATGGGCTACCAACTCGCTGAGAAACCTATCCGAGGCAGACGGATTCGTAACAGTGGATAAAAACAAAGAACTAGAGGCAGACAGTACAGTCCTCGTCAGCCTACTATAGCAAAACCTAGAGAGGCCGTGGGATGGACGCTAGAAGTTCAGCAGATTCTCGGCACGATTTCTCCGCTGGGCGGCTCCAGTATTCTCGCCCCGCCGACCAAAGTCTTCAGCACAACCACCCCGATGCTGGACGCTTTCTCTCTAGCCTCTCCTATGACCCGTGCTTCTCCACATCCGTTTTCATACAGCGTGTTGAGAACATCATTCACGATTTCGGGTGACACAGCCAGCAGAGCAGCCCCCTCCGACGCGAGAGTCATCGGGTCAACACCCAGCATCTCGCAGAGGTTCACCACAGGCTCCGGCAACGGCAGCTCCGACTCATAAACCACAAGCATGACATCAGAGCCTCTGGCCCAGTCGTTGAGAACCATCGCAGCACCTCCACGTGTAGGGTCTCTCGCCGCATGGATACCTTCAATATACCGCTCGATCAGGGGAAGCAAAATCTTCGTCAAAGGCTTAACATCGCTCCGGAACTCATGAGAGAATATTCTCTGCTGAGCGGCGAAGATTGCGGCTCCATGAACTCCAAGGGGTCCCGTCGCTATTATCTTGTCACCTGGCTTGATGTTGTTGTCCACTATCAGCTTGGAGGCGAAACCTAGGCCCGCCGTCGTTATCAGCACGCCGTCAAGCTGGCCCTTCGGCATCACCTTAATATCACCCCCGATAAGACACACACCCTCACCCCTCAAAACAGCAATCATCGAGTCAACAAGCCTCGCCAGGTCGTCCATGGCCGTGCCCTCCTCAACTATTATGGCGTCCAATACGGCGAGGGGGCGTGCTCCGAGCATGAGGAGGTCGTTGATGGTTCCGGCTGCTGCAAGCTTGCCTAGGTCTCCGCCGGGGAAGAAGATGGGGCTGACGGTGTAGGCGTCTATCGTGGAGACAAGATATCCGTTTTTAACGGGGATGGCTGCGGCGTCGTCGGGAAAATCCAGCCCCAACCCGTTCTCCACCTTTTTCATCCACGCCGGAAGACGGTTGATGACCAAGCGTTCGAGGAGACGCTGTGTCTCAACTCCGCCGGAGCCGTGTGCGAGAGATATTTTGCTCAACTTCTTCACTCCTCTGGCGTCGGTTTTTGCATGAGCAGTTCGGCGAGGCGTGTCTTTATGCTCTGCCAGTAGTCAGCCACGTCGGCTCCGCTGCTGGCCAAGATCTGCACCGCTTCAGAGACGTGGTTGAAAACTTCTGCGAACTCGTTTTCGTTGAGCCTTGAAACGATTACGCCGGCGTGGACAACAACGTAGTCTCCCGCCTTGACCTCTTCAACACCCACCAGCGCCTCCTTAACCAATCCTCCGCCGAAATCCACAACAGCCAAATCCTCGTTCACCTGCAGAACCTTGCCGTAGACACCGAGACACATATCAAACCACCTCAACCAACCTCTCTCGTCCACCCAACCTCGCCCAGATGGAGCAAGCACCCTCAGCAGAAACCATGCAGGGGCCGTAGGGGGTGCCGGGCGTGCAGCGTTTCATGAAGAGAGGGCAGTCGGTCGGCTTGGCAGCACCCAGAATCACCCGCCCACATATGCAGCCGGGCAGAAGGTCGTTTTTCCAGCCATCCCTACCCGGCTCCCTCAGCCCAAACATCTTGACAGCATCGTACCGCGCAAAATTCTCCTGCAGAGCGTATCCGCTTTGCTCGATGAATCCGATGCCTCGCCAAGCCGAGTCCACGACATCAAACACCTGTGAAAGAAGTTTCTTGGCCCGCTGGTTCCCCTCTATCGTAACGGTTCGGGAATACTCGACCACCAGACCCGGCTTGTTCTCGGCTAATTGCCTGAGTATGATTGCGACCGCGATAAGAACGTCGACTGGCTCAAACCCCGTCACCACCGTGGGTATGCCATACTCCTCGGGCAGAAATCTCCAGACACCGGCGCCGGTAATCGTTGAAACATGACCCGGCGCGATAACTCCTGACACGGTTCCAACCCTCTCCACCGCGTATCGGGCCGCGGGCGGCGTCAGTCTTCCAGCCGATATGAGTGTGAGGTTGCTGGGAACCATTTCGGAGGCGATGGCTGATGCGTAGGCTGGACAGGTTGTCTCAAACCCCACCGCCAGAAAGACCGACGGCTTACCATGGCTCGCCGCATCTCTGACCGCGTCGAGAAAACTGTAGACAACTCTGACATCAGCCCCCGCTATTCTCGCGTCAGAGAGGCTTCTGCATCCCTTTACCTCTCTCACGGCGGGAAGCCTATAGGCGTCGCCGTAGGTGTATACTGTGAATCCTTCGAGGGCGAGCCCGACAGCCGTCTCCACGTAGTAGGAGGGGGTGATGCAGACAGGGCAGCCGGGGCCCGCTACGAGCGAAACACCCGGGGGCAGAATGTTTCTGATGCCGTAATGAGTTGAGGTGTATTCATGTGTGCCGCAGAAATTCATTATCTTGACCTCTTCAACCCCGTTTGACCTGAGAAGCCTCCAATAATCGTTGATGAGTTTGGCGAGCTGTGAGGCTAGGATGCTGTCTCTGAAGACTGTTTTGGTCAGCCTCCTTAAATCCATCCGCCTCTCCATAGTTATTCTATGTTCGGGGCCTTTAAAACTATCACTCTAAAATATGGCTGCATGTTGGTTGAGCGGGTTAGCCGCCGGTGGATGTTTTGAAGGCGGTTAGGCTGTGGATTTCGGGGGTTGTGCAGGGGGTTGGCTTCAGACCGTTTGTCTACAGAATAGCCCGTCAAACGGGTGTGGCTGGATATGTTAGAAACGTCGGCGGCAGCGGTGTCGAGATAATCGTCGAAGGAGAACCCGAAAAGGTTGATCAGTTTATTCATCTGCTTCAGACGAGGAAGCCGGAGAAGGCCCGTATAGACAAGTTCTCGGCCACGTCCATAGAACCTAGAGGCTACACCCGCTTCGAGATCATGGAGAGCGATGTCTCGGCGAGCTTTAGGTCAATCATCCCGCCCGATTTCGCAATCTGCGGCGACTGTCTAAACGAGATTCTGTCTGATACACGGTGGCGCAACTATCCTTTCAACTCCTGCGCAAACTGCGGACCCCGCTACTCGATGCTTTACCGTGTACCATATGACAGGGAGAACACCTCGATGAGGGATTTCCCGATGTGCAGTGATTGCTTGAGAGACTATTCCGACCCTGATAACGTGAGGAGGTTTCATGCACAGGGAATCAGCTGCCCCGCATGCGGCCCCTCTGTGTATCTCGTCGACAGCAAAGGCATGTTTCAGCTCGGTGGGCTTGAGGCTGTGAGAGAAGCGGCTAAACTTCTTGATGACGGCTGTATCGTGGCGGTCAAAGGACTGGGCGGCTACCATATTGCTGCCTCGGCGGTGGATGACGATGTTGTAGCCCTGCTGCGGCGTAGAAAGAATAGGCCTACCAAGCCTTTCGCGATAATGTGTCTAAACGCCGACGTAGCATCACTGCTCGTCGAGCTAACTCCCCCGGCGCTCGAGCTGCTCGAATCACCCATGAGACCGATACTGCTTCTTCCGATGCGTGGCGACGTGCCTGTCTCGTCTCTCGTGGCACCCAACCTCAAGAAGCTGGGTGTTTTCCTCCCCTACACAGGCCTACACTATCTCCTTCTCTCTTTCACGAAACAGCGCTACACCATAATGACAAGCGGAAACACCTACAACGAGCCGATGTGCACCCGTGACGACGAAGCCCTTGAAAAACTCGCAGACATCGTGGACTTCTTTCTCATGCATAACAGGGAGATTGTGAACAGGGTTGACGACAGCGTGGTGAGGTTCACGGACCAGAAGCCGACTATGTTGAGGAGAGGTAGAGGATACGCGCCTCAGTGGATACAGATTCCCTTCAAAACAGAGAGAGAAGTTGTAGCGTTTGGAGCGATGCTGCAGACAGCTGGAGCGGTTGCTTTCGATGACAAGATTGTTCTTACACAGTTCATAGGAGACGTAGACGGATACACCTCTTTCACAGACCTCGAAAAATACCTCAACACACTCGTCACATCTTATGGAATCACTTTAGAGTCTGCGGTGAATGTGTGCGACCTACATCCTCTTTATCCATCGACGCTGCTGGCTGAGGAGTGGTCGAAAAGATTCGGCTCGGAGCTTTTGGGGGTCCAGCATCACTGGGCGCATACTGCCGCGGTGATGGCTGAGCACGGTGTTGTCGGTGAAGAGGTTGTTGGAATATCTGTTGACGGTGTGGGCTATGGTGTCGACGGCACGGCGTGGGGCGGTGAAGTGGTTTTGGCGGATTACTCATCCTTCAAGCGAGTGGGCTGTCTAAAGCCTCAGAAGATGCCTGGGGGAGACAGGGCCGTAGAGTATCCCGCCCGAATGCTGGCCGGAATTTTGTCGGAAAAGCTCTCGGTGGAGGAGTTGCGGATGGTTTTCCGTGAGCTGGGGCTTGTCGAGAAAGGGTTCAGGAGAGGCTGGGAGGAGTTTGAACTGGTGCTGAGAAACATCGAGAATACTGTTGCACGCACATCTAGCACGGGCCGGGTGTTGGACGCGGTCTCGGCGATGCTGGGCTTCTGCACCCACCGCACCTACGAGGGAGAACCCGCCATAGTGCTCGAGGACAACTCAAAACCCACCGAGGAAAAAATCAGGACACGAATAACAGACGGAGACATCCATGTGGTTGACAGCACGGACATCGTTTTACAGGCCCTCGAGCTGGTGAGAAATGGAGCGGATAGGCGGGAAGTTGGCTACATGGTTCAATACGCTGTAGGCTTTGGCTTGGGTAGGATAGCGGAAATCTATTCAAAGGGGAGGAGGTATGTGGTGTTGTCGGGCGGCGCGGCTGTCAACAACTACCTGGTTGAGGGTGTGAAAGACGCTCTCCAAAACACGGGACTCACGGTTCTTCTCCCCTCGCAGGCTCCGGCGGGTGATGGGGGAATAGCTCTGGGACAGGCGGCCATCGCCGCATACAGAACACTGGCCCAACCCTAGCAAATGCATCATCCTAGAAAAACTTGGCTATCTCCTGCGCCACTTTTCTACAGGCTTTCTCAACCTCTTCGGTTATGCCTACACCCGGCTGGAAACTTTCCCCCTCTATGCCGTAAACCGTTAGTTTTTCGGGAAAAATGTTGAGCAGGCTCATCAGCTTTAACGCCTCAGGCACCGACATGGTGTGTGTAGACCTCCACGGAACAGCCGTGGACAAATTCTCGACAGACTGGAAACGATGTATCTCTCCGCTTCTCGACACCTTCTCCAAAGCGTCGACGACAACCAGATGACTCACGGCGTCCAGCGGGATGTTCAGCAGCTCAGCTGGCGTCTGGACCCGTACAGCAGTTATCCCATGCTCGGATTCGAGGATGTCGGCAACCCTCTGCCCCGCTCCGTCATCTCCCCTAAACCTGTTCCCTATGCAAACCACCAAGACTCTACTCTTGCTCAACCTCAAGCCTGAGGAAATGGGTTGCGCATGAGATGCATGGGTCATAGTTTCTAATCGCCTGCTCAAACCGCCAAACCGTTTGGCTGCGTGGAAGCTTGATGATTTTGGGCGCCAGCTTTCTAAGGTCTTCCTCTATGCTTTTCTGGTTCTGGGCCGTGGGGGGAACAATCTTAGCCGACAGTATGCGGCCATGCTCATCCACGTCATACCTATGATAAAGTATTCCGCGAGGAGCCTCGGTGCATCCACAGCCCCGACCCGCTCTCACAGACGGCTCGACCTTCGCCACCCTCGGCTCCGAATACGTATCAACAATCCGCAGCGCCTCTTCAAAGGCGTAGAGAGTTTCCGCTACACGGGCGATTATGCTTTTGAACGGGT
>BEHD01000008.1 GCA_002898355.1 archaeon HR01 | reverse complement strand
TGGATAAAGTATCGCCCTCCTATATCCGGCGCCGTCGTCCACCACAGCCAGCGAGGTGGCAAAACCCACGTTCACGTCTGCGAAGGAGAGGATGCTGCTGCCCCCGTCAACAGCGCCAACCCTCCAGCCCTTAGAGGCTGCGGAGACCCTTATCCTCGGCGGGGGAGTGAACATGCTGACGGCGCTGGCGAACCTCTCAGCCTCCACATCCATAAAACGCCTCAGCTCACCCTCCAGTATACCTACCAGCTCGCTATACGTCCTGACCCCCTCATCCTCCTGAGACAACACCATCAGACAACCCCTAGGCTGGGAGAGTTAAGCCCTTGAGGCCTAGAAAACCCTCTCAACGACAACCTCCCACTCACAGTTGGGCTGACGTAGGAGCTGGCCAGCATCAGTAGAGTGATTGCTGTTATATAGGGTGCTATATGGGCGCCTATGAAACCCTGCCACCAGACAGGGCCTAGCACAGCAGCTCTTGTGGGCCCGGCTAGATCAATCAAGGTGGCAACCATGAAATAGGATACTGGAAGGTACGAGAAAATATTTATGAAAAACTAATGTAATGCAGGTAGTATTAGTGGCAACGGTTTATCTATCTGGTGTTGTTGACTCCATCTATGGTGGTTGAACCACATAGGATTTGTATATATGACGGAATTAACGTTACAACTATCACATCTTGTCTATTGGTCCATATCTCTATGCTGATTTGTGGTGGGAAAAGGGAACGTATAAATTGTATGTCGTCGTCTGTGACTTCCTGTTCACCCAATAGCACTAGGATCGTGTCATGTGCGTTTGGGTAGACATCTGGATAACCCACTAGAACGTATTGATAGCGTTCCTTTAAGGCGCGTTCTGCTAGCAAGTATCTTTCTACATCCAGCTCTGAGTATTCAGTGTTTAAACCGTTTCCAACCCATGCTTTTATGGGATGATTCTTGTTATCACATGGGTAATCGATTGGACCGTAACTTCTGTATATGGTGAAGGGTTTTGGAACGGTGTTAATGAGAAGTTCATACTCCGAGTCTGTAGGCGGCCGCCTGATATAGACCGTAAACATGCTATCTTCCAGCTCATATGAGACCGAATGGACCGGGTCAGGATATATGCCAGCCTCTGACAGCCTTTCGATAATCTCGTTTACCTTTCTGGAAACCTCGGCCCTTTGCCCCTCGTCATATGTTGAACAAGCCCATAAGGGTTTATTCTCAAGGCTGCCAGCCAGTATGGGATACATTCCAGGGGGACAAGGGTTTCCTTGAACATCTTGCTGTGAATTTTTAACCTCTTCACTTATGGTGTTGAGATTCACGCTACCGCTAATGAATAAAGCCGAAAAAAGAGCTACAAACATAACGAGACTGCCCATAGAAATGAAAAGGATGAAACTTCTCAAAATGAACTCCCTGTTTCTACACATAAAAGACATGTTAAAATAGTTTTTCCCCATTAATAACCGTCTACTCCTAGCCTTGATTCCACATCGGGCCATGGACTGAAGATTATCCCATCAGATGCACCATACGTTCCCCACAATATACCTACCCTTAAGCACCCATTTTGACCGTTCATGGTTGCTTTCACACAAACACCAGTTCCACTATCCCCACCACCTGGCCTATGACCTGAAACCCAGTTAGCTTTCCAGCTAGTTCCTGTTGTTCCACAAGTGTTTGCATTAATGTCAGCATTTGTCATAGAGTAAAAACCGATACTGTCTGAAAATCTACCAATCATCCAGATAGCTAGACCAGGAACTACGCCACCCGTCCAGTCACCGAATACAGGGCCTATGTGGGGTATTGTATTCGACATCTCCGGTTTACCGGCATTTTTTGCAAAGAACGATGCATCAACACCATTTGCACATACACGTTTTGTTAACGTCCCATAAGCATTAGCATTATTTGAGTTATCTGGTTGGAATACTGTGTCACCTACTTGGGCCGAATCATGGGCCCAGGTGGTTCCTCCCAATTCCCACCAACAAATTGTAATACAAACTAGTCTCTTAGCTCTGAATCCCATAGTCCCCGCACCATTACGTATCTGATTACATGAGCCTGTTGGCGGTGAATTATAGGTAGTACATAGACCATTAACGACGTGAGACGCCACTCTTACTTCATAAAGTGAGGCTTCAAATGATATAGAAATTATAGACCGTAACAATTCAGTTTCAGCTATGGTTAATTGTCTGGATAGTCTTAAATTTAGTCTAAGAGGCCGAACATCGTAGTCGATTGCTACAACGGGATCTGGAAAAAGGCCAAATTCCGTAAGCCTTTGAATTACCTCAGGGATTAGCCTATTGATAAACTGGATCTCCTCCGGGCTAGCTAATGTGCATGCTACGTAAATCGCATCGCCTACACGAAGTAACACAGGATAAGCATTTTCACAGCCAACAGGCATAACCGCACCTGGAGGAAGTTCATCGGCTGAACGTAAAACAATTGGGATGTTCTCAGGGATATCAGAAATATTATCGTTCGATATGCCGCTAACCATTACTGTCGAAATGGTAACAGCAAACAAAGTGATCAAAAAAGTTAATAATAGAAGGCTATCCCGGATACTAGCTAAACCGAAGTTAATAACCTTCAAAGTCATCTCACGAAAGCTAATTCGACTATATATATATCTGTATTACGCATTGCCTTGTGGCCTAATTCCCTAGTCTCTATGCCCTCTTCTCCTGCTGGTGTTCCTACATTCTAGATTTATGCTGTGTTTAGGAGGAGGTTGTATATGAATGCCTTCTGGACTGCCTCGACGCTGATCCATCTGGGCTTCTTGGAGAGTATTTCTTCCCCGAATATGGATTTGAATATTGATATTGCTGTCTCTGCCATCCATCTCCTGCCATATCCTACTATCCTGCGCCATATATCGTATCCATAGTCTCTAATCATTCTGGCTGCTGATCTCCTTGATGGAGGCCCTCTATCTGTCCTGGCGTTCTTCCTAGGCCTTATTATAGGCTCTATACCCATAGCTTCTAGATGTCTGTATAGCTTTATGGAGTCGTATGCTCCGTCTCCAATAACCCTAGATACCTCAACAACATTAACCACCCTATCCACCATCCCCTCAGCCATCTCGGAGTCACGAACATCATCCCTAGACACCCCCATATCTATTACCTCCCCAGTCTTGGCGTTTACAGCTACATGTATCTTGACATTCCTCCTCTTACCATACTTCCTCTCCAGCCATGATCCGGCCCTATGGGCCTTGACACCGGTAGAGTCTAGGACTACAGGCTCTCTAGACCCTCTTAGAGCCTTTAGGGAGCTAAGGTCCATCCCCAGCCTAATTATCCTCCTCCTAACCCGGGAATAGTCTATACTAGGTAGTATGGGGAAGTTCTTCCTCAATGCTAAAGTCCTCCAGCTGCTTAAACCTGACCGAGAAGACATACCTAAAGACCGCTAGGAATAGGGTATAGCTATACGTTATCTTGTATGGCCTACCCCTCCTACCATCGTTGAACTCCCTAACCTCATCAGAGTAACCCTTAACGAACTTTAGGTCAAGTATTATCTCCCCCTCCTTATCAGCCTACCGTCAACCCTCCTCCAGTAGGATGTCATTGAGAAGAGGGAAGTAATCGTAGGCCATAGGCTTTATAAGTAACCACCATCAGAGCCCGAGAAGCACCCAGACAAAGCCAGCGCCAGGGCTCAAGAGCCGAAAGAAAAAGTGAAGATAAGCCACACGGCAGGTTGTTATACAAAACCTTCATAGCCATACCTTAACCCAAGCAAAAAACCTACACTTAAAAGACATCCCTATAACAGAATAATCTAATCAGCCAGGTCAGACCAACCCACATAAAACCCATACATAAAGGAAGAGGCCTAACCTAAACTTGATAGTACCCTCCTCGGAAAGACAATGCTCAAATATTCTCTATTATCTGTCCCGGTTGTGCGACTTATAGTTGGGGTATCCGGTGGAAGCGGAGTTATCTATGCTGTCAGGTTTCTCGAGGTTTTGAGGGATTTAGGCGTTGAAACGCATCTAATCATGACGCCCGCTGCACGTGAGACAATCGTAGTGGAAACTACTTACACAGTAGACTACGTTGAGTCGCTTGCAAAGGTTTCCTACAGGTATATGGACGTCGCAGCGGCTCCCGCCAGTGGCTCTTTCCAGAGAGATGGTATGGTTGTTATACCCTGTAGCATGAAAACCCTTTCAGCGATAGCGAACGGCTATGAAGAAAACCTGCTTATAAGAAGCGCCGTGGTCACGCTCAAGGAGAGACGACCTCTCGTAATCGTACCCCGTGAAACACCGTTAGCTATCCCGCACATCAGAAACATGCTTTTAGCGGCTGAGGCTGGTGCCATCGTCCTTCCAGCGATGCCGGGCTTCTATCACAAACCGAAGACAATAGATGACCTAGTGAACCACGTAGTGGGCAAAGTTCTGGATATTCTCAACATTGGACACAACCTCTACCAACGTTGGACAGGCCCCCAGAAGTAGGCGGCACAAGCCCTATTTCTCCAGAACAAAACAGCCTACGCCGAGCTTTTCACCGAAAAGAATATAGAGAGACCTGAAACTTTTCCAAGCCTCCCTGTCTTTAGGAGAACCGGCTAATCTATACCATGTTTTTACCAGATTAGACATAGTTGTGAAGGGCGCCTCAGACACATCCTGCCAAAATTTTCTAAGAAGCCCTATCTTTCTTACAGATTTCACAACGACTTTAAGGTTTTTTGTTGTGAAGAAGTTCTCCCAATCGACATATTTTTTAGGGGTGATGTCGCCGCCGAACAGTTGGTGTAAATTTGCTAGGTCACAATGTGTAGGCTCTTGGGTCCATATAAGCTCTACGACGCCTATCCTACAGCCTGTTTTAAGACAGTCTACTACCCTCAAGAAGAGGTTTTCCGGGGCGTCGACGAAGCAGAGAATGGATTCGAAGAGAGCTGCGTCGCAGTAGGAGCAATCCATTTGAAAAAGATGGGGAAGATGGTAGAAGTGAATTTTGCCGGCTAAGCCTCTGCCGGCAACACGTATGTTCCCCCGTTCCACCAGTGCAGGAATCAGTTCAAACCCATTAACCCTAGCCCCTGTCGAGCGATGAATCATCATAGCTGTCTCCCCAAATCCCGAGCCGATAAGCCACAGCGTACGTCCGGGGTCAAGCCCCAGCAAACCTGCAACAGACATCGTAACAGAATATCCGTACACCCATTTACCGAACATGTATTTCACAGGGTCCATGACCCAACTAATGGAAACGTCTTGTTTAAAGCTTGCCGGAAAACCGACCCATCGGGCCACTATAGTCTCAATACACGTCCTATTACAGAGACCCTCTAATACAGCCTCTTAGGACCTCTATAGGGTTCCGCTCACCGAAAGGATTAGACGTTAGACATCAAATAAGGCGCTCATCTCCAGATATTGTCCGGATAAGGAGCCATCATGGGTAAGCATCCTCGACCTGCCCTGTACCCTTGGAAAGGGGTCGTACGGATGCCCTCGAGGTCCTCTACAATGCCTTGGAACGCCCAATACCTTGACCTTAGGCTTTCCATTACGTTTTGAAACGGTATTACCACAACCAAAACCCGGCCTCTAAATCGTGCAGCATATCCTAACACTACCCGAGTTTGTAACAAAAGGCTAAAAAGCATGGAGATTACGTCTAGAGGAGGACGTTGAGGTCCTACGAGCTGAGGGTCGTCGGGAGGGTTCAGAGGGTCGGCTATAGGAGATTCGTTCAGGAGCTTGCGCAGAGCCTTAACCTCGCTGGTTATGTCAGGAACGAGCCCGACGGAGCCGTATCCATCTTCATTCAGGGAGAGGAGGAGGGGCTGAGAGAATTCCTCGAGGGGGTAAGGTCCCCGCCCCCGCCAGCGATGGTTAAAGACCTGCAAGTCAAGGAGGCCAGGCCTAATCCTAGACTCAAATACTTCGAAGTCAAGTACGGTAGGCTAGCAGACGAGCTTCAAGAGGGGTTCGGTGCCATGCAGGCTCTCTTTAGTGACTACCGTGGAGAGTTTAGAGATTTCCGTCAAGAATTTAGGGACTTCCGCCAAGAGTTCGGAGATCTCCGCCACGAATTTAGAGATTTCCATCAAGAGTTTAGGGACTTCCGTCAAGAGTTTAGAGATTTCCGCCAAGAGTTCGGGGAGTTCAGATCAGAGTCTCTGAGGCTCTCCCAAGAGACTTTGAATGAGGTGAGGGGGCTGAGGACGGACCTAAAGGCTATTCTTGATGAGAGATTGGCTAGGTTGGAAAGGGACATAGCCGAGATAAAGGTAAGACTCGGCCTATAGTCTGCGGGAAGGCCCTACGTATTCTAGCCGGTGCATCATAAGCTGTCCAGCGATGAGAGGGGTGGTATGGAACGCCGAGATAAGCTCTTGCGGATGGGGTTGTGGGCTACGTGGACTGGGGGCTTGTTTTCCCTTCACTCTTACATCGAGTCTGAGGAGGCTGTGTGAAGCCAAAACGCTTCCTACCCGATAGGATTCAAGGAGGTCAAGCCCCAATCGTTCAACTTGGGGCCAAGGCTACCCAACGCATTGCTTCAAAGAATGGGAGCCTGGGACAGCGAGACAATAAATAAGCTCAAAACCCTCGGGATAATCGGATACATGGAGGACAATTCTACACATTTACTGGATGTCGGGTCAAAAAGCTGCTCGAACAGATGCTCTCCCTAGAACCTAAGCGCTTCACCTCATCCACAGCCGGAGGCTACGACCCAATCCCCTTCCTCCACTATATCGGGAGGAACTTCCCATCGCTAGCAATATCCAAAAGCAGGAGATTCAGAGGAAACAAAGGCGGAGCATTCAGATACACCGAAAAAATGCTTAAACAGCTAACCTTCACACATATAGCAGCCCTAGCCGGAATCTACTGGCGGCTTCACATACCGAAGGAGGTATTAGAGGAAACCCTCAGCCAGCTGGTCAGCCTAGGCTTCGTAAGCTACAACAGAAAAATCAAACCCTTCGCCAAATGGATGATAAGCCTGATAAACGGCTACATCAGAAAAACCAAACTAGCCCCAAACCCAAACCAAAAACAAGCCCAGACAACACTATTCAACTGGAACTGCCTACAAGAATCTAAAAAGCAGTAAAAAACCGGGCGGGTACGCAAATTTTCAGGTTGTGGTCCCGCGGGGCGGATTTGAACCGCCGGCCACCCGGTTTCCATGTTGCCTGGCGGGCTGTTGTTGGCGCAGCCGTGGGCTGGCCTCTACAGCCGGGCGCTCTACCAGGCTGAGCTACCGCGGGCCCTGTTATTCCGTTTATGATCTGAGTATTTATAATTTTTCTAATCCCTTTCCTGGTGATGATAGGTGTCGCTTGGGATTGGCTACCAGTCTTCGAACTCAGAATCCCAATAATTCTCCTCTTCTATCTCTTTTTTTGGGCAGTGGTCTATGGGTGTGATTCTGCGCATCGGCTTCAGTATCCCTTATTTTCCCCGTATCTTGGGTGCAGGGAGGTGTAGAGAGGCGGATGGATGAGATGGCTTCGTTGATATCTGGGGCTGGTAAGAGGGTGCTAGTCTACAACAAGGCTGTTCAACCACTGGGGATATCAGCCGCCAACCACGTAAGTACTATAGTGGGCCTCACCGAGATAATGACATACGTAGATCCTAAGGGGAAGCGAACAAAACCGCCAGATATTTAGGCCTCTTCTTTATTGATGATGTGGTCTGTCTATTGATGTCAGCTCTTTATAGATATGTCTCTCCTTTAATAATTAGTTGCTAGTAGTTTAATCGGGTTGGGGGAGACCAGGGTTAGGGTTAAGATTTATGGACCTACGGACAGTACTGAGTTGGAGATGTTGGTTGATACTGGCGCTACTTTTACGAAGATACCCGAACCGATAGCTACCGGACTTGGCTTAGAAGCTGAAGAGGTTATTGAGGTTAAGCTTAGCGATGGAAGCATCAGGAGTAGAGGGTTGACTGAGGCTAAGCTGGAGATAGACGGCGTCAAAAGGACAATACCAATAGCGATTGGGCCTGAAGACGAAGAACCAATCCTAGGATTCACAGCACTAGAAATTCTACGATTCAAGGTGGACCCTGTAACCAAAGCCTTAGAACGGACTATACCTATAGAATATCAATGATAATGAGAGGGGATAGGGATGATGTGGGTAGTGGAGCATAACAACTCTAG
This sequence comes from archaeon HR01, assembly GCA_002898355.1. Lineage (GTDB taxonomy): Archaea > Thermoproteota > Nitrososphaeria_A > Caldarchaeales > Caldarchaeaceae > HRBIN01. Next base: position 88,448 of record BEHD01000008.1, on the reverse strand, counting down.
GCACTTAGTCTCGAAATCATGCTTTATGTACTACACCTTCTCTAACTATGTTTCGGCCTAGAGTTAGGTCAATCACTACCTTTTGTATGGTATTTATTCTCTTCATGTTTAGGTCGCCGTAGAACCTGTTAGCTCCTTTATCCTTTTTGAACATATATAATATTCCCCAGAAAACTTAATCGCAGGATGGGAGGTGTGTGGGGCTAGTATCCTTGTCAGAAGAGGCTTTGTAGATACGATGAAAGGTCAGATTCATTACAGGAGCTGTGGGGCGGGTAGGCCTGTTCTGCTGCTCCACCAGACACCGGCGTTCCTCAGATGAATACGTGGAAGTGCTGCCTCTGCTTGGGAGATGGGTCCACGCTATCCAGAGGTTGTTGAAGAGATTCCCAAGACCCCCACCCAGCGGGTTCAGAGATATCTCCTAAAGGAGAGGGGTGTGGGTAACGCATTCGAAGCATACAAGGCAGGCTTCAAGCCGTCAAAACCCATCATCTAAGACCCCCTCATTCAGAGCTGGTTATCCAATGTTTTGGATTTTCTAACCATCTCTCCCCCACATCTAGGGCATTTCTCGACGATGCTGGAGGATTGGTATCCACATCCAACGCATATAGAAAACCATCTTACAACCTTCTTGATTGTCGGCCGTACGCCGCCCCTAACCTTCAACCCCATATAAGATGCTGTGTTCTGTATGCTGTAGTCATCCGATATTATAGTCACGTCGGAGCCCTTCTCATGCTCCTCGAGAGCCAGAGCTATCAGATGGATGTCGGCCTTCGAAAGCCTTTCCCTATCACCCGTCTCCGCAGCCGCGTCCAATACCTTCAACACCGTCTCCGGCCTAGCCTCCCTCACCACAACCAGGCCGGACTCTATCGCTGCCATAAGCCTCTCGGGAGCCAGCCCACCATACCTCACCTCATCCACCACCTCCGACACAGTCATAAGCTCAGCCGGCCCATACTCCACAAAACCGGAGAGAAGAGCCATAGCATCCAACACCTGAACAACCCGAGGCCTAGCCACAAAAACTACAGAAACCCAATATAATTTAAAGGAGTATCAGACGCATACCTTTAAGCCACCCCTATCATAAAAAAATCATTTAAAAATATGTTTGTTAGTGTTAGTCTTATGTTAAGAGTGAAGAGGCAGGATATAGAAGATCTGGCAGTTGGCGCCGCTATATTGGGTACAGGCGGAGGCGGCGACCCCTATATAGGAAAGCTTATGGCGCATCAAGTTATAGAGAGGAAAGGCCCCATCGAGCTCTTAGACCCTGCAGAGATTGACGATGAGGCATTAGTTATACCTTCAGCAGCCATGGGAACCCCCACCGTTTTGATTGAGAAGGTACCTAGTGGAGACGAAGCGATTAAAGCGTTCGAGCTGTTACAAAAATATCTAAACAAGAAGGCTACCTGCACATGTCCTATAGAGGCCGGAGGGGTGAACTCTACAATACCCTTCGTAGTGGCGGGGGCGATGAATATCCCTGTGGTTGACGCCGATGGGATGGGTAGGGCCTTCCCAGAGCTTCAGATGGTCTCTTTTACTATTTACGGCGTAAAGGCATCACCGATGGCTATGGCCGACGAGAAGGGTAACGGTGTTTTATTTGAGACTATCGACAACCTCTGGACGGAGAAAATAGCTAGGGTTACCACCATTAAGATGGGTGGCACGGCGTGGATAGCATTATATGCGTGCAATGGGAACAAGTTTAAGGAATCTTCAATATGCCGGACGGTGAGTAAGGGAATAGAAATAGGAAGGTCACTGAGGGAGGCCAAGGCAAGAGGTGTTAATCAACTAGACGCCTTACTGGACTCTACTAGCGGTCACCTTATTTTTAGAGGAAAGATTGTTGGTGTAGAACGGGCCAACATAGGTGGTTTCGCTAGGGGGGAAGCTACTATACAGGGTCTTGACGATTACAAAGGACAGACAATGACCATCCGTTTCCAGAATGAAAATCTAGTAGCAGAGGTTGATGGAAGAATAATTGCCTCTGTGCCTGACTTAATCTGTATAATCGACTCGGAAACTATAAAACCCATAACGACTGAGAGACTAAGGTATGGTTACCGTGTCCTAGTGGTCGCTTGTCCTTGTTCTGAGAAATGGCGTTCTAGTGAAGGGCTAAAGCTTGTAGGCCCTAAGTATTTCGGATACGATATTGAGTATCAACCCATAGAGAAGATTGCTAGGGGTGGCTAAATGCTCAGGCTTGGTGTGGATATTGGAAGCACACATACAGACGCTGTTGTAGTTAATGAGAAGGGCGAGCTGCTCTACGCCGCCAAGTCGGTGACTACCCCAGATATAACCAGTGGAGTCCTCAAAGCTATGGAGATGGTGATGGCTCGGGGACCTAAACCGGATGAAATAGGCGCCGTAATGTTTGGAACAACCCATGGCCTAAACGCAATTATTGAGAGGCGTAGGCTTGCAAAAGTAGCTGTCATACGTGTCGGGCTGCCAGCCACAAAGGCCATTGAGCCAATGTTGGACTGGCCTCAAGAGCTCAGAGAAGCAGTAAACGGGGGCATATACATCATTCCGGGAGGGCACGAGTATACAGGAGAGACGATTTCAGAGCTTGACGAATCACAGCTAAGACAGATAGCTAAAGAGGTTAATATGAGAGGCATCAGACATGTCGCCGTCACATCAGTTTTTTCACCCGTTAACCCGGACCATGAAAAAAGGGTTAAGGAAATATTCAATGAAGAAGACCCTGAAATATCTGTAACCGTTTCCCACGAGATAGGAACCTTGGGATTGCTTGAACGGGAGAACTCGACAATCCTTAACTGCAGCATTATGCCCGTGATAAAAGGTGCCATAGAGTCCGTCAGTCAAACCATGAAGCGTCTGGGCATAGAGGCCCCCCTATATCTTACACAGAATGACGGCACAGTCATGTCATCCGAATATGCTTTGAAATATCCTATATTCACTGTTGCCACTGGGGCTTCAAACGCTATCAGAGGAGCTTTTGTCCTAACAGGTATTAATGATGCGGTTGTATGCGACACAGGTGGAACAACCTCCAACGTAGGGGTCTTAGTGAAAGGATTTCCGAGAGAATCCTCCCAGGATGTAGTGATAGGAGGTGTGAGGACCAACTTCAGAATGCCGGACATTATTTCAGTGGGTTGTGCAGGGGGTAGTATAGTGAAGCTCGATAATAATAAGGTGCTAGATGTAGGTCCTGAGAGTGTAGGATACCGTCTCGTCGAGCAAGGTGTAGCATGGGGAGGAGATATCCTGACAGCCACAGATGTTGCTCTAGCATTAGGCGTCATGAGGATTGAAGATAGTAGAATTGATACTATGCGGGTTGTCGAAAAGTATGGTGACTATCTAAATGCAGCTTATAGATTGATCGTCCAGAAGATAGAAGATGCGATAGATAGGATAAAAACTAGCGCCGAACCTGTGCCAGTTATATTAGTCGGAGGTGGAAGCCTGATGCTCCCAAAAAATCTTGCTGGAGCAAGCACGGTATACAGGCCTGAAGGCGCCCAATACGCTAACGCTATAGGTGCTGCGACAGCATTAGTCGGCGCGCTGGTGGATAAGGCATATTCATATGAGCATACGAGCCGTAGAGATGCGCTTGCTGACGCAGAAAGCGAGGCTAAAAATAGGGCAATACTTGCAGGAGCTGAGCCATCAAGCGTTCAAATTGTTGATGTAGAGGAGATAGCTATGCCCTACCTGCCTGGTAACGCGGTGAGAATCAGGGTGAAGGCTGTGGGGAAGTTAGGCCGGAGACCTAATGGTTAAATCTTATCATAATCTATCGGTGATCAGCATGTCTGCATTGGACGCGATTTTCAAAAGGGTAACTGTTCGTCACTATGAGGACAAACCTGTTGAGTTCAGTAAATTGGTGACATTGGCTAGAGCCGCTCAGAAAGCACCCACTGGCGGCAACACACCGTATCGGAGAGTAATGATTATAGATGATCCCGACACAATAGCTATGATTAAGAAGATAGCGCCAGGCTATTTGAGCAACGCACCGGCAGCTATACTCATCTATACAGATTTGGAGGTGGCCGAAAAAGGTCTGGGAAGGCTTGGAAGGGACGTATGTTCATTAATTGACTCTGGAGCGGCGGCAGCAAATATATCTATTGCGGCCATCGAGTTGGGACTTGCAACATGCTTCACTAAATCCTACAGCGAGGTGGGTATGAAAAAAGTTCTCGACATACCGGACAACTGCAGAACCGACCTTCTAGTTCAGGTCGGATATCCGCATCCAGGCAGGCCTAGAAGCATAAAGAAAAAGCCTGAGGGAAACATTATCTACCATAATAGACATGGGGTATCCATCAATGACTGATAAGGAACTTAATAGGGAAATCTTTGATTACATTCTATTTCTCCTGACGGCTGCACGGGGATGTGTTGATGAGCCACATATGTACGGCCCTCTCAGGCTGGTAGACGCAGCCAGCAGAATTATTGGCACATATCAAAGGGTTAAAGGTGTAGACGATGAGTTTCTAAATAGGCTGAAGCAGTTGATAGATGAAAAGAAGTATATAGTTATGGAGTCTGAGGATGAATTTACAAGATTTATAGACGAGCTGATCGCTCAGAGCGTTGATGAGATGAAGAGAAGGTCGGGGGTAAAAGCGTGAAGGTTGGTGTTGAAGATATTAAATGCCTTGCAATCGGTGCTGCCATACTGGGGGCTGGGGGAGGTGGAGACCCCTATGTGGGGATGATGATGGCCGTTAAGGCTATCGAGGAGAACGGTGATGTTACACTTCTAGACCCTCTCTCAATTGACGATGATATGTTCATTATACCTACAGCTATGATGGGTGCGCCGACCATAATGAATGAAAGAATCCCATCAGGAGGTGAAACCATCAAATCGCTACATGCATTGGAAAAGCACCTAGGTCGGAAAGCTGATGCTACCATGCCGATTGAGTCGGGTGGTATTAACTCAACAATTCCTTTCAACGTTGCCGCCAGAACAGGACTGCCAGTTATAGATGCAGATGGGATGGGTAGAGCTTTTCCGGAGCTCCAGATGGAAACCTTCCACATATACGGTATTAGTGGTTCTCCGGCTGCGATTACAGACGAACGTGGCAATACATGCATTGTCAACACCGTTGATAACTTTCAGCTTGAATGGATAGCTAGGGGGATAACCATTAGGATGGGGGGTGCGTCACATATAGCGGAATATCCTATGACGGGAAAAGATGTTAAAGCCACTGGTATACATTATAGTATCTCATTAGGGATAAAGATCGGTAAGGCAGTTAGAGGTGTGGGAGTAAGTGGTAAAACGGCTTTGGAGAGGCTGATAGAAGTAACAGAGGGTACCACCTATGGGAAATGTATACCGCTATTCAAGGGTAAGATAGTTGATTTAGAGAGACGCACCACCGCCGGATTTGCGGTAGGGAACGTCACAATAGAAGGGCTGGATGAGTTCCAAGGAAAAACATTGAAAATATCCTTTCAAAATGAGAACCTAGTAGCCATATGTGACGGAGAAGTTATTGCCTCGGTTCCAGATATAATTTCGATCTTGGACAGTGACAGAGGGTTCCCCATAACTTCTGAAAATCTTAGGTTTGGTTATAGGGTGCAGGTGGTGGGAATCTCCACACCTGAAATAATGAGGACACCAGAAGCGTTAAAGGTTTGGGGTCCACGATATTTTGGCTATGACTTTGATTTTATACCACTAGAGCTTAGGCATAAGGAATATTATTCAAGGGCCCGGCTTCCACCTGAAAAAATGGTGAAGTATCGTGATATTCTGAGGTGATTGTGATGGGATACAAGATTGGAATTGATGTGGGTGGGACACACACCGATGCTGTGATAGTATCCGATAAGAATGAGATAGTGGCCGCAGATAAAACTAATACAACACCCGACCCAACTGATGGCATAGTTGAAAGTCTAGACCTAGTGCTGAAATCTAGCGGGGTTGATGTTGATGAGATAAGCCATGTCATGATTGGAACAACACACTGTATAAACGCTGTTGTTGAAAGGAAGAATTTAGCACGTGTGGCTGTGATAAGGATATGCAAACCCGCAGGCCAATCTATACCGCCTATGTATGGCTGGCCCGATAGTCTAAAATCGGCAGTCGGCGCCACATATTGGTTGGTGGGCGGAGGATATGATTATGATGGGCGGAAGATAGGCGAATTCCGGGACTCGGAGGTCAGGAGTGTTGTTAGAGAGGCATTAGAGAAGGGGTTCAATTCTTTCGCTGTTACAGGCATATTCTCCCCGGTGATCCCCGACGAAGAACTACAAGTTGCAGAAATTATAGACTCAATGTCGGATGGGCGCGCACATGTTTCAGTCTCACATAAAATAGGGAGGATAGGATTACTGGAAAGAGAAAACGCAACCATACTGAATGCCGCATTAACAAATGTGGCACGGTCAGCAACGAACGCCATCGAGGAGGCCTGCAGAAAACGAGGAATATACGGAAAACTCTACTTTTCTCAAAATGATGGTATGCTGATGTCTGTGGATTACGCTAGACAATATCCAATCTTCACTATAGCCTCAGGACCCACCAACAGTTTTCGTGGTGCTTCTTTTCTAACGGGGCTACGTCAAGCTATAGTGGTTGATATAGGTGGGACTACACTTCTGGCAGGGATGCTTGTCAATGGATTCCCAAGACAGTCTGCAGCATGGGTAGAGGTAGGCGGAGTACGAACCAATTTTAGGATGCCGGATCTAGTGTCTATAGGTTGTGGAGGTGGAACGATAGTTAGGTTCAATGATGGTAGACTGACTTTAGGGCCTGATAGTGTAGGATACGAATTAGAGAGAAGGGCGCTCTCGTGGGGAGGAGACCTCCTAACAACAACCGATGTTGCCGTTGGACTGGGATATGCAAGGATAGAAGGTGCAAAGTTAGTCACTGATTGGATAAGAGATTTCGACATCAAGATTCTGGTGGATGCCCGTGAAATGATATTAAGATACCTGCAAGAAGCCGTTGACCAAGTCAAGACTACAAAAGAACCTCTGCCAATGATACTTGTGGGCGGCGGTGGCATAATAATCCCAGAGGATAGATATAAAAGCATCAACGGGGTGTCCGAGGTCATACGGCCCGTTCTATTCCAGTATGCCAACGCCCTAGGTGCTGCTGTTGCTGAGGTAGGTGGCGAGATTGAGAAAGTATTTTCATTAGACTCAGGGCTGACCAGACAGGAAGCCTTGGAGCAGGCAAAAAAACTGGCGGTTCAGGAGGCTGTAAAGGCGGGAGCAAAGTCTGAAACCGTTGAGGTAGTAGATATTGATGAGACCTTTCTAGCTTATCTGCCAAGCAACGCCGTTAAGATAAGGGTGAAGGCAGCAGGAAAACTTTAAAAAAATTTATATAAGAACAGGTGATGTCAAATACGCATGAAGTTATATGTTCTTCTCCCCATCCTGCATGACGAGGCATTGGTGAATGTAACCCGTCAGGAGATAGCCTCTGCGGTGAGTCCGGGGACCGAGTTTATAGTTGACTCGCTAGAGATGGGGCCAGCCTCCATAGAAACTTACCTCGATGAGGAGGTTGCAGCTCCATGGATAGTTGAGAAGGCTATTAAAGCCGATAAAGATGGTTATGACGCCATCATTATTGACTGTATGGGTGATCCAGCAATACATTCTGTCAGGGAGGCTGTAAGGAAGCCGGTAGTTGGCCCGCTTATGGCCACGACTTCGATAGCATGTAATCTGGGCGACAAGTTCTCAATAGTAACTGTTCTGAAGGAATCTGTACCACTTTTTAAGAGGAAGATTAGAGAGTATGGGTTGGAGCATAGATTAGCCTCTGTTAGATATGTTAACGTGCCAGTACTAGAATTAGAAAGCAGAAAAGAAGAGGTAAAGAACCAACTTGTAGAAGAATCCATACAAGCAGTTAAAGAGGGCGCCGATACGATAATATTGGGATGCACGGGGATGATTGGAATGGCAAAAAATATGCAGCGGCAGCTTCACGTACCTGTGATAGACCCGGGAGTGGCTCAAGTCAAATATGCAGAAATGCTTGTCTCCTTGGGACTAGTTCACAGCCCCAACACATATCCTAATCCTAGAGCTAAGACTCGGCTAATTCCATCACAGATGAGACCCGTCCAAACCCGTATTGAATAGGTGCATCAACTGATGGCAGGCATAGTTGAAATTAAAAGACTTGTTAAAAGGTATAAGGGAAATGTTCTCGCTTTGAAAGGGATCGACCTAGAAATCTATAGAGATGAATTTTTCGTCTTGATGGGCCCTAGCGGATGTGGCAAAAGCACTCTACTCAAAACAATCGCAGGCATATTGGATTACGATGATGGAGAACTGTATATTAATGGAAAGGATATGAAAAACGTTCCAGCCTACAAGCGGGATATATCTCTGATGCTGGAGAACTACGCTCTCTTCCCCCATATGAATGTGTTTGATAATGTAGCTTTCGGTTTGAGAATGCTTGACAAAGACGAAGAAGAGATTAAGAAAGATGTTATGGAGACGCTTGCTCTTCTTGAGCTTAAAGGACTGGAGAAACGTTTTCCAAATGAAATCAGTGGTGGTCAGAGGCAGAGGGTTGCCTTGGCGAGGGCCCTAGTCATAAGACCGAGCGTATTGCTTCTCGACGAGCCATTAAGCCATATAGATTATCGACTTCAAAGAAGGTTTGCCTCATTGTTAAAAGATATCCACAGACAAATAAGTGGAACAGCATTTATCTTGACTACACATGACCAGCATCACGGCCTCAGCCTTGCTGACAGAATGGCTATTATGAATAGCGGACTGATAGAACAGGTAGGGCATCCTGAGGAGATATACAATGAGCCTCATACGCTATTTTCTGCAAGATTTGTCGGCGAAGTCAACACGTTTATGGGGGAAATTCAGGAGGTTGGTGCTGACAGCGTCTGGGTGAAAACTGATATTGGATATCTGAAATCCCGCAAGCCTAATGCGGCTGACAATCTAGTCGGACGACGTGTTGGATACATTATAAGACCGGAGAAGATAAAGATATCCAAAACGGGGGAAAATGCTGAAAACTCTGTAAAATGCATTTTTGAGTATTTGAATTATTTCGGACACTATGTTGAAGCCATATTTCGGGCCCCCCATAATGTAAGAATAAAATCCACTATACCTACGTATAATCTTCCCAATTTCAAAGTCGAGGATGAGTATTGGTTATCATGGTCCGCTAACGACGCTAGAACGATAATTAAACCCTCAGTGGTTGAGGGCGTTGACATCGAAGATTTGATCTATGGGAGGTAGATATGTTTATCGAGAAATACGGTAAATATTTGCTATTATTACCCGGTCTCATAATCATTGTCTTCTTCTTGATACTACCTCTCATATTGATTGTGATCGTAAGCTTCATGCAGATTTTCACATTTAGGGAGCCTACACTAACACTTCAAAACTACATAGACTTCGTAGCGTCACCGCAAACCCCTACAATATTACTAAACACATTCGGAATGTCCATTGGGACAGCGCTACTGACTCTGTTGGCTGGGTATCCGGCCGCATATGTTCTAGCGTTTAAGATAGAGAGCATAAAAATCCGAAACTACATCATTAGCCTGCTACTAGTCCCATTTTTCATAGACTGGAACGCCCGTACCATTGCATGGATTCCGATTCTAGGTGAATCAGGAGCAGTCAATTACATGCTTCAAGCTTTGAATATTGTAAGAGAGCCTGTCCAGCTCCTATTTTCCAGATGGACCCTACTCATAATATGGCTTCAAACAAATATATTGTTTGCGATATTCCCCATATACTTGGCATTGATACGCATTGACCCAGACCTTATTAACGCGGCGAGAGTTTTAAAGGCTCCACCCCATAGGGTCTTCTACAACATTATTTTCAAGCTTTCATTACCGGGAGTTGTGGTAGGCTTCACATTTGTATTCGTTAACACGCTCGGCGATTACATAACACCAGCATTATGGGCTGGAGGTATTCAAGTTCTTGGACTATCTATCTCAAGTTTCGCGGCCAACTTCGTATGGCCTTATGCAGCCACTCAATCTACGATACTTATCCTCATTGCATTGGCTGTGCTATTCGTATTGTTCAAGATTGTAGATATTAAGAAATTGGTGGAGTAGTATGGGTGTCTGGAATTTTGTGGGTAAAGTATACATTGCATTCATTATAGCATTAATCTATCTGCCTGTAGCTTTTATGATCATCCTCTCCTTTAAGTCGGGTGCAAGTATCAGTTTTCCGATAGAAAGGTTTACTCTTGACTGGTACATTAAGCCACCCACAGGGGAATACGCTGCCTATCTATCATTATTCTACGATAGACAAGTATTTCAGGCACTTCAGAATTCTGTTGTAGTATCTTCACTGGTGGCTATGATTAGTATGTTTCTAGTCACAACATTGGCCCTTACATTGCGGCGTAGGATAGCAGGTAGAGACCAGCTATTCTACTTGTTTCTTCTAGGTTTTTTGACCCCGGGAGTAGCGGTCGGATTGGGTTTAAACTTCCTCTTCAACCTGCTAAATCTTGAATTCTCTATATGGAGCGCTGCTTTCATAAACGTAATCTATGCCGTGCCATTCGGCCTCATCCTCATGATGGCTAGGTTTAACCCTGACCTCCTATTATATGAGCAGGCAGGCTCCTCACTAAGAGCCTCACCATTAAGGGTATTCAGAAGAATTACTCTTCCACTAATAATTTATGAGGTTATCTCGGCAGCAATCCTTGGATTTCTACTTTCGTGGGGTGAGGTTATCAGAACACAATTTGCTTTAAAAGGTATTGGTACATTATCTACATTCATAGAGGTCCAACTGGGGGTAAATCCACTCACACCAAAATGGTATGCAGCAGGCACACTGCTGAGCGTAGCTTCTTTCGTAGGTCTGGCAATCTTCGCATACCTCCTCTCAAAGACGACACGGTAGAATTATGAGTATAAATGACTGGATAAGGGCTAGGCATTTTAATCCCGATATTCTGAAGAGAGAGCTGCTGAATAAGACGGATATAGGCTATAGGAAGGTGATGGCTAGAGATTCTTCCCTACTACCTCTACCTCATGAAAAAGTGCCAACACCAACCATATATGTAGATGGTATGCCATTATCCATTCTAAGCTTTGGCTCCCAGATTCTTAGAGGAGAGACCTACCTATCAAACTTGAAAAGTCTAATTGTTTGGTTAAAAGGGTTTTTATCACCGTTATTCGGACCTGGGAAAATGTGTAAACTTGTACAGACAGAGAGAGGGCTGGTTCTGAAATCATCAAATCTCAGACTAATTGCTAAACACATAACAATAAAACACCCACTAGGCGAATTTATTCTAGGCTCTGGAATAAGTATGGGCAAAATGTTTGGCGACCACACTATCTACACACCCCTCCTAGCCACACTCATAGTAGACAATTGTCTGGAGCTTATCATTGGTGGTCGTTTAAAGCCTCAAGATTGTCTAAACGGATTAGCGGTCTTCAACCGTATTTATGAAAAATTTTTAGACGAATGTAGGATTTATCCTCCACCCCGAGAATTTAGTCTTCGCGATATACTCCGGTTTGCTAAGATAATAGATGGTGAAACATACACAGATCTACTTGCTAATATGGCATTTACAATATCTGAGATAGTTCCGGAAGAAACTCTGCTTAAGAGGCCGCTGGATAATATTTTGGATTTTAGGACGATCGAGATGGGTGTCCTCTCGGAGTCGGAGGTAGTGGACGGTGTGGCGCTGCCTAAAGAGTTTCCATATTCAGGTCTTCCCGAAAAAGTGGTGGATGCAAAGATAGCGATTGTCAAAGATGGATTAACGTTACCGGACTATTTGGGGAGATACCATAGATTTAAATATGTTTGGGATGACGGGCGCGATATAAGCCAGGCTCTACTGAATAGGAGTAGATTGTTATGTGAGTATGTAGATAGTCTAGTAGATTTGGGCGCTAATGTGATTGTTGTTGAGAAGGGAGTGGATGAGCATGTTTTTGATATTTTGGAGAGGCGTAACATTATGCTGGTTAGGGGGCTATCGCCTCCGGAATTTGAAATGGTGACGGAGGCCACAGGAGCTGTACCTACGTCTTCTCTCCACAAATTAGAGCCGGGTTGCTTGGGGTATGCTGAATCAGTGGAATATCGTAAGATTTACGGGAAAGACTGGGTATTCTTCAGGGGTTGCATGCGCTCGGATAGATTGACTGTGATTTTAAAAGGTGGCTCCTTTGCTGTAAATCAGGATTTTGAAGAAAAACTGAAGGACGCCGTCAGACTTTCAATGACAATTAAGGAGAATCCCATATTTACGCCTGGGGCTGGAATCACGGAAATCATGATTGCTGATCGTCTAGCCGAATATGCTGATAGGGCGGGTGGGCGACCAGCCCTAGTTCTTAAAGCAATTGCCGAGTCATTTAAGCAGCTTGCAGCATTTCTATATTATAATATGGGTTTAGACCCGTTAGAGACGCTAGCAAGGCCTGAACTATACTTTGACGGCCAGTCTATACTTGATAGTATGTCAGCAAAAATGGCCGCTATAGAGAATGCTATAGTAGCAGCCAACACAGTCCTTAGAATAGACTCGTTCATAATAGCTAGGAAATATTCTGAATCTGAAAAATACTATCTTAAAAGAATTAGGGGGATGTCGAAAGAAAATAAGAGGAAATTCAGACGTGATTATGGTGTAGAAACTCTTGAGGTCACTTAGGAACTGCGGCCTTTAATTCCTCGTATCTCCTAACATAGTAGTCGTTGTCATCGGGTAGGTCTGGCGATAGGAAGTATCTGGTCATCTCCTCCTTATCCTCTACAGAACCCATGTCTCTTATGTTTCCCCGTGGATGTGGAGAGCCAGTTCTGGGAGGCTCGCCAGTCCAGAAATGCTTGAAATAGAGGTCTGGTGCAAAGAGGGCGTTGGTTAAGCGGTCTGGTAGTTCAGCGAGCTGGGGTTTATCTGGGAACATAAATCGCACAGCCTCATCTGCGGGCAAATAGGTTGCCTTTCCGTTGTAGAACCAGTCATAGAACTCCGCACCCATCGCATCCTTATAGTCGGACCAGCCAAATGCTGGGGTTGGATATCCCTGTCTCGTGTATAGCATCTGGGTGAATAGGCTTAACTGCCAGTTGGCTAAAGTCATGGCGAGTTCAGCAGTCTCACCTGTGGCGAATTTAGATACATAGGTCGAGTTGTACCAGAAAAATGGTCCATGTTTCAAGGCTGCATAGTATGCCGGTGTTCCAGCCTTTCTGGTATCGAAGCAGACAGGCTGCCATGTACTAGCAGCCCATACCTCCCTTGTTGACATCAGGGAGACTATGTCACCATAGTTGAACCAGAAGGTTCTTATCAGGCCATTACGGACTATGGGCAGGAGATAGTCATATATCTTGTCTACTTCTTGACGGCTTAAGCTTGTTAGGCCACTTGTAATTTTTATCTGACCTGTAGCATCAAGGTAGTTGGCTACCTCGGTAAAAACTGTGAAGGCCTCGTCCTGCATGGCGGTCCTACCCTTAAGCTCCGGGTCCCATAATTTCCCATACTCGAAGTTTCTGTTCTGAGCTCCTCTCTCCTCGTATGGCAGTAACTCGGGAAGATATGTGACCGAGTCGAAGTTCCACATTACAGGTACCGCGCTAAACCTCTGGTTAGGCTCGAACCAAGTAAGCTTGTTAAATCTTCTCACTGTTTCATCTAAGTTGCCAGCCTTTAAGAATCGTTGGGGCTCTCTGAATATCCTAAGAACCTTGTCAGGCTGCCATCTGGGTACTTTCTCTACCGGTATCGGCTGAACTATCCCACCATCTATTATTATTCGATATCTCCCAGAGCTGGCAACATCCCATATCTGGGGGTTAGCTAGCTGCTTCTGCGTCATGACGAAGAACTCTTCATAGGTTACTTCAACATCTGTGTTGGGAATTTCCTTCTCAAATTGAACCTCCGCATCTTGGGGGAAGTAGAATGGATGTGTTGAATAGCGTAGTTTCCTAATTGGTTTAGGTCCGAATGCTGTGTAGGCCGCCACACCAGCCACAGCAGCGACAACTGCAGCGCCAGCCACCGCACCTATAAATCGTCTCCTAGAAGTGCTGGGCATATCATTTTTTGACATATTGAAATATATAAGCATTTTGAGGCGGGGCCGGAACATGGGCCTAAGGCCTTCTATGCCTTCCCTGCCTACTTCCTAATTTTTGGTTCTAACGCTTTATACCTAATAACAGAGGTTGGTGGTGACGACCGCTCGGAGAACAGTGTTATGGTAAATTTTTTTCGTAGTAGTTTATGATTCTTCTGATCCCTTCCTCAAGTGTTATCTGTGGTTTGAAGCCTAGTATGGTCTGGAGTTTTTTTATTGATGGTATGCTTATCTGTGGGGTGGATTCTTCCGCTGTTCTTGGGGGTAGTAGCTGGATTTCCGTCTCGGATTTTGTGAGCTTTTTGATGAGCTCCGCCAGCTCTCTTACTGAGATTTTGTTCCCTGTTCCCACGTTGAATGCATGGCCTATGGATTGGTCGTTTCTGAGGCATAGGTCTATCACGTGGCATAGGTTTTCGACGTGGTAGAGGTCGGTTACGTCTCTGCCGTGGTTGTAGAGCTGTATGGGCTGTCCTGTTAGGCATGCTTTGACGAAGCGTGGGACTACCTTGCTGGGCTGCTCGTATTCCCCAAAGGTTTTCCACGGTCTGAGGACTGTTACCGGGAGTTTTTTGGTGCGGTGGTAGCTCCATACAAAGTTTTCGGAGGCAACCTTTGAGTAGTCGTAGGGTGTTCTGGGGGCGGGCCTGTCATCCTCCTCAACCGGTATCTTCTCAGGTGCGCCGTAGTAGTTGGCTGATGAGAGGTATATGAATCGAGATACTTTGAGGTGTGAGGCCAGCTCAAGCATGTTGAGGGTTCCGAAGCAGTTGACCCTGAAGCATTGGTAGGGGTTTTCAACGGTTTTAGGTATGTCCGCTATCGCCGCCAGATGGACTATGGCGTCTACGGCGGCTGTGGAGAGCTTGTTAAAGACATCCTCGGGTGAGCTGACATCAACCTTGAGGGCTGAATCCTCCGCTATATCTGCTTCTAAGACCTCATACCCTCTCTTCGCCAGGTACTCCGTTAGGTGGCGGCCTATGAAACCTCTTGAACCGGTCACAAGTATGCGCATGGTGTATAGGGCCTGTTAGGAGGATATTTTAAGGCCTGCCATCATTCTCCCCACTTTCTCGGCTGTGGCCTCCCTGGCTGCTAGGGTTCCCACTATCTGGCCGTCGAACATTACCGCTATTCTGTCGCTGAGGAGGAATATCTCCTCGAGGTCCTCTGACACTAGTAGTATTGCTCCCCCCTTCTCTCTTAGCTCCATGAAGAGTCTGTGGGTCTGTGATAGTGCTTTGAGGTCTAGCCCGTATGTTGGGTGGAAGGCTACCAGTAGCTTGGGCTCTCTCCAGAGTTCCCTGGCTAGGATGAGGCGTTGGATGTTCCCACCTGAGAGTATCCGTACCTCGGTGTCCCAGAGGTCTGGTGTGAGTATGCCGAATCTCTGGACTAGGTTCTTAGATAGCTCAGTTATCGCCTTATGGTTCAAGATGGTGTATCTTGAGAATGGGTGTTCACGGTATTCCCGCATGATGATGTTCTCTGCGGTGTTCATCTGCTCCACGACACCTGTCTTTCTTCTCTCCTCTGGGATGTGTCTCACGCCCAGCTCTGCTATTCGGCGTGCGCTCTGGTTGGCTACCTCCTCACCCATAACCCTGATGTTTCCCCTAGCTATTTTTCTAAGTCCTACGATGGATTCCACCAGCTCCCTTTGGCCATTTCCAGATACTCCAGCTATCCCCAGTATCTCCCCAGCCCTCAGGGTGAAGCTTACACCTTTAACCGCCTCTTTCCCGTCGTCGGCCATGACGTATAGGTTTTCGACTTCTAGCACTGTCTTTGTGGCTGCAGGTGTTGGCTTCCTCTCATAGCTGAGGGGCTCCATCTCACCTATCATCAGTCTTAACAGCTCGGCTTTGCTGGTCTCGGCCACCTTGAGGGTCCCCATCTTCTTTCCCAGCCGTAGAACCGTCACCCTGTCGGCCACAGCCATTATCTCCTCGATTCTGTGGGTTATGAAGACAACCCCTTTCCCGTCATCAGCCATTCTGCGGAGTATCTTGAATAGCTCGCCTATCTCTTCGTGGGTGAGGACTGATGTGGGCTCGTCTAGGATGAGTATGCTGGGCTCCCAATATAGAACCTTTAGGATCTCCACACGCTGTCTCTCACCCAGCGAGAGCTGTTCCACAGTTCTGTCTAGGTCTATCTTCAGCCCGTAACGTTCTGAGAGGGTCTGGGCTTTCTGGGCTACATTCTTGACCGGATAGCTGAGTGGGTTGTTTTTTCTCAGTGTGAGGGTTATGTTCTCCAGCACTGTAAGGGGTGGGGCTAAAGTGAATTCTTGATGAACCATGCCTATTCCATGTCTTATGGCGTCGAGGGGTGATTTGAAGCGGACGTTCTTACCTCTGACGAGTATCTGGCCTGAGGAGAGCGTGTAGAAGCCCGAGAGTATGTTGGCTAGAACTGTTTTGCCGGCGCCGTTCTCTCCCAACAGTGCGTGGACCTCCCCAGCCCGCACATCGAAGTTTATATGGTCTAGGATTAGATGCTCCCACACACCTGGGAAAGCCTTGACCACATTACGGGCCTCAACAAGAACTTCTCCAACCATTAGCCGTTGATTGTCTGTAAAGGCTATTTATAAGTATCCACGCTCTCTGTTTTCGGATGCCCATGTCCGATGTCCTAGCCGATATTTTCGGGGTGGATAGGCCTGTGATAGGTATGGTTCATCTTCCACCGCTTCATGGGTCTCCGGGATATCGTGGAGATTCTGTGGAGGATGTTTTGGAGTCTGCGTTATTGGATGCTTTGGCCTTGAAGGAGGGGGGTGTAGACGGTGTCCAGGTGGAGAATATGGGTGACAAGCCTTTCATGAAGCCGGGGTTGATCGGCTATGAGGCGGTCTCTACGGTGGCCTTGGTTGCTAGGGAGGTGAGGAAGGCTGTGGGGCTGCCTACTGGCGTCTTCATACTTGCCAACGGTGTCGGTGAATCTATCGCTGCAGCCGTAGCGGCGGGCGCCCGCTGGGTCAGGGCCAACATGTATATTCTTGCCTATGTGGCGGATGAGGGGTTTGTGGAGGCTTGCTCGCCAAAAGCTGAGAGGCTGAAGTCATTTCTTGAAGGCGGTGTAGGGGTTTTCGCCGACGTATACGTAAAGCATGGCAGCCATTACATCGTCTCGGATGTTTCTCTGGAGTATCAGGCTGAGCGGGTTGCTGAGCTTGGAGCGGATGCTGTGGTGGTCTCGGGCCTGAGGACCGGTGGTGAGACGCCTGTGGATAGGCTGGCGGCTGTGAAGAGGGCTGTGGATAAGCCTGTCCTGGTGGGTAGCGGGTTGACGCCGGCCAACGCTGAAAAGCTTATGAGGTATGCCGACGGTGCTATAGTCGGCACCTACTTCAAGAGAGACGGTGTCCTCAGCAACCCCGTGGATGTGGAGAGGGTGAGAAGACTGGTGGAGGCTGTGAAGAGGTTGAGACGCTAGGTCTCCAGCAGCGATGGATGGAAGTATTTTCTCCCATGTCTCCTCTTTATCTCATCCCACCGGGCCAGAATTTTAACAGCTTCTGTTGCCACCTTCCCAGCCTCCTCCTCACCCTTCACACCGAACGTGTCTTCCACCCTGTTGGCGAAGACTGCGCAGACGGCTCCCGCTCGCAGGCCGTATATCGTGGCCACGGCCATCAGGGCTGAGGCCTCCATCTCAAGGTTCAAGACGTTCATGGCCTTTAGGTCTTCTAGAACTGTTTTGGAGTAGCTCCACCAGTAATCCCTGTATCCCGGCCTACCCTGCCCGGTGTAGAAGCTGTCGGTTGAGGCGGTTACGCCCACATGATATCTAACGCCTAGTTTTTCAGCCGCCTCCACCAGGGCTAGAACTATCTCGTAGCTGGCGCTGGCGGGATAGCCTGGTGGAGCATACTGCATGCTTGCCCCATCCAGCCTCATGGCGGCGGAGGAGATGACTAGGTCTCCTATCTCTATCCCTCTCTGCAAGGCTCCACAGCTACCCACCCTGATGAAGGTGTGGCATCCAGCCCTGGCCAGCTCCTCCAACGCGATGACGGCCGAGGGAGAGCCTATCCCAGTCGAACATGCCGCTATGCCGGCCCCTCCCACACGTCCATCCCAGAGTCTGAACTCCCTGTGGAACGATATCTCCCTAGCTTCATCCCAGAAACGGGCTATCTTGGGGACACGTTCCGGGTCGCCGGGCATTAGGACGTATGGCGCTACTCCGCCCCTTCTCACCCTTACGTGGTAGAATTCTTCACCGGCTAGGGGTTCTCTCGCCGACATGGCCCAGTGTATGGCTTTGCTCGGCAATAAACTTCTCCAGCTCACCAGCCCTGGCCAGGGCCTCCACCAGCTCCCCCCTCTTCACCCTCGCAGCTAGGAAGGCGCCTGCACAGCAGGCCATCTCGACAGCGTCTAGGAGGTCGTATCCCCGGGCGAGGAAGGCTGCTAGGGCGCCGTTGAATGCGTCTCCAGCTCCGGTGCTGTCCACAGCCCTTATCTGCGGGGTCTTGACATGTATTCTACGGCCGCCGCCCACCACGAGTGCCCCCCTCTCACCCAGCGTCACAATCACATGCTCGACGTAGCGGGCGTAGCGCTCAGCCACCCTAACTATCTCGGAGGACTGGGATGGCTTGTAGCCGGCCATAGTGAGTATCTCCACCTCGTTGGGGGTGATTATCTTCACACCCTCCAACTGGCTGGGGTTTATCATAGGTGCCGGCGCGGGGTTCAGGATTGAGACCGCCTCACTGCCTCGGAGGGCGTGTAGGGCTGTCTCCAGAGGTATCTCCAGCTGGGCTAGGACGACATCCGAGTTGGAGAGCCTTGGGAAGGCCTTTTCAACGTCATTTTTTGACAGCCTCATGTTAGCGCCTAGGTCGACCACTATGATGTTCCTTCCCTGGGGGCCAACTATGACGAGGCCGGCGCCTGTAGGCTTCTCAGCATCCCTCACCACATAGCCGCCACCAACATTTTCCGCAGCCCACTTGCCCACAGCCCTATCGCCGAACATGTCTGAGCCGACCCTTGCTATGATGGCTGTATCACATCCGAGCCGGGCTGCCTGTATGGCCTGGTTGGAGCCCTTCCCACCATGCTCTATCCTGAAGCCGTAGCCGGGAAGGGTTTCACCCTCTACGGGCAGCCGGTCGACGTAGACTAGGAAACCTGTGTTGTAGCTGCCCACCACGGTTATCTTCCCACGCATGCTAGTAGGTCACCTCGCCGCTAACCGCTCCACCTGTCACTATCTGGACACCACGGCTGGTGCCGAGAAGGTCTGCGCCTGCGTCCAGTAGTGCCTCAGCTGTGGCTCGGTCCCTGATTCCTCCAGATGCTTTGATGCCTACCTTGGGGCTTACCAGAGAACGCATCAGCTTGATTATCTCGACTGTGGCCGGTCCTCCACGGCCCCATCCGCTGGAGTTCTTGATATAGTGGACCCCGGCCTCCTCGCATATCCGGGCCGCCGCCCCCAACTCCTCCTCCGTCAGAACAGCTGTCTCCAGTATCGCCTTCACAACCATCCCCTCAGCGGCCTCCACAACCAATTCGACATCCCGCCTAAACTCCTCCAGCATTCCGGATTTGAGATATCCCAGGTTTATCATGAAGTCCAGCTCATCGCATCCGTAGGCCGCCAGGTTACGTATCTCCACAACCTTTGAGAGAGTTGTTGAGGCGCCGATGGGGAAGTTGAGGGCTGCGGAGACTTTCACGCCTGAACCTTTGAGGAGCCTGAGGGCATGCCTCACCCAGATGGGGTTGACCACGGCAGCGTTAAACCCATACTCTACACACTCCCTACAGAGTTTCTCGATATCCCTCACCGTGGCCTCTGGAGCAACGTTGGTGTGCTGTATCTTTGACGCCAACTGCTTTGCAGAATATTTAGACATCGGGATACTGGGTGGTGGGCTTTCCTATATAGCTATCCAGACCTGAGAACCTTGAAGAGCATCTCCCTGAAGAGTTTTCCATCGGCCTCATAGCATACATCTGCGTTGGCCTCTCTTCCGAGTACTCCAAGATGGTCGACGACAGACATGCCCCGGGTTAGCTCGCTTCCATTCTCCACATCCACATATCTAGGTTCAACACGTCTTGCCACCCGAGGCTCAATCGCTATAGCCGTTGTGATGGTGTCGGGATGCGTGCTACCCGCGAGACCCATAGTCCTCTTCTCAAACTCCACCACCTTCCTGTTGACTTTGACGAAGAAGTCTGCAGCCTTTGTCCCCCATGAAGCTATCTCCCTATGCATGGCCTCCTCAACAACGCTGTATTTGACCGCGATATCCCATCCTACGATGAGCGGCTTAACACCTGAGTGGAGGACTATCTTGGCCGCATCAGGGTCTACCCAGAAGTTGTATTCGGCGGCAGGTGTCACGTTGCCGAAGCCGTCGGCGTATCCACCCATCACGTATAGCCTTTTCACATTCTTGACGAATTCCCTGTCAAGCATGATGGCTGTGGCGATGTTGGTGAGGGGCCCCTGGGCTATTATGGAGATCTCGCCGGGGTTGGAGTTGACCAGCTCTATCAAAGCCTGGACGGCGTGCTTTCTTTCCGGCCTCTGCCTCGCTTTGGGGAAATAGTTTTCACCCATCCCGTCTTTTCCATGTACGTAGTCGGCGTACTTCCAAGTCTTCAGGAGTGGGCGGCTGCATCCCGGGTAGACGGGGACGTGGTAGGAGGAGAAGTTCTCCACGGTGTAGAGGGCGTTCTCCACCTGCTGGCTGAACTCTACGTTGCCGCATACCACGGTCACAGCCTCCAGCCTCACACCTGGCCACTTCAACGCCATCAGAAGCGAGATTGTATCATCCCCGGCTGTATCCGTGTCGATTACTAGGCGAAGCATCGATTATCTACCCCTCTTCCTCCTTAGGCTTTCCGGGCCGAAGCTGTTGGGTAGCATCCTCTCAAGGGTGGTTGTTAACGGTCTCCCCCTCCCGTCAGCCACCACCACAGTTAAACCGGGGTTGAACTCTCTCAAAACCTGTCTGCAGGCTCCGCATGGATATACTGGGTTCACCTTGCTGGAGACAACCGCTATGGCCTTAAACCTTCTCCTCCCCATGGAGACAGCCCTAAAGACCGCCGTTCTCTCAGCGCAGTTGGAGAGGCCGTAGCTGGCGTTCTCGACGTTGCACCCCGTCACAACCTCACCCTCGTCGGTAAGCAGTGCCGCACCAACCCTAAACCTGGAGTAGGGGGCGTACGAGTTCCTAGTCGCTTTGAACGCCTCCTTCAACAACTGGCTGTAAGACATCATACCTTGGCATGTTTATGAGGCATATATATCACTTTAGGAGAAGAAAACCGATGGGTGGTCTCCGGCTGTGCACCTGCCAGCTCAACCACGGGCCAGGGCCTTCGCCGCCAAAGCTGAAGTGATAGTCCCGACGACCGCCTGCGGTATTATGAGGATGAGAAACTCTCCACCTATCTGCTGTTGCGCTGTATCGGGCTGCGGTAACATCTGTACGAAGACGTATGTTACAACCATGAATAGAAGTAGGTATCCGGCTATCGAAGAAATCAAGGTGGCAATGATGGGCAGCAGTAGGCCTCCTCTATGTCTAATGCCCATGAAGACACCTACGACAGCTGCGATGATTGGGCCGGCCAGTAAAAGGTTGAGAGATATAGCTATGAATATTATTATGGCCCCCAAGGCCGCCGCCATATCACCTCCTCCGTCTCCCAGCGCCGAGCCGAAAAACAATGTTCTGGCCGCGTATATGATTAGGGAGTAGCCGACCGCCAGCCCAAGATAGATGGCGGCACCATACCCTATGGAGGCTAGCAGCCCACCCCCTCCAAAGGAGAGGGGTCTGGCCCGAGTCTTCACAGGCGGCGTAGGCTTCACACGCTTGGATACGAAACGTCTCCACCTGAATCCGCAGTTGAGACACTCTATCTCATCCCCCATCTCTACTATGTCGCCGCTTTTACATTTTGGGCATGGCAAGGCGTATCCATTGGGAGGATATGCATAAAAACTTTCACATCATCTACCGTCTTAAGATGTCGAGGCTGGGAGGCCGCAGGATTGCTGTGGTTGGCGACATCAATCTGGACATCATAGCCTTCCACAGAGAGTATCCTGATGAGGGGGCGGAAGACCTGGCTGAGAAGGCCTATATGCGGCATGGAGGCTCGGGAGCCAACATAGCCCACGCCCTCTCCGTTCTGGGTGGCAACGTGTCGATAATCGGCTGTGTTGGGGATGATCCCGTAGGTGCCATGCTCGTTGAAGGCCTTGCCGGAGCTGGTGTGGACACGTCAGCGGTTCAGAAGACAGCTTTAGAGCCCACAGGCATAGTCTACATCGTTGTCAGCCGGAGCGGTGAGCGGACTATGCTGGCCTACAGAGGCGCCAACAAGCATCTCATGGTTGAGGATGTAAACGGCTTGCTACGGGATGTGTCGGCGGCCCATATCTCGGGGTATAGCGTGCTGGAGGGAAGCCAGCAGGAGACCGCCATGAAGATGCTGGATTGGTGTAGAAAGAATGGTGTCATCACAACGCTGGACCTCTGCATCCCGCTAGCCTCTAAGGATATCGCGTTTCTGGACAGGGTGGCGGGAGGGCTTAGCTTCGTATTTATCAACCTTCAAGAGCTGGCCTCGATCATGAGGCGGAACAGTTTTCGTTCGGCGGCCGAGCTTGCGTCTAGGTGGGGTGCCACGATTGTTTTGAAGAAGGGCGGGGATGGGGCCGAGATAATCAAGCCAGGGGGCGAGTCCATAAAGCTGGATGCGTTGGATGTGGAGGTAGTGGATACTACTGGTGCGGGAGACGCGTTTGCCGCAGGGTTCATCTACGAGCTGGTGAGGGGCGCGTCACTAAGGGAGTGTGGTGAGAGGGCGGTGAAACTCGGAGGAGTGGTATCCACCTCTGTGGGTGGGAGGCTCAGCCTATAGTAAGGTTTTTCTAGCGGGTTCACAGGCTTTACCTATGCCCCAGCCCGTCCTTCCCATGAAGCCTAACGCTTTGAAGGAGCTTTTCAAAAACCCCAAACCCATCATAGCTATGATTCATCTACCGCCTCTACCGGGTGCTCCACGCTACTCTGGCATGGGTGTGGATGAGATAGTCGAGTATGCTCTTCGGGATGCGGAGGTTTTGAAGAGTGGTGAGGTGGACGGCCTGCAGGTCGAGAACATAGGTGACTACCCATACCTCAAACCCCAAGACATAGGCCATGAGACCAGCTCAATCCTCGCCGTGGTGGCCCGTGAGGTGAGAAAATCCACAGGACTGCCTGTGGGTGTATGCTGTCTAGCCAACGGGGTGATACCGGCCATAGCCGCCTGCGTAGCATCGGGTGGGAAATGGGTGAGGGCCGCCGAATGGGCGAACGCCTACATAGCGGATGAGGGCTTTGTAGAGGCCATAGCCCACCACGCCCTCCGATACAGAAGCAATCTCAGAGCAAATGATATACGTGTGTTCGCAGATGTCCATGTGAAGCATGGTAGCCACTTCATAGTCAGCGACAGGCCCTTCGAGGAGCAGGTTCTGGATGCGGAGTTCTTCGACGCTGACGCCGTAATAGTCTCAGGGACTAGGACAGGCGCCGAGACACCGTTGGAGCGTGTAGTGAAGGCCAAGCAGGCCACATCCCTTCCCGTTCTAATAGGGAGCGGCTTAAACGCATCTAACGCAGAGTCTCTTCTGAGGGTCGCCGACGGAGCTATAGTAGGCTCCTACCTGCGCCGTGATGGAAAGTTTTGGAACCCTGTAGAGGCTGGCCGTGTGAAGGAGCTTATGGCCGCCGTCAAACGCCTCCGCTAAAACTATTCCTCCGGCTTCTCCAGTACGGGTCCGGCACCTACAGGCTCCACCACTGTAAACTTTCGGCTGATAAGCTCTTGCTGGAGACGGCTGTCGAGATGGAATTGGCTGAAGAATTCAGAGAGTATAGGACCCACAAGCCGCAGGTCCTCGTAGTCTAGATTTCTATAATTTACGCGGAGCTCCCTATAATATTTGTTCCTGTAGAGCTTGGATATCCTCTTCAACGCTTTCCCGGGGAGGAGCCCGGCTAGGTCTTCATACATTATATGTATCATGTTAGAGAGCTCCTCCACAGTATCCCAGCCCACCAAGCCCTCTAGCGCCAGCCCCCGCAGATACTGTATGATATCGGCCGCCGGCGGGTTTAGGCCTATCCTCCAAGGCTCAAGGTAGCCCCTTATGTAGATTCTGCCACCCACCATCCCACTCGCAACATACTGGCCCGCAAGCCGGACATCCTCTACATCTAAAGCGTCGACGCCGAGAACCATCACCACGCCGCCGGCCATATACTCGCCTAGGAAGTCGTCAGCCCTACCCCCCACAACCAAGCAGGGCCGCCTATCCCTGAACTCCCTCATCTGTATAGCCGCCCTGTTGCCTACGCTTCCACGGACAAATATGGCCCCGCCCTGCAGCGCCTGTCCCACGACATCTCTGGCGTCGCCGTGTATCACCACCCGGCCACCATACATCGCATCACCCACATCATCCTGTGCGTTGCCGTAGACATATATCTCACCGTGTTTGTTGAAGTTGGCTAAACAGTTGCCAGCAGTCCCGTATATGTGGAGCCTCGAGTCTGGAGGCATGTTTATTCCGAGATAGCGGTGGCCGTTGACATTTTTCAGCGCAACCTCCCTAACACCTTCCTGGAAGAGCTTTCTCAGCAGAGCGTTCACCATGCTGTAGCTCATCCCCGTCGCATCTATCGCGTTGGATGGTGTTGGGTGCCTGCAGTAGGGTCCGTAGAAACATTCGACATGCTCTCTACCGCTTAGTATGATGCCGCGTTTCAGCGATGCTAGGAAAATACCTCCAGGCTTTACAGGCCAGACCCGAGCCTTCTCCGATAGGCTTCTAATCTCCGCCTCCTCACTTGCGGCGTATATTCTCTCATCGTCATACCCAACCACCAAGGGTCTAAATTTCATCGTATCAGCCACAGCCAGCAAGTACAGGTCCTCGCCGTCGCAGTATCCGGCCAGGATGCTGTAGGGTCCGTCCAAGCATACACCCCTATACTTCACCGCCTTAGCCACATCTATGTCGTCGTAGAGGCCGGCCATCAGCGAGGCAGCCTCCACGAGAGACACACCCTCCACAGAGGTTAGATAGTCTAATGTGTAGGCTGCTACCTCGCTGTCTGTTCCCACGAAGCTCTCAAAACCCCTATACCTGAGGAACTCCATGTTGGCGCCGAATGAGCTGACGTCGCCGTTGTGTACGATGGAGACCTCATACGAGGCGAAGGGGTGGGACCATATCGGATATACTCCGGGAGAGTTGGTGGGTTGACGTGTGTGGGCCAGCCAGAGGTCGCCGCATACATCTCCCTCATCCAGCCCGTAGAGCCCGTAGACGTCTGAGGGATAGCCAACAGCCTTGAAAACCTCGAGAAACCTCCCCCACGAGTATATCCTTCCTTTAAACCCGTCTCTGAGGAGGTGGTGGTTCACACTGTTGACGGCCCTCCTCACATTGTCTGGGCTGGACTCGATGTAGGCGGTCCACGAGGTGAAACCATTCATAGGCTTGCTGTCGAAGCCGAGGGGCTCCACCAGAATATCCATCCCATGTAGAGCCTCAGAGATTTTCTCTACCGTCTCATCCGAGTCCACAAAGGCCTTCAATTTAAGAGGGCTTCCAGCCCTTTCGAGATCATATACTGCGAATCCAGCTCCCAGCCTGCTACCCCTATATCTGACACACTCAATCGATGTAAGCGTCTCGGAGGCGTGGACCTTTTCAGAACCAGGCCTCCGCATGATACCTAGTATTCCGCATCCCGATTTGACGTGGGGTATCTCATCCATCTCTAGCCCACACCAGCTTGCTTAACCCCCAGCATCAATCTCAGGTCGGACCTTAGGCCGATAGACCTGAATAGCTCACGGTTACCCACCAGTGTGCTGAATATCCTGCTCACGCCGGCGGCGCCGGCCAGAAGCTTAACCTCCTTCTGGATGGCGAGGATGAGGTTCTCAACCCTTTCGTAGATTGTATCCTCATCCAGCTGGTGTTCGAGGCAGTCAGCAGCTATCACTGCTGCGTCTCCTATGGAGACGGCGTCAGCTCCCAGCCCCACAAGCTTGAATATATCGTCCGAGCCCCTCACATGCCTGCTGGAGGCTATAAGAGCCACCCTATCCCTCAACCCCCTCTGTTTGAGCGTCCTATCCAAGAGGGAGACGGAGACCTCTATCGGTGTGTCAGAGCCGTACGCATCCTCATCCACTATCACGCCGCAAACATTTTGGAAGCCAGCCGATGACACGTATTCATGAGATGCCTTGGAAGGCTGTAGGAGAATCTGTGGATGTGTGTCGAGGCTGTCGGAGACTGTCCAGAAACCTCCGGCGGCTCCTAAATATGATATATCAGCCAATATCCTCTCAGCATATCCGCCCACATAATCCTCCAATCTTCTCCCGCGTATGTAGACGAGGAGGCCGTGGTTGTAGGCAGCCCTCACAAAGGCTCTCGCTACAGGTGGGGGGTACTCCGGGTACACGGTGAGGATGAGTGGCTGGCTGAGCCTGATCCCCAGACCTGGGAGATAGACGTAGGTGGATACGGGCTCTCTGTAGGGGTCTATGCTGGGCCTAGTGACCTGTGCGCCGTCACAGACTATGTGGTCCCTTATGAAGAAAGGCTCTTCAACGTTTGGCGGCGCCGTACTGCCCATGCTCGCTATCACCGGCTCTCCGGCTGATTTTCCAGCCACACCAGCCATCTCCCTGAGATGGCGTATACGTCTATCGGTCCATGCCCTCGCTAGCAAGCCCAACACCCAACAGCTCTGCATCCTCTGGGTCTAGCCCCTCACCCACCAGAAGCTCACGTCTAGATATCAGGGAGTCCAGCGTGGAGACGCCCACTCTCTCCATTATCTCTCGGAGCTCCTCAGCCCAGCCCCTCACAAGGTTTACAGACCATCTTGTTGCGGTCTCCAGAGACAGTAGCCTACGGGGGCTCTCCTCTATCTTGTTGGTTAGGACAGCTGGGCAGAAGCCGAGATGGCATTTATGGACCATTATGCATCCCATGCCTATCAGGGCTGCGGTGCCGATGGATACGCAGTCTGCTCCGAGGGCGATGAGCTTGGCCGCATCCTCCGCGCTGCTCACACGTCCGGCCGCAACCACGGAGAACCCATCCCTTAAGCCCTCCCTCCTCAACGCTCTATCCACCACGGGGACCGCAACCTCTATGGGTAGGCCCACGTTATCCCTTACAACAGCGGGAGCGGCACCGGTTCCGGCACCCTGCCCATCCATGATTATCCCATCCGCGCCCATCCTAGCCACGCCGCAGGCGATGTAGGAGATGTAGTTGGTTACACCTACCTTGACGAAAACAGGCTTCCCCGTCGCCTCTTTGATGGCCATTATACGCTGGCCCAAATCCTCGATTGAGTAGATGTCGTGGTGGGGGGCTGGTGAGATGGCGTCCATCCCCACGGGGATTCGCCTCGTATCTGAGATGGGCTTCGTCACCTTGACTCCTGGGAGGTGTCCACCGATGCCCGGCTTGGCGCCCTGACCTATCTTGATGACTACGGCCATTCCCGCGTTTAGAACATCTATGTCTACGCCGAATCTGGCCGAGGCCCACTGTACGGTTATTCTCCTGTAGCGTCTGACTTCCTCGTAGAGTCCCCCCTCACCTGTGCCTGTGAGTATGCCTGTGAGGTCTGCTGTCCGGGCGAGGGCTATGTTGGGTATCCCGCTGAGGGCTCCGAAGGACATGTCTCCAAGGTAGAGAGGAGACGTCATCTCTATCTCGCCGTAGGCCAGTCTTGTGGATACGTCGGCGTCGCACCCACCCGACGGCTCTGCCCCGGGCTCCTCCAGCTCAGCCCTGAACCTAACCCTGTCCAGGATTCTGCGGGAGCCGAACTTGGCCTTATCCCACACCCACACAGGCCTCCCAAATCTGGCCAGAGCCCTGATATGCTCGATTCTCACACGGTTCCAGAACTCCTCACCCGTGCTATGCGGTATGGGCAGGTATTCCTGTATTACTCTGACACTCTCCAGCCAGTCCCCACCTCGTTGGATTACGGGTTGATGAATACGAGATATTTAGATGTTTTCTCGACAGATGATATAAACCCCTCAACGTCGAAAAAACGGCTGAAACGATTTAATATGGGACAGCCCCAAATGTTTTCAATCACTATGACAGGCTACATATATGCTGTATCTTGTTTTTGACGGTTCTCACAGTATTTTTATCAGCCCCTCATAGACCGCCTTCCCCAGCACTGCGCCAGCAAAACCCATCCCCTTCAGGGTGGATAGGTCGTCTTCACCTGCGATTCCTCCAGCCACATGTATCCTTCCTCTAAGCTTGGCTGGAACCTTCTCCATCAGCTGGGTGGAAACACCCTGAAGTGTTCCATCCCTGGATGTATCTGTCAGTATGATCTCCTCGAACCCCAGCTCCAAAACATGCTGTAGAGCATCCAGTAGGTTGAGGCCGATGTCCCGCCGCCATCCATGGACTGTAATTCCTCCGTCAGCCCTGACGTCAAGGGCTGCGACCACACGCCGGCCCCCATATCTCGCAAGTATCTTCGCCGCCTCACCCTCATCGGTGAATATGAGCGAGGAGATCACAATCTTAGAGGCCCCGGTTTTGAAGACCTCTTCCGCTGTCTCCATTCTTCTGATTCCGCCGGCCACCTGCACAGGCTTTTTAGAAGCGGCCACAACCCCAGCTATGATATCGGTGTTTCTCCCCCGCCCCAGAGCGGCATCCAAATCCACCACATGAAGCCTGTCGCATCTACCCTGGCTGAAATGTCTCGCATATTCCACAGGGGTGTGGGGATAGTATGTCGGCTTTTCTGGACTACCCTTCTCAAGCCTAACAGTCCTCCCACCCATGATATCTATACTCACAGCTATCTCAAAGCTCAAGCCTGCCTGCCCCTCAGCTTGATGGGTGGAAGGAGTAGATAGATTGCGAGGGAGGTTGCTGCTATGGCGATGCATATGGTGAATGCCTGGGATATAGCTGTGCTGAAGGCGGCTACCTGCTCTGGGGTTAGGGTGGGGACGCTGGCGTCCAGGCCGGGCTCTAGGCCTCCCACCACCGCCGATATTGGAACCCATAAGACAACTGCTGAGACCGCCCCACCCAGAAGTCTTAGAAAGCTCAGGAGGGATGTGGCAACTCCTAGGATGCTCCGGGATACAACCGTCTGCGTCGTGATGAGGAATGTGGAGACTGTGAACCCCATACCCATACCTAGAAGCCATAGCGATGTCAGCAGGAGGGGGAGGATATCTTTCAGGAATGTCATGGCAGCAGTTCCCGCTAGTAGGAAGAGGCCGCTGGATAGGGCGAGGGGCTTGGGCCCCATCGTCACTACGAGTCTTGCGGACAGGTTGGCGGATTTGAGCCATCCGATTGTGATGGGTAGGAGGGCGAGTCCCGATTGAGTGGCGTTAAGACGTATCCCCCACTGGAGATAGAGGGGCATGTAGGCTATTGTGCCGAAGAAGATGAAGCCGGCTGTCAGGTTTCCTAGATAGGCTACCCTTAGAACTCTGTCCCTGAAGATGTTTAAGGGTATGAGTGGGTTGGCGGCCCGTCTCTCCACATATATGAATGCTGAGAGGGCCGTGATGGATACCGGTATGGCTAGTAATCCCAGAGGTCCTAGGCTGCTGTACTCGTTGAGGTATAGGAGGATTGTTGTGAAGGCGGATGAGAAGAGGGCAGCCCCTACCACGTCAATACTTTTCACCTCTCCACGGATAGAGGCCAGTTTACGCCAGATTATTGATGCCGATACTATGCCGAAGGGGATGTTG
Organism: archaeon HR01; assembly: GCA_002898355.1. Lineage (GTDB taxonomy): Archaea > Thermoproteota > Nitrososphaeria_A > Caldarchaeales > Caldarchaeaceae > HRBIN01. The sequence goes on along the minus strand of BEHD01000008.1, from coordinate 58,393 downwards.
ATGTAGAAGACCCATCTCCAGTCTACGTTGTCTACGAGGAAGCCGCCCAGTGGAGGGCCTGCGACACTGGCCAGAGTCCACACCGATGTTGTGTAGCCTGTTATCCTGGCCCTCTCCTCGAGCTTGTAGAGTTCACCAATCATGGTGAAGGTGAGAACGAGCACCGAGCCCGCTCCCAAGCCCTGTAGGGCCCGGAAGATGACCAGCTGAAGCATGCTGGCTGATATTCCGCTGAGGGCTGACCCAACTATGAAGATGGCTATCCCTGCCATGTAGACGGTTTTCCTCCCGTAGATGTCGGATATCCTACCCCATAGTGGGCCTGAAATTGTTGACGAAAGGATGTAGGCTGTGAAGACCCAGCTGTAGATGTTCACACCCCCTAGCTGGGCGACAACTCTCGGCATGGCCACCGCTACTACAGTAGCATCTATGGCCGACAGGAATATAGCTAGGAGGAGGGCGAGCAATATCATAGGGGATGGCCGAATATTATCCTCCATTATCTCCCCCACGTGATGTAACCGAATATTTTAGAATGAATTGTCAACAAGCAGATATGCTACTATGTTAGGCTATCCATGCATTTCTCTGGTTCTCCCCCATCTTCTAGCCCGCTTACCCACCCCAATACCCCACCAACCACAACGCTGGGGCCATTCCTATAGTTGAGAACCTACACAGGCCCGAAGAAGACCGGCTTAGCAGCCCCTTTTTAAACCGCCAACGGTGAGATAGCCAGCCCACCTCACACCCATATATTCCACATGGCCCTCCTCTCCTGGGTTGAGAAAGCTTCTCGACGAGGTTCGGATGCTGCTGAGGGATGCGGGGGTGGAGGAGCCCCGGCTGGAGATTCCTAGACAGGCTGGTTTCGGCGAAGTATCATGCACCTCAGCCTTCGACATCGCCAAAACCGTCAGAAAACCACCCCAGAGCATAGCCGAGGAGATAGCGTCTGGGATAGACCTCTCGAAGGCCAGGCTTGTGGAGAGGGTGGAGGCCGTAAGACCCGGATACATCAACTTCTGGGTTAGATGGGTGAATTTCGCCCCAGACCTCCTGAACACCGTTATAGGTGAGGGTGAGAGGTTCTGCTGGTCAGCAGTCGGCCGTGGAAAGACCGTCCTGGTGGAGCATACAAGCGTCAACCCCAACAAGGCCCTCCACATCGGCCACGCCAGGAACACATGCCTAGGCGACAGCATAGCCAGAATATACCGTAGCCAGGGCTACAGGGTTGTGGTGGCCAACTACATCGACGACAGCGGAAGCCAGATGGCCGACATACTCCTCGCATTCACAAGGCTGGGATACAGCCCTGAACCACCGGCCGGCGAGAGGTTCGACGAATACTGTGGAAGAATATACGTTGAGGTCAACCGATTGATCGAGTCTGACCAGGCCCTGTCGCAGGAGAAGCGGAGAATAACCCTGGAGATAGAGGGGCGTGACACCGAGACCTTCAGGCTAAATAGGATGGTTGCCGAGAGGGTTCTCGCAGACCAGCTCAAAACCTGCTGGAGGCTCGGAGCCCGCTACGACATCCTCAACAGGGAGAGCGACATCCTAGCCTTCAACCTCTGGGACGAGGTCTTCGAGAAGCTGAAGAAATCAGGGGCCATATATGTGGCGGTGGACGGGCCGAAGAAGGGTTGCTGGCTCATCAACCTATCCCAGCACCCCACCCTAGCCAGGGAGGGTGACGAAGTCCTCGTGAAGAGCGACGGAGCCACAACCTACGTGGCCAGGGATATAGCGTATGCGGCGTGGAAGCTGGGACTCCTAACACGGGACTTCAGATACAGAGTCTGGGGAACCAACCCCGACGGAACCACCGTACTCATCACAGACTATGCAGGGGATAGGGAATACCGGATAGGAGGGGTGGACCACACTGTCAACGTCGTGGATGCACGCCAGAGGAGGCCCCAGGAAATTGTCAGATACGCCATAGGTTTTCTAGGTGTGGATAGGAGCCGCTACCACCACCACTCCTATGAGGTGGTCTCCCTCAGCGCCAGGGACGCAGAGAAGCTCGGTGTCAGACAGGTGCAGCAGGGGTTCGTCCACATGAGCGGTAGGGGCGGCGTCTTCATAAACGTGGAGCAGCTCCTCACACATCTGAAGGAGAAGGCCGTGTCGGAGACGTTGAAGAGGCATCCCGACTGGAGCCGTGGGAAGGTGGAGGAGACCGCCGAGGCCATAGCTGTTGCAGCCCTCCGCTACAACCTCATCAGAAGCGACAGCGACAAGATGATAGTCTTTGACACGGAGGAGGCCATGGATATGGAGGGTGACACAGGCCCCTACATCCAATACGCCTACGCCCGTGCGTCAAGGATCTTGGAGAAGGCGGATACGGGGCCGAGATACGAATGCCCGGCCAGCCTGGCCGATGAGGAGAAGGCCCTCATCCTCAAGATAGCCCACACACCGCTGGTGGTGGAGGATGCTGCCAGGATGCTGTTGGTGAAGAAGGTGGTCAACCACGCCCACGACCTGGCATCAGCCTTCAACGACTTCTACGAGAAATGCCCCGTCCTAACGGCCGAGGCGGATGTTAAAGGGTTTAGGCTGGCCATCGTGGAGGCCTTCCGGACAGCCCTCTCCTCCACAGCCAACCTGATAGGTATACCGCTCCTAGAGGAGATGTAGTCAGGCACCCCTGAGGAGGGCCGCCGCAAAGATTATCACAGCGGCCAGGACAAGCCCCGTCTCAAGATGTAGCTTGATGGAGCCTGTAATCATACGGCAGGAGGTGCACCTGTAGCTGTCCGCCGGCTCCTCCAGATGGGTTTGGAGATGTCTGACCGTCCTTGGATATACTCGGAGGGTTACGGAGGACGCCACCGCCAGAAGCGCAGCCACCAGCACCAGCTTAGCCAGCAGCAGGTTGCCGTACCTTGTCATGGTGAGGGCTGCCACATCGGTTATCCCCATCACGAAGACGACCCTGTAAAGGCCTGTGGCAGCCACCACAGCTACACTCACCCAGACCAAGTATAGGAACCTCCTCAGCAGTATGGGCATCATACGGGCCCTATCCCTCAAAGCCACATGGGGTAGGCCAGCCATCAACACTAGGAGGATGTAGGCTACACCGCCTATCCAGAAGACCACGCCGAGAAGATGCATCCAGTGCATGAAGGTACTCAGCAAGCCCAGCCCAACACCCCAAGTTGCAAAGATTTAATCCTTACAGCTCCAGGGCCTCACCCGTCCTAGGTATCTCCACCTCCATCTGGAGGTTCTTCCTGAAGAGGTGGGGGTTCTCCGTGTGGATGGGTATCACCTTCTCAGGGTTTATCCTCTCGATGGATTCTATCAGGTCGCCTGCCGACGCGTGGCCTGACGCGTGGATGTGGTGGAACCTCATGTTGAGGAGGGTGGCCCAGTTGAGTATCTTCTCCTGCTCCAGGACCTGCTCCTCGGAGTGGGCTTCGCTGGTGGATAGGATGAAGGGTGAGCCTGGCGGCGGCCTGAGGTCCGCCAGCTCGATGATATCCTCAGCCCTGCTGAGTGCCAGGACATAGCGGTCCGGCCTGGATGAGATGTCGGCATCCCTCAACAGAGGTATCGTAGGGTCCTCCACCAGCTCCGCCATCCACCCCGAGTAGTCGGCCGGCTCATATTTGCCACTCCCTCTCCTCTTCTGGTAAGCCATCAGGACGTCCTCGGCCATCCTCGGCACATCCATCCGCAGCCCCCCGCCTGCGAGGTGTTTGAGGATGTGGGCGTGGTGTAGTGAGACTACCAGGGTTCTACCGCTGGCTTGGGAGGCTTCCAGGACCGTCTTCAGCCTGTCGAAGTCTAGGGACCCCACCACCACCGCCACCATCTTCCCATGGGAGCTGGACATCAGCGACGTCATCTCCCGCCTCACATCCTCCTCGGTGAAGCGTTTGTCATCCCCAACCCTCGTCCCCTCCACTAGGAGGGCCTCCACAGCCTTCTCCCCGCAGGCTTCGATGAATTCACGGCTCATCCATCCCATAGGGCCGTGGAGGCGGAAGTCGCCGGTGTATGCTAGGGTCTTCTCCGGCGTCTCGATGATGAAGCCGTAGGCGGCTGGGATGGAGTGGTCCACATGTATGGGGTGGAGTACGATGTCTCCCACGGTGATTCTGCTTCCCGTCCTGAAGGTTTGGCAGAGGCGTTCACCCCTGCTCCTCCCCCTGTTGAAGAGGTGTTCTGGCGATGGGTTTCTCACCATCTCCCTGGCCCTTATCAAGACCCTGGCACCCTCGCCCATGTAGAGGGGTATATCCTCCCGGAGGAAGCTGGCATGTCCGCTATGGTCTAGGTGGGCGTGGCTGATTATGCATGCGTCAACGGCTGGGGCGTCGCTATCCAGCGAGTCAAGGCCCTCACCCAGTAGCTCCCGGCTGTATATCCCCCTAACAGGCGGCAGAATACCTGTCAGCAGGTAGTCGGAGAGGAGGCTGAAACGGCGGGGCTGGAGGAAGGCTCCAAAATACATAGCCCGGACGGAGTATCGTATTCCGAAGTCGAGGAATATCCTGGTGGACTTGGTCTCTAGGAGGATTTTGTTACCCCCTATCTCGCCGGCCCCACCGTAGAGGGTGAGCCTCAAACCATCTGACACCGGCCTAGATGGGCTTCTGGGGGTTGAGATATGCGAAGAAGAGCTTGAGGACCTCGAAGTCTCTGCCGCCCAGCCTATCAAGGGTCCTAGCCTCCAGCTCCGCCACGAACTCATCGGTAAACCTCGACGGTATGCCCACCAGGCTGTCCACAAGGTCCAAGGCTACGGGAAGCCCTGTCCCATGGCTGAAGAAGTGGGGCTGGCCCAGCCACTCCTCCAGCCTAGCCCTCGATATGTTGCGGGGATATTCTATCTCGCATGTAGGAGCCGAGGCGGATACCCTCACCTGAACCCTTGTGAGCCGTCTCAGAAGCTCCTCACCACCCTCATATCTGAACCGCTGGATGGGTGCGTAGATATCCCTCCTAGCCCTCATCTCCACATCCTCCAGCGATGTGAGCCTCTGGGCATGGGCGGCGACTGCGTTATAGTAGGAGATGGGATGGGCCTCGCCTAAAAGGTCCTCATAGTAGAAGACGGACCCAGGCTCCATGATGAATGATAGGATGAACCTATCCAGGATGTATTTGAAAGGTGTCTCCAGCCCATCCCTAAGAACCAGATGGCCTCCTATGGCCTTGGACGGGCTCCGCTTAACCACCGAAATCACATTACCGCTATCCATCAAATCCCTCGTTATCCCGACGGTCTCATCTAGGGTGCGGGCTATCTCCTCCGATATCTCCTCGGATTTTATCCTTAGGGACTTGGTGAGGAACCCTAGGAAGCTGCCGTCTATCACCACCAGGTCGGCCTTCCCAAGCATCTCCAGGGCCAGCTTCCTCTCGGCGTTGGTCATCAGGAGGTCGAAGAGGTGCTTGCTCACATCCCTGGAGAGGGCCTGCCGCCTCTTGAAGACGGAGCCCTTCAGTATCTCATCCCTCCTCTCCAGGCCGTAGACGGTTACGGAGCCGACCGAGTAGACTCCGTATCTTGCGCCCAGCCTCTCGCTGAGCTTGGGTGAGCGGGAGCCGTCCACCGCCGAGACGGTGTGGAGACGGTTATGAGTCTTTAGCCTCTGGAGATGGGGCTTGATGATGGGTACGGCCTTCTCCAGATGCTCCGAGAGCTGCTGGATTCTCTCGGCTAGGAATCTGGACTCCTTGTCGGCCTCGTGGAAGAAGGATGCCTTGAGGTCGTGGGGTAGCAGCTGCCACTCGAAGTATTCCTCAGCCATCTCATTCACCTGGGTTGAAGGTGAGGAGGAGGGGGATAGGAGACGGGTTCATGATGCCTGAGATGTAGAATCTTCCAGGCTTGAGCTGTAGAAGCTGCTCAGCCCTCACACCGTAGGGTTCCAGCCACTCAGCCGCTCCACCCTCCCCAGAGGCGTCGAGGGGGTGTATCCTGCCTATGAAGTAGGTGTTGAGGTTCCTCCTGACCGCAGCGTTTATACCTATCTCACCCCTGATACCCTGGGATATCAGCGTGAGGTTGAGCCCTCTCTTCCGGCCTAGGGCTGCCAGGTTCTTTATCATCTCGGTGGTCTCCACCTGTATCCCCCTCGGCTCCCAAGGCGCATACTGGGGCGCCTCATCCACCACGAGGGCTGTGTTGATGTTCTCCCCCATATCCATAAGCCGGTAGAGCTCAGAGCCTAGGGCTAGGAAGAAGCTCAGCTTGCTGGAGCTGGTGACGCCGCCCATATCTATCACCAGTGTCTTCTCCCTATCGAGCCTATGCAAGAGTTCCTCTATCGAGGTGTTGCCCATGAGGGGCTTCAGGGTCTCGGGCATCAGCCTCTTGAAGGCCCTGCGGAAGGCCCTTCGCGCCCCCTCCTTGTAATCTTCCCTCTTAATACTTTCCAGCTTGCTGCTGATCTTGGATTTCATCTTCTCGTAGAGCTGGTATGGGTCTGCGCCGGTCTTCTTCACCTCGTCATGCCACTCTTCCAGGAATTCCTCGAAGGCGTCTCTTAAGCTGTTGTTGCCGCCGAAGTTTAGGGTGACGTCGGAGAGGTATGAGAATATCGAGCTGGTGTCCAGCTGTATCTCCTGGATGGATATGGTTTTCTCTTGGAAGAGGGGTGTGTAGTCGGTGCCGCTCCAGTCTAGGATGAGGACCCTGTATCCGCATTCGTGGTAGAGCCTTGAGAGGACGTATTTGGCCAGCCATGATTTGCCGCTGCCTGTACTGCCGAAGACCCCGACGTGGTAGGTTATGTATTCTTTGAGGACTGGGACATGCCAGTTCTCATGCCCTTCGAGGTATGCGTTGAGGTAGTGGACGCCACCTGTCTTGGAGGCGATGAGCCCCATGGGGTTGTCTAGGTCGTCCAAGAGGTAGACTGGGGAGCGGGGTGCGATGATGGTTTTGTTGGGTTCGAGCCCGTTCTCGGCTCTAACCCCTATGGGTATAATCTTGAAGGAGTAGACCTCTCTGGCCCCTGATGGCTCTCCGCCGTATTTGAGGTATGCGATATCAGGCCTGTAGGTGTTGTGGCTTAGGAATTCGTTCTTCCCCAGCCCCTCCCTCAGGACGCCGATCACCTCGTTAACCGGGTTGTCGTCTCCTCCGTTCCTGACTAGGACCAGCTCTTCAGACCTCACCTCCCTCTCCATATCCTTCAACAGTATGACTCTGGCCCCGGTCTCTGTGGCGCCGTCGCCCACCCTCCCGATAAGCTTCAACCCAGACCTAAACATAGATTATAGACTTATAAACTCAGCGAGACCTCAAAGGAGCCAACCCGTCACAGTATAAATATCCACGGGATAGTGGAGGATGTAATTAGCTATATATAATGCTGGTTTGGAGGGATACGGAGAGGTTGACCACTCTAACAAGGAAAAAAACTGCACCTGAAGAGGTATCCCTCAGCTATGAGGAGATTAGGAGGTATGGCCGACACCTCATAATACCGGATGTGGGTATGGCGGGCCAGAAGAAGCTCAAGGCCGCCAGCGTCCTAATTGTCGGAGCCGGAGGGCTGGGGTCTCCACTAGCTCTCTACCTGGCCGCAGCGGGGGTGGGAAGGATTGGCCTGGTGGACTTTGACGTGGTGGATGAGAGCAACCTCCAGCGCCAGGTCCTCTACACCTCCAAGGATGTGAGGAGGCCCAAGCTGGAGGCGGCCAGGGAGAGGCTTACGGCGATGAACCCCCACATAGAGGTGGAGACCTACGAGACAAGGCTCACATCCGATAACGCCCTCCAGATAATGGAGGACTACGACATAATCGTGGATGGAACCGACAACTTCCCCACACGCTACCTCGTCAACGACGCATGCGTCTTCCTCGGGAAGCCCAACGTATACGGCAGCATATTCAGGTTTGACGGCCAGGTCTCGGTCTTCGACGCCCGGAGAGGCCCATGCTACCGCTGCCTCTACCCCGAGCCACCGCCTCCAGGTCTTGTCCCCAGCTGTGCGGAGGGTGGCGTGCTAGGTGTATTGCCGGGGATAATCGGAACCCTCCAAGCCAACGAGGTTATCAAGCTCATCCTAGGAGTCGGCAAACCCCTCATAGGTAGGCTCCTCCTCTTCGACGCTCTGCAGATGAGTTTTCGGGAGCTAAAGCTGAGGAAGGACCCCAACTGCGTCGTCTGCGGTGAGAACCCCCGGATAAGGGAGCTGATAGACTATGAGGCCTTCTGCGGTGTCGACGCTCAACATCTTGACAGCAGCATGCATATCACACCCGAGGAGTTGAAGGCCCGTCTGGACAGGGGTGAGAAGTTCATACTCTTGGATGTGAGGGAGGAGGTGGAGTATGAGATATGCCACCTCGAAAACGCCGTCCTCATACCCCTCAGCAAGTTGCCCGAGAACCTCCACAAGCTAAACCTCGTGGACAACATCGTGGCATACTGCCACACCGGCGCTAGGAGCAGCCTCGCCACGAAACTTCTGCGGGACCTAGGCTTCACCAGGGTTAAGAACCTGGCCGGCGGAATCGATGCATGGGCTGAGAGGATAGACCCCGAGATGCCCAGATACTAGGGGTGGCGGTCCAGTTCTACATGATTGCTAGGTCTTTACAGGCCTGATAACTAGGGAGTCATCCACTACCTCCACCGAGATGCTTTCACCCTCTTTCAGACCCAGCCTGGCCGCATATTCGGCCGGTATAGTCACACGCCTGCCAGCCAGAACCCTCTGAACCCTGCCGTTTCCCGCACCCACTGTGGGTGTTGCTGGAGTCTGGCCCTGGGATGGCTGGCCTGGAGGCGGTGGTGGAGGAGGTGGAAGGCTGGGAGTGGTGGATGGTTTCTGCCGGCCCCTCCGCTTGGTGAGGAATATGCTGGCAGCAGCCGAGCTGATACCTGCAAGGCCTAAGGCCTGGGCCAGAGCCAGGTTTCTAGTCATAGCATTCTCTTGGCTGAGGGAGCTGTAGCTCAGCTGTAGCAGGTCGTAGGACTTACGGGTGTCGTCGAGCTGCTGCTGCAGCATCCCTATCTGCTGCTTTGCGGCCTCATGCCTATCCCTCAACTCCTGATAGACCGTGTTGAGCTGGCTGTAGGAAGCCTGTAAGGCCTTGAAGTCGTCTGAGAGGCTGTTGAAGCTCTCCAAGAGCTTGTCATAGTTGGCTGAGAGGGCCTGGTTCTCCCGGCCCAGCTCGTCATATCTGGCCTGTAGGTTCTGGAGGTCTCCGAGAGTTCTAAGATATCTTTCGTTGAGGGCTTTGAACTCTGTATCCAGATTCTCATACCTAGCCTTCAGCTCGTCATAATCTTGCTCTGAGACGGCTAGAAGGGTCTCCAGTCTAGCTATCTCCCGGCCCAGCGAATCAACCCTCCCCCTCAAAGCTGTAGCCTCAGCCCTTAGATTGTTTACCTCCGTTTGGAGGCTGTTGATGGATGACCTAGCCTCGGCAAGCTCCCGGACCAACTCATCGTAGGTCCTCTCCCTTGCCACAGCCAGCATCCAGTTATGGGTCAAAGGCTCAGCGCCACCATCTCTAGTATAGTTGGCGAAGAGGCTCGCCACCACCACAGGGTCCCTCGCAGCAGTCCTGGGAACGCATATCGAGTAGGCCTTGTTGATGGTGTCGCCTGCTGTGAAGGAGGTTGTCGACGAAATGATGGTGTCGGAGAGGATGTTGGTGCTGCCTGCATCGCTTACATATGTTACGGTGAGCTTGAGCCGCTCAATATTAATCGAGTCCATAATGGTGGTCTGGAATGTGAGGGTGAAGCATGAGCCAATCTTAACCTCTGCAGGATAGTGGAGGCTGAACTTTATCCTGCCATTATCCACTATGGAGGAGTAGCCGTCAGCATAAGCCGCCAACGGTAGTAGGGCTAAAACAACGACTAATGCTATAAACTCCACACCTCTCATGGTATAGAGTTGTGATGTAGCGGATATAAGCTTATCATTGGCTGTGGTGTTTTCAGATTTTTCGTTGACATCACAGAAATCACGAAGTAGAACTGGGAGAAACTACGGAAAAACCGGGAAAATACGCAGAGATACAAGGGTAATACGTAGGGATGTGTAGCGTATGAAAAATCAGTGTGATATCCAGTGATGCTATATAGCGGTGGTTTACAAAAATGTATCCCTGGGAAGGGGTTTGAGTGGGAAAAGTCCTGAAACCCAGAATATCCGTTCTCTAACCCACAGACTGGCGGAAGACCGTCTCTACCAGTACCTCCTAGAAAGGTCCAGCCTAACCCATACACAGGCCGAGACACTGCTATATGACCTCATGACATCACAGCTTACATCGGAGGAGAAGGCGAGACTCAGAGGTGTAAGCAAGGGCTCCTTCACCAGAACTAGGCAGCAGGCCCTACGCAATATCAGCCAGGCACTACACACGCTACTACTCCTATCATATCTGGGTATCATCAAACTACCATCCTACAGCTGGTTCTTCCAATTCAGCGAGGCTGTGGAGGAGAAGGATATGGAGACCGTGAAGAAGATGGTGGAAGAGCTGTCAGGGAGGATGTAGCATGCAGGACATCACAGTCTTCTTCGCAGCCCTCCTAGCCATCCAGACCGTCATATTCCTCCTTATACTGAGGAGAATTGTGATGCAACTAGACGTCACAAGGATGGAGGCTCTGGCGGCCAAGCTTATGGAGCTGGAGAGCAGGCTTCAGCAGCAGAAACCTGAGGAGGGGGAGGCCGATGAGCCACATCCACCAGCCCACCTAACACCCACAGCCATAGCCGCCCTTAAGCTGATTAACGAGAGGGGAAGCGTGACCTCAAGTGACGTCACCAACGCTTTGAAGATGAGCAGGGAGCACGTGGCGAGACTCCTAAAAAACCTATACGAGGCAGGGCTGGTAGCGAGGGACGGTAAACCCTTCCGCTACAGCCTAACTGAAAAGTCCAGGCGTATAGTAGCCACCCATGCCTAAAACTTAAATATGGTTTCTGAAAATGCTGAGTATGGGTCTCCAGTCATACTACAGCGACCTAGCCGGGATTGTCGAGGGTTTAAGGACAGGCTCCGATGTAACGGTCTTCGAGAAGGGTTCTGAGAGGATTCTAAGGATATCCTGGCTCAACATCCTCAACAACCCCAGATACTTCCAAACCCTAGCCCAGGTCATAGCCTCTGAGATAAGGTCTAGAGGATACAGGCCAGAAGCAGTCGCCTCCATAGAGACATCAGGTGCAAAGTATGGGGTGGCCTTATCGATGGCGACAGGGCTGCCATACTTCTCAATTCACAAGAATAGGAAGCTGGTCTTCCAGGACACGGTAGAGGAGGCGGGGACGTCTGTGACGGAGTCGAGGGATGTGAGGCTCTACCTGGACCGTCAGGTGGCCTCCCGTTTCAAATCTGTGGTGTTGGTGGATGATATTAGGCGGTCTTCAAAAACCTTGGAGGCTGCGGCCAGGCTCCTAGCAGCCTGCGGAGTGAATATTGAAGCATGTTTTGTAATCCTCGACCTAGCCTTCGCAGGCCATAGCCCACCCTCCACGATACCGAGGGATAGGTATCACCCGCTCCTAGTCATCTCTTCGGTTGACAGGATGGGCCGCTGCACAATCTCAGAAGGTATAGTGTTAAAGCATCTCGAAGGCCATGTCTGAGACCATAGCTGTAGTAGATTTTGGAGGCCAGTACACCCACCTGATAAGCAGGCGTATAAGGGAGCTGGGGGTCCAATCCATCATAGTCCCCTACCACAGCCTACACAACGTAGAAAAAGAAGGCATACGGGGATGGGTGCTCTCCGGCGGACCAGCCAGCGTATACACGTCTGGAAGCCCAAAGATAGAGCTGGAGATGCTCGCCCCCATGCCTGTTTTGGGGATATGCTACGGACTACAGCTCATAGCCCATCTTCTGGGTGGGAGGGTGAGGAGGGCCGAGGTCCGTGAATACGGAAGGGCTACGATAAGGGTTTCAACCCAGTCACAGCTCTTCCAAGGCCTACCGGAGAAGTTCCAGATATGGATGAGCCATTCAGACCAGGTGGAGGAGCTGCCTGAAGGTTTCGAGGTCACAGGCTACACCGACTCCGCACCCTACGCAGCCATAGAGAACACAGGCAAAAGGCTATACGGTGTCCAGTTCCACCCGGAAGTAAGCCACACAGAGCACGGCGACAAGATACTGGCCAACTTCGTCTACGGCATCTGCGGATGCAGGGGCGGCTGGACCATGGAGAACTACCTCGAGAAAGCGGTGAAGGAGGTGGCGGAGACCGTAGGTGACGGCCGCGTCCTATGCGCATTAAGCGGCGGGATTGACTCGGCTGTGACGGCGTCTATAGTTCACAGGGCAGTGGGTGACAGGCTTGTATGCGTCTTCGTCAACCATGGGCTGCTGAGAAAAGGCGAGGCGGAGAAGACCCTGAAACTCCTGGAGAAGCTGGGGCTAAAAAACCTCGTGTACGTCGATGCGTCGGAGAGATTTCTGAGAAGGCTGGCCGGAGTCTCGGACCCCGAGGAGAAGCGTAGAATAGTGGGAAGCATCTTCGTGGAGGTCTTCAAGGAGGTCAACGCATCCCATGGGCCCTTCCAGTTTCTAGCACAGGGAACCCTCTACCCAGATGTGGTGGAGAGCGGAAGATCGGCTGGCCCATCCTCGGTGATAAAGACCCACCACAACGTAGGCGGCCTACCAAGCCAGCTCAACTTCCAGCTGGTGGAGCCTCTCCGAATGCTCTACAAAGACGAGGTGAGAAAACTGGGGAGCATCCTAGGCCTGCCTGAGGAGCTTCTCAGAAAACACCCATTCCCAGGACCCGGGCTGGCGGTGAGGATAATCGGCGAAGTCACAGCCGAAAAGCTCCGAATATGTAGAGAGGCCTCGGCTATAGTTGAGGAGGAGCTGGCCCGACACGGCCTCTACGACACCGTCTGGCAGGTCTTCGCCGTTGTGGGCGACGACATGGCCACAGGGGTTATGGGCGACGAGAGAAAAGTAGGCCGCATAGTAACCGTTCGGATAGTTACCTCCAGTGACGCCATGACGGCCGACTGGGCCAGGATACCCTACAACGTCCTCGACCAGATATCGAGGAGAATCACCAACGAGGTGGAGGGCGTCACATGGGTCACTTACGCCATCACATCCAAGCCTCCAGCCACCATAGAACCCCAGTGAGAGACGCTTTCCTGGATAGGCCTTCATGTCTCCGGCTACGAAGACAACCTTGGAGAGAGGCTACAACACCTCTCCCAATCCCAGACCATCCACCAACCACAGCCTAATGTTCAAATCCGGCGGCTGGTGGATATATAAAATCTTATGGGTTTGCGACCCCTCTTAAGTCCAGCAGCTGGACTTTCATGAAGCCCCGGCTGGGCTTTGAACCCAGGATCTCCCGCTGGCTAGGCCCTATGGCTTACGAGGCGGGCGCATTACCGGGCTATGCTACCGGGGCCCAGAGAACATCCCCAACGGCCATATTTCTATCTTGGCTCCGGAATAAAACCTCACCCAGCACAAGCCGCAATACCCCTCCTGACCATCATCACTGGGTTGAGAAGCGCAGAGATGCCGTCGAACAACAGTGTAGCTCGTTCAGCGACATGTAGGCGATATTCGTGGACTTGGCCCATCTAGCAGCTTTGAGCGCAGCCGATATACCTTGGGGCGTCGTCATATAGTATGTTGGTCATGCTTAGCGGTGAGCTGGTTAAGCTCTTTAAGGTGTTAGGTGGTCTTGCGGTCTTTCCTAGATGAGGAATCAGGATGCCCACTAAAATCCTAGGATTGAATTATATAGTCATGGTTATGCCTAATATAATGGGCCGGTGATGTCTGGTGGTTGTGGGCTCTAAATCGCTGGTTGAGCTCTTCAAGGATAGGTTCGAGGCCAACTCGGGGGTTGTCCATGTTGTTGAGGAGGTGGGTGATGCGGTGGGGGTTTTTGAAGATATATTCTCTTCGGAGGATGTGGGAAGGTTTGCTGTGGCACGTCTTCCCCAGAGGTTTGGAAGGTTCTTCGCCGGGTTGGATGCGAGGGATGTGGGAGATAACGTGGCCGAGGCTGATGTGGGGATAACATGGGCTGACTACGGTATAGCAGATACCGGGACCATAGTTGAGATAACAGAGATGGATAGGGATAGGCTGGTCTCATCCCTTCCCCGCATCCACGTAGCCTTCCTCAAAAAGGATAGAATACTGCCGAGACTCGAGGCCATGGCTGAAATCATCAGGGAGAAGCTATCTGAGAAGACTTTGAGAAACACCATAACGTTCATTTCTGGGCCCAGCCGCACATCCGATATCGAGCTGAGGACAGTTCTGGGAGTTCATGGCCCGCACTCAGTCCATGTTCTGGTTTTTACAAGGTGGTGAAGATGTCGAAAGCCTCCCACAGGAAGACTTTGGAAGCCCTGGCCAGGTCGAGGCTGGGCCATCCACTCCTCTGGGAGGCGATGAAGAGGGGTAGGGAGGGGCGGCTGAGGGCCCTGGCCACGCTGGAGGACCCAGAGGCTTTCCGCCAAGAGTCTACACGGATTAAAAGATATGCCGTCGAGAATCTTGAACGTCTTCTGGAAGAGTTTGCCGCCAACGCGAGGAGACGTGGTGTCAGGGTGTATTATGCTGGAGACGGAGCTGAAGCCATAAGATATGTTTTGGAGGTGGCGGAGAGGGTGGGTGCGAGGCTTGTGGCCAAGGCCAAATCCCTAACCAGTGAGGAGATAGAGTTTAACACGCCTTTCGAGGCCCGGGGTTTGAAGGTGGTGGAGACCGACCTGGGGGAGAGGATAATCCAGCTGGCCCGGGAGAAGCCCTACCACCTTGTTTTCCCGGCTGTCCACAAGTCTGTGGGCGAGGTGGCGGAACTGTTCTCCAGAGATGCTGGCGAGGATATACCGGCCGATGTCGGCGATGTCATGGCCGCCGTGAGAAAAAGTTTGAGGGAGGTCTTTCTAACCGCTGACATAGGGGTGACGGGGGCCAACATAGCGATTGCGGAGACCGGGACAATCGTTCTGGAGACCAACGAGGGGAACGGCCGGTTGACAAGCTGTATGCCCCGGACCCTCATAGTGTTGATGGGGCTGGAGAAGATTGTGGAGAAGGTTGAGGATGCGTTGAATCTTATCAGAGCGCATCCCATGAACTCAACAGGCCAGCTACTCACCAACTATGTCACGATGATATCTGGCCGCTGCCCACTCTACGGCGGCGAAGAGGGGAGGGAGATGCATGTTATAGTCCTCGACAACGGTAGGAGAAGGATGCTTCAAGACCCATGGTTCAGGGAGGCGCTTAACTGTATAAGGTGTGGGGCCTGCATGAATGTCTGCCCAACCTACTCTGTGGTGGGCGGGCATATCTTCGGCCACATCTATCCAGGCCCTATAGGAATACCTTGGACAGCGATGGTCCACGGTATTGAGAAGGCCTCCTTCACCCCCCTCTGCATATCTTGTGGGCTCTGTAGGGAGGTCTGCCCCGTAGATATCGACATCCCGATGCTGATATCCAAGGTTAAGAGCCTCGATGTCATGGAGAGGGGGCAGCTGCTAACCAATAAGCTCCTCGAAGAGTATGAAAGCCTCTACAACATCGCAAGACGTTTCCCAAGGTTTTTCAACTGGGTAATCGGGAGGAGGCTCTTCAGATACCTCCTCCACCATCTCTTGGGGGTCGAGATGAGTAGGCCTATTCCGCCCGTGTCAGGGTTCGATTTTATACGTTGGTTTAGGGGTAGGAAGGCGGGGGCGGCGGGGGGAGATGGTAGGGCGGCGATTTTCCTCGATTTCTTCCCCCTCTATGTAAGCCCTGAGCTTGCGGTAAAAACTGTTGAAGCCTTGGAGGCTGCGGGATATGAGGTGGTGGTTCCTAAGCAGATGTCGGCGGGATACCCGTACATAGCCTACGGAGACCTCGGCAAAGTGGTGGAGAGGGCCAGATACAACATTGGGGAGCTAGCCCCCCTAGCACGTCAAAGATACGATATCATATCCCTAGAGCCCACAGCCACTTACACGCTGAAGTATATCTATCCAAAGCTGATGGGGTACAGCGATGACTCGATGACTGTTTCCTCGAAGACCTTCGGATTGATGGAGTATCTATCTTCTCTGGTGAGGGCGAATAGGCTGGAGGTGGAGGCGGCCTACGATGGGAGACGTCTGGGCCTCCACATACCATGCCATCAGAGGGCGTTGGACTCGGCTTCTAACACCCTATACCTGCTGAGGAGAGCAGGCTACGAGGTTGTAGCCGTTGAGACAGGCACATGCTGTGGGATGGCCGGCTCATTCGGGATGAAGAAGGGATTGCTAGGCTACCAATTATCCAACATGGTTGGGGCGAGGCTCTTCGAAGAATTCAGGAGGGCGGGTGTAGACCTCATCATATCCGAGAGCAGTGTATGCACTATACACATACAGCAGGGTACCGGGATGTCTGTGGAGCATCCCCTAAAGACCATAGCCCTCAAGCCTAGATGTAGCTATGGTGGCGGAGGAGCTCCAGCAGCATCCCCACATCCTCCCTACCCTCGTTGAGCCGGTATTTGTGGGGGCGGTAGTCATCCCTAGAAACCCAGCCATGCCTCATGAGAATTTCGAGGGCTTTCCCCAGCTCGCGGGGGCCGATACCCGTATTCTTCTGTAGCATGTATTTTGTGGAGGGGCCGTTTATGGCCAGCTCCCTAACCACTCTGAGATGCTTGTACGACTTCAAAATCTCCTCGATGGCCTCCATACCCTATCACACAAACCTCTCGAGATACCTCTCTAGGGAGGCCAGGTCTATATCCCTAACCCCCAGCCCTCCTGAGCCATCCCTATAGATGACGCCCAGCATCTCCAGACTCTGCAAAACCTTTCTAAGATTGGAGAGCTTATAGACCCCCATCTCCTCCGCCACCACATCGCACATTCTACGTATATCCTCGAGGCTGGCCGTGGGCTTCCCCGAGTATTTGAGGAGGCGTGTTAAGGCTTTCAACGCTATCACCTCATCAACCTTCAGCTCCTCAATCCACTGGGATTCCACCACAGCTCCCAGCCCGGCGATGACCTTTCTCACATCCTCCAACCCCACGTGTCTGCGGCCGCTGGATTCGGCGATGGTCCCCGCATACAGGAGGACGTCAAGCCCGAACCGTATATCACCGTTTATCGGTGGGCTGGCCGTCTTCTCAGCCACGAACTCCAGGATATCGTCTGATATGGCTCCTTCGTGGAATGCCTCCGCAGCCCGTGCATAAAGTATGTCGTAAACCTGTCTGCTGTTGTAGGGCTGTAGATGGATTATGTGGGCTCCCAGGGAGCTCAGCTCGGTCCTTCCAAGATATTTCCTGAACTCTCCCTCCCTTGAGATGAATATGGAGCCTAGAATGTTGACTGTGGAGCCTCCGGCCAGCTCCGGCAGCCTTGTGAAATCATAGATGAGGGAGTTATCCATAGACTGGCGTACGTGATGGTCTACCTCATCGAATATCATTAGGGCGTAGGTGCTGGTTTTACCCAGATACCGGATTAGATTGTTGAGGAGCTCTCCTGCGGAGAGGGAGGGGCTGTAGATATCCTCGCTCACCATCCTGACGATATACCTGTATATCGGGACCCTACCACCCGAGAACATTCTCAGGTTCACGTAGATATGCCGGATGGGGAGACCATTTCTCCTCCCCTCATCCTCCAGCCATCTTCCAGCCTTTAGTGAGAGGGTTGTCTTCCCAGCGCCCACACCTCCTTGAATCTGGAGTACCGCCGGATAGGTTTGATGTATGTTATGGATGGTTTTCTCCAGGTTCTTCTTCAAAAGCTCCATCTCCCTCTCCCTATGAATCAGCCTAACTGGCGTGTAGTGGGGTGATAGGACGCCGCTGTTCCGGAATACCGCCATCTACCACTTGTATATGTTGGGAGGTTGTTTATTTGGATGGTTAGCGGAGGCCCGCCAGCTTTAAAGCCTCGTCTCTGGGAACCGCTACCAGTGTCTCGGTGGAGAGGTAGTCGGCGAACTGGAGAATAAATTTCATGTAGGTCTTCTCGTCGGCCGCCTCAGCCACCAGCAAACCGTCATAGCTCCCGAAGGTCCAAAGCATCAGACTCACCTTCACCTGCGGGTTCTCCCTGATAATCCTATCGGTCCTATCCACGTCATCTCTGGTGAGTTTACGCCTAAACCTTATCAAGGTTACAAACTGCATATCTTTAGCTGTGGACGGTGGTACTTATTCTTTTAAGGGAGGACATTCGCCTATCTATCCATGCCCTACATACCACAGGAGGATAGGCGTGAGCTGGACCCCGTTATTGAGGAGCTGGTGGAGAAGCTTAGGCAGGCTCCCCTGGAGAAGCTGGATGGAAGGCTCAACTACGTGATCTCGAGACTTTTGAACAGCCTATATCCGCCGGGCTACTTCCACTACAACAGGGCTGTCGGTGTCATCTCGTCGGTGCTGCTAGAGTTTTACAGGCGGAGGGTGGCTCCGTACGAGGATGGAAAGATTAAAGAGCATGGAGACATCTAGGCAGCCGGCAGGACAACGCCATATTAGCCAGCTCGGGGGAGAAAAAGGAAAATAAACGCTTTGCCTGATTGGGATGTGGTGGCTGCCAAGTTGGCTCCGATAGCCGAAAGGCGGATAGGGATGACGACATTCGTGGTCAACATACCCCTGGAGAGGGTGGGTGTTCTGATAGGTGAGAAAGGCACGGTCAAGAACGAGATTGAGAAGAGGCTGGGTGTAACCCTCTCGATAGATAGCAGGGATGGCTCGGTCATAATAGACCTCGCCAAGCCGGTTAGCGAGGGAGGTGACCCGGCATCCCTCTTCAAAGCCAGGGATGTGGTGACTGCGATAGGCCGGGGCTTCTCCCCCGAGCGGGCCTTCAAACTCTTCGACGACGGAGTCTTCCTCTCGGTGATAGATATCAGCGACTACGTGGGGAGGAGCCACAACAGCCTCACCCGTGTGAAGGCCAGGCTTATAGGCACGGGTGGGAAGACAAGACGGATAATAAGCGAGAACTGCCACGTGGATATATCGATATACGGCGACACCGTGGCTATAATAGGTGAACACCGTGATGTCCAAGCGGCTGAGGAGGCTGTCCTAGCCCTCGTCAGGGGAGCGCCCCACGGAGCCGTCTACCGTATGGTGGATGAGTATGCGAGGATGAGGAAGGCCGGCGGACCGCCTATTCCAAGGTAAGGTTATTACCTCGACCGACGGGGGTGTGGCGGTGTCATGTCACACACGGCTGAGCTGGTGGTTTACCGCTGTGTTGGCTATAGGGTGGAGTGGGTAGCCTCCGGGCCTCTGGGGGTGTTATCAGATGGTTGAGACCCCGGTCAAGTTTGAGCAGATATCTCCCAGTGAGTTCTTCTACCGTAATAGGGATATCGCAGGGTTCAGCAGCCCAGCCCGCAGCCTCTACATGAGCATAAGAGAGCTGGTGGAGAACTCCCTCGACGGAGCGGAGGCGGGCCGCATACTCCCAGAGATATTGGTGGAGCTCTCCCAGGAGAAGGCCTCCGACGAGGAGGGGGGTGTGAACGTCTTCAGGCTTAGGGTTGAGGATAACGGCATAGGTGTGCCGGGGGATAAGATTCCTCTGGCCTTCGCAACGGTCCTCTACGGCAGCAAATACGGTTATAGACAGTCCCGTGGAACCTTTGGGCTGGGGGGGACCATGGCCCTCCTCTACGGCCAGATAACAACCAACAAGCCCGCCACAGTCATCTCCAGCACCGACGGCAAAACCATCCATAGATACGAGCTGATGATTGATGTGGTGGAGAACAAGCCACGAATAATATCCTATCAGGAGCTGAAGAATCCGAGAGGGTGGCGTGGGACTATAGTAAATTTCTACCTTGAAGCCGACTACACCACCAGCAGGCCTAAGATACTCGAATACTTCAGGAACACCGCCATAGTCAACCCACACGCATCCATAACTTTCGTGGATAGCAGGGGGAGGCTCTACCACTATCCGAGGGTTGTGGAGAAGGTTCCCGAGCCGCCCCGTGAGGCCAAACCCCATCCGGTGGGTGTGGATGTGGAGACGATCACCCGCCTCATAGCTTCGGCCAGCGCCAGAAGCCTCGCCGCATTCCTACAGGCATCCTTCCAGAAGGTTGGGCGGAAGACAGCCCTCGAGGTCGTTGAGATGGCGGGCCTCAAGCCCGACATGAATGTGAGGAAGCTCACCCACGAGCAGGTGACCGCCCTCATCGACGCCTTCAAGAGGTATGGAAAGTTTAGGCCTCCCGACCCCTCCCCCCTCAGCCCGATAGGCGCCGAGTTTCTTGAGACAGGTATAAGAAGCCTTCTCAAACCCGACTTCATCCATGTGGTCTCACGGGAGCCATCATCCTATGGAGGGCATCCTGTCGTGGTGGAGGCGGCGATAGCCTATGGCGGGCTAATAGAGCCCTCAGAGACGATACATCTCTACAGGTTCGCCAACAAGATACCCCTCCTCTACGATGAACGGGCTGACGTCTCCTGGAAGGTTGTCTCCGAGAAGATAGACTGGTCCAACTACAAAGTCCCCAAGATAGCACCTCTAGCGGTTTTCACCAGTATATGCTCGACTAAAATCCCCTACAAGACTGTGGGGAAGGAGGCGATAGCCGACAGGCCTGAAATCGAGAGGGAGCTCACCATAGCCCTCAGGGAGTGCGCTAGAAACCTCAAGGCCTATCTCAGCAGGATAGAGAAGAGGGAGGCAAGGGAGAAGAGGCTGGGCATATACGCCAAATACCTGCCCAAAATAGCTGAGTTCTCAGCGGCCACCGCAGGGCTTAAGAAGCCGCCGGATGTGAATAGCCTCCTCAAAAAGCTGGGGGTGACAGAGGAGCACATAGAGGCTGAGAGGGCTGCTGAAGCATGATAGCTGGCGAGATATGGGTTTATATGTTGAGCATATAGCGGATATAACATGGCCGGCCAGCGTAGGAATATACTCAAGACGTTCTTCGGCGTATCCCTCATAGCGACCTTAGCTCCATTCCTCTCATGGGGTGGCTTCCTCTATAGACCCGAGAGGAGTGCAGCGCTACGCCAGCGGATAGCCAACATCAAGGACCTTGAGCCCAACTCGAGGATAACCTTCAGCTATCCAGCCACCGGCAACCCCCAGATAGACTCGGACCCTTTCCGCCAGTATGGTCTGATAAGGCTTCCCACAGGCGAGGTTAAGGCTTACAGCAAGGTCTGCGTCCACCTCTGGTGCCTCTGGGACTACTTCCCCTCCAGCAGGGAGATGCAGTGCCCATGCCATGGCACAGTCTACAACCCCGACACAGGGGTGGCCGTGAGAGGGCCGGCATCCTTACAGCCATACCCCACCAACGCACTGCCGGAGCTGGAGCTGGAGATAGACGGCGAAGGTAACATATATGCTACGGGTTTGAAAGGCCGGGTGGGCTACGGCCGTGAATACCGGGAGCTCCTACAGCCACTCCAGCAGCTGCAGCAGTCTTCACCAAATCAGGAGGTCACAGTCTACATACCCTTGAGGGATGCCCTACCAACCAGAACCGCCTTAGAGATAGTGAGGAGCTACGATGTGAAACCCGTCAGAATCTACGGCTTCCGGGAGATGCGGGTGGAGAGGGATGGCAGGACAGTCACCGAGAGGGAGTGGATGGTGGCCGAGACCGAGGCTGAGGCCGGAGATATGGATGCTGTCTACGCCCTAGAACTAGCCACACGGCCAGCCGAAGCCATCAAAATAGCTGAAAACCGTCAGGTAATAACCGTGATGCTGAGACGTTAAAACACCCTCATAGTAAGGAGCCTGCACAGCCAATACCCCAACCCAGCCTAACTCCTAAATACCTGCATGAACATCTTAGGATTTGACGGGGTCGTGGTCTAGCTTGGTCTAAGATTCGCGGCTTGGGCCCGCGAGGTCGTGGGTTCAAATCCCACCGACCCCACCATATGTTCCGGTCGATGCCTCCAGCCGACCCCTCCTCTATTTCTTCCCATCTTAAGATTATGTTTTTTAGAGGCCCTACACGCCGGACCTACGTGAGGATAGCGAGGTTTATCCACGGCGGCTCCGTCAAATATGGTTTAGTCGTTGGCGACAGGATTTACGAGAGAGCCGTGTTGGAAACCGCTCTGGGCAGGAGCCTCCCCGACACGGTTCTGGGGCTGATCGAATATCTGATGGATTACGGCGTGAGAGATTCTATCGAGGATGCCGTGGAGAAGGTGTCGACAGGCCTCCGGCTTTCCGATGTTGAGTTGAGGGCGCCCGTCGATGGTAGGCCGAAAATTATCTGCGTCGGCCTCAACTATAGGGACCATGCTGAGGAGCAGGGGGTTGAACCTCCTGAGGAGCCTGTCATATTCATGAAGCCCTACACAGCTATTACTGGGCCGGGGCAGCCGATAATCTACCCAGAGATTACGGAGAAGCTGGACTACGAGGCGGAGCTGGCCGTGGTTATAGGCCGTAGATGTAGGAAGGTCAGCCCCTCAGAGGCTTTAAACTATGTTCTGGGATACACCTGCTTCAACGACGTCTCCGCCAGGGATATACAGTTTAGGGATGGGCAGTGGGTCCGGGGTAAATCCTTCGACACCTTCGCACCGATAGGGCCTTGGATAGCCACCGCAGACCAGGTGGGAAACCCCCACAATCTGAAAATCATGGCGAGGGTTAATGGTGAGGTGAGGCAGAACTCCAGTACGGGAAACCTCATCTTCGGGGTGGATAAGCTGGTGTCCTTCATCAGCATGGTGATGACTTTGGAGCCTGGAGATATAATAGCCACTGGGACGCCGTCGGGTGTGGGTATCTTCTACAAGCCTGAGCCAAAACTCCTCAACGTCGGAGATGTTGTGGAGGTAGAGATTGAGAGGATAGGCGTCCTAGCCAACAAGGTCGCCAGAGAGCCTCAACGCCTTCCCACCTAGGTACTTGGCCGCCCCCGATAACTCATCCTCAATCCTGAGAAGCCTGTTGTATTTTGATGTCCTCTCAGACCTGGCGATAGAGCCTATCTTTATCTGGGCTACTCCGGCACCTACTGCAAGGTCTGAGATGAAGCTGTCCTCCGTATCTCCTGACCGGGCCGACACCACAGGCGTATACCCAACCTCGGAGCAGTATTTCAAAGCCTCCAGAGTCTCTCTAAGTGTGCCCACCTGGTTGGGCTTAATGAGAACCGAGTTGGCCACACCCTCCTCAACACCCTTCCTTATTCTTTTGACATCTGTTGTGAAAAGGTCGTCCCCCAGCAGCTGGACTCTGCCGCCCAGCCTCCTGGTGAGAACTCTCCAGCCATCCCAGTCGTCTTCGGAGCATCCGTCTTCAACAGATACGACCGGATATCTCCCGCATAGCTGGGTGATGTAGTCCACCATCTCCCCAGGGCTGAGGCGAAGGTTTTCGAGATGTATGTTGTAGAAACCCCCGCTGTAGAGATGGGTTGCGGCTACGTCTAGCGCTAGGCCGATGTCGTGGCCTGGCTTAAACCCTGGCTCCTCGATGGAGGCGAGGAGGAGCTGGAAGGCCTCCTCATGGCTTCTACATCTGGGGCTGAACCCACCCTCATCGGCCAGCAGTGTTGAATAACCCCTCTCCGAGAGGGTCTTTTTAAGGCTGTGATATACCAGCCCCACATCCTCCAACGCCTGGCTGAAGTTTTCAGCTTTGAGGGGTATTATCAGGAGGTCTTGGAAGTCCAGGTTCCACGCAGCGTGATGGCCACCACTTATCATGTTAACCATAGGGGTTGGGATGACGGGCTTAGCGCCTGTAAGACCCTGAATATAGCGGTATAACGGTACCCCCTTGTAATTTGCAGCGGCTCTAGCCGCCGCCAGTGATACCGCCAGCACTGCGTTAGCCCCAAGCTTAGATTTGTTCCCGCTATCGTCAAGTCCCAGCAATATATCATCCACATGCTCAGCCTCAACACCTATCAAGGCCTTCCGTATCACAGTGTTGACGTTATCTACCGCCTTCCTGACACCACGGCCCATCCAACGTCTCCCCCCATCCCTCATCTCAAAGGCCTCATGGCTTCCCTTGGAGGCGCCGGCCGGCACAATAGCAGAACCCACATGTCTATCCCCTATCCATACAACGGCCTCAACTGTGGGGAATCCACGGGAATCCAAAACCTCAAAGGCTTTGACGTCAGATATTTTCACGTCTTAACTCCTCCTCAACCCTACAGCTAAGCATCTCGAAGCTATCCACCCCATCCCTTATCATCTTCTTAGCCAGAAGACGGGTTCTAACCCTGTTCTCCTCGGAGAGATACTCAACCGGCGATTTGCCGTCCACACGCGCCAACATCAAAGCTGAGAGAATCATAGCAGCCTCCCTCTCCAGCTCCTCCCCTCCATCCCAGCCCACGCCACGCCAGTACTCTGCCCACAGCCTTCTAGCCTCCCGTAGATAAGCAGGTCCGTTGAAGTGGATAGATTTAAGGAGTAGATGGTTGGTGCAGAAGGCTATATCGAAGGCTGGATGGCCGTAGTGGGCCGGCTCACAGTCCAGAACCCAGAGCCTGCCGTCAGGCAGATAGAGGATATTCTTAGGGCTATAATCACCGTGGACCAGACACATCTTCCTCGTCCAGAGGATATCCGCTATCTTGAGGAGCTGGCCAGAGATATCAGGATGTTTTCTCGACGTATGCAGGATGTATGGATCTATCCTCAGCTGGTGGAAGTTGGTGGCCTCGTAGAACTCTTCCCGCACCCACTCCAGCCCCACGCTTTTAGTGTGGAGTTTGGCCAATATGTGGGCGGCACGGATGGTTAGCGAGGGATCTATCACCCCCTTCATAAGCATCTCCTTCCAAGTAACACCGCCCTCACCATATTCCATCACAAACATGTGGTGCTGCCTATCCTCTAGAAGAACCTTGGGAGCCGCATCCTCACCCACCAGCTCTCTGATGGCTTTAAGACAGGCAGACTCCCGGAAGACCCTGTTAACATCGGCAACCCATTCATCCTGGACCATAAGCCTGGGAAGAGCCTTCTTCACCACCCAGCTCCCCCTCGACGTGGAGACTAGATAGACTATGCAGGATACCCCGCCGCTGAGGGGTTTCAGTTCCACAATCTCGCCATCCGTCAGACTGCGTATCACGCCACTGATCTCTTCGAGGCTCATCGTCTCATCTAACCCAGCGCCACCGGCCTCTCCGTCTCGGCCGACTCGGATAATGCAAGCACGACAGCCAAAGCCTTCCTAGCATCAGCACCGCCCGGCCAAGGCTCTTTATCCCCGGCCACGCATTCGACGAAATGGTTTACCGCCTCCCTGAGATTACCCATAAGCCTCCCACCGACCACAGGCCAGTTGGAGAGGTCAGGTCTTGAGAATTTCACATCCTCCACAACCTCCAGTCCGTGGGATTGGAGGTCGATGTATATGGCGCCGCCGGTCCCTACGATGTGTAGCCTTGCATCAAGCCAGTGGGGGCTTGACGAGGGCAGAACCCAGCTCGTCTCGAACGAGGCTGCGGCACCATTTCTATACCTGACTATCCCGAGGTAGGCGTCGTCAACACCCAGCTCCCTACACGCCTTTCTAACCTTGACACAGTAGGCTTGAGTCGGCTCCGAGAGGGACATTAGATTGAACATATCTATGTCGTGTATGATAACATCGTGGAGAAGGTTGGAGAACTTCCCATATTTTCTAGCTGTCTCCAGAAGTGTTGTCCGCCTACCCCACATGGTCACCACCTCCCCGATACCGCCCGATGAGACACGCTCGTAGGCAGCTCTGTAACGGGGGTCGAATCGCAGTATAAAGTTGACCATGAGCTTAACACCATTCCTCGCCGCTGAAGAGATTATCCGGTCTGCGTCCTCGAGGGTCATCGCTATAGGCTTCTCCACCAAGATATGGATGCCCGCCTCGGCGGCCTTCACAGCTGGGTTGACGTGGAGGTTATCTGGGGTGGCCACGGAGACCAGGTCCAGCCTCTCAGACCTATACATCTCCTCATAATCGGTGTATGATTTTGCACCGTATCGTCTGGCCACCTCTACAGACCTCGCCTGGTCTACGTCTGCTACGGCAACCAGCTCTGTTGAAGGGTTCTCAAAATATGCCCTTGCGTGGAGGGAGCCGAAAGAGCCTACCCCGACAACTCCAGCCCTCAGCCTATGCAAGAGGATGCTGCACCGTCAGTCCCCAAGATACGCTATGAAATCTATCTCTAGGAGGGCTCCCTCACCCGGTATGTTTGCCGCCACAGTCGAACGGGCGGGGGGCTCCTCGGAGAAGTATTCGCTGTAGACCCTGTTCATCTCCCCAAAATCCTCGGGCTTGGAGAGAAAGACCGTCACCTTAACCACGTTTTTGAGGCTTGCACCCTGCGACTCCAGAAGGGCTTTGACGTTCTCTAGGATTCTCCTCGTCTGCCCCGCCACCGTATTCTCCTCTATCTTGCCGGATGCAGGGTTTATCGCTATCTGGCCAGATATGAATAGGAAGTCGCCTGCCTTTATCGCTTGGGAATACTTGCCCACTGGGCGTGGTGCCTTCTCGGAGAAGACAACCGTTTTAGGCATGTCTCTACCACCCAGCCAGCACTTTTAAGTTTTTCACGGCTCCAAGGGGAACCTATTCAGGACCTCCACCCCATCCCTCCGTACCACGTAGTTGTTCTCCAACCTGACCCCACCTATCTCACTGAAGTAGATCCCCGGCTCGAGGGTGCAGACCGAATTCTCCCTCAACGGTGTGTTGTCGCCAGGTATGAAGTAGGGTGGCTCCCAAGCCTCAAGCCCAAGACAGTGGCCAGCATGGTGTGGGAAATATTTCCCGTATCCAGCACGGTCTATGGCGTCGTAGACGGCCTTGTATACCTCGGCCCCTGTCACACCAGGCCGTAGCACGTCCTCCCCAGCCTTCAAAACCTCAATCAAAACCTTGAAGACCTTATCCTGTTCCGGGGAGGGCTTGCCACCCACCACGAAAGTTCTACAGGTGTCCGACCAGTACTCCCCTGTCACAACCCATAGGTCAAGGATGACCGTCTCGCCGTTTCTGAGAACCCTCCTCGTAGGCGGCCCACCGATGTTTACACATCTCTCTCCCGACACTATGTCGCCGTAGAAATACTGATACCCCCCTACCTCCTTGATAAGTTCTGACTGAACATACGAGTAGATATCCACCTCGGTCTTCCCCTCCAAAGCCACCCTCTTGGCCAGCCCATATGCTAGGTCGTTTAGTCTGCCTGCTTTACGCAGCTCCTCCAGCTCGTCCTCGTCCTTGCTAATCCTCATCCAGAGGATATCCTGGGAGATATCCTGCAAGTCTGCCCCCTTGAACGACCTCACCAATTCGTGGAGCATGGCCGAGTTTAGACCCCAGCCCTCATACCCTATTCTACCATTTTCAGGCTTGAAACGGGCTAGGATCTTCCGGGATGTCTCCACAGCAAGATTTGGATATGGGCGCATCCTGGTATCGAGGCTGTAGTTGACGTATTCTAAGACCTCGCCCCCAAATTTTCTGGCCGCCAGCTCCTTATCTGCGGCTCCAGTTATCAAGACAGGCTCATCCACCCTAAAGACCAGTAGCATAGAGGGCATGTACAGATGGGCTGTGATGTATCCTGTGAAGTAGAAGATGTTTTTAGGGCTTCCCACAACAACTAGGTCAAGGTTTTTCTCATCCATAATCTCTTGAAGCCTGCTACACCTCCTCCTCTGGCCTTCACCCCAAGGCATAACAACTCCTTCACATTATAATTTTTAAATATTTTCCACTCATAACCTAGACCATGAAACAGGTAAACGTGGGGGTTGTAGGCCTCGGATGGTTCGGTGAAAAACATCTCCAGGTTCTCTCCCAGCTACCGAATGCTAGGGTTGTGGCCGTCTGTTCTAGGACACGTGAGAGGGCGGAGAATATGGCTAGAAGATATGGCGTATCCAAAGCCTACACAGACTGGGAGAGGATGCTCTCAGACCCGGAGCTGGAGGCCGTCAGCGTTGTAACGCATGTCAGCGACCACGCCAAACCAGTCATAACAGCTTTTGAACACGGTAAGCATGTACTTGTGGAGAAACCCATAGCGGCGTCTCTGGATGAGGCTGACGACATGATAAGGGCTGCGAAGAGGTCTGGAGCCCACTTCATGGTGGGCCATATACTCCGGTTTGAGAACCGGTACGCCCTGGCCAAGCAGGCCATTTCAGAAGGAAGGATAGGGAGGATACTTTCGATGTATGCGAGGAGGAATATACCTGGGGTTTTTGCGAGGCCCCATCTAAGGTATGGCACCCCGATATCCCTTGACGCCATACATGATACGGACCTGATGCTCTGGTATCTCGGCGATAGGGTGGAATCGGTCTATGCCACGATGCTGGACACCCGCACGGGAGCACCTAACCCCGAAATAACTTGGACGGTATACAGTTTCAGGGGCGGGTCTAAATGTGTGTGTGAAAGCCTATGGTTCCTACCCGAGAACACACCCTACGCCATCGACGCAAAGATGGAGGTCCTAGGCGACCGGGGAGCATTATACATCGACTGTGCGGAGTCCGGCCTCCTCATAAACGACGGCTCAGGTGTGAAGATGCCTGACACGGTCCACTGGCCTGTCGTCCATGGGGGTATTGTTGGAGCGTTGAAGGAGGAGATAGCATATTTCGTGAGATGTGTAGCCGAGGATAGGAAGCCTGTGCTAGCTCCGCCCGAGGATGCTAGGGCTGCTCTGGAGGCTGTATTGGCGGCTGAAGAGTCTGCGAGGGAAGGGAGGGTGGTGAAGCTGTCCTAGGTGCCTTGTTTGAGGTTTAAACTTTACATCTCAGCCCTATCGGCGCTCCTCATCTTCTCCACCTACATGTATCTACAATCCGCAGGGCTCCTCACACCCATCCCTGAAACGGTTAGGCTTGAAAGCATCATACCCTACAACAGGATGAGTTCAGGCGGCCTGGCCTCGAGATTCTCCGAAATATTAGGCGACAGACTGGTGGAAAGGACTAACGTGATCAGGCTTCAGGGGTGTGTGATCGAGTATTTCCGCACCGAGGAGAACAACAGTGTACAGGTAGGGTTTTGCAGGGGTGAGTTCAGATTTATGAGCTATACCAACCTAGCCAAGATATCGCTTAGGGGTTTCACCTCCGATGTCCCCTCATCTGTGGCGTTTCTCCTGAAGGAACTTTCAGGCAACCCATATGTGACGGCCGACTTTATCCTCGATGTTGGCGGAGACGGCGGGCTCTCCAAAATCTATAGGGGCTACCAGGCCTATAGGGGGCAGAGGATTCTGGCCAGCGGCTACTTGGTGGAGTGGGGTCTAGAGGATGATGTGGCCAACTCTATAACCCTCTTCGATGTCTACCGGCTTCCGCTAATCCAGAGACCCCTACCCAAACCCAACTTTGAGAAGGTTATGGCCATGATATACGAGTATGGCTTTACAGGGTTTACGTATGGGGAGCCCCATCTCCAGGGCTTGAAAATCTGCGGCGGTAAACCGATGTATAGCCTCAGAGTGGTGGCTGAGCAGAGCCCCCTCCACGGCTACGAAGCCCTAATAGACGCATACACCGGTGAGGTTTATCTCCTAATCGGTTTAAGCGCCCTCGGTGTCTACAGGGTCTGGGAGAGGACCTGCTAGTTCTCTACCGAAGCCTTGTATGCCCCCACTCTAACCAACATCTTCCAGAAATCCTACTGTTATGGTGGGGTTGAGGGAGGGTATTGTCCTGTGGGGCCAGTCCCCAACACTCTGGAAGCCGCTACTGGGAGATATCTTACGGCTAGCTCCTCCCCATTAACCGCATGAGTGGCTATCGAAGCTGGTGAGGGAGATAGATGCGTAACTAGTTCTTAATGGGGAGGGAAAAACTTATTTCCCTCCTAAACTATCTTTTCTAGCTGTGAAGAAAAACAGGGATTTGAGGGAGAGCGAATCGTCCAAGTCGCCAGACTTCTTGTCCACCAACATAACACGAAGGAAAGCGATTAGCAAGGCGGGCGCTGCTGCTATAGGTGCGGTTGTTGGAGCTGTAGTTGCGGGGTCGGGCGGGTATTTCGCAGGCCTCTCACAGGCAGGGCCTGCAAGAACCGAGACGGTAACCCGAACTGTGACACAGACCGTAACAGGGACCGTGACCCAGACCGTAGCAGGGACCGTGACCCAGACCCAGCCACCACCCCAGGTGGTTGAGGTTACATGGGGTATATGGAGCTGGGGTGTAGAGCTTGTACAGGATAACGCTGAAAAGTTTAACGCTTGGAACGACGACGTCAAGATTAAAGTCGTTGACTATGGTTTGGATACATTCTTCTCGGGGATAAGCGCAGCCTATACAGCGGGGAACCCGCCCACGATACACTACAGCACACCGGACGTCACATACATCTACCAGCAGAACGGATGGGCCATAGATATGGAGGCCTACTTCCCAGAGATACGCCGATACTTGGACGACATATTCCCAGGGTTTAGGTCGGGATTCATCAACCCAGACACAGGTCTGATGAGTGGGCTCGCATACTATGGAGGTGCACAGCCATTCATGTATAACAAGAGGCATCTGGATGAAGCTGGTATAGGTGAGCCGCCGAAGACTTGGGAGGAGTTGGAGGAGCAGGCTAGGACAATAAAGCAGAAAGGTATCAACGACGACCCGATAGGCATCTGGTACGGCAGCTGGGGGTTTGTCGAGGTAGGCATATACGACTTCATGCTTGGAATGGCTGAGGGTGACAAAGGTCCATACATGTGGGACGAAGACCTCAACCCCATCTTCAACGACAAGGGCTCAGCCCTCTTCAGGTCTCTCCGCTGGCAGCTGGACATGATACACAAGGAGAAGCTGGCCTCAACCAAAGGCGTTCTCTACGACGAGGCTCAGGCCGTCAACGCATTCGGCTCCGGAGCGCATACATTCTTCTGGATGCCCGACTACGACCTAGCCTTCGCCAACACCCCGCCTTCGAAGGAGGCTGGAAACCTGAGGATGGGGATGAACCCGGGAACCGGAAAGGTCTCAGCCATATACAGGTCCTATCTGGTCTCCAAGGCCACGGCCGATAAGGGACCTAAACACCTCGAGGCTGCATGGCGTGTGATGCAGTTTGTCGGTGGAAGGACGAGAAACGGCAAGCCGGACTTCGAGAATGGAGAATACTTCGTATGCAGACGTCTGAACAATGAGAAGGGTGTAGGCCCCATATACATATCCATGTGGGAGGACCCGAAATATGCGGATATCAGAGAGTCCATCAAGACGTGGGTGGACCCGGAGATAAAGAAGCAAGTCCTATTCAACACATATGACTTCTTCAACGACCCGAGGATGACAACGTGGTGGTCTGAGTGGTGGGGGTACTGGCAGGCAGGTGTTGCAAGACCAGCTATCCACGACCTCATACTCGGCAACGTCGGCACCTCAGACGATGATATATTGAGGGTGTTGAACAGGATAGCTGAGGAGTGGAAGAAGAAGAAGGCGGAGTCGAAGACAGGCAAGTAGGAAGCCGAAGATGCGGAGAGGCGACCTAAAATTCATAATAGTGGGGCTAGTCCCAGCCCTATCCTTTATTTTTCCTTTCACATTCTATCCAATAGCTTATGCAGCATATGTTAGCTCCCTCCACTATGATCTCAAGTATCCGGAGGAAATTCGCTTCGCAGGATTCAATAACTTCATAGAGGTGTTCAACTCATACTATATGGCTGACTCCACCATGGCGACAGTAACATTCGTGGCATTAGCTGTCCCCTTGGTGGTGTTAATCTCCCTTGGGCTTGCGCTACTTCTCTCCCAGAACTTCAGGGGTGTGGGATTTCTCCAGTGGCTGGTTATGGTTCCATGGGCTATACCTCTCGTGGACAGTGGGGCGATATGGAAATGGATATTCGACGCCAACTACGGCATCTTCAACGCAGCAATGAAATCTCTAGGACTTATTGACAGCTATGTGCCATGGCTCAACCTCCGCTGGCCCGCCATGCTGATACTGGTTGTCGCCTTTTTATGGGTTCAGCTCCCCCTACCCACACTGCTGTTCCTAGCCGGGATACAGTCGATACCCCAGGAGCTTTATGAGGCGGCGATGATAGACGGGGCGAAGAGCTGGGCTAAATTCAGGGCCATCACCCTAACCTGGCTGCGGCCCTTCATGCTCATAGTGGCTGTATATGTCAGCCTGATGGCGATCTGGACTTTCGACCTAGTCTACGTCATCACAGCGGGTGGGCCGGGAAACTTCACCGCTGTAATATCATACTACACCTGGAGCGAGATGTTTACATTCCTCAACTTTGGGAGGGCTAGCGCCCTAGCATTCCTAGTGGTTCTGGTCAGCATAGCGTTGATAATAGCCTATTTCAGGGCGTTAAGGGTTGGTAGAATAAGGTTGAGGGTGTGATATGCCATGGTGAATGGGTATAAAGCGGTTATTGTCATCTCCTCCATCATAGTCGGGATATGGGTTCTATTCCCTATAGCTTGGATGTTCAGCATAAGCCTGCAGACAGAGCCTGAAATTCATTCGGCCCCACCAACCCTATGGCCTAAAAACCCCAACATCTTCAACTACTGGTTCATCTTCGACGCCAGCAGCGCGATAGAAGCCAGGCTTCAAGAGAGTGGGAGGCTATCGTTCCTGCCGGCCGTGGCCCGATGGTTTCCCAACGCCCTAGCCAACAGCGTTATCATAGGCCTTGTGATAACAGGCATCAACATATTGGCGGCCACACTAGCATCATACACCTTCACGAGGATTAGGTTCAGGGGTAGCGGGCTCCTCTTCTACATGTCTGTGGCGGGGAGGCTGATACCCCCTGTTGCGATAGTGGTGCCATACTACATTATCATCCAGAACTTCTTCGGATTCAACCTCTTAGACACTCTACTCGCAGTGATACTCGTCCACGCGGCCTTCACCCTACCAATCAACATCTGGATACTCAACACCTATCTCTCGGCTATACCTTCAGACATCGAGGACGCAGCCAGAGTGGACGGGTACGGTAGGCTTGAGACATTGTTTAAGGTTGTTCTACCCGTTATCAAGCCGGGGATAGTGGCCATCGGCATAATCTCCTTCATGGTTTCTTGGGGAGAGTTCTTCTTCGCATTCATGGTGACGCAGACCCAGCTCAGCAGAACACTGCCGGTAATAGTAGGGTTTATGGCGGCACAGCCCTACAAACCCGTGGGCATACTTATGGCCGGTGGACTCGTCTCCATGCTGCCAGCCCTAGTTGTGATAGCGGTATTCAGAAGATATCTCCTGAGGGGTCTAGTGGCTGGGGCGGTCAGATAAGGACTACGCCAGACTCCCCGTCAAAGATGTGTATGTGTGAAGAGTCCATTTCCAGCCATACGCCAAGCCCAGGCCGTAGATTTAGCCTCGGCGGCACTATGACGGTGAATTCGGCGCCATCCAGGGACACCAAAGCATATATCTCAGGTCCGGTGTTCTCAAGGGCCTCAACCCTACCACGCACAGCTACACCCCTCTTCTCCTCTGTGTAGACCCTGATATACTGTGGTCTGATGCCCAAAACAACCTTCTTGCCTAGATGGCCTTTGAGGACTTCGGAGTGTTGGGATAGGTCCAGCTGTGTAAAGCCTAGGTCTAGAAGAATCTTTCCATCCTTGGAGGATAGCTCGCCCTTGGCTGTGTTGATCTCCGGAGAGCCAAAATTCTTCGCCACATATAGGCAGTTGGGTCTGTCATACACGTTATCCACAGTATCATACTGTATTAGTCTCCCTCTGTCAAGGACCGCTATCCTGTCGGCCATCGATATCGCCTCCAAGTCGTCCGGCGTGCTGAATATGGCTGTCTGACCCATCTCCCTCTGGAGCTTCTTAAGCTCAGCCCTCATACCCAGCCGGAGCTTAGCATCTAGGTTTGTGAGAGGCTCGTCGAGCAGGAAGACCTGGGGTTTACGGACCATAGCCCTGCCA
The DNA here is from genome assembly GCA_002898355.1 of archaeon HR01. GTDB lineage: Archaea > Thermoproteota > Nitrososphaeria_A > Caldarchaeales > Caldarchaeaceae > HRBIN01. The sequence goes on along the minus strand of BEHD01000008.1, from coordinate 24,483 downwards.
AGGGCAACCCTCTGCCTCTCCCCACCGCTAAGGGTTCCAGGAGTCTTCTCCAGCAGATGGCTGATGTTGAGAATCTCCGAGATCTCTTTAACCCTACGGTCGATTTCCTGGGGGGAGAGCCTCCTCTTCCTGAGGGGGAAGGCCAGGTTCTCATAGACAGTTTTGGTTGGGTATAAGGCAAAGCTTTGAAAGACCATGGCTACATCTCTCTCGGCTGGGCTGAGGTCGTTGACCACCCTGTCACCTATCCATATCCTGCCCGCCGTGACATCCTCAAGACCCGCAATCATTCTCAGGATTGTTGTCTTCCCCGCTCCCGGCGGGCCGAAGATTGCCACGAACTCGCCGTCTTTAACCTCTAGCGTGAGGTCGTCAACTACACGGGTTCTCCCAAAAACCTTAACCAGATTCTCGAGAAAAACACGGGCCATTACAATCTAACCCCCGTATTCTTATCGAAGATATGTACCCTCTCACTCTCTACGTACAGCGATACTGTTTCACCGACACGTATGTCAAATGTTCGGGGGACCACAGCCCTGAAAAGTGTTTTACCCACAGAGATGTCCAGTATCGATTTATCGCCTATAGGCTCCAACACCTCCACCTTCCCGATAAGGCCAGCCCCTCTCTCAGCCCTGTCAACAACTATCTCCGTAGGCCTTAAACCCATTATAACCTCATAGCCCTCGGGGAGATCTCTCAGACGGCCGTTTAGGGAATCAGCCGAAAACGTGAAGCCCTCTCCAGCAAGTGACTGCCCCCCACCCCGCCTCGATACCCTACACTCTACAAGGTTCATTGTGGGGGTTCCGATAAATCCGGCTACAAATACGTTGGCCGGCCTGTTGTAGAGGTTTTCCGGCGTATCATATTGCTGGAGCTCGCCTAGATTCATTACACCAATCTTGTCTGCGAGGGTCATGGCTTCAAGCTGGTCGTGGGTGACGTAAATTGTGGTAGTTTTTATGCGTTGGTGAAGCATCTTAAGCTCAACCCTCATCCTAGCTCTTAGCCTAGCGTCGAGGTTGGTTAGAGGCTCATCTAGGAGGAATACCTTTGGGTCTCTTACCATGGCCCTGCCCAAGGCCACTCTCTGCTTCTCTCCCACTGTCAGGCTCATGGCGTCCTTGTCTAGGAGATGGCTTATCTGGAGTATCTCGGCAATCTCCCTAACCCTTCTGCTGATGTCGTTTTTAGACCACTTCCTCTGCTTCAGTGGGAAGGCCATGTTTTCGAATACGGTCATCCCGGGGTAGATGGCGTAAAACTGGAAGACCATCGCTATGTCCCTTTCATAGGCAGGTATATCGTTAACCCGTACACCGCCTATGTAGATGTCTCCGCTGTCAGGCTTCTCCAGCCCAGCCACCATACGTAGGGTTGTTGTCTTACCGCATCCCGATGGCCCCAGCAGACAGGTAAAAGAGCCCTCCGACACCTCAAGGCTGAGGTCTTTAACAGCCACCTGCCTTCCAAACCTCTTTGACACTTTGACAAGCTTCACGTCCGCCATCCTTCTACCCCCATCAAAAAGCTAGGGCCATCCCATATATTTTAAGTGAGGAGGGGGAGCCTCACAGGCTTCCCCGTCTTGTAGCATTCTAGGGCGGCGAAGGCTATCTCATGGGTTTTTATGGCGTCCTCCAGGTTGCAGTGGCTCTCCCTATCCTGTAGGATGCAGTCTACGAAGTGGTCCATCTGGGCCTGGAAAGGGTGGTGGGTTACCTCTGCGCTGTCAGGTAGGATTGTCGGAATTTCAATCCATCCCCTCTGTCCCTGGAACCTCGTAGACCATATCCTGTTATCCTTAACAGTGCCTTCGTCACCGAATATCTCGATGGGGAAGGTGTATGGCTGCACACCTCCGAAGTTTACAGATACCTTCCCTATGACGCCGTTTTCGAATTTGACTAACGCCACCTCCAAGTCGTCATACTCTAACGGCGGCATATCCTCCCATCTCTGCGTGTAGTAGTTCCACTGCCTTATCCTCCCCTTCCTCAATCCTCCAGAATAGGCGAAGACCTCCACCGGATTGGCCGCCTTATACTCCTGTTTTTCCGCGAACCATCTGACGGCGTCTATGGCGTGGCATCCGCCGACTAGGAAGGCGCTGACACCGGTGGATTTCTTCCTCGCATCCTCGTAGCCTGACCACCATGCTGCGATGGCGCTCTGATAGTCTGCCTCCACGTAGTAGAGGTTACCAAGCATTCCGTCGGCTATAATCCTTTTAAGAATCTGGAAGAGAGGGTTCCATCTCAGGACAAAGCTTACAACAGTTTTGACCTTGGCCTTTCTCACGGCATCCCTCATATTCCTTATCTCCTCCAGAGAGTTGCCGATTGGTTTCTCGATAACGATATGCTTTCCAGCCTTAGCCGCTGCGATAGTGTTTTCTGCGTGAACGTGTTGGGGCGTACATACTGAGACTATGTCAACCTCCGGGTTTTCCAGCGCCTTGTCCAGGTTATCGTACAACTTGACATCTTTAAGTCCGGCCTCCTCGGCCCTCTTCCTAGCGCTCTCCAACTTTCTGCTGGATATCGCCACAACCCTTGTGTGGGGATTGTTCATGAAGGCTTTGATGTGTTGGGTTGAGACCCAGCCGGCGCCATGCACCAATACACCCAACTTTTCTTTCATGCAAAAGTCTGTGAAACGCCTGCACTTAAGATTTAATTATCCTCGATGGGGGGACAGATATGTATGATCGGTGTGGCGGTTCTGGGTTATGGTTTCATGGGTACTACGCATCTGGCGGCTTGGAAGATGATGGAGGGCTGCTCGGTATTAGGGCTTTGGGGTAGAAACAGGGCTAAGCTCGAGGAGGCTGCATCCCGGTATGGGGTAGAACCCATAACAGAGCTGGATAATATCCTGAAGAACGACAAGATTGAAGTGGTCGATATCTGTACACCCACTTACACCCATGTGGAGCTGGCTGTTAGAGCGTTAGAGGCGGGAAAGCATGTTCTCGTGGAGAAGCCTATGGCCTTAAACCTTGGGGAGGCGGACCGGATGATTAGAGCGGCTAGAAAGAATGGGAGGAAGCTGATGGTGGCGCATGTTCTCCGGTTCTTCCCAGAATATATGAGGGTTAAGGAGCTTGTTGATGGCGGGCATCTGGGAGAAATTACATCTCTGAGGGCGTGGAGGGGCGGGCCTGCGCCTGAATGGAGTCCTTGGTTTATGGATTTGGAGAAGAGCGGCGGTGTGGCGGTGGACCTGGCCATACACGATGTAGACTATGCCATCTGGGTGAATGGTGGTCTGCCATCACGGGTCTACGCAAAGATTGTTAACCTCGTCCACAAAGAATATAGGGTTCATGACTTCGCCCTGATAACCCTTAGGTTTCCCACCGGCTCTATAGCCGTCATAGAGGCCAACTGGGCCCTTCCCAAAACCTACCCATTCACGATGAAGCTGGAGATAGACGGGTCTAAGGGTGTTGTACAGCTGGATAACCAGACACCGATACCTCTGAAGATGTGGACCGGAGATAAAGTGGAGGGCTTCGCCCCTGAAACCCTTCCTTGGAAGCCTGGGGTTCACCCATTCCCTCTAGACCCCTTCTACCGTGAGATAAGACACTTCGTGGAATGCATCATACAGGACCGGAAGCCCATTACCGATGGTGAGGAGGCTAGAAAAAGCTTGGCCACATGCCTTGCCGCCGTCGAATCTTCTGAGAAGGGAGCACCCGTAACGGTGGGAGGTTGATGTATTTGGTGGAGAAGGTTAGGACAGGTTTTCTCGGTGTAGCCCATTTCCATGCCGACAGCTACGCCCAATCTCTAAAAACCATCCCACAGGCCGAGCTGGTCGGCGTATTCGATAGAGACAAGGGGTTGGCCCACGAGTTCTCCCAAAAATTCTCGGTACCGACCTACGACGACATGGAGAAACTACTCAAAATCTGTGACGCTGTCGTCATAACCTCCGAGAACGCCCTTCATCACGAGTACGCCGTAAAAGCAGCCGAGGAAGGGAAACATATTCTCTGCGAGAAGCCTATGACGACGACGCTGCGGGATGCTGACGAGTTGGTCGGCCTTGTGGAGAAGAAGAGAATAGTCTTTCAGATGTGTTATGTGATGAGGTATCATACAGTAACTTCCCTGGCCCGGGACCTCGTGGTTGGGGGGAGGATTGGAAGGCTCCTCGTAATGGTGGGAACCAACAAGCTCAACAGGTCTCTCCCACTCCTCAGGGCCTGGTTTACCGACAAATCCCTATCCGGAGGCGGGGCTGTCATGGACCATACAGTCCATCTCTCAGACCTCATGAGATGGATATCTTCCGCCGAGGTTGTTGAGGTCTATACCGAGATTGGAAGAAACGCAAACCCGAAACTTCAGGTAGAGGATAGTTTTCTCACTACGGTGGTCATGGGAGATGGCTCCATAGGCCACATAGATGGCAGCTGGACCTATTCATCAGGTCACTACACCTGGGGTGACGTAACTTTAGAGCTGCTGGGCAGTGAGGGAGTATTACAGGTGGACGCCTTCCGCCAGAACGTCTACTTCATATCCAGCGAGAAACCCGACGACAGGCTGGTCTGGCACTATTATGGCTGCAACCCCGACCTCCTCCTAGTCAAAGACTTCATACAATGTATCCTGGGGGGTGGCAAGCCACGTGCCAACGTATATGACGGCCGTCAAGGTGTCGCAGTAACCCTGGCAAGCTATCAGTCCAGCATGGAGGGCAGGCCGGTTAGGCCAGGCTAAAGATCAGACTACACGGTATTTTTCCACAGACTTCCTAAAGTCTTCACCACGTCTTATCGCCGCTCTGAACTCAGTCTCTCTCCTAACCTTATCCTCCGCCTCTTTAACCACCTGCTCCGCCACTTCCTTAGGTATGACTACGACGCCGTCGAAGTCGCCAAAAATTAAATCATCGGGCCGAACCCTCACACCACCACACTCGACCTCAACCTGTTTTTCACCGAACTCCACCCGGCCCTTCGAGTCCGCCGGTGTAAAACCTGTGGAAAAGACCTGGAATGGCGGGTGTATCTCAAGGATTTTAGGGACATCCCTGATTGGGCCGTCCGTTACAGCTCCCACAGCACCCCTCCCCCTTGCGGCATTAGACATGAGCTCACCCCAGCACGCTGCATCCCTCCTCTCACCGGCAGCCACAACAACCACACATCCGGAATAGCATATATCGAAGATGGATGCGAGTGATTCGACATCCCTCTCACCTGTCTTGTAGGATGAATACCAGTAGGTGGAGACTGTGACGGCAGGCCCTGCCAGCTTGACATCTGGGAAGATGGGCCTCGGCATACAGCGTAGAACCTGTCGAGTGTAACCCATGTCATCCAAGATGTCTGCAACAGCTGGGACATAGAGCTGTCTTAGACGCTGGGCTAAACTTCCATAATCCATGGTAAAGCCTCACCCCCACAAAATATAAGTCTAATCTATGGAGGGAAAGAATTTTATTAGGGAGTAAACAATAAAATCTCATGACCGAGCTCCTTATCCTCTCAAGGTCTGATTTGGAAAAGGTTCTTACAATGAAGGAGGTTATAGAAGCTGTTGAGACCGCTTTCAAGGGCCTGGCCCTGGGTGAGGTGGTTATGCCTATGCCCTACATAATCGATGTCCCCAAGCATAATGGTGTATGGGGTGTGAAGTCGGCGTTGATTAATACACAGGATGTTGTTGGGGTGAAGCTCAGCAGCGGCTATTTTGAAAACCCGTCCAAGTATAACCTTCCCAGCATCACGGGAGTTGTTGTTGTAGCCGACTCGAAGCATGGCATACCCTTGGCCGTGATGGATGCGTCTATAATAACGGCTTATAGGACTGGCGCTGTGGCCGGTGTGGCGGCCCGCTATCTGGCCAGAAAAGACTCCGAAAAAGCCGCAATATTCGGCGCAGGTGTCCAAGGCAGGACACAGCTCCTCGCGCTAGCGGAGGTCTTGAGGCTCGAGACTGTAAACGTCTATGACGTGGTCCAAGCTTCTGCAGAGAAGTTTGCGTCTGAGATGTCCGCAAAAACCGGTATAGAGGTGAGGATTTCCAAATCCGTTGAGGAGGCGTTGAGGGATGTTGACGTGGTCTCTACAGCAACGCCCAGTAGAACCCCATACATCAGGCTTGAGATGCTTTCTAAGGGTGTGCATATAACCACTGTGGGAAGCGACCATAAGGGGAAGCAGGAACTGGAGAACAGGATATACGATGCGGCCAAGGTGGTGGTAGATAAGAGGGAGGTAGCCCTCGAGAAGGACTATCTCAAACCCCACCATATCTACGCAGAGCTGGGAGAGGTCGTGGCAGGCATCAAACCTGGCAGAACAAGCTCCGAAGAGATAACGATAATGGATTCCTCGGGTTTAGGTATACAGGATGCAGCTGCAGGACTTGCCGCATACAGCCTAGCCAAGAAAAAGAAAATAGGTACAGTGGTGGAGTTTTTCTAAGTCATGAGTCTAGTCGGTAAATACGTAAAACGTGTCGAGGACCCGAGGCTTCTGCGGGGGGCTGGCTGCTACGTAGACGACTTAACGCTGCCGGGTATGCTCCATATCGGATTGGTGCGGTCACCCCACGCCAGCGCAGAGATAAAATCCATTGACAAATCCAAAGCCCTTAGAAACGGCATCCTAGATGTCCTGACGGGGGAGGACCTGAAAGATATCAGGCCGTTACCTGTCGAGAGTGTAGAGGCGGGTTCGAAGGTTCCGGATCAGCGTGTGCTAGCCCTTGGTAGGGTTAGATATGTTGGTGAGCCAGTAGCCGTCGTTGTAGGCTGGGACAGATACCGTGTCAGGGATGCTGTAGATGAAGTTTACGTGGAGTATGAGCCTCTAACCCCTGTAGTGGACCCGATAAAAGCCATGGCTCCCAACTCTCCTAGGGTTCATGAGGGATACGCCGACAACGTATGTTTCCGATGGCGTAGGGTTTACGGCGATGTAGATGGGGCATTCAGAGAATCCGACCAAGTAATTCGGCTGAGTCTTAGGATTCAGAGGCTGGCCCCAGCACCGATGGAGACTAGGGGTGTTGTAGCCAGCTATGATGGGAGGTCCGATGTTTTGACAGTCTGGTCATCCACCCAGAGCCCCCACAGTCTCAGGGAGTGGCTGGCCGAGGTCCTAGGCCTATCCGAGAACCGGCTGAGGGTTATAGCGCCGGATGTTGGAGGAGCCTTCGGAGCTAAATACAACTGCTACCCCGAAGACGTCCTAGCCTCATATCTCTCCATCAAGTATGGAAGGCCCGTCAAATGGGTTGAAGACCGTTCTGAGAACATGCATACGATGAGCCATGGCCGAGACATGTACGCCGATGTCGAGGCTGCGGTCAGGAGAAATGGGAGGGTGGAGGGGCTGCGGGTTAGAATAGTGGCCGACCTTGGGGCTTACAACCACAGCTTCTCACAGGAGATCCCGATAGTTACAGCGAAGATGCTTCCAGGATGCTATGACATAAGGAACATGGAGGTGGATGTGGTAGGCGTCTTCACCAACAAGAATGCAACCCATTCATATCGTGGCGCGGGCAGGCCTGAAGCATCGTATATCATCGAGCGGACGATGGATAGGGTGGCGAGGCGGCTGGGGCTTGACCCTGCCGAGGTGAGGAAGATCAACTTCATACCTAGGGAGAGCTTCCCCTACAAATCAGTAACAGGCTACACCTACGACTCTGGAGACTACGTTAAAACGCTTGAGAGGGCGTTACAGCTCTCGGATTACTGGAATGTCAGGAAAATGCAGCCTGAGATGAGGCGTGTGGGAAAGCTGGTAGGCATAGGCCTCTCCTCCTACGTTGAGGTATGCAACTTCGCATATCAGACGGCCCAGGTCAGGGTGGACCGTGGAGGAAAGGCATACGTCTTAACAGGGACATCTCCCCATGGCCAGGGTGTGGCCACAGCGTTGGCCCAGATAGCCTCAGATATTTTGGGCATTCCCATAGAGGATATAACCGTCCTACACGGCGACACCGCGTTAACTCCTAGATCGCCCGGTACCGCAGGCAGTTGGTCCCTAACATCCGGAGGCAACGCAGTATTTCTAGCAGCCTCTGATGTGAGAGAAAAAATCATAAGAATTGCGGCCCATCTGATGGAGGCTAACCCAGAGGACCTAGATGTCTCAGATGGTAGAGTGTATGTCAGGGGCTCGCCGGAACACTCCCTAGAGATTAAGGATGTGGCTGAGAAGGCCTACAACCCAGGCTCTCTTCCAGAGGGTATGGAGCCCGGCCTAGTTTCCACAAGGTTCTACAAGCCGGAGCTAACCTTCCCCTTCGGCACCCATGTGGCTATTGTCGAAGTAGACCCCGAAACAGGTCGGGTAGACCTTCGTAAGGTAGTGATGGTTAATGACTGCGGTTTCTTAGTAAACCCGGTATTGGCTGAGGGACAGATACATGGAGGCGCGGCTCAGGCTATAGGGCAGGCCCTCTACGAGGAGCATGTATACGACGGCTCGGGAGCCCTCCTAACCTCGTCCTTCGCCGAATATCTGGTCCCTACAGCCCCAGACATACCCCGCATGGAGACTGACTGGACAGTAACCCCCGCCCCCAACAATTTAGGCTCCAAAGGTGTGGGTGAGGCAGCTACCATCGGCCTCACACAAGCTATTGCAAACGCCATAGAGGATGCGGTGGCCCACTTGGGTGTTGAGATATCTGAGACACCCCTCACACCCTTCAGGATGTGGAGGCTCCTATCCGGGGGCAGGTAGCCGACTTAAATAGCGGCTTGATGCAGTGATTGCATGCCCCCACCTTTGGTAGATCTTCATGAGGATATCTCCCTCTACTATGTCCAGGCCGGCGCAGGACTGAAATTCAAACCAGCCGATTTCTCACAGGATATGAGAGGCAGGCATGGTGACATACCGAAATATAGGAGGGCCAACGTGAGGCTTGTCTTCTCATCTATAGCGCCACTGACCCCCACGATATCGCAGATGAGGGTTGAACAGTTGACCAGAGGCTATGGCGGGTTCTACGGAGCCTACAGGATGCGGTCCGCCACTCTAACCACTTTAGAACACATAGTAGCCTACAACAACCTTCTTAAAAAACACCGTCAAGACCTACGGCCTATACTAACCCTCAGCGATGTCGAGAATCTGGAAGTGGATGGTAGGGTTGGCTTTCTCATGGCCATCGAGGGAGCTGAACCCTTGGAAGATGTGGAGGACCTAGAGATTTTCTACAGGTTGGGTGTACGCTCACTACAGCTCACCTGGAACTTCGATAACAAATACGGGGCCACATGTATGTCCAAGAAGGATTATGGGCTGACAGGCGACGGTGAGGACTTGGTTAAACTCTGCAACGAATACGGGGTTATAGTCGACCTCTCCCACGCCAGCAAGAGGACCACTTTAGAGGCGTTGGAAGCCTCCAAGATGCCATCCATCGTAAGCCATGCCAACGCAGCCTCTGTGAGAAAACATGCAAGAAACCTGGATGATGAGGAGCTGGAGGCGCTGAAAAAGAACGGAGGGGTTGTGGGGGTTACGTGCATACCTCCAGCCATCTCCGACAAGCCTTCGGTCAAGAGCTTGGCAGACCACATCCTCTACATATATGAAAGTTTTGGACCCGATATCCTCGCAGTTGGAACTGACTATTTCGGCCTGCTCAACGTCGATGAACCCGAAGGGCTTGGCGACATCACAGGCATCCTAACCCTATGGGATGAGCTGAGGCGTAGAGGTCTGGGTGAGAGGGATATCGAGAAGATCGCATATCACAACGCCATGAGGGTCGTTAGGGAAAACGCAAAAAGATGGGTTCCGGCTACTCCCTAGTCACATGTTTTATAGCCTCCACCAGGCCTGAGACCAGTAGCGAGAAGAGTTTCTCACCTTTCTCCCTAGTGGCCAGTGTGGCGTCACCGCAGACACCTGTCTCGAAGTCTCTGCCGAGAAACTTGGAGGTTGTGACAATCCTTATGGCTTCTAAGAAGTTGGGCGTGGTCAATCCTCTCGGTATGAAGTCTGGATGCTCCTTCACAGCCCTCCCCATATCAACCAGCTCAGGCCTTAGATACAGCATTAGGCTTGTCTCCAGCTCTTCAGCGTGGATGAACATCTCCTCCTCAAGAATTGTGCCCAGCCGCTCAACAGGGACCGCCGTATAGGGTGATATGTTGTGAACCCTCAGCCCATAGGGTGGGAGAGCTAGGTTGAGTTGGTAGGCGATGTCGGATATCTGGCCCAGATGCCCCGCATGTCCGGAGACTATAACCAGATGTCTCAACCCGTTACGGTTTAGGCTGTTGGCCACATCTCTTATGACCCCCTTCAAGGTGTCAGCTGATATGCTTATAGTCCCAGGCTTGGGGAAGTGGTCGTCTGAAAAACCGTAGGGAAGCAGCGGCAGGAGAAGCGCGTCTATCTCCTCCGCCACCCTCTTGGATAGCTCCCACGCTATAATATGGTCTGTACCCGTTGGCAGGTGGGGTCCATGCTGCTCCGTACTACCTACAGGAAAGATGGCCACCCTGTATTTTCTGGATAACCCGCCTATATCGGGCGAGGACTTCTCAGCCCAGAAGACAGCCATGTCCCTCATCGTATGGAGAGGCATATAAGATTTAGATGGTTAAATATCCGGGGTCCAGAACCTATACATGCCCTGCAGCATATCCCTAGACTGGAAGTATAGAGATATGAGAACCCTTGTTATGGAGAACCGTTTTCTGCGGGTTGTCTTCCTGCTGGATAAGGGCTCGGACATAATGGAGATACGGTATAAGCCCCTTGACATGAACCTGCTTTGGCAGTCCCCCATCGGCTGGAGAAACCCGTTGAGAGACACGGCGCCCAACCCTGTCTCCGAGGGCGGCTTCCTAGACTACTACGGCGGAGGATGGCAGGATATAGTCCCCAGCGCAGGCGGGCATCCAGTGTCCCATAGGGGTGCAGCGATGGGGATACACGGCGAATCCTCCATGCTACCATGGGATTGTGTGGTGGATGAGGAGGGAGGGGATATGGTCTCAGCCTATATGCGTGTGGAGGGTGTCAGATACCCTTTCAGGCTGGAAAAGTATGTGATGCTCCACGAAAACGCTGAGGAGATAAGCTTCAGTGAGAGGCTGGTTAACACAGGTAAACAGACGCTGGAGTTCTCATGGCTCCAGCACCCGTCCTTCGGCGAGCCTTTCCTCCAACCCGGCTCCAAGATAGTTCTGCCTGAAGGGTGCAGGGTCCTCGTCCAGCCCGAATCCTACAACCCCTACGGCCGTCTAATGCCTGGAGAATACGACTGGCCCCACGTAAGGGATAGGAGGGGCCATGAGGTAGACCTGAGCCTGATACCTTCTAGGGACTTGCTGGCTGAGGAGACATCGTTTATAACAGGTATGAGGGAGGGCAGCTACATCCTCTGGAACCCAGGGCTTAACCTCGGCTTTATGATGGGCTGGGATACATCGGTATTCAAATATCTCTGGTTCTGGCAAAACTATAACACCCCAGACTATCCATGGTACGGCCGTGCGTGGAATATAGCGCTAGAACCATCCTCCAGCTACCCGGGAGGACTGCCAGACCAAATCAAAATGAAGACACACATCACTTTAGAGGCCGGCGCGTCTTTGGAGACAAGCTTCACCGCAGGGATAGTGAGGGACATGAAAGATATTTAAGCCGTGGATATAGGGAGAACCCAGCGGGATAGGCTTCTTGTCTCCGTAGGATGCAGGCCGCCCTCATCTATGATTGGGCGGTCGGCCATCAAATCCTTAAAATACCTCCAAATAGCTAGTTTTCCTGGAAATTGATTAAGATAGGTGTTGACGCATCCTTCTGGATGGACGACCGCTATGAGATGAAGTTCTTAAAACTCTGCGAGAGGGCTGGCTTCGACTCGGTCTGGTTTGGAGACCACTTCCTGCCATGGCATCACTCCTTCAAGCATAACTTCTTTGTCTGGTCCGTCCTGGCCGCCGCCGCCGAGAGAACCAAGAAGATATCTGTCGGCGTGGATGTTACAGTCCCTATAGGTGGGAGATACCACCCGGCCCTCATAGCACAGGCAGTGGGTACGCTGGAGAACATGTATCCCGGCCGCATACTACTGGGTGTTGGCACAGGAGAGGCTATGAGCGAGAAAAGATTCATGGGCCGGTGGCCATCTTGGAGGGAAAGAATGGAGAGGTTGGTGGAGGCCATAGACCTGATGAAGAAACTCTGGTCAACCAACGATTACTTCGACTTTGATGGGAGATATTTCAAGATGAGTAAGGTCTATCTCCATCTAAAACCTAGAAAACCCGTACCCATCTACTTCTCAGCCATAGGTGTGAAGGCTGCGGAGTTTGCAGGCCGGTACGGAGACAGGTTGATGACGGCCAACACCTTGGAGACATGCCGTGATAAGATCTTTCCGGTATTCGATAGAGCGGCGAGTGAGGCTGGAAGAGACCCGAGGAAGATTGAGAAGGCTGTCTTGGTGGAGGGAGCGCTTGTGGATATCGAGAGAACCATAAAAAGGATTAAGAAGATACATGCCGGAGCCACTATAATGGAGAACTTCGACGAGGAAGACCCTAGGAAGATTGAGGCTTCAGGTCTCCAGCTCCCAGATGAAGCGATAAGGAAATATTACCTCCTATACGATGATGTTGAAGACTTTATCGACCACCTATCAAGATTTACTGAGATTGGGGCGAATCACCTGATTTTCACAGACTTCAGCCCTAACCCAGCCAAGACCATAGAGATATTCCGCCGTAAAGTCATCCCATACTTCAAGGGCTGATATCTACCCTCCGGGGTGTTGAATAGTGTTGAAGGAAACTGAAGATTTCAGCCTTGTGAGACATGGATTTCAGCTAGGCTCCCACCAGACTTACAGGTCGCCGGCCGAATACGAGAACGAGTGGAGGATTAGATGGCGGTCCAATAAGTTATTCGAGGCCTCCCCAGACACTGCCAAGAAGAAGTTTTTCATCTGCGTACCCTACTCCTATCAGAATGGCCCTCTACATCTAGGACATGGCTTTACGTTCACGCGGGGTGACGCCATCGCCCGGTATATGAGGATGAGGGGTTTCAACGTTCTCTTCCCGTGGGCCTGGCACTGGACAGGAGAGGCTGTTGCCGGAACGAGTGAGCGGCTGAAGAGGGGGGATGCCAGCGTCATCAGGATGTTAAGGGATATAGATGGGATACCTGAGGAGCTGATACCCCTCTTCAAGAACCCACCCTTCATATGTGCCTACTATACCTCCGAGAACAGGGCCGTTGTGGATCTGATGGGCTGGTCTGTGGACTGGAGTAGGGAGTTCTACACAACAAGCCTGCATCCATACTATAGCAAGTTTATCGAGTGGCAGTACATGACTCTAAAGCGTAAAGGACTGTTGGTTATGGGCCGCCATCCGGTTGTGTGGTGTCCTGTATGCCAGAGTGCTACAGGGGACCATGACCGTCTCAGCGGTGAGGGGATATACCCCGAAGAGTATACCGCCGTCTTCTTTAGCTGTGGAGACTATAAGCTGGCAGCAGCCACCCTTAGGCCTGAAACGATATATGGGGCCACAAACGTATGGGTCAACCCAGAATCTGAATACGTCAAAGCCCAATATGGAGACACCGCCTTAATCCTAAGCAGGAAGGCTGCCGAGAATTTGGCTCTGCAGTGGGAGGGGCTGAAGGTTTTAGAAACTATACCAGCCGAGGAGCTCATCGGTAAAAGATGCCGAGTGCCGCTTATCGGCCGTGAGATACCGGTTCTCCCAGCCAGATTTGTAGACCCCACCCTCGGCACCGGGGTCGTATACAGCGTCCCAGCCCATGCACCGTACGACTACGCTGCCCTGAGGGACCTTCAGAAAAACCCTGGAGAACTGTCTAGGTATGGCCTATCACCGGATACGGTTTTGGAGCTGAAGCCAATATCGCTCATCAACGTTCCAGGATACGGTGAATTTCCGGCTGTTGAAATCGTTGAGCGTTATGGTATAGCTGGGCAAGATGATGAAAGGCTTGAAGATGCGACCCGTGAGGTGTATTCCGAGGAGTTTCACAGAGGCGTTATGAGGGACTGGGTCGTGGGCCTTGGAGGCCAGCCGGTATCCCAGGCCAGAAACACAGTTAAGGAGATGCTCGTCAACGCGGGGGAGGCCGCCGTCTTCTACGGGCTTTCGGGTAAGGTTGTGTGCAGGTCGGGTGATGAGTGCGTGGTCAAGATCGTTGAAGACCAGTGGTTTCTCAAGTTTTCAGATGGGGACTGGAAGAGGAGGGTCAGGGAGCACATCAATAACATGGAGATATATCCTCCGACGGCTAGGCAGTGGTTCTTAAACGTTGTTGATTGGCTCCACGACTGGGCCTGCACGAGGAGGAGCGGGCTGGGTACCAAGCTACCTTGGGATGAGTCGTGGATAATCGAAACATTAAGCGACTCCACCATATACCCATCCCTATACACCATTAGCAGCTACCTAAACAGATATCCCGAGCTGGGTGAGAAGGCGGGCCCTGAGCTCTTCGACTATGTCTTCCTCGGTGAGGGGGACCCAGACACGTTATCGGCACGTCTCGGAATACCTGCGAACATGCTTAAACAGATGAGGGAGGAATTCCTGTACTGGTACCCTGTCGACCTTAGGGTGTCGGCCAAGGACTTGGTGCAAAACCATCTAACATTCTACATCTTCCACCATGTAGGCATATTTCCCCAGCACCACTGGCCACGGGGAGTCAGCGTAAACGGCCTCATCTCCATCGAGGGGGCTAAAATGTCCAAGAGCCGGGGCAACTTCATCACATTAAAGCAGGCCATATCGCGATATGGTGCAGACCCCACCAGACTCACCCTCCTGCTCAGCGCTGAGGACATGGACGACCCCGACTGGAGGGAGAAGAACGTCTTAGAGGCTAAAGGGTTCCTATCCTATTTCTTGGAGATTATTGGTAGGGGTGGCCAGTCCACGGGTCAAGGCCCCGCCGATAGATGGCTGGAGTCCATGCTCCAACTCTCTGTGAAGAAAATCTCCGATGCGATGGATAATATGAAGACCAGAACCGCCGCCAGCGAGGCTGTCTACGGGCTGCTGAATCTATGGAGATGGTGGGTTAGACGTGGAGGGGGAGGGGGCGGGAGGAGTCTGCTGAGGACTTGGACCCTCCTGCTGACGCCTTTCGCACCTTTCACAGCTGAGGAGGCCTGGAGGCGACTGGGTTTCCAAGGATATGCCTCACTGGAGTCATGGCCACGGTATGACCCCTCGAAGGTCGACTTCGCCGCTATAATGTTTGAGGAGGTCATCAAGGATATTCTCGATGATGTGAGGGAGATTGTGAAGCTTGTGAAAAACGGTGTCGGTGAGGTCTTCCTATATACGGCCTCTGCGGATAAGGTGGAGATGGCTGAGAAGATGGTGGGGCTTGAGGTTAGAGAGGCGGTGAAGATTCTTGGGGATAGAGACCAGGCCCTCCTGAAACAGGTGCCTAGGCTGGTGGAGGTTTTGAGGAGGTATGTGGAGAAGACGAGAAAGTTTACCGAGCTGGCTGGATGGGGAGACCCCGAGGAGGTTGTTAGAAGGCTCATAAGGCTGGATAGGGATATATGCCTGCAGGCTGCGAAACTGTTGGAGGATGAGGTGAAGGCTCCCGTAAGAGTCCTCTCCGAGGAGGAGGCCTCCAAGAACGACCCAGCAGGCAAGGCCGCCCGCGCCCTCCCTCTCCGGCCTGCAGTCTACGTGGCCGCTAGGAGGGCCTAGACTTTTGAAGGAATACAGCTATCTCATCACGGCCGGTATCCTCTGGGGCTCGGGCCACCCCGTCATAAGATATGTTCTGGGCCACGATGGCGCGGTGATGACATCACTCCACATCGCCTTCCTCAGCACCCTAATAGGCCTCACAATATTACTTCCGGC
The DNA here is from genome assembly GCA_002898355.1 of archaeon HR01. GTDB lineage: Archaea > Thermoproteota > Nitrososphaeria_A > Caldarchaeales > Caldarchaeaceae > HRBIN01. Next base: position 8,583 of record BEHD01000008.1, on the reverse strand, counting down.
AGTCATCCTCGGGAGGGGGCTGGATAGATTCAGGAGAATGGGTCGCCAAGGTCTCCTTCTCGCATCCCTCGCCGGATGCCTCCAGTACGGTCTCTACCCCATTCTATCATATACGGCCCTGGGTTTTATTCCCGCATCCCTCAACGCGGTGATTGTAGGGTCTTCACCCATACTGATCGCCGTATTTTCCCGGCTCTTCCTAGGTGAGAGGCTTAGATGGGTGGGGTATGCGGGTGTCTGTGTCTCATTTACCGGGCTTGCCATACTGCTGGGCGATTACAGGCTCTATTTCAGCTCATGGCTTGGGCCTCTCCTATCCTTCTCAGCCGCTGCATCTGCGGCTGTCTACGCAGTCTCCGGCCGCCATCTGATGAAGAGTCAGGATGTCTTCGCCGTTACAATGGTGGGAACGGTTCAGGGACTAGGCATTGTAGGCCTTGCCACGTATGTGGGCTCTGGCTTCCAAGCCATCTCAGGCTCAGGGCCCCTAGACCTGTTACTGGTCGGCTACTGGGGTGTAGCGGTCACCCTGGGAAACCTGTTATTCTATCTAGCCCTCAAAAGAGTGGACGCTGTTAGGGCTGGTGCCTTCTTCTTCATAAGCCCGGTAACAGCCGCAGCCCTCTCAATAGCTGTTCTCGGAGAGCCCCTGTCCCTGACTATGGTGGCCGGTGTGGCGGTGACATTGTTGGGTGTTAGGATGGCTCAGCTGGGTGTGGGGCGATAGGGGTTGGCGGGTATATTGGTCGTAATCGTCTCAGGGCCTAACGAGTTTGAGAAGGCGAGGCAGGGGTTGAGAGCGGCCAGAAACCTGAAGAGGGGGAGGCTGATCGAAGATGTCAGGGTATTTTTCGTCGGCCCAGGCGTCCTCCTACTGGATAGGGAAGGCGAGAACTATGGGCAGGTGGAGGAGTTTCTCCAAGCCTATAAACAGTATGGGGTTAGAGCGTCGGCCTGCGCCGGAAATCTGAGGGCCTACGGGCTTGAGGAAAAGATCGACAAAAACCTAGTCATAGCCGACGACACAGCGGCGGTCCTCGCCGAAGCAGTGGCAGAGGGGCTCAGCATAGCCACATTCTAACAAGCCAGACACATCCCACAAAATAGCTCGCTATGAAGGCGCACGAGTCCGCAAATCCGTATAAGCTTCTGTCCCCCATGGCTCCTTAGAAGATTTATATATTAAGAGACAAAAATACAGGTATGTCCAAGAGGCGTGGGATAGGGCGGGTAACACTCGCCTTAGCCATAGTCCTGGTTTTGGTGATAGCCGGATTTTCCTATGCCTTGTTCAGCTTTTCTCAGCAGGCACCCAGTCCAACAATAGTCCAGACCCAAACCATAGTAACAACCATAAGCCAGATACCTACAACGATTGTTCAGACTGTGACAACACCGCAGATAACTACAATGGTTCAAACTGTTGTAACAACACCCGGCCCTCAGGTCAAGAACCCGAACACCCTTGTCATCGCAACCATTGGTGACGTCGAGTCCCTAGACCCCGCATGGGCCTATGATACAGCAAGCGCCGAGGCGATATTCAACGTATACGAGCCGTTAATCTTCTTCAAGATAGACCCCAGCCTCCCAGCTGAGAAGAGAGGATTGACTGGTGAGTTTGAGCCGAGGCTGGCCACCGAATGGGTGTGGGATGACCCTAGAACAGTCCGGTTCAAGATAAGGGAGAACGTGGTATTCCACTGTGGAGACACGCTCACACCCGAGGATGTGGAATACTCTTTTGAGAGGGCGATGGTGCAGGATAGGGATGGCGGCCCAGTCTGGCTCCTGCTAGAGCCTCTGCTGGGTGTATCATCTACACGTGATGACGAAGGAAATATAGCAGTAAGCTTTGATGATATTGATAAAGCTGTCGAGGTCGACGGGCAATGGGTTGTCTTTCACTTAGCTCACGAGTTTCCACCCACCGCATTCCTACAGATAATCGCCCAGTCTTGGGGGTCGATAGTCTCCAAGGAATGGGCTATAGAACAGGGAGACTGGCCAGGTACGGCGGAGACATGGCAGCAGTACAACAACCCTGAGACACCGCCTCTACAGAATAAGATGTGCGGTACAGGCCCATTCAAGCTGGAGTCGTGGGAGCCTGGAGTGCAGTATGTGCTCGTACGCAATGACAACTATTGGAGGCCGCCAGCCAAGCTGGAGAGGGTAATCGTGAAGGTGGTGGATGAGTGGACAACGAGGAAGTTCATGTTGCTAAGCGGAGATGCGGACATGGTAGTTGTTCCAAGACAGTTCGTTCCGGAACTCGAGGGGACAGCCTGTGAAGGTTTGACAAGTACATGTCCTACAGGTATCCGGTTCGTCAAAGACCTACCATCCCTGTCGGTTGATGCCTTCTTCTTCACACTTGACATAAGCACCGATAGCGAGTATATTGGGAGTGGACAGCTGGACGGCAACGGTATCCCACCGAACTTTTTCGAGGACCCGGACCTGCGTAAGGCCTTCGCCTATGCCTTCGACTATGAGACGTATATAAAGGATGCATGGCTCGGAGAGGCAATAAGGCCCTGCAGCCCCATAGTTCAGGGGTTGGCGTTCTTCGACCCGCAAGCCAAATGTTACACCTTTAACCTCGACCTTGCAAGGGAACACTTCCAGAAGGCTTGGAATGGACAGGTATGGGAGAAGGGCTTCCAGCTCGTACTACTCTACAACACTGGCAACGTGGCCAGGCAGACAGCCGCCGAGATAATAAAGAAGAATGTAGAGAGTATAAACCCCAAATTCAAAATCGAGGTAAGAAACGTGGACTGGCCGGTATTTCTGAGAAGCATGATACAGCGGAAGCTACCCATATTCTTCATCGGATGGCTGGCCGACTACCCAGACCCCCACAACTTTTACCAGCCCTTCTTCCACAGCTCAGGGACATTCGCCCAGTGGCAGGGATACTCGAACCCGCAAGTTGATGAGCTGATAGAAACCGCCGCCAAGTCTACCGACCCCGCTGAGAGGCAGAGAATCTATAGGCAGCTAGACAGTATCTATTATGAGGAGGCAATAAGCATCCCAATAGACCAGCCAAGTGGCCGCCACTATGAGAGGGATTGGGTGCAGGGCTGGCATTACAACCCGATATATCCGGGAACCTACTTCTACACTATCTGGAAGGGTTATTAATGCCCCCTCATTTTTATATTCTAGTGACTAGATGAGCGGCGACTTAAGAAGCTACATCATTAGACGTTTACTGATGGTAATCCCTGTATTATTCGGTGTCTCAATACTTATTTTCTCAGTCGTTCAACTTTTCAACCCCATCGAGAGGGCGGCGCTCTTCATAAGAAGCGAGAGGGAGGCCGCCAACGTAGAGGGTATAATCAGGAAGTACGGGTTAGACCAGCCCATCCACATACAATACTTTACATGGCTATCGGAGGTTCTCCGGGGAAACCTTGGCTGGTCAAAGGTTGTCTCCAAGCCTGTCCTAGACGCCCTAGTAACCTTCCTACCCGCTACGGCCGAACTCACTCTCTATGCCGCACCTATAACCATCCTGTTAGGCATATATCTGGGGAAGAAGGCCGCCGTTCACAAGGATAAGGCTATAGACCATGCGACAAGGACTCTAGCCATAATAGGCTGGTCAATGCCAACATTCTGGCTAGCCATAATGCTGCTCGCTATTTTCTACGGATATTTCGGCGGGCTCTTCCCACCCGACAGGCTAAGTGTCGAAGCAAGCATTTACGTCCAGTCTGGAAAATTTATCAGATATACAGGGATTAACACGATTGACGCATTATTGAACGGGCAGCTCTGGATCTTTGTTGACGCGTTGAGGCATCTGGTCCTGCCAACACTTACGCTCGTAGTGGTACAGGTAGCGCTACTGATGAGGGTGATGCGCTCCAGTATGCTGGAGGCCCTCGGCCAGGGGTATGTGGTCGCTGCCAGAGCCAAGGGACTTGATTTAAAAACAGTGATTGACAAGCACGCAGGCCGCAACGCGATGATACCTGTGGCAACCCTCTCGGGGTTGCTTGTCTCGGGCATGTTAAGCGGTGTGGTTATCACAGAGACCGTTTTCAATTACAAGGGAGTCGGATGGTGGTTTGTCAGAGCCGCCTCGCAACTCGACATACCCTCTGTCCTTGGCTTTTCTATTTTCGCCGCCGTCCTCTTCGTGATAACAAACCTGGTCGTAGATCTTCTCTACGCATACATAGACCCTAGGATAAGGTTGACATAGCATGGTAATGCCTTACCTTAGCTCCAGAAAATTTGAGCCAAGGCTTAGGGAGATAAGGTTCACTGTTAAGAGGCTGCGTTCATCACCCCTCTCATTAGCAGGCATCACAATAATAGCAGCATTCGCAATAATAGCGGTGCTCGCCCCGGTCCTCGCACCCCCAGCAGACCCCAGTAGACCATTCAACATACCTAGGGATGGGTTCTCTTCAGAGCCAAGACCTCCATCTAGGGAGCACATATTTGGAACAACCGAGGGACAGTACGACATATACTATGGGGTGATATGGGGGTCTAGGACCGCTTTTGTAATAGGTATTGTTGTGGTTGGCGCCTCCCTTCTCTTGGGTATTTCGGCCGGCAGCATATCAGGCTATTACGGAGGGAGAATAGACAACATAATCATGCGTATAACTGATATAGTCTTCGCCTTCCCGGGACTAATTCTCGCAGTAGCTTTTGCAGTAGCCCTGGGAAGAAGTATGGAGAGCGTGATGCTGGCAATAACCTTGGTGAGCTGGCCTACCTATGCCCGGATACTCCGGGGAGACATACTTCAAGTTAAGCAGGAAACATATGTTGAAGCGTCAAAGACCCTAGGTGGCTCAGACTACTGGATAATAACACGCCACATACTCCCCAACGCAATATATCCTCTATTCATAGTAGCCACACTTGACATAGGCTCCATAGTATTGCTGGCAGCCGCTTTAAGTTTTCTGGGTATAGGCGTGCCTTTAGGTTATGCGGACTGGGGACAGCTGATAAATCTGGCGAGAAACTGGGTGGTGGGCCCTCCCCACGACCCACTAAAATACTGGTACACATGGGCAATACCCGGAGCATTCATACTCCTATTCGTTCTGGGATGGAACCTCCTAGGCGATGCCTTTAGGGATATCCTCGATCCCAAGATAAGGAGGCGGTAGATGTATGGATAAGCTCGCTGAGATAGAGGACCTGACCCTTAGATACTACACATATGAAGGTGTGGTAAAAGCCCTTGAAAAGGTACGTCTAGTAATAAAGCCAGGTGAAACCCTTGGAATAGTTGGTGAGACTGGCTCAGGCAAGTCGGTGACCGCCCTGGCGTTGATGGGTATTGTTATCCCGCCAGGGAAGATCGAGGGGGGAAATATCAGGGTGTTTATGGATGGAGGCTTCATCGAGGTGACACGCGCCGACGAAAATACATTACAGAGGCTGAGGGGAAGGGTTGTTGCCATGATATTCCAGGAACCAAGCCAGGCCCTCAACCCAGTCTACACGATAGAAGACCAGATAGGTGAGGCATATCTGACGCATATGTTCGCAGATATATATGGGCAAGCGCTAAAGGAGGTTGAGGAAGAGATCGCCGAAAAACCAAGCTCCATAATACTTGGAATCGAAAGACTTATTCTAAGAAGATTTCTTAAGAACCGGAGAGACCGTCTCGCAAACCTCTTGGGGAAATTGCCTCTACTCAGGTCTTACAGACGGCGAGTTAGGAGGATTGTGAGAAATATGGTGGTGGAAATTCTCCGTCAAATGGAGATACCTGACCCGGAGAGGGTAGCATCCTCCTATCCCCACCAGTTGAGCGGGGGCATGAAGCAGAGGGCAGTTATAGCTATGGCGCTTGCATGTAGGCCGACAATTCTCATAGCCGACGAGCCTACAACCTCTCTAGACGTAACAATAGAGGCGCAGATCCTAGAGCTGATGAGGACGCTGAAGGAGAGGTATAATGCCACGCTCCTCTTCATCACTCACGATTTCGGCCTAATAGCTGAGATGGCCGAGAGGGTTGCGGTAATGTATGCGGGCTCAGTGGTTGAAGTAGCTGATGTATTGGGGATCTTCACCAAGCCTCTACATCCTTACACCCAAGCCCTTTTAAAGGCCATACCCAAGATAGGCGTTAGGGAACTTACACCTATCGAGGGCAGCATCCCAAACCTGATCAACCCGCCGGCGGGTTGCCGATTCCACCCACGATGTCCCTATGCTTTTGACAAGTGTAGACAGGTTCAGCCTCAGCTAGTACATGTCGGAGAGGGGAGGCTGGTCGCATGTCATCTATACTAAAGACACTATTGGATGAAAACGTCCTCTTGGATGTTAGAAACCTTGTTAAACACTTTCCGGTGTATGGTGGGGTATTTCGGCGGGTTGTTGCATATGTGCGAGCTGTAGACGGTGTCACTTTCGGTATAAGGGCTGGTGAGACACTGGCTGTGGTTGGCGAGTCGGGCTCCGGCAAAACAACACTGGCAAAAACCATCCTAAGAGTTTACGAGCCCACCTCTGGCAACATATTCTTTGACGTACCTCTGGAGATAAGGAGAAGGATGTCGGAGGGTTGGGGGCTCCCTGAGAAGCTTGCAGAACTCTATGACTTGTCCAAGTTTGATGGGAATAGACTCAAATCTATCAGGCGTAGGATGCAGATCGTCTACCAAGACCCTTCCAGCAGTCTTAACCCACGTATGCTGGTCAAAGATATTATCGCTGAACCTGTTAGGATACATAAACTCAAGCTTGATGTTGACCACCATGTTAGAGAGCTTTTGACCCGGGTTGGTATGGGTGAGGAGCACATGTATAGATATCCCCATGAGCTGAGTGGAGGCCAGCGCCAGAGAGTTGCCATAGCTAGGGCCCTATCCACTAATCCTGACTTTGTTGTCTTGGATGAGCCCACCTCGGCTGTTGATGTGTCGGTGAGGGTGCAGATACTGAACCTTCTGAAGGAGCTGCAGAGGCAGATGAGGCTGACCTACATGTTCATCACCCACGACCTCAACGTGGTTGACTACATAGCCAACCGCGTCATGATTATGTATCTCGGCAAGATGATGGAGTTCGGTGAGCGTGCCCTAATCTTTGACAAGCCATCCCACCCATATACGGAGGCGCTCCTCTCAGCCATACCAGTCGCAGACCCCTTCACCAGAAGAAAAAGGATAATACTGAAGGGTGAGATACCTAGCCCCGTAAAACCGCCTCAGGGCTGCCCGTTCTCGACCCGATGTCCCTATGTCCGCGAGAGATGTCTTAAAGAGCCGCCACCGCTGACAGAGTTGCGGAACGGACAGTTTACCGCATGCTTCTACCCCCTCTCATAGCTGGCCTCTACAAGCACATAGAGGATAACGCCTATAAGGGATATTTATTAGGTGTTCCTTCAGGAATTACTGGGGGCCCGTAGCGCAGAATGGATAGCGCACCGGCCTTCTAAGTCGGTGGTCGTGGGTTCAAGTCCCACCGGGCCCGCATCCATGTCATCTGATGTTCTTCCACCCCTATCTATGTAGGCCGTCTCAACCCAGATGATATGGCTGTAGATCATCTCAGCTCTCGAATGACCAGGCCGGCCGACTTCTCGCAAAAAATAGAGAGGGGGGTTTAGGCGGTTACGTCAGGTCCATTATGGGGTCGAAGGATGGAGGTAGACGCCGCTCAACTTTCAGAAGAGAGCCCTGCGGAGGCTTGATCTCGACGGCGAATGTGTCGTTCGGATCTAGGTTCGAGGAGACGCCGGTCATGTTTATGGTTACGGCCCAAACCTCTCCGAATTCGAGAACGGTGTCGCCGTCACCTGTTATCTCTGTCACAAGGGTGCCGGTGGTGGAGTTGGTGGCGTAGATATTCTCACGGAAGACGGCCTTATCCCTATAGGATATCACCATTTTACCGGGCCGGACATCCACCTCACCCTTGCCCACTGAAGACTTGATGTATATTGTGATCTTTGTGATGTCGGTGCCGTCGCTCTCGGCTATGACTGCGCCGGCTGTCTCGATTGAGCTCAGGGTCTCCTCGAGACCCGCCTGCATAACCTCTCCTGTCTTCTGTGTGGTGAAGAGGCCGAGGTTTAGGACGGCGAAGCTGAAGGCGCTGGCCACGATGACGAAGGCTATCAGTATTATCGCTGTCTCCAGGCCTGTCAACGCTTTCTTGGACCTTTGTTTTGCCGCCTTGTTGTTCCACCGCATTTTTCCTCAAGCTTATATTCAACCTCCTGCAGATAAGTTTTTTCAGACAAAAATCAGACATGAATAAGATTCCAAAATTATTCTAGTAAGAGATTTATGCTATTTCTACACAATCCCCGAATAGGACATGGGGTGAAAGGGGGTGGAGGAATCATCCTCGTCTTCGGGTGTCTTGGATAAACGGTTGAAGCAGTTGGAGGAGGAGTTTAAAAAGCTCAAAGACCCGTTGGAGAAGACACTTCTGGATGTAAGGGGCCTAATCAATTCTGTTGAGAACCCCTTCAACCTGATCTTCTCTGACGCCAGTTACAGCGAGGGCAAAAACGTTACCCAGAGGAGAGAGGAGTTCCGGGAAGCTGGTGGCCAAAATGATGCTAGA
>BEHD01000007.1 GCA_002898355.1 archaeon HR01 | reverse complement strand
GGAGACCGCCAGGGCCGCAACCCTGTTAAGATGTATATTGTCCACAAACTTGTGGAGCATGTTGGCCTGGAGACGGCGGGCTAAGCTCTTATCGTTTGTGGATATGATAGCTCCCTGGGGGCCGGGGAAGGACTTGTGGGTTGAGCCTAGAAGTATATCGGCTCCCTCCTTCAGAGGTTCTTGGAAGCGGCCGCCCGCTATCAAGCCGAGAACATGGGAGCCGTCATAGATGACTCTTCCACCATAGCTGTGGACTGTCTCGGCCAGCTCTTTGACGGGGTGGGGGTAAAGTATAAGGCTAGCACCCAAAACAACCACATCAGGTCTTTTCAGCCTCAGAAGTTCCAGGGAGGCATCCACATCCACCATATGTTCCCTATAGGGTAGGTCCACCACCGACATCCCGAAAACCTCAGGTATCTTATCGTCAGCAAGCCCCGGGTATCCGGCAGCTTCGGTCGGTATGCGGGCCAGCGTGCCTCCCCTACCGGCAACAGTGTAAAGAGCCACCATCAGCGCAACATGTCCCGAAAGAGGTGTAACATCGCAGTATTCGGCATCGAAGACCTGGGATGCCAGCATCTCGCACTCCTCCCAAATCCTGTGGGCGTATCCTGTCCCGCCATAGAACTCAGGCCTAAAGGCATACCTGCCCGCAAGGTCGCTGGATAATGCCTCTAAAACCTGCGGGCTCAAGACATTCTCGCTGGGTATCAAGTTGATACATCCAGCCCTGTATCTGTTATGGGCTCTAACTATATCTAGGACGCTTCTTCTCTTCACTGAAGTGCGTACCTCAGCTCTGCCTTCACAACCTTCAAAGTAATAAGTGTGTTCACATCATTCACACCCTTTAACTTCTTGATGTCCAGGACCACATTTTGGAGGTGCTGGAGGTCCCTGCACATTATCACGGCTATGGCGTCGTAGTCGCCGGAGAGCTGGTAGATGTTGTAGACCTCCCTCATATCCGCCAGCTCCTTCAACACGTTCTCCAGCCTTTCGGGGTCTATCCTCAACATGACGGCGGCTGAGTTGTTAAGTCCCACCGCCCGAGGGTCCACAAGGGCTGCAAAACGTCTTATAACTCCCTTCTTAACAAGTTTCTCCACCCTCATCCTGATGGTGTTCTCACTGGCCTGGAGCCTTCTACCTATCTCTGCATAGCTCATCCTACCATCCTCATATAAGAGGTTTAGAATCCTCCTGTCCAGGTCATCCAGCTCCATCTGTCTTTCCCGTTATCTGGAGGAATCCCATTTAAGAATTATCCGCTGGTCTTCGCCTTCAAGGGGGAGGACTTGATATTTCCATCCCCTGCCCAGAAATCTTATGGCGACTACCGGCTTGGGGTTGAATGACTTGCCGCAGTGAGGGCAGGAAACCCTGAAACGTCTGGCGAACTCTCTAAGCCTCCTAACCTGCTCCACCTCCAGCATGGCATAGTTCCTACTACTGGACTTGACCTCTATCGCCAGCAACTCTCCAGCATCAACGGCTATGATGTCAGGCTTGGCCATTTTCCCTGAGCCGCTACCCGGAGTCCTAACAGCATAGCATCCATCCCTACCATCGTCGACAAACTTCCGCACCAGCCCATACTCACCCTCATACCCCATCCTCGACTTGTAGCTGGGTGAATTACTGTTCCTTGGCTTTCGCGGCAACCCTAGCACCCCCCTCTATCTCTAAAACCCTCCTATCCTTCGAGGCTGGCCTGCTGACAGCCTTCTCCAGCTGACTCAGCTCTATCACCTGTGGGCTGAGATAGTGGCTGAGGCTAGCCGCCCTCTTAGCCCATTTTCTCCCGCTGGGCCTGTACAGATATCCTATCTCCTGGAGTGTTGAGAGGAGGGAGGAGACGCTCCTTCTCTTATTCTTGTCTCCGGATATGGTGGGTGGTAGTAGCTCGCTGAGCTCCGTGAGGGTGAAGGGCTCGGTTGGTAGGCTGGCAAGGCTGGCGAGAACAGCCTCTATATCGCCGGCTGTCAGAAGCCTAGTCTTCCAAGTAAGCATCTTCACAATCGGGTTCGGCTCATTCAACACCACCACCTCGGTAGAACCGGTCAAGGGCTGAAGGCTCTAAGAAAATAGCCTTACCGCATGAAATACAGTTTAGAGTCAGCTTATCCTTCTCGTTTTTGGCCGCCTCATACTCCTCATACTTCGGAAGATACATCATGTTGTAGGCGGAGCAGAGAGAGCATTTTACGTTCACCTTCTTATCGATTGATGCCAGAGCCCTACCGGTGCTGCGTAAACGGAACTCCCTAGCTTTCTCCTCCTCGGTTTTTGCGGGCTGCTGTTGCACGGGTTGTTGCGGAGCCTCCGTTCTCTTCCTAAGCTCCTCAACCTCCCTCCCCAGCTTTTCCACCTCCTGCTCCAGCTGTGTCTTTTTAACTATCATCTCTTTCATCTCCTTCTCAAGCTTATCAAAAACCCACTTGGGGACAAATTCGTTCCTGATAGCCGGCCATACAAGCTCAACCACCTTCTTCCTAGCATTCTGGAGAAGGGAATCCTCTAAAGGCTTCAACATAGGAAGCTCTCCGGACCTGACCTTCACAATATTCAACAGCTGCTGGGATAGAACCTCCAAATCATCGCTACGGATGTTCTCAGGGTCTTGCATCAAGGTTAGGAGCGACCTAGCTGCCTCAACCTCCTCCTCCAAAACTTTTAAGGTCTCACCCTTTCTGGCGATCTCCTCATCTAGCTTCTGAATCATAGCCTTTCTCTCCTGCAGCTCTCTATAGATCTCGTGTGCTGAACCCTTCAAACCCGCAAGTGTTTCATATTCTCTAGCCAGCTCCTCTAGAAGCTTTGTCTGCTCTTCAATCTTCCTCTGGTATTCATCAATCTCGCCTTCTAGCTTCCTACGTAGCTCCCCAAGGTCTGACAATGTGTTTTCTGCGCCGACAATGTCCCTAAGTCTCATCTCCTTCTCCTCAAGGGTTGCAGCCAACTCAGCCAGCTTAGACTCGTAACTTTTTCTCTGCTCCTCCAAAATTCTTATCTCTCTTTTCAGCCCCTCCGCTGTGCCAAGCATGGATAATATCTCACCAACATTCATCCCAAGGTCTTTCAGATGGGAGACTGCCCGTGCCAGACCTTCCAAATCGTCAAGATTTGCACCATATTTCTCCAGAGCTGAGAGAATTCTGACGGTCCTATTCACATTTTCGAGGGTCAGCTTGTGCTGGTCCAGATATATCTTGAGGTCTTCCTCTATCTTGCTACGTTTTTCACGGAGTTCGTTGATTGCATACTCCATCTTCACCCATTCCTTAAATTTTTTCTCGTAATCCCTTAGGAGTGTCTGATAGTTTTTACCATATTTCCTCTCCATCTCTCTCAGTCTTCTGACGGCTTTAGCATATCTCCTAAACTCTTTGGGCGAAAGCCCGAGCTCCCTCAAGACCTCCTGAGGTGACTCCGACCCCCCACTCTCCATCGCCTCCCCATCATCTATGGCGGGTTGACGCCCTCCATCCTCCTCCGACATCAAGTCCTAACTACTCGCTGCGGAGATGGTATTTATATAAAGCGTTTCTCCACCGAATTATGCTCTGGGGGTATCTCTTAGATGTTTCCCGAATACGTGGAAGGATAATCTACACTTATATAGGGTGGAGGATATAACAGCTGCAGGGTGAATTATCGGGCCATGTCACCGGCCAGTGCTTTGTCACTAGCCCTATTGGATGTGGGAACCGTAATAGGAATATTCTTCCTCATCATCATAGTGCTAATACTGTTATCGGCCTCGATAAAGGTTGTCAACGAATATGAGAGGGCCGTCATATTTAGACTGGGAAGGCTTGTAGGCTCTAAAGGTCCGGGGCTCGTGATTATCCTGCCAATAATCGACAGGAGAAGGATAATAGATCTGAGGCTGATAACCTTGGATGTTCCTAAGCAGCGGATAATAACAAAAGATAACGTAACGGTGGACGTGGATGCTATAGTATACTTCAGGGTGAGCGACCCAATTGGCGCTGTTATGAGGGTTAAAGATTACTTCACTGCGTCTTCTCTTCTCGCCCAGACTACACTTAGGGATGTGATAGGGCAGGTTGAATTGGATGACCTCCTCACAAGGCGGGAGGAACTAAACAAGAGGATTCAGCAGATATTGGATGAAGCGACTGAGCCTTGGGGGATAAAGGTCACCACCGTGGCCATCAGAGATGTTATTATACCTGAGATGATGCAGAGGGCTATTGCCAAGCAGGCAGAGGCGGAGAGGGAGAGGAGGAGCAGGATTATAATTGCCGAGGGCGAGCTATCAGCTGCCGAGAAAATGGCTGAGGCAGCCGACTACTATGCGGCCCATCCACTAGCCCTCCGTCTCCGAGAACTCCAGACATGGGCTGAGATAGCGAGGGAGAAGAACATGATAGTTGTTACAGATAGCTCGTCTAGAGATTTAAGCTCTGTATTGGGGATTGTTGAGAGTAGGGAGACAAAGAGGAAAGAATGAGGTCGTTGGCCGCCATCTTACTGCTGGTTCTGCCGGCAGCTATATTCCAATGGGCCTCAGCCACTGATGGAAAGGTTCTATGGATAGAGGTAAGTGGCTACATCTCACCCGGCATAGCCGAGCATGTGGAAGAGCATATCAGCCAGGCATCCTCTTACTCTGCAGTCCTGATCACGATAGACACGTATGGAGGGCTAGCCGACTCAATGCTGAGGATAATCGAGGCTATACAGAATTCCCCGGTCCCAGTTATCGGCTATGTTTACCCGGCTGGTGGGAAGGCCCTCTCGGCCGGCTCCTTCATACTCATGGCCACGGACTATGCAGCTATGGCGCCCGGAACCCTCATCGGCTCGGCCCAGCCTGTGGTTGGAGGTACACCCACCACCGACCCTAAGATACTAAACTTCTTCATCTCAAAGATGCGTTCCCTAGCAGAGATTCACGGCAGAAATGCGGATGAGGCGGAGAAGCTCATCACAGAAAATAAAAATTTCAACCCGGAGTCAGCCCTCGCCGCAGGGCTGATAGAGGCTGTAGCGTCAGACCCTGAAGAGCTTTTGAGAATAGCGGACGGCGTGGAGGTGAAGACTCTCCGAGGTGCTGTCAGACTCCAGACCTCGGGACACATTCTTGAAAGATCTGGCATGAGTCTACGTAGTATGGCGGTCTCGACTCTTTCGGACCCGCTCATCTCAGGGCTTCTACTCACGGTAGGCATCATAGCCCTTGTAGGCGGGCTACTGTCTCCCGGTTGGGGTGCGGAGATAGCGGGAGGTATAATGATACTGCTCGGGTTGGCGGGGCAGGGATTCGACATCAACATAGTTGGAGCCATACTGGCTTTGGTGGGTGCGGCGCTTCTAGTATTCGAGCTGGCCACACCAGGTTTTGGAGCTGCGGGGTTAGGGGGAGTCATCTCCACCTCGTTGGGATTGATTCTCCTAGCAGGTTATAGGCCTTCCACATCTTTCATAGCGCCCGGATGGCTCATCCAACTCCAGACAGCCATCACAATAATAGGTATTGGAGCAGCGGCGGTAATCCTCTTCCTAGTCTACAAAGCCCTAAAGGCTAGAACTAGGGAGCCTGTATCTTGGGAGCCGAGAGGATACGGTAGGTCGTTGGATGATATCCCAGCCGGCGGAGACGGGTATGTATTCGTATCAGGCGAATACTGGAGGGCCAGGGCCCTGAAAGATGTTAAGGCTGGAAGCCGTGTAAGAATAGTTGAGAAAAAAGGTAGTGTTTTGGTTGTGGAGCCGTCGGATTAGTTTACTCGCTTACGGTGTAACCCCTTCCCCCTCTCCTCGGGGGACCGCGCTGTCGGAAACCGCCTCTCCCCCTGAAACCACCCCTCGGCCCCTCGGAGAAGTATGTCTCCTTCTGGGAGAGGTTGTTATCGACGTTGATATTTTCAAAAGTGGCTTCGGTCGTCTCCACCGTGCCAAACCTACCTAGATTCAGCTGCATCTTACCACGGAAAACCTTTACAAAGCCATTGGTCACCTTGATGAAATCGCCTTCCAACACCTTGTCTATGTTGTCATCCCATAGGACGAGGGTTATTGCACCCGAGTCGTCAGCTATCAAAGCCTCCGATATCTTATGCTCGGACCTGTCGTATTGGGAGGAGACAACCCTCGGCTCCGGCTTCTCCACCACTTTCGCTATCAGGTTTACACCACGGGAACGTGGTGTCAGGTTTCCTATTTTGGTTATCTCGCTCAAACCTTTCTACGCTCTTTTTACGTGTGTTAGATGGGGGCAGCTCTATTTAAACATTGGCTGATATGGCTGCCCTAAGAACTTCCAAGGCCTGCGCCTTCCCCAGATCCTCGATTATGAAGGGGCCCAGCCTCGGCCCTCTGTCCTGGCCCAGAAATATCATGTACAGGGTCTTGAAGAACTCGGATGGTTGGAGTCCATGTTCTCTGGCTATGCTGAATATGAGTCCTTGGAGTTTCTCCCCGTCATCTATGCCGGTAAGTTTTTCGGCCAACGTCTTGACAGCGTCTAGTATTGGTCCTGACAGCTCTACCTTAACCCTCTCCGGCTGTCCATAATCTCTGTAATAGTTTACCGCCATCCCTATTCTGGCCTGTACATCTCCATCCACAATGTAGCCATATTTCCGAAGCCTAGAGGCTATGAAGTCCATCTCCCTATCCTTGGGAGCTGTGGATGCTAGGGCGAGCAGGAGGTTGTAAGGTACTGAAGAGGGTTTCTTCTGGGGTGGATTCATGAGATAGACATACTGGAACAGCCCCTTTCTGGCCATGTCCCCGCCATCACTGAAATAGTTCTCCGCCAACCTATCCACCTCATTCATCAGGGAGGGTATGAGCCTTGGAGAGACAACCCTAGCCCCTCTTATTCTCTTAAGGAGAAGGAGCACTAGGCTCTGCGGCGTCCCATATCTGAACCAGCTATGGGGTGTAAAGACTGAGCCAGCCTTCGATTTGGAGATCTTACGCCTTGACTCGTCTAGGAAGAGCTCGTACTGTAGATGCATGGGCGGTTCAAACCCTAAAATATTTTTCGATACCCAGTCATTCACTTTCACGGAGGCCGCTAGGTCTTTGCCGAATGCCTCAAACCTTATGTCTAGTCCAGCCCATCTTGCAGCCCACTCCACCTTCCATGACAGCTTACCCTCAGCCTTAGAGATATCGGCCTCATCCTCATTCCCGCATCCAGCATGCCTCACACCTTTTATCGACACACCTACGCATTTATATGGGACGATGCCCCTTGACGGGTCAAACTCTTTTGCCACCGATGTGTAGATCCTCCCACATGAACTGCAGAGGGGGAAGTAGGGTAGAACCTCCTTAAACTTGGACTGCCCGGTCAACTCCTCTATCTTCTCACCCACCTCCCTCCATCTAGAGAGGATCTTGGCAATCTGGTCACGGAGTAGTCCCCTACTGTATACCTCGTATCCTCTGTAGAGTTTCGCCTCAATACCCATCATCTCCAACGCGTCTATGAGGAGGCTTTCCACATGTATGGCGAAGGATTCATGGCATCCAAACGGGTCCGGTACGAGGGAGACGGGATGTAGAAGATACTTTGAGAGGCTGGAGGGCATGTCAGAAGGTATGCTTCTAAGGCCGTCCATGTCGTCTGCGAACTGTATCATCTCCGAGTCATAGCCCAAATTCCTTACTGCGAGGGAGATGGCGTACGCCCTGACGGAGTCGGATACGCTTCCGATATGTATGTTGCCTGAAGCCCCTATGCCCGCCTGGGTTCTCAAAAGATTTAGGCTTCTCCCAAGATTTTTCTCCCTCTCCACTAGACGGTAGGCCACCTTATCCATCCATGTGCCAAGACCTATCACGGCCTTACTTGACTTTGCGTTCATGCCGCCAGCCATAGCATCCTCCTAGGTTAAAGCTTGTAGGCACTAATAGACCTGGCCTCGGCCACATACCTCGGTCTGAACCCCGCCTTTCTCAACCTATTCATCACCCCAACATATAGCCTCCTACCCCTAACTCTGCCAGGCTCACCAACATAGTGGACCAACATACCGCCCTCACGTATGATTGCCGCTAGGAGGCTGTAAAACTCGGAGCTGTAGAGCTCTCCAGCCATCCTAATGGTTGGGGGGTCTAAGATTACCGCATCAAATTTTTCATCACACTTCTCAAGGAAGGCTTTGGCGTCGGAGAGAACTATCTCGACACTCTCCGTAAATATCTGTCTCGACCAAGGGTTGTAGCTGCACATCTCTAAAACGTTTGGGTCGGTCTCAACCGTGATAACTTTACGGGCCCCTCTCCGGATGGCTTCGGTGGCTGTATATCCGAGGCCTGTGCATATATCCAAGACTTTCTTATCCGCCAGGTTGCCAAGGAGCCAAACCTTGGACCTTGCATCCTCCTCCGGATATACCCCAGCCGTCCTATGCATTCCTATTCCGTCAATCTCTAATGTGGGCGCATGACCCCAGGCAGGCTGTATAAGCCTGTAAAATTTCCCTGCGTAGAAGGCGAGCTTCCTAGGTCTGTCGCCTATAACATAGATGTCCTCAGCTTTCTCCGCCATCCTCCCCAACTCATCCAGCCCTATCCAGATTTCGCCAGCCTTCAGGCCCATAGAATCTAGCATAGCTTCCTGAAAGCTCAGTGAAAGGTCGAATGAGGCTAGGACCCTACCATCTTTCATGCTGAGAATCCTTTTAGCTTCATGCCCCGAGAGAAGAGGTACCCCCCTATACTTTAGCTCCAACGCATGGTAGATATCATAGCCATCCACTAAAATATTTTGTGAAGGCGGCTATCATCTGCTCCAGAGAAGACCCTGTGGCGTCTAACGTGGCCCGGATCTTGGTGGAGCTTTACGGATTTCGTGAGGGTGGAAGCTCAACATCCCACATGGGTGATATAGATATGATAACCACAGACTCTCCCCCTACTTCCTGCGACGACTTGATCGCCTCGATAGATGTAGAGCTTGTGGTTATCCCGTCAAGGCATAGGTCTGAGACGGGTAGGAACTCGCTTCTAGCCCATCCAGTGGGTAACTGGGGCGCCGATACATCCCTAGGCGGGAAACCCGAGACCCTCTCGAAAACATCCGCCTACGCCATATACAGGGCTGTCCTCACATTTGTGGATGCGGCTGAAAGGCTGAAGTTGAACGGCTGGGAGATAGGTATGGAGGTGACACATCACGGGCCATACTCCGAGATACCTACAGTGTTCGTGGAGCTGGGCAGCACTCCGCAGGTTTGGGGTGATGAGAGGATGGCTGAGGTTGTGGCTGAGGCCTGTATCGCTGCATGCGGCTCAACCATCCCTAAAGAGGTGGCTGTGGGATTTGGGGGAGGACACTACGCCAGGCGATTCGTTGAGTTAATGCTTAAGAAGGATATAGCCTTCGGCCATATAGCTCCCAAGTATAGGATGCCAGTACCGCCACACCTCATATCTCAGGCTTTTGAGAAGACCGTCGAATCGCCATCTACAGCATATATTGACTGGGATGGTATTAAGGGAGAGCATAGGGACATGATCTTGAGGGCTTTAAAAGCGCTTGGGAAGGAGTTTCTCAGATGTTAGAAAGCTACTTGCTTAAATATGGGTAGGTCAACCAGAATATAGACAGGGAAGTGCTGCTCCCAGCCGAGATCGAGTCGAAGCTGACAATCCCCATCATGCGTGCCCTAGTGGCGAGAAGGCTGGTTACAAATCATAATTTTACGCAGGAGCAGGTGGCCAAGTCTCTGGGTTTGACCCAGGCTGCTGTAAGCAACTATCTCAGGGGTGTTAGGGGAATGGGTGTTGAGTGGGAGTCATACGAGGATGTTAGAAAAGGTGTTGACGAGATCGTGGCCGCAATCTTAGAGAAGAAAAGCCGTCAGGAAGTGGCCAAAAAATTTAACGAGGTAACCATGAGGATAAGGAAGTCCCGGATACTGTGTGAGATGCATAAGAGGGTTGAGCCTGATTACGATGTCGAATCCTGTCATGTCTGCGAGTGATAGCTGAGATATTTGCGGGCTAGGCTTATTACCAGGCGGGCCAGCTCAACAGGGTTCTCGCCAAAGATGTATGTTGTGGGTTCATAGCCGTATCCACCTTCGTGGAAGACGATGACGGGCCGGCCGTCCACCTTTGGGACGCTGCCTGCAACCGAGTCAATAATCGACTCCTCAGAAACAATCACATGACCCTGCTGTACAGTGGTGTTGGGCAGTCCCAGACTCTCCACCACCATCTTAATACGTTCATCATTCTTGATGTTTACGGCCGCCCTTATCGCAGGGTTTCTAGAATTGACTGCTAGTAGGACGGTTGCTAGGTGATGAGAACCTCCGAACGCAGGCCTCCCCACCGCCTTAACACCATCCACGAACCTTACTATCCTTCCGGGGATGCCGGCTATATCGGAGATGGTTCTAGGATTCGCCACAGAATAGACTAGGTTCATTGATACCTGGGGCATCAGAGCTGAAACAACACCGTTTAACTCCAAAAGCCTAACAGCCTCATTCAGCTTAGAGAGAACCTTGGCCCGCTCCTCATCGGCGCCCAAGTAGGCCGGCTGGGAGATACATAGCTCGCATGTCCCTAGCTCAGGCCGGATTGCCCGGTGAAATGTGCAGAGTCTCCCCTCACCCAATAGCTTCCGCCAGAAGGCATAGAGGGTTGTTACGGCCCTGACAGGCTCAAGCTTCACATCCTCTTCGAGGAGACTGAGCAGGAGGTCGACCTCCTCCCTGGTTAGACCCATCTTCAACAAGGCGGCGTGATATTTCTGGGCGTCCTTATGGAGTATCTGGCTAACGGCCGACTGCGTTACACCAACCATCTTAGCTATCGTAGGCTGGTTAAATCCTGATCTCCTTAGCCTGTGAACAAGCCCACCCCTGACGTTGGGGAGGAATCTATTCATCATCATCTCGCAAGGGGGATGCACATATGGTCTTTCTCGGTGGAGACTTATAAAGGCAGAATAATGAGCAGAGCGGTCTGCCGGAGGCTTTTCATAGATGATGGTCGAAACCTTGACCACCCGTAAATACACTCCCTACCCGTAACCGCTATAAAACAGCCAACGACTCATCCTACCACCCTTATAAACCAGGCTTAATGAGTGGGTCACGTTGGAAAGTTGGAGCAGTTTCACGCCATGGAGCTTCCCCACTACATCATAGTGGGTGAGAAGCTATCCGATAAAGTCGTGGAGAGGCTGAGGATAGGCGGGTTTAGAAATGCCTTAATCATAACAAGCCCAACACCCTACAGGCTCATGGCCTCCAAGATCGAGTCCGAAGCCCATAACGCCATCGATGTCGAGGTATGTGTTCTAGGCGAGTATGGTAAACTGTTGAACGGTTTGGAAAGTGGTAGATACGATGTGGTTTTGGGTGTTGGTGGTGGCCGAGTTATTGATACTGCTAAGGCTGTGGCAGAGACTGTGAACGTCCCCCTGTTCAGTATCCCAACGGTTGCATCCCACGACGGGATAGCCAGCCCGATGACATCCATCAGGACAGGGGGTAAAGCCTACTCTAGGAAGTCGGTGATGCCCTCGGTGATTATAGCCGATATGTCCGTCATAAGTCTGGCGCCTAGGAGATACGCTGTGAGCGGTTGTGGAGACCTAATAGCCAAATATAGTGCGGTGAGGGACTGGTGGCTGGGACACCTATCTTCAGGAGAGTACTATGGACGGTATGCAGCGCACCTAGCCTACCTAAGCGCCGCTGTAATAATCAAGTCGTCGAGAAAGATATCACGTATGGACTTGGATGGTGTGAGGACCATTGTGGAGGCTCTCATAAGTGCCGGTGTTTCGATGGGCATAGCTGGAAGCAGCAGGCCCTGTAGCGGTAGCGAGCATCTCATAGCCCACAGCCTAGAGCATCTCATGGACAGTCCTCCACTCCACGGAGAAAGATGCGGCGTAGCCACAGTCTTCACCTCATATCTGCACGGCTCCAACTGGAGGAGGATAGCTGAATCCTTGAGGGGTTTGGGCGCCCCATCGACCCTTAATGAGCTGGGTGTGGATACGGATATCTTCACAGAGGCGGTTATCAAGGCTCCCACAATTAGGCCTGAAAGGTATACAGTCCTCAATAGGGTGAAGCTTGACAGGAAGCGTATCCTAGACATCTTGCAGGAGACAGGCCTGGCCTAGGGCTCTGGTTTAAATCAGACAACATAACTCTATGTGGTATGGATGGAGATGGCTCGTACAGGATTGAACAGGATACCCTCGGTGTGATGAGGGTTCCAGCCAACGCCTACTACGGACCCCAGACAGCCAGGGCGGTGGAGAACTTCCCCATATCATCCCACAGGTTTCAGAGGGCGTTTATCTGGGCGCTCGGCCTGATAAAATATGCCGCCGCCCAGACCAATGTAGAGCTCGGTCTCTTGGACAGGGTTAGGGGTGAGGCGATCTCAAAGGCCGCCCTTGAAGTGGCTGAGGGCAGGTTTGATGACCAGTTTGTGGTTGATGTCTTCCAGACAGGCTCTGGCACATCCACCAACATGAACGCCAACGAGGTTATAGCCAACCGGGCCATCGAGATTTTGGGGGGGAAAAGGGGGGACAAGAAGCTTATCCACCCCAACGACCATGTCAATATGGGTCAGTCAACCAACGATGTAATACCAACAGCCATGAACCTAGCCGCAGCACACCTCATAAAGACAAAACTTCTCCCATCCCTAGAGAGGCTGGAGCAGAGACTTCAGGAAAAAGCATATGAGTTCTCAGGCTATGTAAAGGCTGGCCGGACGCATTTTCAGGACGCAGTACCTGTTACCTTCGGACAGGAATTCTCAGGATATGCTGAAATGATTAGGAAGGGTAGGAGACGTGTGATTAACGCCCTAGAGAGCCTCTTGGAGGTTCCGATAGGGGGGACGGCCACGGGGACGGGGTTAAACGCCCACCCACAATTCGCCGAGAAGGTTATTGAAAAAATAAACTCGATGACGCAGCTTGGTGTAAGGGTTGCTGCCAACAGGTTTGAGGCGATGGGTGCGAGGGACTGCTGCCTAGAGGCCAGCGGAGCCCTACGGGTTATCGCCCACTCCCTCCTAAAAATATGTAATGACCTGAGGATAATGTCTTCAGGCCCCAACACCGGATTGGGGGAGATAGAGCTTCCAGCTGTCCAGCCCGGCTCCTCCATAATGCCTGGTAAGGTAAACCCCGTTATCGTAGAATCGGCGATGCTAGCCGCATCCCAGGTGATAGGATACGACTGTGCTATATCCTCTGCATGTAGGCTGGGAGAGCTCGAACTCAATATGGGGCTCCCCCTCATAGCCTACGACCTCTTGGACTCGATCGAGATACTCTCCAACACTGTGGCTAATCTCGCAGATAGATGCATCTCTGGTATAACGGTTAACGTGGTCAGGGCGGAGAACCTAGCTGCGAAGAGTCCCGCCCTTGTAACATATCTTGCGCCGAAGATAGGATATGATGCCGCTGCAAGGGTTGCAAAGAGGATGTTGGAGACAGGGAAGACTTTAGCCGAGATTGTTGTGGAGGAAGGGCTTATGAGCAGGGAAGAGGTTGAGAAGATATTGGACCTGAAAAAGATGACTGGAGGTGGACTACCCTAGAAGTGTGGGCTCTTTATCAAACTCGCTGAGGCTGGATAACGTCTTGAGCTGCTCCAGAACATAGGACCTAATCTCCTTGGCCGTCGGTAGAGGCCTAACAACTTTTCCATCCTGAATTAAGGGCTTTAGGAGGGCCTCGGTCCTCTCACCGCATTTGGGGCATCTATCTAGGACCTTGGAGAAAGGTGTGATGAAGTCATGGAAACTGGGACAGCGATAAACCTGCTTCCTACCAGGTAGCTTTCCCCTCTTGGAGAAGGGCCTGCCACCCACCTCGACGATATCAAACGCAATATCCACCGATGGCGGAAAAGCTATCGACGTACCGACACCGAACCCATCCACACGGTCCCGAAGCTTCACTATCTCCTCCTCATCAACCCCCCCGCTTAAGAATATCCTAACATTCTTAAATCCGTGGATATCCAGAGTCCATCTAGTCTCCTCCAGTATACGCAGCATGTTTCCACGCCTAGAGCTCGGTGTGTCAAGCCTCACGCCATACAACCTATCACCTAGTGCCCGTGCGGCGGAGAGGGATTCCATCCTCTCATCAGATAGTGTGTCGCATAGGGCTATTCTGGGAACGTCCGCAGGCATAACGCTGTCAAAATATTTCCAGGCCTTCTCCTGGTCTCCCACCACTAGGACGAGGGCGTGGGGCATAGTCCCCCTAGGTCTGTCCCCGATGATTTCGGCGCCGAGAACTCCCGAAACCGCATCGCATCCACCTATGAAGGCTGACCTGTCAACCATCGGTGAGATGGCTGGGTGGACGCATCTCACACCGAAAAAAATCACAGCCTTATCCATGGCCAGGATTTTAACTCTTGCAGCTTTGGTGGCGACGCTGGATGCGTGTCTCAAGATACCCAGAAGGGCTGACTCATATACCCCAAAGTCAACATATCGGCCGCTGATAGAGAGTATTGGCGAAAGCTCCCTAAACACGGTCCCTTCATCCACTGTGTACACATCTATAGGCAGCCCCTCAAGCAGCCACGCAACCTCTTCGATGCCTGCGGCAACAGCCCAAGAATAATTGGCTGGAAGATTGTAGGTGTGGGCCTCCGCTACTACACTGACGTGGTCGGAGCTGGTTTTCTCAAGGACCTCCCGAGTTCTCTGGAAGTAGATATCGGTAGTCGCGCCTTCTTTTATTGCTTTAGGGTCTGCCACGAAGGTCATCGGTTTTCTGCTCTGCATCAGCTTCCCAACTCCAGCAGGTCAACACTGGTTAGAACCCCGCGATAGAGAAACGTTATCTGACGGAGAGCAGCCTTGTAATCGAAGTCGGTTAAAGCTGATATCGTGTCAACAGGTACGTATATTCGCCACCATCTCAGGGCGGCGCTACCGGCTGTATGGAGAACGCAGATGTTGGCTAAGGTTCCACAGATAACTAGGTTATTCACCCCGGCAAGCCTGAGTAGATGTTCGAGGGGGGTGCCGTAAAAGCCGTCATATCGCAGCTTCTTTATCACTACATCGCTAGGCATCGGTTTAAGCTCATCAACTATCTCCGCACCCCATGTCCCCCCGACGGCATGCTCACCCCATATGGCGAATTCCGGGTCGTCTCTCCCATGCCAGTCCTGGGTGTAAAATATCCTACATCCTGCAGCTCTGGCCTTCTCCAGGAGCTTGGAGCACGCAGGTATGGTTTCTCTGGCGTTTGGGACGAAGAGCTTCCCTGATGGGTGGGCGAAGTCATTCTGCATATCCACGACTATGACCGCAGTATCCCCTCCTGCTAGTCTAACCTTAATAGGCCTTGGGATATCTACCTCCACCAAGCCGCTCAACCATTAGGACTTATACCCAAATATTAACTTGCAAGATGTAAAACTTAAGCATGGCCGCATCAATGGGATGGTGTGCCGTCGGAGGATACGGTTAGGAAACTGGCCGAATATGTAAAGAGGGACCACCAGCTCCTATCAGATCTTAAGATGTTGGTGGAGCAGCCGAGCGTCTCAGCTACCGGGGAGGGTTTAGAGGAATGTGCCAACATGGTCTCGGATATGCTTCGGAGGGAGGGGTTTAAGGTATCGCAACACAGGGTTGACAACGGAGCCCCCATAATACTGGCTAGGATGGAGACGGTGAAACCGGGCAGGAGAATCCTCTTCTACAACCACTATGATGTCCAGCCGCCCGACCCCCTCAGCGAATGGCGAACCAATCCCTTCCAGCTCTCGGAAAGCGACGGGATGCTCTACGGTAGGGGGATAGCCGATGACAAGGGCGATATCGCTGCGAGGCTAGCGGCTGTTAGGGCGATAAGGGATAGGCTGGGCGAGCTTCCGGTCTCGATAACTTGGGTAATTGAGGGTGAGGAGGAGGTCGGAAGCACCCACCTCGAGAGCTTCGTTCTGAAAAATGCGGAGTCTTTAAAGGCTGACTTCTGCCTTTGGGAGAGTGGGGACATCTCCGATGATGGACGACCCAACTTCTATCTGGGTGTTAAGGGTATGCTGTATGTTGAGCTTCAAATTAAGACCTCCGAGGGAGACCGCCACTCAATGTACGCACCTATCCTAGCAAACCCTGCGGAGAAGATGGCCCGTCTCATAGCAAGCCTTAAGGATGAGAGGGGAAGGGTCAGGCTGAAAAACTTTTACAGGGATGTAAGACGGCCTAAATCGTCGGAGATGCGGCTACTCAGAAAAATACGCGTAAACATGGAAAATCTACGGAGATCCCTTGCTGCCTACGAGCTAACAGCCAGAGATGGCGTGGAGGCACTCGAGAAACTTGTGTTGGAGCCCACCTGCAATATCGCAGGTTTTTCATCCGGCTACCAAGGTCCGGGAATAAAGACCATAACACCTTCAACAGCTAGAGTAAAGATGGATATACGGCTTGTCCCTGACCAGGACCCTAGAAAGATCCTATCCTCTCTGAGGCGGCACGTCAGGGGATATGGGCGGTTTGAGATTAAAGTTCATAGCATGTGCTGGCCCTGCAGGACAAGCCCTGACAACCCATATGTCAGACTGTCAACAGAGACCGGGAGGGCTGTATATGGTGCAGCCCCCAACATATGGCTCAACATGTATGGGACGGGCCCTATGTTTATCATATCTAGGATTGGGGTGCCGGCAGCTATGCTGAGCTGTATAACCCATCAAGGCTCCAGGCTCCACGCACCCAATGAAAATATATCTCTGAACCATCTCTGGCTGGCGGCGGTGCATCAGGCAGCATTCCTCGACTCCGTCTCTAGAGTAGGGAGCGGGCCAGCTTCATAGCTAGTATGGGGTGGGCCAGAAGTTTTTTGGCTACTCTGGCGACGTCCAAGCCGTTGGCCAAGTCCAGAATGTCATCAGCCTTCAAAACATGGGCAAGGGTGTCGAGGTCTTCATCTGAGAGCTTCTCCAGAGCACGCATAGCTTTCAGGCTTTTCCTAATGCGGGTCAGCCATCCATCATACAGTTTGTAAAACTCTGAAAGCCTCTGTTTGGAGGTGTCCTCCTCGAGAACCGCCTTAGCAGCGACCTTCCCGGCGGCCAAGCCCGCCGCCACGGATGAATGGATGCCAGCACCTGTCAGAGGTATCACATGGCCTGCGGCGTCACCCACCAGCATGGCGCCATCGAAAACAGTCTCAGAGATTACGCCGCCTATGGGAACTGGTGCACCCCTGTAATCGAGAATCTTTGCGTTGCCAAGCTCGTCTGAAAAGAGAGATACAAACCTGTCCAGATATTCTTTCGCTACTCCACCACGAACCCCGATTCCCACCTCTGCAAGCCTCTCACTCCTGGGGAAGATCCATGCATAGCCTCCAGGCGCAATCCTGTTACCCAGATAAAATCTCACCGCATCCGGGTGTTTAAGCCTGCAGTTGGCCATGATATATTGAACTGTGGGGATGGGCTCAGGCCTCTCAGCCACCCCCAACCCTCTCGCCACCGTCGAGTTGTATCCGTCAGCGCCTATCAATACTTTTGCCACATAAACACCCCTGGCCGTCCTAACTAGAAGATGATTATTTTCTCTGGCGACAGATGTGACCTCCTCACGGACATGTATGTCTGCACCATATTCTGCGGCCTGAGCAGCTATCTCCTGAATAAAGAGCGACTTGTTGATGTTGTATCCTATTTGGGGTATCTCCACCTCGATCATGCTTGGTGAATAGACCAGAGCATAGGCCTCATGCATCACTATGCGGGGGCTTGGCTTCACCTCGGCCGTGGCGAGGGTCTCCTTACTCACAGCCTCTCCGCAGGGCTTGTTAGCCATGATGGTGGGATATTTCTCAAGGAGTAGAGCCGAAACCCCTTCCCGAGCCGCAGCCTTCGCCGCTGAAACACCAGCGGGCCCACCACCCACCACTATGACATCATAGCCCGTCCTAGCGGACATATCTCTTCAAAACCTTGTCAGTATATAAGCTATGTCAGCCTACGGAAATAGTAGTACAACCGGGCGGGCCAGAAAACCCTGCCATAAGACTCTGAGATATACCTTCCCAGTGTTGGACCAAACCATCCTCAAGGCGTATTTGTGTATATGGTTATATCTAAGCCGGCCCACCGTCTACCGATGCGTACAATACTAGTTACGGCGTTTGTCGCCGCGGTCTTGGGTTTCGCACTGGGATATGTGGTCAGCCAATCGGTTTTGCAGGTGGAGGTTAATCGTCTGACGGCTGAGATTGAGTCTAGGGATGGCGAAATATCATCTCTTAACAGCCAGGTTGTTCAGCTCAGAAACGAGGTCAGCCGTTTATCAACAGATTTAGAATCAGAACGTGACACCGCCCTCGCTCTCCAAAAAACAATAGAAGGCTACAGGCTGAGGATAGGCGGCCTTGAGAACATGGTCTCGAACCTAACTTCAAGGCTGGAGCAGGTTGTAAGCCAGAACACCCTCACAGGCTCGAAGCTGGAGGAGGTGAAAAATGCTCTGGAAATCCTCAAGAATGACCGGATACTCCTCAGCTGGATAAGAACCAGTCCGCCGGGCACGAGGGAGGGTGACAGGGGTTACTGGAATGAGACCCGGGCCCTGGCAATTAATAGTAATCCGTCACTGGCCTTCTCGGTGGATAGAATATTGGCGAATCTAGACCTGTATTACGACTGGCAGGAGAGGTTTCCAAACCCGGCGGGAAACACTCGGCAGGACTTCCTTGACTGGTGCCCGCTATTTGTAGACTGGCTCTTCGAGCAGCCTGCTGGTGTTGACCAATACGGTGCAGCTATACAGGATTTTAGGGAGGAAGTCTTCCTAGTTGTAATCAGCCATTTGGACGGGCTTACACGAATTCTGACGGGTTAACGTTTTCTCCGTCTCAGGATGATGTAGGCTGCTGATACGACCGCCAATACAGCTACTAGGACAAAGTATATCGTGAGATTGTCTTGGGATGGGGCCGGAGCCCCGGGTGACGTGGTTGTTGTGGTGGTGACGTTTTGGGTCGTTGTGACCGCCTCTGTCGCTCTAAGCACATCCACACGGGCTGAGACCGTGGCAACATCTTCGGAGAATGTTAGAGTTGTCAGCTCGTAAAGGCCTGGCCTAATTTTCTCCGAGGGGATTGTGATGACCGCAACGCCTGCTGTAGATTCTACCACCCCCTTCTCCACAACGGCTGAGGTTGCCGATTCAACCAAGTAGTAGGATACACGTAACTTTTCCCCTCCCGAGAGTCTGAGGGATATCTTTGCATCACGTCCAAGAACAAGCTGGCCCGCCACATCCTCCACAGATGGTGTTGCCGTAGAGCCGAAATACCACTTCCCCGGCTTGAATGGATATGTCTGTTCCCTGTAGGCTTTCAACTCTGCGAATTGGCCGCCCGGGTCGAAGGCTGTTAAGATGTAGGGTCCGCTGCTGATAACCATGAGGTTATATTTGGACGCCCACTGAAGTGCTGCACGGTATCTTTCTAGAGCCTTCTCTGGACTTTCGTATCTTCTACCATTTACTGTGAAGACGCTAGCTGGGAAGAACCCATCGTTGATGAATGTGGTTAGGGCATCCTTCATATCCGCTACATGGTTACTCAGCACCAGGTTGAGCTGAGACGTTCCGAAGCGGGCCGCAGCCGTGTCGGAGTATGTCAGACGTCTAGACTCAAAGACCAGGTAGTCTCCGGCGGCTAGGATCTCCCAAGGCATGCCTCCGCCAAATAGCTCCGCATATTCGGCTATGTAGCTGTTCTCGAAATGCCAAAAGTCTACATATACTTCAAGCCTCGATTCATCAAGAATCTTAAACCCTTTGAAGGTTTCGAGGACGGGCCTAGAGGTCGTTGCTATGGCAAATTCTATCCTAGATTTTACGTCGTCGTATGCTATGTCGTATATCTGATATATCCTGTATAGTATGTCGGCCATGCTGATTGGGATGCCGTGATGCCATTTCGAGGCTGTGTAGAGGGAGTAGTCGAAGACGACTCTGCTGGTGGCCGTAGTGTCTGCCGGTACCGGTATCCACCGCTTCGCCTTCGCATCCCAGATGACTGCGTCGGATGGTACTTTGAGCTTTCCGGTGGGTCCAGCTGTCTCAACCTCATATTTGGCTCTGAACGGTATTGGTAGCCCGCTGAATGGATGTCTTGTGATGGGTGGGTCGTAAACAGCCCGCCAGAGGTCAGCGCTGTAGACGTCTCCGAATCCCGCCACAGGGTTCCAGACAGTCCTAGGCGTCCAAACCCATAGATGTCCCACATTGATTACGTCACGTCCTGGAATGTAAGCCTCTCTGAAGGTCCAGAGACCCCTGGCACCGGCTCCAAGGTCTTCTGTAACACCCTGCAGCTGATTCGACATTGGTGTGCTGGCGAATACTACTGCAACCCATATTCTCACAGACTCAGCTAGGCAGAGTTTGACCGCCTCCCTATATAGGCTGTCCCTTTCCATCCTGCTGGTGTAGTCACCCTTGAACAGCCGCTGCCCCAGCTCATCCAGCCTAGGGTTGGTGTACTGCCAGTAACCGACCTCCAGCCATCCAGGCATGTTTCCAAGCCAGGGGGCGCAGAACTGGTTTATGGATGCGAAGTCATACTTCTCTAGGGCCCCCCTACCCCACCCCTCTGTATAGATATGCCACTGGAACTCTTGGGGGTCGGTTGTGTAGACCCTGGTTATGGCCTGGGCGAAGGGATGGTAGATACGTTCCACCCTAAACCCTAGCTCCGCCAGCTTGGAGGCGACCAGCTCCCCTATCTCCCTCCTCTCATCCTCTGTTCTTATGACGAACTTTATGGTTATGGGCTGGCCGTTAAAAGTCCACAGGCCATCTTTCTTAACGGCTCCGGCCGCGGCCATGGCTTCTGAAATCCTCCTCTCGGCGAATGCGGGGTCGTATCTTATGCCGGCGCCTTGTATGGTCTCAAAGACTACTAGATAGTCGTAGTCGAAGGGGCTTACATGGGTTATCATAGGTGCTGCCTGTCCGAGATAGATTTCACGGGCGATAAAGTCTCTAGCCACGAGATATTGGAGAGCCCAGCGTACCTCCTTGATGCTGAAGGGGTTCAGCTCCCCCTGAGGTGCTGGGGCCGGGTTAAGAATCAAGGAGATAGTTGTTGAGGGAGCTTTGACTAGACGAATATTCGGTTTCCCCTCCAGCTGCTGAATCCTTGAAACACGCATGTTGTATAGATAGATGTCCATATCGCCCTTCTCGAGAACGGCTGGTGCGTTCTCCTCGGCGTATGCTCTAACCCTTATGGTCTCGGTGGCTGGGCCTGGGTTAGAGTGGGGGGGATTATATTGTTGGGCCAGCCCGCTTAAAGGGGTCAAAAGTAACGCCGACAAAAGTAATATTCCAAGAAGGTATTTCATGATCTCTTACCAGCCCTCCACACCCTCATGCTGTAAACAATGGCCAATGAAGAAACAGCTATTGCTGCGATAGATATAGCCAATACGGCAGAGATAAGTTGCGTGTTGTCATTCCTTTCAAGGAGAGGCTGTAATCTCGACACCACATCATCCACGATCTTGCCGGAGTCAAGAGTAGATGGTCCCAGATTTGAAAGTATTTCTCTCAATTTGGAGTCAACATTGGAGGATAACCTGTCCACGTTATCCTTTACTGTGTTGAAGCCGAAGCTGGCGTAGTAGTTAGCCTCCGCCACGTTTCCTAGGACATCGATAGCCCTAACGGTGTGGGCCCCCTCACCTGATACGGGGATGAATAGCGTGGCTGTGAACCTTCCAGCGTCATCGGTTAGGAAAGATGAGATCACGACGCCGTCAAACTCGATGAATACCTCCCTCTGCCTAGATGCAAACCCTTCGCCAACTATCGAGAGGGTTTGTCCAGCGGGTCCTTCCGGCGGGCTTAGAAAGATGGTGGGTGTTTTCACCCTCCTCATCCTAGCGAACGCTATATCCTGGTTTGGCGCGCCTCTGAACCCTGCCCTAGAATCAGTCCACACCATATATACGTCTTCGCCTGTGGCCGCTATCCCCCAGTAATCGCCTACGAATGATGGTATCCCGTAGCTTGGGTTGGAGGCATAGTCTGAGACCCTGGAATTCTCCATAAAAGTTTCTCCACCATCCTCCGACTTGGTGTAGTATATGTGGTAGCGGAAGTTGTTGGGGTCATCCCTCATATCGCCCCACATCACGTGTATGTGTCCGTTGGGGTCAACCGTTAGCGTGGGGAAGAACTGGTTACGGTTGGTAAGGTCGTCGTTGATACGCTTGGGCTCAGACCATGTTCTACCCCCGTCCACAGACTTCGAGAAGAAGATATCCGAGTTATCTCCAGCGGCAAGGCCTAGCCCGCCGAAAACCATGTATACTTCGCCGCTGTTATTGGGTGAGACAGCTATGAAGGGGAACATTGAAGACCATGACCTGAAGTAGGTTGGCTTGAGGAAAAAGTCCTGCTCCCACATCCCTCCCGGTACCACTGGGACAGGCTTGCTAAAGCTTAACCCGCCATCTTTGGACACCGCAACGAAAGGCGTGAAAAGGCCTTTGAAGGGGCCGTCATCCAGCGAGTCATAATAGGCCACGTACAATGTTCCATCCTTGGCCACAGCTATATTTGAACCTTGGACCAGTCTGGCATCCTCCTCCCCCGCTAATGCGCTGAATACAGGGCTTACAGTTATTGGTTTTGTCCATGTCCTACCACCATCTGAGGAGCTGACAAGCTTGATGGATACCTCGATCTCGGGCTCGGCGACGAATGGATAGAAATCGAGATATGGGTAGATTATCCTAAACTCGGTATATGTTAAGTAGATCTTATCTTTTGAGAGGTCGCCTGGATTTGGGCCTACAGCCATCCATGGCTTGTCTATGAATGTTACTGCAGCCCTGTCCCTCTCGGGAAATACCTCACCTGTTGAAGCCAGGTATTCAGTCCAGCTCTGCCCACCATCCCTAGATACTGCGAGTGTAGCGCTTGCCACATCAGCCTCGTAGAGAATCCGGCCAACCCTCAGAGGCCTAGTTCCGATGGATAGGTAGGCATAGTATAATGTTCCATCCCTTCCAAAAGCCACTACGGGGTCGGAGCAGAAAGAATCCCTAGGAAGGACGCTTGGAGTGTACGGCCCTCTCCATGTCTCGCCACCGTCAAAGCTAACATAGTTAACAGCGCAAACTACATCAAAGTCATGTGATACAACCACTACATGGTCTGGGTTCTGGGGATTATATGCGATGTAGGGTTCGTTCTGGTAGGGAATCGAGCCGAGATCGTATGTGACCACGATGTTTCTGCTAAACTTGGCTGTGGGGGACCTGTATGGAATATTAACGAGCGGTCCTGAGGGTGTTATGGTGTAGGGCTGCTGGGAGACGGCTTCCCGTGGGCTTTCAGGAATACCCAATACCTGATGACGGATTGTAACACCTCCCGAGACCCATTTACCTAGGGTCTCCAAAGTGTTCAGCCCAACCATTTTGAGCTCCCCCTCCTCACCCCATACGTATGGTATCTGTGGAAGTATTAGGAGAACTACGAGCATCACCACCTGTATGATGGTTTTCTCACTCATGCTGGAACCCCCAATAACCCATTTCATGTGGTTGATAAAGTTTAGCCAGATTCCTAGAGTTCAAGTCCGAACGCTCTCGTAAGCTTTTCAAAACGCTTGAACTCGTCGAGAAATTTCAAACCCTTATCAGTCACAATATAGACACCTTCGTCATCGGAGAATTGAAGCAAGCCGCTACTGACAAGATAGCCCAGATACTTATTCATACGCTCGTATGAGAGGTTCGCATCCATCATGATCTTGGATGGTTTCCCCTTACCCTCCCTTATCACCGCCTCAATTATATCTGCTACGATCTTTGCCTTCGACCTATACTCTTTTTTCATCTGACCGCACCAGAACTAGGGCGAGAAAGAATAGGGAGAGGGCGAGGAGCTGGAGAAGATGGCCCGCCAAGTAGAATGTGAAGGATTGTCCAGAGAATAGGAATGCGAGATGGCTGGCCAGCAGTAGGGCAAAACCTGTGAAGACCGTCCAGGCGAATGGGTTATCACTGCCTAGGCTATTCTGGCCGGTTCTATAAACGACTGGGAGTAGTAGGATTGCTGATACAAGTTCGAATGATGGGTTGAAGATGATGGCGGCTAAGGCGGGGATGCTACGTGGTGCTGGTGGAGTGGTTACGTAGAGGTAGATGAAGACGATGTAGCTGGAAATACGTATGACCGAGTAGAGGAGCTCAAGGGTTATAAGCTGTGAAATGATGCCCAGCCTCCCTATCTCAGGGAGAGAGCCTGCAGATAGCAGAGCTGTAACAGCGATCGTCCTGGAAAGCATGGCTAGGGCCATCAATAAGAACCCAAGGCCTAGGTATAGGAGGGTTCTCGACCCCAGCCTCCTCGAAGCCTCCAGCGATAGGAGTGATATGGTTAGGCCGAGTAAGGCGGCCAAAAACTCCAGCAAGACATCGATCCGTAGCGATATGAAGAATATCGTATGTGGTGATGGTATCATATACTTTTTCTAGTGTGCGGCTGAATTTATCCTACCCTAAAAATAGGCTTCAACCTTATATATGATGGTTTATCCCATATGGTGAATGAAATATTTGGTATTGTTTTTAGCTTTGGCGGCTCTCGCTACCGCAGATGCGCAACAGCTTTCACAGCCGGGTGCCAATTTTGCGACAGCACTCCCATTAACCGCCGGCGAATACGTCTTTAGACTGGATGAGGGAGACATCCACTATTTCCGTGTGGACCTCAGAAAGGGTGAGACATTACTTGTGGCTTTAAGGATGCCAACGACTCAGGACTTTGACATTTTCATCCTCGACCCCTTCAGGCAGATTATAGATCAGGGGATACGGCCTGCGGGGTTGACTGAGAGGCTTGGCTATCTAGCGGTGGAAGACGGCCCCCACTACATAGTGGTACTCGGCTTTGCCGGCAGCTCAGGAATCTATACCCTCTCGATATCTGTTATGAGACCAGCTACCGTGACTGAGACGGTTACCGCAACGGTGACATCTAAGATAGTTGAGGTTGAGACCAGTATAAGTTTTGCGACTAGGACCGTCACCGAGGAACGGGTTTTAACGTATACTGTTACAGATGTTAGGGAGGTAGAAAAGGCGCCGTGGGCTCTGGTAGGGTTTGCTGTCCTCGGTCTCGCTGTTATCGCCGCCGGAATCTCATTATCGAACTCGATAGAGAGATTCAGGGTGGCTGGAGTGGGAAAGGGCGAATCCCAGCCAAGCTCCACTACCACCCCCCAACCTTCCCAGGAATAAGTTGGGGATGTTTTTAGACCAGAAATTCCTCAAATATGTCGTCGATTGATGCGATTGGCCTGTTGTTTTTATCTGCTATAGGCTGCAGTGCCGGTGGAGACCGTGTATAGCTGGGTATCCTGGCCGCTATCCTCTCCTCATACGATGGGATAAATGGGTTTTGGTAGAAGACGCCGATGGGTATCCTTTCACCCCACTCAAACGATTTGGCTATGGCCTCCAGCTTCTTCCTACTCGCCTCGTCAGGGTCAGCGCTCTTAACTAGGGGGTCATACCCCTCATCCTCCAGCTTATAGACCCTAGGCAGCGGCTTCCCATCCACAATCCTATCCTCGCCGCCAAACCATTCCTTAGTCGTTATATCGTTGTAGGTTGGGCATGGTTGAAGCACATCTATAAAGGCGGACCCCTTATGCTGTATGCCTTTCTTAATCAGCTCCTTGAGATGGCGTGTATCGTATGCGTATCCCCTTGCTATGAATGTATAGCCTGCCGCCACAGCTATGGCTATCGGGTTTATAGCGTCATTTATGTTGGGCCTTGGGAGGGACTTGGTTTTGAGGTCGCGGGCTAGAGTGGGTGATGCCTGACCCTTGGTGAGTCCGTAGACACCGTTATCGAATACGATGTATGTGAAGTCAACGTTTCTACGTCCGGTGTTAACGAAGTGGCCCGCACCTATTCCGAGGCCGTCACCATCACCTCCAACCGCCAGCACTGTTAGCGTCGGGTTCGCCAGCTTAGCGCCTATGGCGAACGGAAGAGACCTCCCATGGAGGGTGTGGATACCATATGTATTGATGTAGTGGGGTGTCTTCCCTGAGCATCCGATACCCGAGAATATCGCCACCCTGCTAGGCTCAATCTGCAGCTCCGCCAGAGCCATCTGAATCGATGATAGTATCCCGAAATCGCCACATCCTGGACACCAGTCGTTGTGTACAGCTGTTCTAAATGAAACCATGGATAGCTTAGTCGTCACTTCATATCACGCTCCAGCATGTGTGACTATCCTGGGAGTCCCTTTCAAGACCGCCTCCTCCAAAGCGTTCCTCAACTCCGAGAATGAGAAGGGCCTGCCATTATATTTACATATAAGATGATCAACCAGATGGCCTGTCCTAGCCCTTATAAGCGTCATCAGCTGCCCCGTATAGTTCTGCTCCACACATATGGTCTTCTTGTAAGACGGTAGAAGGCTCTGGATAAATCTGGTCGGGAATGGATGTAACACCTTTATCTGGGCGAAGGCAAAGTGGAGGCCCTGGCTCTCGAGGTAGTCGATGGCATCAATTATTGCTCCTTTGGGTGAACCCCAGCTGAGTACCAGGTTGGGGGCGTCTGGATTTCCATGAAGTATCACCCTCTCACTGTCGGGTATTTCGGCGTCAGCCACCTCAATCTTCCGCATCCTCTTCTCCATCATCTTATCCCTGATCGTTGGATCTTCACTGATATGTCCATATTCATCATGTTCGTCACCTGTGTTCCAGAAGATACCGTTAGGCGTGCCCAAGGCCACTCGGGGCGAGATACCGTCTTGCGTGAAAGCGAATCTCTTGTACTCTCCCTTCGATGGGTCCCATGTGGTATGAAGCAGGCCACGGTCTATGTTGACACGGTTGCTGTCGAAAATCTCGACTGTCATGGTGCTGTTGGCCAAAGCCTTATCCAGTAGGTGAACGACTGGAACTTGGTATCTCTCCGCATAGTTGAAGGCTTTTATGGTGTCGTAGAAAGCTTCCTCAATATCTCCGGAGGCTATGACTATCCTCGGAAATTCACCGTGTCCTCCGAATATAGAGTAGATGAGCTCTCCCTGCTCATGTCTCGTTGGTAATCCTGTACTGGGGCCTCCCCTCTGATACAGTGTAATAACCACCGGTATTTCGTTCATTCCCGCGAAGCCCATCCCCTCCACCATCAAGTCGAACCCTGGACCTGATGTGGCTGTTGCGGCCCTGACCCCTGCAAGCGCTGCGCCGGAAGCCATATTGATCGCCGCTATCTCATCCTCACTCTGAACCACCACTATAGAGCCCTTACCATCCAGTTCTTTCGCCTCCTCTATATGGGGGTGGTCTGCGAGGTTGAATGTGTCATGGTCTTCTAGGTATACGCTCTCGTCGCTCGCAGGTGTGATGGGATAGTATGTCTGAAACCTACACCCCGCCACGATCTTACCGAGGGCTACAGATGACGTCCCCGATATAAAGAGCCTCTGCCTCGATGTTGGACGTACCGTGGGCTTGAATGGGAATGTATCTAGGAAGTTCCTTGAGACGTATTCCCTTGTAGCGTTGGCGGCCTCTACATTCGATTTGACCACCCTCGCCTTAGCGCGGAAAACCTGCGCAATAGCTTTTTCAAGGGCGCTCATGGGCAAGCCCAATATTGTGAATGAGGCGGCAACAGCTACGACGTTTGTCATCCTCGAGAGCGCACTCAGCTGCTTCTCTCCGATGACCTCGCCAATTTTCTTCAACAGCTCCATGTAGGGAATCGGATATAACGCGACTCCAGACCTCTTGGCCAGCTCAAGAACGTCGCCTACGGTATCGCCCAAGCCTTCCCTAGAAAGCCTGGATAAAACCCTCTCCAGAACTATTTTCTCCAACGTAGGTATCTTGGATATCTTCTCACCCACAGCCATGGAATCGTAGATTATGCCGCCGCCTCGCACAACCTCCCACGCATGCCTCACGACAGTCTCAGAATCGAATGTGGCGAGGAGATGTACCTCATCCATGTGGGAGTGTACAGGGGACTCGGACAGGACCACGCTGAAATAGCTATGTTCCCCCTTGATGTTGGAGTAGTATTCCCTCTTCCCGAAGACGTATAGGCCGGCCATAGCTGCAGCCCTAGCAAAAATGTTTGCCGACGAGTCTACACCCGTACCCTGGGCTCCCCCTATCATCCAAGAGATTTTACTGGAAGGCATATCCTAACACATCTACATTCCCCATGTCATATTTAACTATAGTTGAGATTAACAGTTTTTATTCAATCTTAACCCGTTCACCCTTAACAGGTTTGGTCTCCCTCTTCGGCAAGACCACTTCCAGAACCCCGTTGTTGTATACCGCCTTGACACCCGACTGGTCCACGGGCGATGACAAGGGTATCTCCTTGTAGTATTTTCTCTCAGGCGTATCAACTTTAATAAATAATGTATTCTCATCAACCCTAAGGTCTATATCCTCCTTTTTTACACCGGGTATCTCAGCCACTATCTTCACCTGCTTCTCCTCATCAATTATGTCCACTAGTGGCTCCCTCTCAGGTCTAAACTCTAATCCACTGGGGAGGGCTCCGGGCCTTACATTGCCAAATTCTCTGATGATTGGCCGGCCATCTGGCCCTATAGTCACCGAATATCCGTAGACGAAAGGGCCGTACTCTCTTAAAACTCCTCTTTCGGTCCTTCTCTCTCTAACTAGGTCCCTAGGTAGTTGCTCGGTCAACCTCCTCATCTCCTCCTCGAACTGCCTCTCAATCTCTCTCGCAAACTCTTCAAACTCCTCAAATATGTCCCTAAATAGGGGCCACCGCCGCCTCCTTATTGACCACCAATCCCTCGACAACTTTATCCATACTAGAATCAGGTGAGTGCTATTTATTTTTTAATATGCGTTGTTGGAGATGATTGGAGGACAAAATGTTGACTCCACTACTGCTCATCCAATTGCTGGCAGCCATATACCTGCTCGTAATGAAACATAGGATTGAGAGGAGCCTCCCTAAACTGGGGACCAACCCCCCTAGTGGGCATGAATCTGTTTCAGCCATCGTTCCAGCTAGAAATGAGGAAAATGAAATAGAGGGCTGTATCCAATCCCTTCTATCTCAACAGGGTGTTGATGTGGAGATTATTGTTGTGGACGACGGCTCCGCTGACCGTACCCCCGAAATTGTAAAAAAGTACGCCGGTTACGGGGTGAAACTGGTCGAGGCCACGCCTCCACCAGAGGGATGGGTTGGGAAGACCTGGGCATGCCATCTAGGCTATGAGAAGAGCGGAGGCGAATGGCTACTCTTCACAGATTCTGACGCTAGAATGGCCCCCAATTTGCTGTCCTCAGCCATATCCATGGCCCGTGAAAAGGGCCTGGACATGCTGTCATTGTATCCGAGGTTCAGGATGGAGACCATAGCCTTGAAGATTATTCTTCCTATACTCCTCCTTGGGCTATACTTGATAGGCAGGCCGGACAAAGTGAATAGGGGTGGTGGGGCTTTCGCCTTCGGAAGCTTCATACTGTTGAGACGGAGTTCGTATGAGGCCTTTGGTGGACATAAAACCGTGAAGAACGCTATATTAGAAGATAGGGCCCTCGCCCGAGTCGCCTGGAAAAACGGATTGAAAATTGCTATGGCGGATGCTAGAGGTTTGATGACTGCAGCGTGGAACAAGAACTTTAAGACGCTATGGTATGGCATGGCCAGAATCTTCACACCCATATTCCTCGGACATAAATGGAAACCGCTCCTCTTCCTCACCGCTATAGCGTATATGTTCCTAGTTCCGGTAGCTGGTATTCTCTACTCGCTTTTCATCGATTCAAGCCCTCTGATATTCTCAATCTCCTCATACATAGCGGTCTCTATTGCGACAGGGCTCGAATCACTATCCCACAGAAACAGGCTTGCAGGCTTCTTACTCTGGCCTCTAGGCATATTACCGATACTCGCATCCATCTTCCTCTCCTGGTATCGCTCAATCAGAGACCCGGTCATCGTTTGGAGGGGACGGCTCTACAGTCTAAAGTATGGAGACTTGCATGAGTTGGCCGAAATCACTTACTGAGCAGTAATATACTCTCCCGCGACCACCCTATCTTAATTACCCGTCTGGTGGTGGCCACCCTCTTGTTGACGGCAATAATCCTCTCAACATCAAACCCCTTCTCCACAGCTATCTCAGCCAACTTCACATCCACATCTAAAACCCTGTCGGGAAAGACCCCGCCACCCACAACAAGGACAGCACGGCCCCCCTCTTTTAAAACCCGGTACATCTCAGCCAGGGCCATCCCCATATCTTTGAAGTAGAGATATGCAGCGGGTGGAGTATCCTCAGCGGCGTATAGCTCATTGGGTCTTAACCCTATGTAAGACCTCAGCGGATTTACTGTGGCACCACCCATGAAGAGCTCATATTCAGGGCCGTAAACTGTGGTGTATTCCAGCTTGTTGAGATAGGGAGGAGAAGTAATCACCACATCAAATAATTCATCATCTATGAAGTCTAGACTTCTAGCATCGCCAAGTTTTATCACAGCTTTTGAATCTGTGAGGGGGAGTTTCTCAACATCTTTTATCATCATATTAACTACTCTTCTAAAAGTCTTTTTGAGGGAGGGCGGCCTTGGAATATCCTTCCGAACTTTAACGACACCACCATCTCTGTAAATATAGGAGACCTTACCGGCCGCCGTCATCAATGCCAGAGTCATGAACTCCCGTCCCTTCTCATCTCCTATTCTGTCTATCTTCTCCTTGAGAAAGAATAGGTCTTCGAGGGCGTGTTTGGAGAAGAGTTTCTTCACAAAACTTTTTACGTCAACGACCGGTCTTTTGAAACGCTCAGACATAATTCCATCCCTTATCTCTCTCAAACTCTTGGTATCATAGTCTGCGGTCTTCACCCTTGCAACTAGAGCAAATAATGGGGAGATTTCCACGCCTAACGATTCATATCCAAGCTCCCTACATGTAAGGCATGTGGTCCCAACACCTACAAAGGGATCTAAGACATAGTCCCCGGGATCTGCTCTGGAGAGTTTTAACGCATATTCAACAAAATGTCTAGAGTACCCCTCCTTGAAGAAAAAACCACCTATGCCTTGGAAGATCCTTATTGGGTTTGAAGGTTACCATCCAACCTAGATCGTAGCGTTCCTCAATCTCAGGCAGTCTCACTTCGGACATTCTGGGCCATCCTTCCAGAGGCTAGCTCTATTATGGCTCGGCAGAAGTGGGGGAGGTCTCCAGGATTCCTGGATGTTACGAGGTTCCCGTCAACCACTACAGGTGAATCCTCGTATATACCGCCTGCGTTGATTACATCATCTTTTATCGCCGGAGTGCAGGTGAGCCTAACTTTCCCCAATACTCTGGCTGATATGAGTATTTGGGGGCCATGACATATTGACGCCACAATCCTCCCTGAGAGGAAAAAATCCCGTACAAAGGAGACGACCTCAGGTATCCTTCTCAGCCTATCGGGGGCCCAGCCACCCGGGATAACCAAAATATCGAAGTCTCCAACCCTACACTCACCGATGGATAGGTCGGCCTCCACCGTCAAACCATGCTTACCTCTATAGACCCCCTTGGACGGACCGGCCACACGCACCGAAGCCCCCTCCTCCGCCAGCCTAATCATCGGGTAATGAAGTTCCAAGTCCTCATAGTCAGGCCCCGCAAGTACGCAGACCCTAATACCCGACAGCCTCATTCCATTCCGAATATAGAAGGGCATGATTTAAGCCTCGCCATTTGTTGGATTGGTAGTGTCCGAATAACGCCTTAAAAATATCTAAACTTAGGGTGTAAGGCATCACAGTGAAGGAAAAGGTCGTCAAGCCTTTAAATACCATCCTTACCCGGACATTATCCTCCTTTTAAGCACGTAAATTCTCAGCATAGAAATAACGAGGGGTTATCCTCAGTTAAGGAGAATCCCTATCCAACTGCTTGAGCCTAGGCTTCAGCTTTTATAAAATCAATGCCCACACGACCAACGCGTATACATCCTCCCACGAGTGGTGGATAGAGGCAAAAGCGCTTAATACAGCTCCGACAGCTGGAAAGCCCGCTTGCGCTCTAACTAATAAAACAGGGTCGTCTGCTATTGAGGATTCTGCAACTATAGCATGAAATAGGGAGAGCCCGCAGGTTATTTACCTAGCAGGTCCGCAGGTTCTTTTCTTGGTATTTCAAGGTTGTCAAAATGCTTGTCGAAGGAGATTATAGCGTCTACGCCGGAGCTAAGTGCTGTAGAGTATTGCACCGCATCGTCCATGTCTAAGCCATGCTTAGTAGCTAGCTCTACTGCCCTAACCTCATCGGATAGCGTGGTTATGTGTATTTGAAGCCCTTTATAGGCCGTTAGGCTAGTTAAGAAGGTTCTTAACTCACTTAGCTTCCTAAACCCATCCATTATTACGATTATCGAGTGTATTGTGAAGTCAGTTATTATTCCTTTACTCTTTCCTTCTTGGACGTTTCTAAGTAGTTTCTTGCAATCGTCCTTCCTATTTCTTCCTAGCAGAACTTCGAGAAATATATTAGTATCAATCAGATACATGGCTGGCTACTTTAGTTCTCCAAAACTCGGTCGCTTTATGTTGCAATTCCACAGAATCTAGCCCAACGTCAGATAAGAGCCCGTCTATAGCCTCTATAGGGTCTTCTTCAAATTGAAAAACCTCTGACTCAGCCCGCGATACCCACGTAGCTATAGCCTCCTGAGCAGCCCTACTGATAGCACCTTTGCTATAGCCGAACTTTCTCATCGCCAACTCTCTAAATCGCTTCTCTAATTCCTTACCAAGAATTATTCTTATTGACAAATTCTCACATAGACAAAAAGCCATAATGATATATATCCTTTCGCTCTTATTTGGAGGTAGTGTCC
Source organism: archaeon HR01 (assembly GCA_002898355.1). GTDB lineage: Archaea > Thermoproteota > Nitrososphaeria_A > Caldarchaeales > Caldarchaeaceae > HRBIN01. The sequence goes on along the minus strand of BEHD01000007.1, from coordinate 71,415 downwards.
GGATAAGGGTCTATTAAAAGGCCGGGATGTAGTGGCTATTGGTCCTTGGCTGTTTTAGGCGTAATAGAAAAGCCGTGAGGTTGGTGCTTGCTGTTCTCGAGTATATGTTTCATGGAAGCTGTAGGAGGGTTTCAAAGGTTCTTAGTATGGCTGTTGAGCCGATAAGCAACTGTACACGAGCTATCTAGGAAGGTGTCATCTATTGTAGCTATAGCTGCTGAGCCTAGGTATAGCTGTTGACGAGACTAAGCTCAAGGTTTAGTGGTCTACGTATGGTCTGCAGTAGACGTCGATTCCGGGAAGCTGCCTAAACGCCTTAATCTCCCTCAAGAAGTGTTTGAACAAGCCAAAGGTAATAGTAGATAGAGGGCCTTGGTATAGGTGGGCATTAGAGAGGCTAGGGCTAGAATACGAGCACCAGAGGTTCGGGATGAGTCGAGAGGTTCTTCAGGTATCTGAAGGAGAGAACCATGGTATCCCACAACAAATTAAGCGCAAGGAATAAAGAACCTAAACCTATTCACAATATAATATTATGCTATGAGGAGCGGAGATGGGTAGAGACGCTTATCCGGACAGTATCTGTTGGATTCTATCACCTTTAAATATATCTACCTAGTTTCTATGTCGAGAGAACTTGGAAAAGAAGCCTACTCTGGAGGAGATCTACGAGGCTTTGAAGAACTGTTACGACCCCGAAATCCCAGTAAACATAGTGGACCTTGGGCTGGTATACGATGTGAAGGTCAGGGATGATAACTCTGTGTATGTGAAGATGACCCTCACGGCTCCAGGATGCCCTGTTGGGGCGTTTGTTATGGAGCAGGTGCGGGAGGCCATTATGACGCTAGTTGAAGGCGTTAAGGATGTGGATGTGGATTTGGTTTTCGACCCGCCGTGGACGCCTGAGAGGATGAGTGAAGAGGCTAAAGCAATGCTTGGCTTCGCATGAATTTAACATTCAGTATGGAGTTATGGCCTTCACCCCCAAGATATCTGAGAAGACCTGGAACCCGAATATAGAGCTGGAAATTCTCGAGAAGTGGGAGAAGGAGGAAATCTACAGGTTCAATAGGAGAGCTAGGAAAAGATTCAGCATAGACACACCTCCTCCATATCCATCAGGTAGGCCGTGGCATATAGGAGCTGCTGCCCAGTATAGTCAGATAGATATGATTGCCAGAACCGCTAGGATGAAAGGGTATAGCACGCTATTTCCCATAGGTATCGACAGGAACGGATTGCCAGTCGAGATATTTACCGAGAAAAGGTATGGTGTCTCGATAAAGGATGTTTCTAGAGAGAAGTTCTTAGAGCTTTGCTCCACATCTCTTGACGAGCTTGAAACTGAGATGATCGCAATAATGAAGCGTTTAGGGCTGAGCTGCGATTTCAAAAACAAGTATCGTACAGACTCCCCAGATTACAGAGCTATGACACAGTCCACCTTCATAAAGCTGTGGAAGAAAGGCCTGGTCTATCAGGCCTCAAGACCCAACAACTACTGCTACATATGCGGCACCACCCTAGCCGATGCTGAGGTGGAATATGAGTTGAGGCCTTCAGAACTTGTATACATAAGGTTCGGTCTTGAGGATGGTGGCGGCATAGTTATAGCCACGACTAGGCCGGAGCTTTTGGGGGCGTGTAGGGCAGTCATCGTAAACCCTTCAGACGAGAGATACACCGCACTGCATGGCAGAAGAGCAATAGTACCTATCTACAACACTAGAGTACCTATAATCCCTCACCCGTCCGCCAGGCCGGATTTCGGAACCGGTGCGGTTATGGTGTGTAGCTACGGCGACTATAACGATGTAAGACTATTCAGGGAGCTGGGTTTGGAGGAATCCATTCTAATCGGAGAGGATGGAAGAATGAACGAGAAAGCCGGTGCCTTGAAAGGTCTTACAATACATGAGGCAAGACGGGAGATAAAGAAAATACTGGAGAACGCTGGACTAATCGTCAAAGTTGATGAGATAATGCACAACACGCCTATCTGTGAGAGAAGCAAGACACCGATAGAAATATTATCCATGCCTGAATACTACCTCAAACAGCTGGAATTCGCCCCTGTTCTTTCCAAGCTCTCGAGTAAGATCAGATTTCATCCAAAACATATGCGCCAGCTCCTCCTAGACTGGATATCATCTATCACGATAGACTGGCCGCTATCTAGACGGAGATATTACGCGACGGAAATTCCTGTCTGGTATTGCAGGAGGTGTGGTCAACCATATATCCCTAACCCAGGTAAATACTACAGGCCTTGGAGAGAGCCCCCACCCATAAAAAAATGTAGCGGATGCGGTGGGGAAGATTTCATAGGTGACGAGCGAACATTTGACACTTGGATGGACTCATCAATCTCAGCGCTCTACATCATATCAAATAGAGTGGATGGAAGGATAGACTGGAGTCTCTACCCGATATCCATAAGACCGCAGGGCAAGGACATTGTAAGAACGTGGCTGTATTATAGTCTTCTACGCTGCTACCAGCTAACTGGTAAAATGCCTTTCAGGTCTGTGTGGATAGGAGGACTTGGGCTAGATGAGCATGGGGAGAAGATGAGTAAAAGTAAAGGAAACGTCATAGACCCATTGCCGATACTGGAAAAATACGGTGCTGACTGTTTCCGCTTCTGGACAACCCAGGAATCAAACCTCGGAGAGGATTTCAGAATCTCCGAGTCTAGGATAGCCGGGTCCGGGAAATTCCTCACAAAGCTCTGGAATATTGCAAGATATATATCGGCATTTCCATATCCACGCAGAGCTACACTGACGCCCACGGACAAATGGATTCTCTCAGAACTATCCATTACCGTGGAGAAATGTATCCAGGGTTTTGACGAACTGAACTTCTTCATACCTTCAACCACCGTTAGAGACTTTGTATGGAATATTTTCGCATCTCATTATCTGGAGATGTCCAAACCCCGAGCATACGCTGAAGGGTTTTCCGCCTCGGAGCAGAGGGCTGCATGGTACACCCTTCACACAGTACTTAAAACGGTGCTTCTACTCTTAGCACCTATCACGCCCTTCATCACTGATAGAATATGGCTGCAGCTGTATGGCCGTAAAAGTATCCACCTCTCACATTTTCCGAAGCCGGTCTGGAGTAGAAGATATGCAAGATACACCAAGGACATAACCGATTTTAACTCCAAGATATGGAATATGAAGAAGAGTAGCGGTCTCTCCCTCAGGGATGAAATTAGTGCTGCCATACCTCCCAGCTTGAAACCATTTGAGAAGGATCTTAAGGCTATGCATAGGCTGGTGGATAAATGAGTCGAACCCCCGAGATCACGGTGGGCTCTTTTATAAGGGCTGATGACGGCGAAATATTGCTGGTAAAGAGTCCCAAATGGTTTGGGAAGTACTCGATCCCTGGAGGTCATGTTGAACTGGGTGAATCCGTGTTAGAGGCTGCTGCGAGGGAGGCCTATGAAGAGGTCGGTCTGAGGGTTAGGCCGGTCAGGGTTATAATGGTTCAAGAAGTTTATAACCCGGAGAATTTTTTCGAGCCGGGCCGACATTTCATCTTCTTCGATGTTCTATGCCGAAGCTCGAGTAAGATAGTCAAGGTCGATAACAAGGAGATTGTGGACTTTGTATGGTGCAGGCCAAGGGATGCGTTAAGGCTTGAACTCGAGAAATATACCCGGCTGCTCCTCAGAGGCTATTTGAAGTATAGGGGTGGCCGGCCTCTCTGGGCCTCCAATATTTCAGGTATGATGCGACGGCTATGAGGACGAAGACCAATGTTGCTGATAATGTCGCCATCCACTGCAGGTTATTACCCGCAAGCTCCGACACGGGGAAGTAGAAAACTTGGACGGCCGCCGGCCCTATTGTTATAACCCGGGTACTCCATTTGGGGACGTATATTACAAGCTGGACGCCGTTCCCCGTTAATGCTATGAAATATTTGGGCTGGGAGGCGTTTCCTCTGAGTAATTCGACTACGTTGTCTGCGACAGGAACCTGCTTCCCATCAATCCTAACGGCAATCTCTCTCATCGATAACCCTCTAGACACCTCTCTGCTGATATCGACTACGATCAGCCTGCCTAATGTCCCATCTGGCGCTGAGAGAATCAGCCTGATGAGATTCCCTTCTATGTTGTAGCTGTTAAGGGTTATGTCGAACTCAGTCCTCTCCACATCAATCCTAGGGCCGGTTGCCTTCAGAGCCAATACGGCCCCAATGGCCAGGCCCTCACCCACCCCGACTGTTCTTGACTCGACCCCTCCAGAACCGTCCGAAATCCGATAGGTTTCCCGCTCTATAATTGTTGTATTTTCCACGCTTATAATGGTTCTTCTTATGGAGACGACAGTGTTGTTATCGTATGTGATTTTTTCTTCTGATTGGTAGACCTTGATATCCTGTGAGGATGTTTGGATGTGGGCTATGTTTATCTCCGTATCGGGGTCGCCTCCCTTCGATATTTTCAAGTTGACCTTCCCGTTTCCGACTATCTGCTGGGCCGCAGTCACTAGGGTTCTACTCCTCGATAGAAGTTTTAAGGCCTCCTTCTCTTCGAGACCTTGGCTTAACGCATCCTCTACAAGCCCTCCGCCAGATTCGATGAGAGAATTGGCTATCCCAGTCAATGTCCCCGACAGCTGTAATTTCACTATATCCGTTGTGATTTCTAACACCTGTCCCACTAACCCTTGTCTATCGGTGTTTAAGAGAATCTTCGACAGAACTCTCTCCAATCTATCTCTCATTTGAATTATCAATGTTGCTATCTCAACCTTCTCTTGACTAGCTATTTCCGATGAGAGCTTATCCCTCAAACCTTGGAGTATCCCTCTCAGCTCCTCCACGTTTAGACCCTTACCCCTTAGCTGTTCGAGGATAGATAGAATCCTGTCAAGGCTTCTGGCGGCATCATCCACAACCGGAGTAGCGTTCTGAAAGGAATGAGAAGAAGGGATTATGAGGGGTATAAGTGATATAATAAGGGGGATTACGGCAATCTTCGAAGCTGCTTTTGACATCTGCCCTACAACTGTGGTATGACCTATATAACTGATCCCTATTCGGTTAGAATAGAAGGGAACAGTTTATACGTATGGTATTCGAATATCGAGACATAATATGTGGGCTAGGAAAGATTTGGGTGGGTCAGATCAGTCTACAACATTAGAGGTTAAGGATGAGAAGCTACTTTTTTATAGTCTTCTTAGAAATCCGATAAGGCGGGAGATTATAAACCTTTTAAGGGCCAACGGCGAGATGGCTGCCACAGACCTCAAAAGAATCCTGGGTATAAGTGTGGGAACCCTCTACTATCATCTCGAGTTTATGGAGCCTTTCATAGTAAAAAACTCTAGGCGGAAGTACGCCCTCAGTGAGAAGGGTTGGAGACTTGTTGAATCTATGAGGATGTCTGACGTCCTTGCCGAGGCCAGTGTGTCTGATGATGCACCGCTCATAAGCCGTTTTCTAACCTCTCTCTCACTCAATCCTCTACTTGGAAAAGTTCTTGAGACCCCGTCCATGATGGTTCCTGTTGCGTTCCTCTCAGGTTTGGTATATGTCATATTGTCTTGGCGTGTCTCCAACGCACAGGTTCTACTCCATTTTAGGCTCTTTCCTGTCCCAGAGCTAGCTGCACTAGTGGCAGCCCTGAATATCCTAGCCCTCATCGGCGTCTTCACCATAGCAGGGCTAGCCATCACTAGACGTAAAGGTGGTGAAGCTGAACTGGCCGCGTCTGTACCTCTATCTCTCACACCTTCAAACATATTCCTCGGATTCCTTGTCCTAGCATCTTCCATAGGGTTCCTTGAAAACCAGGTTATAGCCAGCGTAGCCTCCGCATTTTATATTGTGGCCCATATATGGCAGCTGGGCTCCCTCGCATCGGTACTCGTCTCATCCAAGGGTATCAGCTGGCCCAAAGCACTAATACCTGCAATACTGGTTTCATACCTTAGCCTCATGCTGAACCAGAACTTGTTCTAGTGTTAGACTTAAATAAATCCCAGGAAAAGCGGATAACGGTCGGTAAATTGCTGAAGGACTACATAGAACTCATCAAGCCGAAAATCACCTTATTGAATATCTTAACGGCTGTCACGGCCCATTTCTTCGCTGGAGGGAACGGTTTCACGGCATCTATCCTATCTTTTTCCGGTTTCTTAGCTGCGGGCGGTGCCAGCGCCTTAAACCACTATCTAGATAGGGACCTAGACTCTAGAATGTGTCGGACAGCTAAGAGGCCATTACCGTCGGGAAGGATAAAGCCGCCGCAGATAGCAGTGTATATGGGCTCAGCCATGATACTAACCGCATCCATCATATCAGCTATTTACTTGAACATGGTGACAGCCATTTTCATCGTAGGGGGTGCTGCCTTTTACATATTCTACACGGCGTTTCTCAAGAGAAGAACAGTTTGGAATATAGTGATCGGAGGTATATCGGGTAGCTTCGCACCATTAGCCGGCTGGTCGGCGGCGACGGGGTGGGTATCTCCACCAGCAATTATCCTAGCCATCCTGGTCTTCCTATGGACTCCTGGACATTTCTGGGCCCTTGCTATGAGAGCTGTAAACGACTACCGCGCAGCAGGGCTTCCCATGCTCCCCGCAGTTGTAGGCACTAGGCGAGCGGCACTGGCGACAGCGATATCTAACATATTATCTGTGATAGGGGCTGCTGCTCTGATACCTTATATCCCACAGCCATCCTATTACCTGCTACTGGCCGTTCCGATATCGGCACTGCTTATTTGGGATAGCATTGTCTTGGTTAAAAATGTAACACCTGAAAATGCATGGCGTTGCTTTAAGATCTCAAGCCCGTGGCTGGCCCTTATATTCGTAGGAATAACATTACATCTGTTTATAGGCGGATAGGCAGGTCCCAGTCCTCGAGATACACAGCCCCATCTCTCAAGCATATTTTGACGGATCTTAGCTCTACTCCACCCTCTACAGCAGCCTTCAACAATCTAGATATCATGGGGTCCGCCTCGTCGCATGGTCTGAAATATTTTGCGGCTGGATGCGCAGCGATAAATGTGATTATCCGCCTCAACTTCCTCGGCAGCCCTGTTAGCAGCATGATGTGGTCACGCCCCCTCAGACTTACTGTATCTGGGTACATGGCGGCTCCATCGCTATCTAGATATACAGCAGATTTTAGCTCCATCAATCCTTTAGCATCCGAGCCGGCCTCTATCAGATAGTCTATCCTTGAGCCGCCAATTTTTACCTCTCTTCCAACAATCTTGTAGGGCTGAAGCCACGGCACCAGCCCCCTCTCACATGCCAGTTCAAAGCATCTGGATTGGGTTCTAGTATCGATCAGAGCAGGGCCGTCACGGGTATCAACCCCTACTACCACACCATCCGTTTTAACACCCTTTCTCTTATACACGTAAACAGTCGCACCAGGATATATCAGCTCTAAGAGTCTTCCTGTATTTGTCATATGAAAAAGAGCTTCGACACCTCCTTTTTCACATAGGACCGAAACACGAGAGACCCTTTTTACAACGGTGGCGGTCTCAAGGTCCAGCTCGATAAGCCTAGTCTTCACGTGTATCTATCCCTTGAAAACGCCGGATGCCAGTAAAGGTTCTCCCGATTCCAGAGCTCTTGTGCTGTGTCCAGGCCGTACGGGATTACATATTCACGGAGGTATCTCAAGTGTGCCCTTATGAGCTCCTCGGCCCGTTCTTCTGATATATCGCCCCTCGATATCTCCCTCCTCAGAATATCTAGCGGTGTGAAATGGTAAGGTAGATCGACATATCGCAGGTTTGTCTTGAACTTTGGGGGCAGCATCTTCATGATGTGGCGACCCTCAAATCCTGCTATGCAGGTACTTCTAGAGTAGACGCAGGCCTCGTCACTCAGTATTTCTGCATCCCTCTGAAGAGCCTCCTGTTTTAGTCTCCTCTCATTCGATAATATCTCTAACCATTTCCCCACATCAGGCTTGTTCCGGAGGCTGTCCCTTAGGGATAGCAGGGACAGCTCAAGGCTAGTGTTGCACTCCTCATAGAATATTTTACTATCTTTGTAGCAGTATGTCACCATCTTCTTTCCTATCCTCTTTATGTTTTCGAGGATGGGTTTGTTTGCTTTCAACCATCCCTCAACAGGTTCTGGAAGTATTCCACGCTGGCGCACCTCTTTCACGAAGTCTTCATAACCGAGTCCAAGAACCAGCTCCACCACCAGCTCGTCAAGAGATTTAGGAAGCGGGAGAAAGACCGCCTCGCAGGACCTATCTAGCATGCCGATTATTTTCTCACTACTTGTTCGCAGGGATGGCTTTACTATAATATCTATCTCAGGGTTCATCTCCCATACTTACGGCGTATCTATCTCTGGTGAACCGGTATATATCTTCGCATCGGCGGGCCCACATAAGTAGCCCTAGGCCTTATAAGCCTGTTATCCCTCCAATACTCCAGCACATGCGCAGCCCAGCCCACGGTCCTGGCCGCAGCAAATAGAGGTGTAAAGACTCTTTTAGATAAGCCCAACATATGGAAGACCGCCCCGGAATAGAGATCTATGTTGGGAAATATCGGCTTCCCCGCCAGCTCTCTTCTCACCACTTCCTCAAGTTTTTTTGTTATATCCAGGAAACTTCTATCTCCCCTCTGTTGGGAGAGGCTCTCCAGATACCTCCTAAAAATGGCTGCTCTAGGGTCATATGATTTGTAAACTCTGTGGCCGAACCCCATAATCCTACCCTTGGACGCCAAGACCTGCTTAACATATCCTTCAACGTTCTCCGGGCTCCCTATAGAAAGTATCATCTCCAGAGCTTTTTCATTTGCCCCTCCGTGGAGAGGGCCTTTCAGGGCACCGACCCCGCCGGAAATTGCCGAGTATAGGTCCGACAATGTTGAGGCTATTACTAGGGCTGCCATTGAGGATGCCGGTAGCTCATGCTCTGCGTGAAGAATGAACGCCACATCCATTATTTTGGAGGATAAGCTGTCGGGTTTTACGCCGGTAACCATGTAGAGAAAATTGGCGGCATGACTCAGCTCTTGGGATGGCCTAACAATCTCCAACCCCTCACTGTATCTGAAGGCATAGGCGACTATCGTTGAAGATTTAGAAATTATTTTAGCCGCTGTAACGATGTTATCAACCCTACCTTTAGATTGTAGTTCCTCATCACATATTGCAAGGTAGTCTATGCCAAACTTCAAGACATCCATCAGATTTGAATTTCTAGGTATCTTGGAAAGTATGGCGACCAGCTCTTTTGGCAGCTCCCTCTCGGATTTCATAAGGTCTGTGAATGATTCCAGCTCATCCTTTTTGGGAAGCCTACCGTGGAGCAGTAGAAAGCAGACCTCCTCATAGGTAGAGTGCTCAACAAGCTCCTCGATCGGGTAGCCCACATAGAAAAGTCTACCATTTTCTCCGTCGATATACGATAAGACAGTCTCTTTAACCACGACGTCATCTAATCCCTTACTAATATGTACGTAGGCCAAATCATCTATATCAATATCTTGCATCACAATTTAACTATGAGTTTGACGAATGGGCTCCATCAACCGTGGAGAAGCCCCTCCCTTATCTTCCTCCGCAATACCTTGCCAACGGCTGATTTGGGTAGCTCGCTAGTAACAATTATCTCATGTGGTCTCTTGTATTCAGCCAACCTCTCCCCGCAGTACTTTGATAATTTTTCGACCAGAATTTGCTTGTCAGATTCGGACCTTGGAACAACAACGGCCACCACTTTTTCACCCACGTGTTTATCCGGGACTCCTATTACGGCGGCCTCCTTGACTTCACCGCTTTCGAGGAGAACATTCTCAATCTCGGCCGGATATATTGTAAACCCTTTATGCTTGATTATGTCCTTCGCCCTCTCCACAAAGTAGAAATAGCCTTCCTCATCCATTACACAGATATCTCCGGTCCTCAACCATCTTCTACCATAGGCCTCGAAGAAGACCTTATCGCTGTCGCCCAGATACCCTCTCATAACCTGAGGCCCCGAAACTACCAGCTCACCCACATTGCCTGGCGATAGAAACTCGAGATTCTCGGGGTTTACTATCCCTGCCAGAGTCGATGGCAGAGGTATCCCTATAGAGTTTGGTTTTACATTATCGGGTGGGTTTAGATGGGTTACGGGAGAAGCCTCCGTTAAACCATAGCCTTGGACTATCTCCTTCCCCACAACCTTCTTAAACTCAGCAGCCACCTCTTTGGGTAGGAAATCCGCCCCTGAGATGACTAGCTTCAGGTTTGAGAGGTCACATTCTTTGACTATGGGTGATTTGGCCATCGCGTTGAAGAGTGTTGGAACACCGGGGAATACGGTTACCCTGTAGCGGCTGAGGTCCCTGATGAATTTTTCGAGCTCTAGCCTCGGAAAGATGACTAGCTTGTTGCCTGTCGTAAGCCCCGCACCAAGTATAACGGTCTGGCCATAGATATGGTAGAAGGGTAGGAGGGCTGCGAATACTTCATCCCCCAGCTTGAGGTAGGGGTTTATCATCTCTTGAATCTGGAAGATGTTGGCGACTATGTTTTGATGGGTGAGGATAGCGCATTTCGGTATACCCGTGGTGCCTCCGGTGAATTGAAGGGAAGCGATGTCCTCCTCAGGTTCTAGCCTTGGAAAACTCCCTCCACCTCTCGCGCTTCGAATTAATTCCCTGAACTTGTAAACCTCTTTTTTTCTAGGAATCGGAGACGTAGGAATCTTTTTCAGGAGTTTCCCCAAGGTTTTCTTAAAAGCTGGTAGATAGTCAGCTATGTTGGTTACTATGATATGTTTTATAGATGTTGTTGGAGTAGCTTGCGCCACCTTTTCGTAGAATATGTCTAGACACACTATAGCTTTCGCCTTTGCTTTCTCAGCCTGCAGTTGTATTTCATGGGCTGTGTTGAGGGGGTTCATAGGAGCTACCGTGGCGCCGGCCTTCAAAGCTCCATAGTAGGATATGATGAACTGGACCGAGTTAGGGAGAAGCAACGCCACCACATCACCTTTCGAGATGCCGAGATTTAATAGGGCTGTTGCAAACCTTTCCACCTCAGATTTAAGAGATGAGTAGGTGTAGGACTCGTCTAGAAACACTGCCCCAACCTTATCCCTGTTCTCTGCACAGGATTCCTCAAACAAATCTATCAAGGATTTCTGAGGAATCTGAATCTCTTGCCTTACTCCCTTCCCGTAGAATCTTTTCCAAACCGCCCCTATTACGAATCCAATAGACATGCAGTATGCACTACCCCCATCTGCTAGAAAAACTTTTTTACAGGGTTTTAGCACCATCAAAGGATGGTATCCATAGTATATAGTCCTGTGAAAGAAGTTGTCATTATGGAATATATCAAGTATCCGACGGCGGAAGAATTGATTCGTAACATGGTTTTAGCTCCGGGCCAGCCTGCAGTCCTCTACTGGGCTGAAAACGTGGTCTTCCTCCCGGTTCCCGTAAGTCTGAATAATGAGAAGATAGTGGAGGAGCTGTTGGAGGGTAGAGTCTACTGGTTTATCGTTTCTTTCGCTCCGATGCCGAGCTACACCCCCATGCTGGGCGCCGAGAAGGGTCCTGAAGCGATGGTTATCAACGTCTCAAGGAGTAGGGTGTTGAGCGAGGTTGCTAGATGGCTTAAGCGTAAGCTCTCTGAAGATGTTTAGGTCTAGAACCCAGTGCGATAGCTTCGGCGAATATGTTTTTACCTCTCTAAAGTTGTAAAGCTTCACACCGAATCCGTGGCGTCCAGCAACTTCCATACAGGATTTTAGGAGTTTTTCCCATCCTACATCACGCTCCGCCAGCTCATGGAAGTGGATATACCCACCAGACGGTTTAAGAAATTTTAGCGCGTATGGCAGGTATTCCAATGTTCCACCATGATATCCCATCAAAACCCTGTCAGCTATGCCCACCAACCCGTAGGAGTCACCTCTCCTACAGTCGTCCATGATAGGTGCCACCCTATCCTCCACACGGTTCAGCCTAATGTTCTCCAATAGATACTGGTAGGCGTCTGGGTTAAGCTCGAATGAGTAGATTTTACTTGCGCCGGACTTTACAGCGATTGGTATGGTGAACTGGCCGATGCCTGCGAACATATCCACAACAGCTTCACCTGGAGTAACGAGCCGGGAAATTCTTACACGCTCCCAGCTATTGCCGAGGGAAAACATCAGCTTCAAAGCGTCCAGCTTAAACTGGCATCCATACTCCCTGTGGATTGTCTCCGTGTTGGAGTCTCCAGCTATCAAACGAGCTACGGGAGTTCTCAGCTTACCAGAAACACCGTAAATGCCTATCACAGACCTTATGTGGGGATTTCTGGACATGATTTTTTCTGCTATTGTCTTCTCTTTCCCCTCCACATCGCCTGTAATCTTGACCAAGGCGATATCGCCCAGAAACTTGGCCCTAACCATCTGTTGAAAGGGTTGCGCTAACCTTATTAAAAGGGTATGCCCCACACCGTCTGAACCGGGTTGGGTAAACCAAAAAATCCCACGATAACAAAAGCTTCTAAAGAGAAGCCGGCGGAGAAAAAACCGGCGTCAAAGGAGGTTTCTACAGAGAAGAGCGTGCTAGGTCTCTCACCTCCAGATGGGGAGGAGATACTGTCATTCTTGAAAGGTGTGAAATACGTCACACCCTACTCTCTGGCAGAGAGGTTTGGGGTCAGACTCTCAATAGCCAAGCAGACCCTTAAGGAGTTGGCCTCCAAAGGTTTGATAAAGCAGGTGGTGGGCGGTAACAGAATCAGAATTTATCAGACAATAGCCACGGTGCAGCCTGTTAAAGGTGAGGGGGAGCCAAAACCAGCAAAGGCTAAGGGTAGGAAGGTGGCCGCAGTGAAAGACGCAGCCTAGCCCCCTGGCCTGCCTTCTCGAGAATCTCGAAGTTCTTATCTATTTTGCCGACCCTGACTGTCTGGGCAGGGGCATCCTTGTCCTTGAATGCTATCCCAACGGCCTTTCCCGGAGGCCAGTAGAATATGTCTCCAGCAGAGATTTTGGCGGCCGTCTTCTCAGCTCCAAGGCTGAGGCTTGTAACAATGTATATTGCGTAATCCCATCTAGCTATGAAGCCTTCGAGAGGCATAAGCTTACAGAGATACATGACGGTTGTGGGTGCCGCATATCTGTGGAGTTCACCTGTCAAGGTGGCCAGATTTTCGACGGTGACTGATATAGGTATCCTAGCAGATGACATTTCTCTACTCACCGTACATCTCAACGGTTCCGAGGTAATTGCAGAGCAATTTCATAACGTCCACCCCACGAATCCTACCCACACAGCCTGCAGCACATGACACCTCATCAAATTTCTCAACTCTGTCCCTTCTGACATCCCCTCCCCAGAACATTATAGGGACAGGGTCTCCCCTATGCTCTCCTATTTCGGAGGGTGTTGTATGGTCTCCCGTAACCACAACATAGAGGTCTTCGGATATACCCATCTCGTAGATAGGTGTGAAGGCGTGAGAGGTTTTCTCAATCATCTCCTTTTTCTTGGCTGGCTGCCGGTCGTGGCTGGCTGTATCGGTGGCTTTTACATGCATAAACACCAGATCATATTTTTTGAGGGAGTCGACTACTGCTCTGACCTTTGCGGACAGGTCTGTGTTGTATGTGCCAGTGGCTGTTGGAACGTTGACGACGTCGAAGCCTACAGCCTTGCAGACTCCCTTGTATAAGGCTCCTCCAGCGATAACGGCCCCTCTGACATGATATCTCTCATTTATGGTTGGGAGTTGTTTAAACCTTCCAGCACCTCTCAGCAATATTACGTTTGCTGGTGGAAAACCTTGTTCACGACGCCGCTGATTAATCGGATGGTTTTCAAGTATCTCCGAGGTTTTCTCTGTAAAAGCCTTCATAATTGATGCGGTTCTGGCAGCCTCCGTGGAATCTTCCAGAGGCTCCGGAATGTTCACCCTTACCCCTGTTTTGTGGGGATCAGTGTCGGAGACCTTATCAGATAGAGCACCTCCCCTAATAACCAGGACCCCCCTATGCTCTATAGTCGGTCTGAACAAAATCTTCACGTCAGGATATTCAGGTATTGCTAGACCTGAAATGTCCTCAGCCAACCTCTGGGCTTCTGAACTTGATATCCTCCCCGCACGCCTATCCAATATCATGCCTTCTCTATCAATTGTTGCGAAGTTGCATCTGAAGGCTATGTCCCCCTCTCTCAGGTCTATCCCTGCACCCAGCGCCTCGAAGGGCCCACGGCCGAAATAGTAGATGTGTGGGTCATAGCCCAGTATGGCCAGATGGCCTGTATCGCTTCCGTTGGGTGTCCCAGGGGCCACAACATCTACAACGCCGCTCTCACCCTCAGTAGCCATCCTGTCGAAGAGAGGCTTGTGGGCGGCCTGTAAAGGCGTCTGACCCCCCAAACTCCTACACGGTCTATCACCTAGCCCATCCATCAGAAGAATTACAGCCTTCACAGAACATCCGTAGCCTGCTATTGTATAAGTCTATCCCAATGGTGCAATACTTTTAAAGTCCTGTTCATAATAGTAGGCCGAGTTTAACCGGATGGCGTTGAAGGAGAGGGAGCAGAAGTATAGGTCGGTAGAGGACCTGCCGGGTGTAGGCCCAGCCACAGCTGAGAGGTTGCGTGATCTAGGGTTCACAACGGTCGAGTCTATAGCTACTGCCACAATCTCCGAATTAATGGCTGCAGGGCTAAGCGAGAAAAAAGCCTATGAACTCATAGCATTGGCCAGAGAATCTATTGAACTAACATGGGTTACGGCGAAGGATTTGGCGGAGCTCCGGACCGGTTTGGGAAGGATCACCACAGGCAGTAAGGCTTTAGACGCATTGATGGGAGGCGGCGTGGAGACCCAGTCGATCACGGAGTTCTATGGTGAATTTGGGTCGGGAAAATCTCAGATATGCCACCAGCTCGCCGTTAATGTGCAGCTCCCTGTCTCGAGGGGAGGATTAGAGGGCTCCGCCCTATACATTGACACCGAGAACACTTTTAGAACCGAGAGAATAATCGCTATGGCGAAACACCTAGGCCTTCCCCCAGAGCTAGTGGCCGAGAGGATAATATATGCAGAGGCGTACACCAGTGATCATCAGATGTTACTTCTTGAGAAGGCCGATAAAGTGATCAAGGAAAATAATGTCAGATTAATCATAGTTGACTCCCTTACAGCCCACTTCAGGAGTGAATATCTTGGTCGACAGCTCCTCCCTGAACGGCAGCAGAAGTTGAATAAGCATCTCCACCGTCTTATAAGGCTTGCAAGGGCTTTCAACGCCGCAGCCGTTGTAACAAACCAGGTCATGGCCAAGCCAGACGATTTCTTCAACCAGTCAGCGGTTTTTCCAGTGGGCGGGCATATAGTGGGGCATACAAGCCATACGAGGATACTTGTGAGGAAGGTGGCAGGTAAAAGAAATAGAATAGCAAGACTCGTATCCAGCCCATATCTCCCGGAGGGGGAGGCTGTCTTCGCTATCACTGAGGATGGGATAGTTGATGTGGAGGGTGAGGATTGATGGCCATACCTATCGCAGAGACACGTCAGCTGCTATCGACACTTTTTGAGGGCCGGATAACGGAGTCGGAGCGGATTTTAAATACGCTAAAAAACAAATATCCATCCGAGTCCAGATATTTGAAAGCTTTGGAAGGTCTGGTCCTCTCATATGTCAACGACGACCACGACTCCCTACTCTTCAGAGTTCTGACAAGAAAGGAGCTCTGGAAACGGAGGGCTGAAATCAGGATGTCTATGGAGGAGAAGGCTAGGAGAGAAGGTGGTGAGGACGGGTTCTTTAAAGCTTGGTCCGATATTTTAGGCCTGTTGGATAAGTTACCCAGGCCGCACAAGCTGGAACAGGTGAAGGATTAGGAGAGCAGTAGGTTGTAGAAGAGTATCCATGAGACGAGGAAGGCCCCAGCATATCCGCCCACACCGTTAAGGTATCTCCTTCTACGGTTAGCGTGTGAGAACCGGCCTAAAATCTCGGACAATGCTATGTAAACGGCTATGGCTAGGAGGATGATGGGGGCGGCTGTCGAACCCAGTCTGATTGATAGGAGTGCGGAGGTATAACCATATAAGACTCCTGCGAAAACCTTAACCCAGTATATAATATCGTCAACCTTCACAGTCATTAGCGGGTGGGGCCATGAAATAAACATAACCTTGGGGTGGTGAGGAAGGCTTGCCAACAGTCAATTCGGCGGAGATATCAATACTACTAGACGAGTGTCGGGCCTCAACATTGGATGCGATAGTCAGAAATGTATACCAGCCCACATCCAAGAGCGTTATCCTAAAGATTTACAAGCAGGGGAATACGGCCGAGCTCTGGCTTGTTTCCGGAGAATGCTTTTTCATCACAAGTTTGGAGGTGGAGAAGCCCCCCACACCATCCACGTTTGCAATGGAGCTGAGGAAACGGCTGAAAGGCCTCAAAATACAAGATATTAGACAGCACAACTCCGAGAGGATAATCTATGTCGCATTTCAAGAGAATAGGGAGCTGGTCACAGAGTTGATGCCGCCTGGCAACATAATCCTTCTTAAGGATGGTTTGGTTGAGCTAGCATTACATACAAAAGCTTCTCATGACAGAGCGCTCAAACTGGGAAAGCCCTACGCACATCCCAAGCCAAGATACTCCATCACACCCGGTGGCTTGGACGCATCAATCCTGAGTAGGTTGAACCCTAGATCACCTGTCATCTCGGCGGTCAGCCGTGACCTAGGACTTGGAGGAAAATTTGCGGAGGAGATTCTGTTCAGGGCTTCTGTGGAGAAAGATAAAACTGTATCCGAGCTAACAGAGGTGGAGCGTACAAGCATATACATGGCTCTAGCCTCCCTGCTATCTGAGCTGAGCAAACCGAAGCCAAGGATATATCATCTGGAGGATGGTGAGTTGCTTCCTTCACCTGTTGAGCTTAAACATCTCACCCATCAATATGTCGAGACCACGTCCTTCTCGGAGGCAGTTGCTAAATCCTACTTGAGGGAGCTGGAGATAGAGAGGAAGAGGTCCTCTCTAAAACCGTTAATCGAGAGGCTAAGGTCCTTAGATGACGAAATAGCAGATAAGATGTACTCTCTGGAAACCCTTACTGCCCGGGAGAAGTCTATGGAAGAAGCAATCCGAGTCTTGGAGAGCTTGGTGGGAAGACTAGCAACACCCCTGCGAGGCGATGAATTGAGGTCAGCAGGCCTCCTTGTCGAGGAGAGAGGTAGAACTCTGGAGGTGAAGATAGGTGAAAATGTGGTGGTTTTAAGGACTGATGAATCTGTCTGGAAGCAAATCTCTGAGAAATATGGGGAGTTGAAGAAACTGAGGGAAGCTATCGCCAAGCTCTCCGAGGATGTGGAGGAGCTTAAAAAGAAGAGGGAGAGAGCCGCTGAGGAGCTGGCCATAGCCGAAAGTGAGGTTGAAACCCCACTTCCCAAGGTTAGCGTCGAAAGGAGACCGGTAAGGAAGCAGCTCAGGGAATTTGTAACATCCGATGGATTTAAGGTAGTTTCTGGCAGGGACTCAAGGTCCAATATTCATGTTTTGAGGCATCTTATGGAGGAGGGTGACATCGTCATGCATACTGAGATCGCCGGCTCTCCGGTAACCCTTGTCAAGGGAGGTGTCAATGCCCCATCAACTTCTTTAGAGGAGGCTGCTCAGTTTACAGCCTGCTATAGCAGGGCTTGGAGGGAGGGTTTCTCAGTCGCCTCTGTATACTATGTTAACCAGTCTCAGATCTCCCTCTCGGCGCCTTCAGGCCAGTATCTTCCCAAGGGCTCTTTTATGGTTATCGGCCGTAGAACCTATCTAGAGTCCCATCTTAGTCTGGCCGTATGCAGGGTTGGAGAGGAAGAGCTAGACGTGTTGCCGGAGTTAACCGCTAGAAGAAAGAGTCTGCGGCATGTGGTTATTCGTCCGGGTAAGACCCCGGCGCAGATTGCTGCGGAGAAGATTCTAGAATATCTCTCTATCGGGAGGATGACGGAGCTGGTGGAATGGCTGAAAACCCAGATACCTTATGGGAGGTGCTCCATTTATGTGGGAGACAAGCTTATTAATTCATAGATGATTCCTATGGTGGGTGATATGGTAAAACCGGTAACCCTCTCCGCAGAGCTGCGGGTCAGGGATGTGATGACTAGCCCCGTCATAGAGTGTGATGAGAATGACTCATCTGTGGTTGTTGCGGATAAGATGCGGAAGTATGGTGTGGGAAGTGTTGTTGTGACCAAGAATGGCGAGCCTCGAGGCATCATTACGAAGACCGATCTTGTCTGTGATGTGGTGGCCAACGGTCTAGACCCTAATCAGGTGCTTGCTAAAAATATCATGACCACATCGCTTCAGACCATAGAACCTGACGCAACGATAGATGAGGCCATCACCAAGATGAATAGGCTCAAGATTAGTCGTCTGGTGGTCGTCTATAAAGGTAGAGTTGCAGGCATTGTAAGTGTTAAGGATATACTTCAGGTAACTCCTGAGATAGTCAATATAGTTAGGGAGAAGATGCGTTTAACTGGGACAGCCAGCACACCCACATCATCACCGGTTGAGGGTTACTGCGATGTATGTGGGGAATGGTCAGACCTATTGACTAGGGTGGAAGACCAGCTGATGTGTGAAGAGTGCAGGCTGGAGCTTGAGGAATCTAGGAAAGAATAGTAAAGTAGGGTTGAAGTTTATTCTGGACACAATGTTGGGGAATCTTCTCACATGGCTGCGACTCCTAGGCTATGACACTCTTTACTGGCACGGGGAGAGAGATGATGAGCTTTTGGAGGTCAGCCGCAGCGAAGGACGAATAATCATAACCAGGGATAGGAGGCTGCATAGCCTTGCGTCCAAGTCGGGAGCCGAATCCATACTGGTAGTTGCGACTGAAACCGTGGAAGCACTCAAAACTCTCCAGGAAAAACTTGGTTTGAAGATGTTTTTCAACCCCGACAAGACCCGATGCCCTAAATGTAATACCCTACTGGTTAAAACATCTGTCACCCCTCAGAAATGGTCTTGCCCCGGCTGCGGGAAGACCTACTGGAAGGGCCGTCACTGGAAAAATATCGAGAAAGTCCTCGGGGAGCTGGATAGGCATGAAGTTTGACATAGCTACAGGAGATGCGGCTGTGCGCTGTGCTAGAAGAGCAATAGAGGCCTATCTGAGCAGGGGCGAGATCTACGAGTGTGTGGGGCTTCCAAGTGAGAAGCGTGGGGTATTCGTATCACTATACAGGCATCCAACCCATGAGTTGAGGGGTTGTATAGGCTTTCCCTACCCGGTATTGCCCTTGTCTGAGGCCTTGGTAAAGGCCGCCATATCTGCAGCTATAGAAGACCCCCGCTTCAACCCGGTCAACCTTGAAGAGCTGGACGGTTTGATTGTGGAGGTAAGTATCTTAACTCCGCCTGAGGAGATAAAGTATCGTGAAAGGCTTGAACTGCCCAACCTTATTAAAGTGGGAGTTGATGGGCTAATAATCGAGACCCCGTATGGTTCAGGTCTTCTACTGCCTCAGGTTCCTATTGAATATGGGTGGGACGCAGAGACTTTTCTAACGCATCTATGTCT
Source organism: archaeon HR01 (assembly GCA_002898355.1). Lineage (GTDB taxonomy): Archaea > Thermoproteota > Nitrososphaeria_A > Caldarchaeales > Caldarchaeaceae > HRBIN01. The sequence continues at coordinate 51,818 of BEHD01000007.1, read as the reverse complement.
TAAAGCTGGCCTTAACCCCACATACTGGATACACGGTAAAATGAGGATACTGCGTTATACAGCACAGATATTCAGGGAGAGGACGCCAAAGGGAGAAGTGGTCGAGGTTCCGCTAAGTGTAGAAACATGCTAGTACACATGGGTATCTGTGGCATTGGCCTTGGACACGCATCTAGGTCCATACCCGTGGCAAAGGAACTGTTGAGAAGGGGCCATTCCATCACATTCACCGCCTATGGCGAAGCACAGAAGTTGCTGGAGAAGGAGGGTTTTCAGCACACTCCCAATGTAAACCTCTCATACGGTCTCTCGGATGACGGCTCTATCTCTGTGAAGAGAACAATCCTAAAGAATCTCCTTCTACCGCTACGATTCGCCGAGCAGATAGCGAGAGAGACGTCAGTTATGGATAAATGGCCGCCCGACGTCGTATACAGCGACACACGTGCGTCGACTGTGGTGGCGGCCAAAGTATTGGGGCGTCCGGTTATAGTGGTTCTGAACCAGTATAACATAGCACTTGAGGTTAGAAGGTTCCTGAGACTGGCAAGATATGTAGGCCATATCATTCAAGCACCTGAAATCATTTGGGACAGATCGGATATAATAGCGGTTCCCGACCTTCCACCCCCCTACACCATCTCAAAATATACCCTGAACACAAACCCAGGAACCCGCCTCGAATACGTTGGCCCGCTCATTGAGAAGCGTCAAATATCAAGCCGGGAAGTGGAGCAAATTAGACGCCGCCACAACCCCGACGGGAAACCACTGGTCTTCATTCACATCAGCGGCAACAGACCTGAAAGGGAGAGGCTCGCCGCAGCAATTTTGAGGGTAATCAAAGACCTGGGTAGGTATAGGTTTGTCGTCTCCCTCGGCAACATCGGGGGCCCTACTCATCGTGAGCTCGGGAATGTTGGGATATATGATTGGGTGGAGGATGCAGACGCTTTGATGGCCGCCTCGGACATAGTTGTGGGTCGGGCTGGACTAACCGTGATATCTAAAGCCATCCTATATGGTAGGAAAATAGTCGCCATCCCAACACCGTTACATGGCGAGCAGTTAAGGAACGCCCTAAGAGTTGAGGAGCTGGGTATCGGTAAGATGTTAGACGAGAAAGATCTGGCCAGTATGGGGGATATATTGGAGGAGCTGTCGCATGGCGAGGAATATGGCCGGACAGCCAGAGCTCTCTCATCTATAGCATCCCGGATGGATGGAGTTTTAAAAGTGGCAGATATTATTGAGGGGTTGGGATATAGTATTTAACTTTTCGGCGTAACCCTTAATTTATCTCCCATATAGTCCTATACCGCCGATGGGGCAAGAATCAAGGCTTTTTCCCTTGGAAGCAAGACTTGGAACTGTGCTAGGTCTTATAGAACTCGTGGTGGCCTATGGCGGTAGGGCCGACCTAGCTCAAATAGCTAGGGAGTTGCGGGCCACTTTGGATGACATACTTCCAGCATCCGAGGCGGCTGAGCAGTTGGGCCTCATCAAGATAGAAGATGGGGAAGGGGTTGTAACACCTCTGGGCCTGAGGATAAGCCGCAGCTTAGCCAAAGGAAAGAAAAAGCTCTTGAAGGAGCAGCTGCCAAACCTGGAACCCTTTGCTACAGCCATAAGGCTTTCTAAGGAAAAGGCTGAAGGCTTCACCGCAGAAGATGTCGCAAGTGAGCTATCACAGAAGATTCAGCACCACAGCTACATCGAAAACCTAGAATCCCTCCATGAACTCCTAGTGGACTGGCTACTCTATACCGAGCTCCTCAGCTATGACGGTGACACACGACAGTTCAAACCAAAATCCCGAAGATATCAACAGTCTAGCTCATTAGAGTAAATATCTTATCCACAAAATCGTAGAATTCAGGACTTCTCTTATCCCGTGGCCTGGGAAGAGGTATATCCAGCTCTGCTGCAATTCTAGCCGGCCTCGAAGTCAGAACTATTACTCGATCGCTTAACTCGACAATCTCCTCCACATTATGTGATACAAGGACTACAGAGCTGGGGGGAATGGTTTCGCTTAACCGCATCAAATCCACCTCCCTCCTCAAAGAGACAGCTGTTAAAGGGTCTACGTTGCTGAACGGCTCATCCATTAGTAGTATGTCGGGGTTTGTTACCAGAGCACGGGCTAGGACCGCCCTCTGTTTCATTCCGCCGCTCAACTCATTGGGGTATGCCAGCTCAAAACCCGACAGCCCCACCATATCCAAATAACTTCTACACCTCTCAATCATCTCCTCCTTAGACAACCTATCAAAACTCTTCAGGGCCAGCATCACGTTATCCAAAACGGTAAGCCAAGGGAAAAGGGCTGGATTCTGAAAAACAAGCGAGATAGCGGGAGTAGGCCCGTCCAAAGGCTTATTCTTATAGTAGACAACACCAGAAGTAGGCTTGATAAGTCCCGCTAAGATCTTTAGAAGAGTTGTCTTCCCAGAACCGCTGGACCCAACTATTCCAAGGAATTCACCATACCTTATATCTAGGCTGATATTGTGAATTACTTCTATCTCTCCACCCTTCTTTGTCTTATACCTGTGATAGATCTCCCTAGCGGTAAGTATAGCCTCGGATATTCTTCTGCTCTTCACATCATCCAGCGCCGTGCCCTCCGCCATCTTCCGCCTTAAGCCTCAAGACTACCAAGTCATAAAGCCTTTTCCAGAGACCTCTGTTCAGCCCAACGACCACCGATGACATCACCAGTAGTATTATAACGACAACTGGTAGGTCGCCTCTCTCCACATATACTGATAACAATTTACCCAGTCCGGGGGTAGGTACCTCCTCCCTGATATTGCCTATAACAATCCTCTCAGCTACAACGAGTGCGTTCCAAGCTCCGCCAGCAGCCACCACACAGCCTGTGATCAAAGCCGGTAAAAGCCTCCAGAAGTACAGGTATCGCAGTTTGTCGACGAATCGCAGCCTGTAGATATCAACAATTTCAAGCTCATCCTGTGGAATATTTCTTAGACTGCCTAAGACTTGGAAGAATACATACCACTGAGTGGCCATTAAGATCATTAATATGGCTTTGACCTCAACTACAGCTGGCAGCCAGGCCGAGATTACGGGATAGAGGATCGTGACGGGGATTGAAGATGCCACCTGCATGGCTGTTGTAACGGCTGCTGAAGCTGTGCTTGTTCTAAATATTAGTAGGGCGAGTGGGATGCTCCACCCAATCGATATAGCGAGGCTGATTCCAACCCTGATTAAAGAGTAGACTGTTGCCTCGGCGATGTTAATAGGGCCCAACCTTAGAAAGGCGTGATAGAGGTTTGTCATTACATTCAGTATATCGCCCCCTCTACTGATGACGGCCGTTGAAAAGATGGCTAGGAGTGAGAAGAATATCAGGCCGCGTAGAAGAGACCATGGAAGGCTGACCTTCTTTGTTATTCCCGCTATGGCTCTCTGGAGCTCTATGTTGGGGTGCTCCAGCCTCACTACATGTTTTAGTCCGAAGCCGGATGTTAGAATTTTGGACGCCCTCTCAAATACAGCCGGGAAAGTGGTGCGTGCTAAATGGGTTTCCTTTCCCCGTCTTGTACCGGAGAGGCCGGCTAATGGGAGAAAGACAAAGAAATTGGTGGCTATCGAGGCGGCTACTAGCATAGACAGCGTCACAGTGATCCCGAAAGTATCTCCGGTCTCCACAAACTGTGCGACTACTGAGCCGAGGCCGAAGAGGTTTACATCTATACTGCCGAATGTCAATATCTCGCTACCTACTAAGAAGAAGATGCCGTTTGACCATGAGGGCTGTAAATTCTGAAGCAGTCTAGGTAGTGATGCCGGTATGTAGATATATCTGAGCCTATCCAAGTATCCGAGCCGCATGGACCGGGCCGATTCCAGCAGGTCGAGTCCGATAACCCGAGTTGATTCGTAGACTGCGAATGTCATATTCCATGCCTGGCTGGTGAATATAAGGAAGATGGATGCTATTTCTGCTCCTATAACCGGTGAGATGCTGTAAAAACCATAGAGAGCAAGCGGGAAAAATCCTAGAATTGGGATTGACTGGAGGATGTCAAGGACGGGGACAATAATCTTCTCAGCTTTTCTGCTGGTTCCACCCGCTATCCCTACAGCGAGGGAGAAGAGGGCTGAAATTACTAACGCTATACCCATTCTAAGCCAAGAAGCGCCCAAAGCAGCAGCCGCGACTAGAATCGTGTCCGTGCTCCACACAGCGCATCAAGGAGTAGATAAGTTATTTATTACTTAATAGATTCTCTAAGAATTTGCTTAACATAATACATCGGAAGCCCCTCCAGTAATGCCTTGTAGGATGTATTCGGGATCTTAGTATCCCTTATTATTGACCTAGCCATCACCACCCGGCTAACAATCTCCTTCATCAGAAATCCCTCTGAAGGCGTTTTAGGGGAAATTGAGAAGATCAGCCAGTTGAAGTGCCCAGTCTTGGAGGAGATCAAGGCGCGGAGAAAGCGCTGCCTAACATCTCCAAGCAGATAGGCTATCCTCCCATGCTGTTTAAAATGTATGATCTCACCAAGGTCGTCCGCAAGCTGGTAGGCGATCCCAATCTCCAACCCATACCTCTTCATTTTTTCCATCGTTTCATGGTCTGTCTCCGACGGCAGGGCTCCCGCGTGGGCTGCGGCCTCGAAGAGGGATGCTGTCTTCTCCCTTATCAGTAGCATATAACGTCCTATGGATGGTTTAAACTGGGATACAAACTCGTCGAGGATGCCTTTTGAAGCCATGTCCCATGCGTCCACGAATATTCTAGCTATATCGATCCCCTTCTCCAAGACGGTGTCGAATGCGAAGTTTATCATCCTATGGCCTTGTAATAGTGCTTTACCGACACCCAGTTGTCTCCACAGAGAGAGACCTCCCCTACGCTTGGTGTCTATGTCTATGATGTCATCATGAACAAGGCTGGCGCTATGGGCTATCTCAAGGGCTGCCGCCACATCTAGGGCCTTTTGGTAATCCTTGCCGTTTAAAGCCTTGAAGACTAGGAGGAGCAGGATGGGCCTAAGCCTTTTACCCCCTTTTAGAGCCTTTTCGAGAAGCAACCTGTCGGCTCTACTTCTTATCTTAGCCTGTAGGTTACGATCTATGTCTATGCGTAGTGCCTCAATTACCGCCTCTAAATCTGCGTGTTCTACGAGGCCCAAGGGTTGGGTACCTTACTGTATTGTTTGTAGGGATTTTATAAGGCTGACGGGTTAGAGATAGCTTGATAGGCGCGAGACTATAGCCCTCTTGGGAACGGCTCCCACAATCGTATCTACAACCCTCCCCCGCTTGAAGATCATCAACGTGGGAATACTCATTATACCGAATCTCATGGTGGTCTGCGGGTTTTCATCTACATTTAATTTGCCTACAGCTACTTTCCCAGCATACTCATGGGCGATCTCCTTTATAGTTGGGGCTATGGCTCTGCAGGGAGCACACCATTCAGCCCAGAAGTCCACAAGTGATAGGTCGTTCTCTCTTATGAATGAGTCAAAGTTGGTGTCGTTCAACTCGATAGGCCCAACCATAGGCTCATTAGTCTTTCTCTCAGCCGTCCTGCCGGACAGCATCTCAGCCATCTTCCTCATCTTTATTCTCTCTAGTTCCTCATCCATCTTGTTCATTCTTATCTCAGCTCCTTTTAATAAATACATCACTTGAAATGTTTGAGAGTATGACCAAGATTTAAATTACCCCAGACAGGCTCCGAACCAGTATGAGTGATGAAGATGAGGAGTTTTTAGATGCTGTCGTCATAGGCTTTGAGGATGACGACTGCATAGTTTCCCTCACAGGCGGTGGTGGAGCTGATATAGGCTCGCTTGTGGGTAGAGATGTCTTCTACGAAGACTTTAAGGGCGTGGTATGGCGTGGAAAGATAGTGGACATATACGGGGATGACACCCTAAAAGTGAGGTTTCAAAGTGAAGCCATATCGGAGGGAGGGCCATCAGGCTTAGGTCAGGGTAGCCTAGTAAAGATATCGGTCAAAGCTCACGGTTAAATAGATATCCAAACGAGTCTTATCCAAGACATTGTCAAAGGGATATAGGCTTGAAATTCTGAAAAAGGGCCATAAAAAGACGGGCGCTAGTAGGATTTCAGAGGAATACCTAGAGGCCATTTACGAGCTAACAACTGCCTCGGGCGGTCCTGTCCGCCCTATAGATGTTTCGAGGATTCTCAACGTCAAACCCAGTACTGTTAACAAGGTTATCCGCAGGCTTAGGGATATGGGATATATATACTACGAGCCCTACAGAGTACTCACCCTAACAAAGAGGGGTGAGGAGGCCGTTATCAGGCTCAAAAGACGGCATGACTCGCTCGCTTCCACACTTCAACATCTAGGTATGGAGCCTGTTGTTGCTGAGATCGAGGCTGAGAGGCTGGAGCATAGTTTAAGTGAGGAATCTGCTAGGCTCTTTGAGATTCTTGGTGAAATCCTTTCTGAGAATGCAGAGCTGGCGGAGCAGGTTCGCCGTCTTATGAAGGCTAAGCAGTGAGATATTTTTCGAATAATTAATTCGATTTTCGAACTACATACCCCCCTTTATAGATGATAGGTTAAAGATTTATACGGGAGCCGTAAAATTTCCATCGGATATGGATACTGCCATACTGGATACTACGCTTAGGGAGGGTGAACTTTTCAAAGTATTCAACGGTGAGATGAAGGCTCAGATAGCCAAGAGGCTGGCCGAGATAGGTGTGAGGCGAATCGAGCTGACGATAGACTATCCGCCGAGAACCACCGAGGCCGATGTGAAACCTGTGCTGGATATTCTATCAGGGCATGAAGTCCTAATAATACTACATGGAAGAGCCTATGATGAAGATATTAAATCTATGCTAAAATACAGTGTCCAAGGCTGCGCCCTTTACATGTCCCTAAGCCAGCTACACCTTGAATACAAACTCCACGGACTAGAATATGAGGCCGCCCTTACGAGGCTGGCCGAAAGTGTTTCTAAGGCGCGTTCTTCAGGATTCAAATATGTTCGGGCTACAGTCGAGGATGCTTCAAGACTTTTTTTGGAGGGTGAAAGAGGCGTCGATAAGATAGTGAAAGCCGCTGAACGGCTAAGAGACGCTGGGGCCACTATAGTGAGCATCCCAGACACCGCAGGTCTGTTGGCTCCCCGCCAAGCAGCCGAGATGATAAGGACGATCAAGAAGAGAACAGATGTTCCGCTCGCAGCCCATTTCCACAACGACTATGGTATGGCGTCAACCAACACGGTGGAGGCTATTTTAGAGGGCGTAGAAGAGGCACATGTCTCAGTCATGGGGATAGGCGATAGAAATGGCATAGCTGACATGTATGAAGTTGTCGCAATATTGGAGGATCTCTATGGATACTCTACAGGAATAGACCGTGACTCCTTAAGCCCGCTCTATCAGTTCTTCTCAAAAATAACTGGAATAAGAAACTGTTGGAGGCATCCCCTTTCAGAAGAGGCTAGGACTGTGAGGGCTGGTGTCCATCAGGCCCTGACTGTTAGGAGGCCGGAGGGATACATGCCTAATGGGAAGCTAAAACACGACTTCCAATCACCCTTCTACAATCTAGGACCATATGTAAGCCATAGGCTAGTGGCTTCTATATTAGGTGGTGGCAGGAGTGATGAGGAGGTCCGTAGGATAGCAAATTTACTGGCTGAGGCTGCAAAGTCTGGAGAAGGTTTTCTGTCTATAAATCGGCTCAGAGAGATTGTTAAAAGAGAGACCGGACTGGAGATCGACCCCTCCTATCTTGAGAGGTTTATGGCTGGTGAGAGGGTATACGTCTTGGCTAAGCTGGACCCTAGGTTCCCCGTCCAAAAAATACTGAGGGAGTTGAGGAGTTGGGATGAAGTGGAATCTGTAGATGAAGTATATGGCGATGCTGACCTAGTCATAATAGGTAGAATGACCTATTCTAAGGATAACCTGGTTAATAGGCTTAGGCAGAAATATTCTGAGGCTTTGGAGAATGTGAAAGTGCTTGTGACTGACTAGCGTTCCGTTTCACGGGCTAGGAAGATGCGTGGAAGACGGCTTAGGTCCGCCTCTGTCTTACCCATGACCTTTATAAGATCACTTACGCTGATTATGCCAGTAACTCCCGAATCCCCCACAACTACCAGTCTCTTCACATTTTGGTCCGCCATCACTTCTATGGCTTCTTCCAAAGTTGCGTTCTCTCCTATCACCGTAACGGGTGAAGTCATGATCTTCTCTACCCTAGTTCTTCTGGGTGGAAGCCCCTTCGCCAAAACACGCCTAACAAAATCCCGCTCAGTTACTATGCCGACAAGTTTTTCATCGCTCAATATGACGCAGCTCCCAACCCCTCTCTCAGCCATAAGGATAGCCGTCCTGTAAACGCTTGTGCTCGGTGAAACAGCTAAGACTTCTCTGGTCATCACATCTTTAACGAGCCTAGCCAATCCACCTGACATACCCTATCACCACAAGTCCTCCCTATTAGGTGTCCTTCCATGAGATAACCTATTTAAATGGCTCTTCCCACAGAAACACCGAAATGAAGGTTCCCGTTAAATTTAACACTTACTGCGCCAAATGTAATGAGCATACCGAGCATAGTGTATCCCTATACAAGAAGGGTAAAGAGAGAAGTCTTGCTTTAGGGGCCAGAAGACATGAGAGGGAGCTTCACGGCTACGGTGGGCAGAAATACCCCATACAGAGGAAGAAATCCAAGACCACAGACAAGAAAACACTTGTCCTGAAATGTGGTAAATGTGGCCGGGTTGTGATGAGGGAGGGTGTCAGGCTTAGAAAGATGGAGCTGGTGAGGTAGAGTGTCTGAAGCAGACTGGGAGAGGCTTATACCAAAGCCTTCGTCGAAATTTCTATTAGTCGTATGTAACGAATGTGGTAATAGACAGATTGTTTTCGACTCGGCTAAGACAAGAGTAAAATGCAACGTCTGCGGCTCTATACTGGCAACACCTACAGGTGGCCGGGCCCGGATAACAGCAAAAGTAGAGAGGATATATGATTAAGGGCAAAGAAATCCCCGAGCTGGGCGAGCTGGTGGTAGGTAGAATAGCCACCGTTAAAAACTACGGGGCATATGTTGAGCTGGACGACTATCCAAAGGTTGAGGCTCTTATACATGTCTCTGAGGTCTCCCTTAAATGGGTAAGGAATATACGGGACTATCTTAAGGAGGGCCAGAAAAACATCTTCAAGGTCATAAGGGTTGACCCGGACTCGATGCAGGTTGACATCTCTCTCCGTAGGGTGTCGAAGAGGGAGAGAGAGGAAAAACTTCTAGAGCTGAAGAAAAAGCAGAAGGTATCAGCAATTCTAAAAAAGGTTTCTGAAAAGTTGAATGACCAATCCATAGTAAACAGTCTTTTGGAGCATGCTGAAGGGTCGCCGGTCAAGCTTTACTCGTTCTTTGAAGAGATAGCGGAGGGTCGACCCGTCAAAGAAGTCTTCCCTTTCCTAGATGAAAGCACGTCCTCTGTTTTGGAGGGTGAGGTAGTGGATGAGATTAAGCCGAAGGAGTCGATTGTCAAGGAGGAGTTGGTGATGCGATGTGAGGATAAGTATGGGGCTGAAGCCATACGCAGGGCTGTCAGGATGAGTGAGGAGATGGCTGGCCAGGGTGAGTTTGTGGAGATAAAGACGAAGGGGGCCCCCTACTACATAGTTTCTGTAAAGGCCTCATCCCTGGATAGAGCGTCTCAACTGATGGAGGCTGTTTATCAAAAATGTAGGGAGGTTCTAAGTGAATATGGAGGTCTGGTGGAGAGGAAGAAACCTTAGAACTCCGATCCTAGCTATTAGCCTTCTCTATCTTAAAGAGTAGAGATCTCCGCCTCACAATAACCGTCTTCCCCTCACTTTTTTGATACTTGGCATTAACCTCTACATCCATAGGTAACGGCTCTTGAGTGGTCTCCACCTCCAGTGTCCTCAGATCGGGGCTGAAATCAACATGTCTGCCTTTCCCAAGCTTCACCTCCATCCCGAATATCTGAAATCCGCCAAGGCTCTTAGGCGGCTCCTCCAAAACTGTTACCCTATACCTCAAAAGACCCCGGCTTTTCTCGCTCCTACCCCTCTGGTCATGCCTAGATAATGTTGCTGTCATAATCTTCTCCCTTATATAGGGATGCCTCTTAATAAGCATAACATCAACGAATAATCCCCTTCTCCCTGGCCCTTTTGTATATGCCCTGTATTATCACAGCAGCCTTGCTTAATATCTCCCTCTCCTCCGGAGTCACAAGCCCTAGCTCCGCCGCAAGCGGCGAACTCAGCAAAAGCCTGATGTTGATGAGGGAGTTGCCTATACTTGACCGTATTACCTCAAATTTCTGCTCCTCAGACCATCGACCAGGCGTACTCATAACAACCCTCTCTGCTTTAGCTTCCATAAAATACTTTAACCTTCATCCATGCCAGATGCGGGCCCGGTGGGACTTGAACCCACGACCTTCGGCTCCGGAGGCCGACGCCCTATCCATTCTAGGCCACGGGCCCAGATAAGGCATCATTTATGTGGTTTTTAGGATTTATGGTTGACAACCCTATAATAGCGGGATTCTTCCACTATGGCTGTGAGGAAGGTTCTGGTAGCTGTGGATGGTTCACCCAATAGCTTGAAGGCGGTTGATGTGGCAGCCTCGATATGCGAGAAATATGGGGCCGAGCTGGTTGTTCTCCATGTGATACAGCAGCCAGCCTACATCTTTGGGGCTCCAGCCGTATCACCCTCCGTCTTGAAGGATTACTACGACACAGCTAGGCGGGAGGGTGAGAGGTTCGTCTCCGAGGCCGTGAGTAAGGCGGAGAGGTATAGGGTCTCGGTCCGGGCCGAGATATTGGAGAGGGCGCCGTCGGTGGTGGAGGCCATAACCCAGTATGCCGAGAATAACAGTGTGGAGCTGATCGTTGTCGGGACTAGGGGGCTGACGGGGTTCAAGAAGTTGCTGATGGGGAGTGTGGCCAGCGGGGTGGTCAGCCATGCCCACTGTTCAGTCCTTGTGGTGCGGTAGCGGCTGCGGGTGGGGCTGACGGCTCCTACCGGTGCTGGATGCATGTGTCTTAAAGCTTATAGCCCTACACTGTGGGGGTATTAAAGCCTAGATGCGCAGGCTAGCTGTAGGTGAGGTATTGAAGCTCAACAGAAAGGTCGCCTCCTTGGCTGAGAAGATGGGCCACCGCACCGACGCATACATAGGATACGGCGGGCTAGCGTTGAGGGATGTCAAGACGGCCGGACAAATCAACAAGCTGGAGGAAGGACATGGAGGGAAAACCAAAGGTTAGAAGCCTAAAGTCTAGGGAGAAAGTGGGCCTACAGCCCCTGATAGAACAGCTCATACCCGACGAAGCAGAGGTGAAAAGGCTTCTAAAAGGTGATGTGAAGCTGTTGGAATATGGCGGGGTAGAGGTATATCTCATCGGCGACTACATACTGGCTCGGGTCGGTGAGAAGATTTTTCCAGCACTTTTCCCAGCCAATGAGAGGCTTCTCAACAGTCTTCCCGCTGTGGTGGTGGATATGGGGGCTGTGGGTCCGGTTGCCTCCGGAGCGGATATCATGCGGCCGGGTATCAAGGTTTTCATGGGAGACTTTAGGCCCGGCGACCTGATTGTGGTGAGGGATGAGAGGTATGGGAAGGCAATAGCCATCGGTATAGCCCTACTCCCCCATGATGAAGCCCTCCAGTCCAAGTCCGGGCGGGTTGTGAAGAATCTCCATCATGTTGACGACAAAATCTGGAAGATTCTATCATCTGAAATCTCTAAGACCCGTTGAGAGGAGCTGGCAGCGCCAAGAATCCTGGAGAGCATGCGATGCTAGAGTCCCTACATTCTTTGACAGATAATGGCGAGCCTCCCTGTCGTAGATGGTGGCCGCAGCAGAATACCTTCCATCCCTCTCCCGTTTTGCACCCAGCCATGCAATATCCGAAATACGGATTAGCGTTTTCTTTCTTGCAGATATCTCCGGCCCTGACGCCTTGATATCTTCGGGGACATCTATGTTTTTGAATTCCCACCTCTTTTCGGAGAGCTCCCCCGCACTGATTAGAGCTAGGTCTGGCGCGAATCTCAGGAGGTCCCCCGCACGCATAGAAGGGCCCCGTAGCATGAGTAGGGGGTCAGATCTTTTATGCAGCCATTCCACATGGTGGAGCTGTATCAAAACCTCCACCGAGCCGTCATCATACATCACTGATGTGGCTGAGACTTCCGAGCTGATAGCTTTCTCTATGAATTTTTCAAGTGTGCTGGACTTCAGGAACGGCATGTCTCCGGGCAGGGATAGCAGGTATCTGGGCTTCAGCCTTTTTGTGGCGGTTATTATTCCGGCCGCCGGCCCACCAATGTTTAACCCTGCATCATCCACTATGACCTCGACATCATCCAGCCCTGTGATTTTTTTAAGCCTGCGGCCTTGGCTGGATGTGTGGACCGATAGAGCTGTTCTGAACCCGAGCTCCATAATGTTTTCATAGACCATCCTCAGGATAGGTTTCTCCGATATCTTGTATAGTAGCTTGTCTGAGCCGAACCTCTCCGACCTGCCGCCCGCCAGGATGACCACAGCCAGTTCTTCACCCGAAAACATCTGCGATAGCCTGTATGCCCGTAACATTAAAATAGTTAGCGGCTCGGGTTATAGCGATTTGGTCTCTGAGAATGATGTTTTGGCCGCTCTTTCGAGGGTGGTGGACCCGGACCTAAAGATGGATATTGTGCGGCTTCGGATGGTGAAGGATGTTAAGGTGGAGGGGGATAAGGTCTTCTTCACCTTGGAGCTTACGACTCCCGCATGCCCTTACAACCAGCAGCTACAGGATGAGGCCAGGGCTGCTGTAGCCTCTATCAAGGGTGTTAGGGATGTGGAGATGAAGGTATCGTCGAGGGTCTGGTCTGCCAAGCCCTCGGCTGAGGGTTTTGAAAACATCAGGAATGTGGTGGCTGTGGCCAGCGGGAAAGGCGGCGTAGGGAAATCAACCGTCGCTGTAAACCTCGCCCTCGCCCTCCTAAGATCTGGCGCTAGGGTGGGCCTCGTCGACGCCGACATCTATGGCCCCACAATACCGAAAATACTCAAGATCGCTTCCATCCCGGGGAAAGGCTCAGAAGGTAGGATACTGCCTGCAAGGTCCGTCCACGGATTGAGTGTAGTCTCTATGGGTCTTTTTATGCAGGATGACTCTCCAGTTATCTGGAGGGGGCCTTTGGTGGCCAGCGCTGTCAAGCAGCTTATCACCGAGATTGACTGGGGTGAGCTGGATTATCTAGTCGTTGACCTTCCACCGGGTACCGGTGATGCCTCCCTAACGCTGGCCCAGACCATCCCCCTATCAGGCGTGGTTATCGTCACCACCCCGCAGGAGGCCGCAGCCACCATCGCTGCCAAGGCTTTGAGGATGTTCAGACGTCTAGGCATCCCCATCTTGGGCATCGTCGAGAACATGAGCTATTTCATCTGCCCCCACTGCGGCGGCCGCAGCGAGATCTTCGGTGAAAGTGTGGTGGAGAATATGGCTGCGGTGCATGAGACAACGGTCTTGGCCAGGCTTCCACTGATACCTGAGATAGGTCTCCACCACGATAGGGGCGACCCAATAGTCTATTCGATGCCCGACTCCGTCCCAGCCAGACTATTCATGGAGCTGGCCGGCCGGGTTGCGGCAAGAATAAGTGTTCTGGCCCATAGCGAGGTAGCTGGAGGTAGATGATGGCGAGGACTATAGAGATCTGCCCGGTATGTAAGAAGGCCACTATAACCCTCTATATGGGGGGCTATCTTGGAAAGGTTTACAGGTGCAGCGAATGCGACTATGTCGGGCCCGTTATACTGGAGATGGATGCCGACGAATACGCTAGGATGGTTTCAGATACTCAGTAGCCCCCTGTAAGTGTGTCCAGAAGTTCGTCGGCGTAGGGATATCTGGCGGCCAACTCCCTCCTCACAAGGAACTGCCTCTCAATCCTCTCCAACGCAGACCTTGCAGCGAAATCAGCCCTCCAGGCCTCCCCTACACCCACAAACTGGTATCTGTCGGTTTTGAGCCTGGCCCTACAGTGTATCATATGCATGTCACCATGCTTCTCTTTGTGGGCTTTGAAATAGAGGCTCAGGGTTCCAGCTCCTATCGACCGTCCGAACCGTCTGATGAACTGTTGGACAACCTCCATAACCCTCTCTTTATCGTCGACATCTATACTTGGGAGTTTGTAGGAGACTTGGATGTTCAAGGCTTCTCCGCCCTTCTTGGCCTTAGCCGCTACAGGCCCCAGGGCGTCCATTACGGTAAGTATCCCAACCACCCTATTCCTGTCCGTAACCACTAGCGAGGTAACCCTCTGTGTCTTCATCCTCTCCACCGCCGAGAGGAGGCTCTCCGACGGGTTCGTAGTATATACATGCCTGGACATGATGCTGGATACACTGTTGCCCAGCGTAGCCACCTTCTCACCGATCAGGTCTCCCCGGGAGATTCTCTCCCTCGGCTTTACGAGCTTTTCAACGATATCCTGGACGGTCACTATACCCACCAGCCTCCCACCATCCACCACGGGAAGCCTCGAAACGCCGTTATCCCTCATGAGGGAGACCGCCTTACCTATAGTCTCGCCGGCACCGACAGTTATAGGGTCACGGGTCATCACGTCCGCCACCCTAACATCATTTAGGAGGTCGGCCATAGCATCCACCAGGTCCAGAGCCCTAACTATACCCACTGGTTTTCCGTCTGAGACTATTGGGGCCGACCTCAGACCTGATTCAAGCATAAGCCTAGCGGCCTCGGGTATCTCAGTATCGGGTGTTATGCGTGGCGGCTTCTGTATGACCGTCCTGGCGAGGAGGTTGGTGGGGTTTAGCCTCGGCTTAATAATCAACTTCTTGTTTATTACACCCACCATCTGGCCCGAGCCCCGGTCCACCACCACAACAACATCCTCACCTGTCTCGGTGAATATCCCTAACACCTTGGTGAGCGGTTCATCGTCGTAAACCCATTTAAAATCCTCTGTCATCGCCTGTGAAGCAGTCGCGGTCATTTACAGCATCCTGTTTGGTGGAATCCCGTGCACCACCTTAAAAACCATTCCAGCCAAGACCGCCTATGGATTAGATTGTCTTGGTGAGGTCCAATCCACCCACCTTGTCGAGGATTCTCTGTAGATGCTTGTTGGCTCTATTTCGCACCTCCTCCTCATCCATTGTGAGAACTTCCCTATCCCTCACCACAAACCTGCCGTCGATCATTACATCCCGTACATGTTCGCCTGATGCGGCGTAAACCAGTAGGGAGAGGGGGTTGGAGTATGGTGTTAGAGTGGGGTTTCTCAGGCTGACCACCACGATGTCGGCTTTTTTACCGGCTTCAAGGCTGCCCAGCGTTTTGAGCTTACCCATGGCCCTAGCGCCGTTTCTAGTGGCCATCTCGAGGACATCCCAGGCAGATATACAGCCTGGGTCAAGGGTTCTAACCTTCTGGAGGAGGACGGCCATCTTCATCTCCCTTATCATGTCATAGCTGTCGTTGCTGGGCCCGCCATCGCATCCGAGACCGACATTAACTCCAAGCCTCAACATATCCGAGACGGGGGCTATGCCGGAGCCAAGCTTCATGTTGGATGAAGGACAGTGGGAGACTGTAGTTCCCGTGGCGGCGAATTTTCTCATATCCTCCTCCGTCAGCCATACACAGTGGGCGTATACACGTCTCTCGCCCAACATGTTGAATTTTTCGAGAAACCCAGCTGGTCCAGTTCCGTATCTCTCCCTGTAGTATGCGATGTCCTCCTTTACCTCAGCCACATGGTTGGTTATACCCGCATCATATTCCTTGGCCAGGGCTGCGCATTCGTAGTAGAGCTCGTCTGAGACAGCGCCAGCGCTCCTCAATCCGAGCCAGACGTCTATACGTCCTCCAGCCTTCCCATTCCAACGCCTATGCATCTCCTTGAACTCTCTTATGCAGGCATCCCCATCCTCCACCATGCTCTGCGGCATAATATTATCCTCTACAGCATAACCCTTCATATCCATAATGGTCTTGGAGAGTACACCCCTGATGCCAGATTTCTCCACAGCTTCGGCTATACCGTCGAAGCCATATCTGGAGTGGAGGTGTATCTCGATGAAGGCTGTGGTCCCAGTCTTAAGCATCTCCAGGATGCATAGCTGTGCGCTGGCCCTTCCATCCTCCCTATCATATACGCCGAGAAACCTCCAGACCCAATCCCTCAGCCACGGTATCAAGGTTAGGTTGTCCGGTACAACACCCCTGAGGAGGGCCTGGGCCAGGTGGACATGGGTATCTATAAGCCCAGGCAATATAATGCAGTCTCTGCAGTCGACAACCTCCGCCCCCGCAGCATGTGGCTGGACCGCCTCCCATTCACCCACCATAGCAATCCTGTCATCCTCCACCATGACGCATCCGTCCCGGATAATCCTTCTACTGCCGTCCACCGGGATTACGAAACCACCCCTCAACAGATACCTGGCCAAATCTTAGAGGGCCACGGTGTGGGCTATATTAAATTTTTGCGATAGGCTTATTGTCCGGGGAGGAGGTGTGGCCTCCATGGAGGGTGGGACGAAGCTTCTGTATCTGGACGACTCCTACATCAGAGTTTTTGAGGCCTCTGTGGTGGATGTTAGGGATGGCGGAGTTATTCTCGACAGGACAGCTTTCCACCCTACAGGTGGTGGGTTGGAGTCGGATAGGGGGAAGTTATCCTTCGGAGGCTCCGAGGCTAAAGTAGTGGAGGCTAGGATGGCGCCTCCATGGGTCATCCACGTGTTGGACGGCGGGATGCCGGAGAGGGGGGCCTTGGTGGAGGGTGTCCTCGACTGGGAGAGGAGATACCGCATCATGAGGCTCCACACAGCTATACATGTGCTTTCGGCGGTTATGATGGAGAAGACCTCAGCCCTTATAACAGGTAACAACGTCAGCCCCGAGATGGCCCGTGTAGACTTTAGCTTGGAGAGGTTTGACAGGGCTACGATGGAGGAGTGCGTGGAGGAGTCGAACAGGTTGATGGCCCAGGGGCGGGAGGTGAAAACTTACTATATGGAATGGGAGAGGGCCCTTAAAACTCCGGGCATGGTTAAGCTGGCCTCGAAGCTACCTCCGGATATCCCGGTCCTCAGGGTTGTGGAGATAGAGGGTGTCGACATACAGGCTGACGGCGGCCCCCACGTCAGAAACACGGCGGAGGTTGGTGGGGTGAGGCTGGTGAAGCTGGAGAATAAGGGTAGGGCCAACAGACGTATATACCTCTCCCTAGTGTGACGACGGCGTGTATGTCAAGGCCCTGTGGAGATACCCAGTCAAGTCCATGCTGGGTGAGGCTCTGGAGCTGGCTGAGGTGGGATATGACGGCCTATCAGGAGATAGGGCCTATGCAGTCTACGACCACGATACGGGGTTTCTGGCCAGCTGTAAAAACCCGTATCTTTATGGAAGATTGCTATATCTGCAGGCCATGCTAAACCCATCCCTAAAGATCAAGCTACCATCGGGCGAGGTCTTGGAGGGTGGCGGGATAAGCTGGGGCCTCTCCCAATTCCTCGGCAGACGTATATCCTTGATATCCAACGCGGAGGGGCGGATGAAATATCTGGGATACTGGCCGAGAATAGAGGAGTTGTCCCACCGCCAGGAGTATGAGGTGGGTGAAACCATGGAGAACTCTTTCAAGGACTCGGCGCCTGTCCATGTTGTCTTCGAGGAGAACCTTGGTATGCTGGCATCCCAGCTGGGGGAGGCGGCGGCCGAGAGGTTCAGACCCAACATCGTTGTATGCGCTGGCTCACCTGTCAGGGAGGAGGAGGTGATAGATAGGGAGCTTGTAGCAGGCGGTGTGAGGCTTAAGGCCATCCGGAGAACTAGGCGATGCGTGATAACCACTCTACCCCAGCCGGGGCTCGGCCGGAAAAACGAGATATTGAAGAAGATATACTCGGATTACAGGGGGTTTATGGGGTTCTACTGCACCGTCTTGGAGCCTGGCCTGATAAGGCTGGGCGACACTGTTAAACTATTATAGCCTGCGAGGCACCACCAATGCCATGTACAGGGATGAGATAGATACTCCAGCCTTGGTTGTGGATGTAGGGGTTCTAAGGAGGAATATCGAGGATATGGCTTCCTTCGCCAGAGGCTTGGGGAAGAGGCTGAGGCCCCATGTCAAAACCCATAAGGTCCCGGAGATAGCCAAGATGCAGCTATCTGCAGGTGCTGGAGGTATATGCGTCCAGAAGCTGGGTGAGGCTGAGGTGATGGCGGCCGAAGGCATAGACGATATCTTCATCAGTAATGAGGTTGTGGGAGCACAGAAGATGGCCAGGCTGGTGAGGCTGGCGGAGAAGATAGAGCTCTCGGTGGCTGTTGACGACCCTCAAAACGTTCAGGAGCTGGGTAGGGTGTGTAGGGAGGCGGGGGTGGAGCTAGGTGTCTACGTTGATGTGGATAGCGGGATGCATAGAACTGGTGTTGAGCCTGACAAGGCTGGCCTACTGGCCGAGGCTGTGGTTGGGACGGAGGGGTTGAAGCTCGTGGGTGTGATGAGCTATGAGGGCCATGCGGGGGGACCCCTCGAACCCGAGGAGAGGAGAAGGCTCATAGACGAGTCGATACGTCTAACCATCGAGGCGGTGAAGGATATTCGGAGGAGGGGGATAGAGCCCGGAATTGTGAGCATGGGTTCATCGGCCACGGTTCGGCGGAGTGCAACATGTGAGGAGGTGACAGAGCTCCAGCCAGGCATGTATGTCTTCAACGACTGGTATCTGGTGGAGAGGGAGGCCGCCAAGCCTGAGACATGCGCCCTAAAAGTATTGACGACGGTCATGAGCAAAACCTCCAATGAGAGATGCGCTATCGACGCAGGCTCTAAAGCCTTCCATCTTGACATGGGGAGATACCCTGTCTGTGTAGGTGTTGAGGGTGTTGAGATTTACAAGTTCTCGGAGGAGCATGGGTGGGTGAGGCTTAAGGGCGATGCGGGCTCTAGGGTGAAGCTGGGTGAAAGGCTGTCCTTCATCCCCTACCACGTATGCCCCTGCGTCAACCAGTTTGACATCATCTACGGAGTTGAAGGAGATCGGGTGGCCTATGTCTGGCAGGTGAAGGCGAGGGGCAAGATGACCTAGCCCCGGATAATCTCCACCGAGTTTTTGAGCGCCTCATAGAATATGCCTACGTCAACAGAGTAGGCCATGTATCTTATACCCGCTGCTATCCACCTCTTTGCCATCTCAACGCTGGCGGAGAATGTGCCTGGATACACGTTCCTCTCCCTACATTTCCTGATGAGGATGTTCATCCCCTCGACGACCCTGGGGTCATCTATCCTACCTGGGACTCCGTAGGATTGGGAGAGGTCGTAGGGGCCTGCGAAGAGGACGTCCACACCCTTGACCGCCAGTATCTCATCTAGGTTTTCAACCCCTTTCCTCCCCTCGATGTGGAGGATTACCATGGTCTCCCTGTTGGATGTTGTGAAATGTTCCGATGGCGGTATGCTGGAGTATCCCCCAGCCCTTGTGTAGGGTGAAACACCTCTCCGGCCTTCCGGATAGTACTTGACGGCCTCCACCGCCCTCCGGGCGCTCTCCCGGTCATCCACGTGGGGCACCTCCACACCTTGGGCGCCGGTCTCCAAAGCCCTCAAGATACTGCTCTCACTGTTTTCCGGAACCCTCACAATCGATGTGAGGCCGTGTATGTCGGCCGCCCGCACCATGTTCTCCACCGACTCCAAATCCATAACCCCATGCTCCATATCGATGATTACAAAGTCGAATCCCGCGTAGGCTATCATCTCCACCACCGATGGGTTTGGTATTGTGGCGAAGGTTCCCAGACATGGGGAATCGGTTGAAAGTTTCTCCTTAAGTCTGTTGGGCTTCATCGCAGATGTTGTTGGGACAGCCTGTAAATAAGCACTAACATGTAAAAACTTATACCCAGCCAGTGGTATGTGCCTCCGTGGAGCTGTTAGATTTTGAAGGGGTTATCTCGGCCACGCTGACGCCTACGGTTGATTTGAGAGAGAAGATGGCTGAGCTGGTGGAATTTCATCTCAGAAACGGTGTTAGAGGTTTCTTCGTCCTGGGGACTACCGGTGAGGGAGCGAAGCTGGGTAGGGAGAGAAGGGCTGAGGTCGCCGAGGCAGCTGTGGAGGCTGCGGGCTCAAAAGGCCTGGTGATAATTCATGTAGGCTCCTCAGACATTGACACCGTCCTCTGGCTGGCAAAGCATGCGGCCAGGATTGGAGCACATGCGGTATCCGCCGTGGCGCCCTTCTACTACAGATACGACTCCCAATCCCTCATCAACTTCTACCAAACCCTAGCCAACACCGTCGACATCCCGGTACTCCTCTACAACAACCCTGGAAGACAGGGGTACAGCATCCCATTCGAAGAGCTGTCAAGAATCCTAGAGACGGTTAGGCCCAGGCTGGGGCTTAAAGATAGCAGCGGAGACCCAGACATCCTTCTCCAGGCCATCCAGAGATACGGCGGTGAAAGATTCCTCGCCTCCGGGGGAGACCATCTCATGGCCTACAGCTTCATTATCGGATACAGGGCCCACATCAGCTCCCTCGCCACAATATATCCCGAGATAGCTGCAGGCATCCACAGATATGTCAGGGATGGGAGAATAGAGGAAGCCCTGAGGCTCCAGAACCTCCTCAACAGGGTTAGGGCCATCCTGAAGAAGATAGGGCCCGACCTGGCATCAAACAGGTACGCCCTACTCAGAAGAGGTGTGGATATTGGCGGTCCTATTCCACCAACCCGGCAGCTTACAGAGCAGGAGGCCGAGACACTTGACAGGCTACTCCCAAGGGAGGAGGAGATAGCGGTAAAGCCATGAAGCCAGAGCTTGTGGCGCTGGGGGAGTCTCTAATCCAGTTCAACGCACTCTCCCGGGGTCCTCTACGCCATGTAACCCTTTATGAGAGGCATATCGCAGGTGCGGAGACCACCGTAGCGGTCACCGCAAGGCGGCAGGGTATCTCCTCAGGCATAATCACGAGGGTTGGCGACGACGAGTTCGGAAAGGCCATCCTCGCATGGCTGAGGGGTGAGGAGGTGGATGTCAGCCAGGTCAGGATTGACCCTGATGCGCCGACCGGGATATACTTTGTCCAGAGGGGCTTCCCCATACCATCCAAGAGTAGGATGTTCTACTATAGGTCAGGCTCTGCGGGTAGCCGGCTCTCACCATCAGACATAGACCCCGAATATATTGGCTCTGCTAAAGTCTTTCACGTGACTGGGATAACCCCAGCCCTCAGCGAATCGGCCAGGGAGGCAACCTACAAGGCCGTAGATGCAGCATACAGGGATGAAGTAACAATATCCTTTGACACCAACATCAGGCCGGTGTTATGGCGTTCGGAGGAGAGGGCCGCCAGGGTGTTAAAACCCATAATAGAGAAGACGGACATCCTCTTCACAGACCCTGCAGACTCTAGGATACTGCTGGGTGAGACGGAGCTGGAGGCTATCCTGAGGGGTTTCCTATCCATGGGTGTGGGGACTGTTGTGGTGAAGATGGGTGAGAAGGGAGCTGTGGCGGCCACCTCATCCGAGAGGGCCTCAGCAGACTCCATCCCCGTCTACGTTGAGGACCCCATAGGTGCGGGCGACGCATTCGCAGGCACATTCATCACATCCCAGCTCAAGGGAAGAAAACTCAAGGAGTCCTTGGAGAGGGCCATAATAGCCGGGACCCTGGTGGTCACTGTTAGAGGCGATGAGGAGGCAATCCCCTCAGAGTCGGACATCGACGCCAACATCCATATATAGGGTTTTGAGAGGTGGGGACATGTGACGATACTGGTTACCGGCGCTACGGGGTTCATAGGCTCCTGGGTGGTTAGGGTTCTAAAACGGCGGGGGATACCAGCGGTCTTGACAGACATTAGAAAAGATATGACACGCCTAGGCGTTCTTGTGGACGACATCGCCAACACACCCTTCATCGAGACAGACATCACAACACCTTCGGCTGTGGAGAAGATAATAAGGGATTACGGTGTTGACAGGGTTATTCACCTAGCGGCCTTCCAGATACCACAGTGTAGGGCAGACCCCATAGCCTGCGCCGCTGTTAATGTATCCGGTTTCCTAAGGGTCTTCGAGGCTGTGAAGAAGGTGGGCGGTGTAAAGCAGGTGGTTTACGCCAGCTCAGCCGCCGTATACGGCCCACCAGAAATGTACGGCGGAGGCCCTATACCCGAGAACGTAGTCCTCAAACCGTCAACCCACTACGGCGCCTTCAAAGTCTGCAACGAGCTGACAGCCAACGCCTACTGGATTGAAAACGGCATCAGCAGCATAGGGCTGAGACCGCACACCGTCTACGGATTCGGACGGGATGTGGGTGTCACGGCGGATATAACTAGGGCTGTGAAGGCTGCACTACTTGGACAACCCTTCAAGGTGAGGTTCGGAGGAAGAATAGCCCTCCAGTACGCTGCAGACGTGGCCGACGCCTTCGTCCGCTGCGCTTTATCAGATATACAGGGGGCGCGGGTCTACAATATCAGGGGGGAGGTGGAGGAGGTATCGGAGGTTGTTGGGATGATACAACGGCTCATACCCGGCTCCCTCATCACCTACGAGGAGACACCGCTACCCATCGCAGCGGACCTAGACGACACAGCATACAGGAGGGAGATAGGGGGGCCGCCTTCCACACCACCCGAGGAAGGGATAAGAGAGACCATCCAGATATACAGTAGGTTGAAGGAGATGGGGATGCTAACCCTTGAGTAGGTAGCGGGGCCTCGATTCGAACGAGGGATCTCCGGGTTATGAGCCCGGCGGGTTGACCTGGCTACCCTACCCCGCTATACCCCAATAAGATTTTATTATTCAAGGCTCCATTTATCCCTATGTTTAAGCCTTATTGCGGGGCTTTCCAGGAGAGGTATTATGGGGGCAGTCTTCGGCGCAGTGGTTCCCCGCTATGATCTGGGCTGGGGTGAGGTCTTGGCTCTTGCCAAGGATTACAGGGACTGGGGCTTCAGATATCTCTGGTTCACAGACCACCTCCAGCCATCAAGGGCCAACACAGTATTCGAGACATGGACTGTGATGGCAGCCATCTCCCAGCACATACGCGACGCCAGGCTTGGGACAACGGTCCTCTGCTACAGCTACAGGCATCCGGCAGTTCTGGCCAAGATGGTTGCAACCCTCGACCATATCTCCGGAGGAAGGGTCGAGCTGGGACTGGGCATCGGGTCAGAGCCCCAGGGAGAGGAGCATGAAGCCCTAGGAATACCGTATCAACGTGGCGTAGAGAGATATGAAGGCTTCAAAGAATATGTGGAAGTCATCAGGATACTGCTTACGGCGGAGGGCACAGCCAGTTTCCGGGGAAGATATTATACGCTGAGAAACGCCCGGGCCAACACACCTCCAATTCAGAAGCCCCACCCACCCATCTGGATAGGTGCGAGAAAGAAGAGGATGGTGAAGGTGGCCGCCGAAACAGGCTTTGGCTGGAACTTCTACGGCGAATCCGTGGAAGAATACCGGGAAGCGGTGAAGATCTTTGAGGATGCATGCCGTGTATACGGGAGAGAACCCCATAAGATACCGAGGGCCTTATTCACCAGCGTCCTAGTCTTCGAGTCGGAGGATGAGAGGGTTGAGAGGTTCCGCCCACTTCCCAAGGCCGACTCCGTCGAGGAGGTCTTGAGGAGGACCTTCACCCTGTTATATGGGGGGCCGGACAGGATACTGAGGCAGGTGGAGGAGCTTGAATCCCTAGGTGTCCAGCAGTTCATCTTGAGAGACCTCGACAACAAGTCATCCAACCTCAGAGACTTCGCCGGGAAGGTCCTCCCATCCCTGATATAAGATATATAGGTTGGCGGAACTGAGTATCCTATGGTTTGAAGGTTTACTCGGAGACCTTGAGTATATCCACGAAAAACCGTGTGGAGCTGGTGGATATCACGGAGAAGGTGAGGAGGGCTGTCGCCTCCTCCGGCGTATCCAACGGGATAGTGAATGTCTACTCCCTCCACACCACTCTGGGGCTCTATCTCAACGAGAACGAGCCCAACCTCAGGATGGATGTCCTAGAGTTTCTGGACCGGCTCGCACCGCAGGGTAGAGGATACCACCACGATACGGTTGACGCCAACGCCAACACATTCTCCCATCTGAGGGCGATACTTCTCTCCAACTCCCTATCCCTGCCGGTGGCTGGGGGGGCGCCGGTTCTCGGCACGTGGCAGTCGGTCTTTGCAGCCGAGTTCGACGGCCCCCGAAGCAGGCGTGTAATCATACAGGTTATGGGGGAGTAGGCCCCAGCAGCAGGTTTATGGCTAGGAGTATGAAGGCTCCGCCTGAGACGATATAGAGCGGCTTCGTCAGCCTAGTTTGGAAAACCTTTCTCCCTGCGGAGACAGCTGCAATCAAGACCAACATCACCGTGGTTGATGAGATTAGAAGGGCTTGGGCGAAGATGAAGTATCCCCAAGACCCCAGCAGCCTATATCCCGAATCTATAACAGCCGAGCCGACCGTCAAAAGCCAGATTATGAAGGGGGGATTCATCACTACAAGCATGAAACCCCGTCCCAAGCTGGCGCCACCGCTGGAAGACCCCGTTCTGGGAGGTTTTACCGCTTTCAGGAAGGAGTAGGCTGCTAGGGAGAGGAGGAGTACGGCTCCCCCAGCCTTGAGGAACGGGATTATCTGCTGCAGCAGGAGGGTGAACCCCGCATAGAGGAGGGCTAGGAGAAATACCTCCCCCAGAACAACTCCTAGGCTGGATGTCAGCCCATCCCTAACGCTCCGGCTCGCCTCCTGAATCAACATGAAAAATATCTGTCCAGGAACGATTAGAATCGAGAAGCAGACGGCCAGCGAGTAGAGAAGGTATTCGGCCCCGGACATTAATCACTCCACATATTCTCTCCCCAATATCTCTCTGGCGATTATAAGCCTCATGATGTTTTCAGCCCCCTCCGCACCCACCACGTAGCTGAAGGCGGCCAGCCATGCCCTGAAGATGGGTGTCTCCTTGAAGTAGGAGGCTCCGCCGAACCATTTCATCACATCCTCACCCAAGTCCACCGCCAACCCTGCGCATTTGAGCTTGGCCAT
Source organism: archaeon HR01 (assembly GCA_002898355.1). GTDB lineage: Archaea > Thermoproteota > Nitrososphaeria_A > Caldarchaeales > Caldarchaeaceae > HRBIN01. The sequence goes on along the minus strand of BEHD01000007.1, from coordinate 26,647 downwards.
GGCCCCCCACAAGGCCACATCTGACAGGCTCACGCCATCCTCCCTCCTCAGATAGTATCTGTCAGCCATCCAGGCGGCCTTGTAGCTGAGGAGCCTTGCCGCCTCCAGCTCCTTAGCGTAGTCGGCCAGCTTGAAGCTTATGCCCTGGTATGATGCGAGGGGTTTTCCGAAGACCTTCCTCCTGCGGAGCCACTCCACCGCCTGGTCCATCAGCCAGCGGGCGCATCCGACACAGACCGCACCTATCATGCTCCGGGCGAGGTTAAAGCCCTCCATAGCTATCTTGAACCCGGAGTTAACACCTCCCACAACGTATTTGGGTTCCACCCGCACATTATCAAACCTAATCACTGAGGTGTCCAGCCCTCTCCGCGCAAACTCTGTCCAGGGCTTGTAGGAGATACCCTCAACAAGCCTCCCATCCCTCTTCATCAGGACCAGGAAGTCTGTTATCGTTCTATGTTTGAGGGCTGGGTCGCCCGTCCTAGCTATGAGAAACCATCCACCCCCCCAGGGCATCTTCTCCACCACCGAGGGTAGCGAGGTCATGGATTTCTCGCCGTTGATAACCCATGAGCCGTCCTCGAGACGGTCAGCCCTGCAGAGTATGGAGGATATATCACTTCCGCCATGGGCTTCAGTGCTGGATATCCCTATAACCGCCTCCCCGGCTGCTATCCTTGGAAGTATCTCATATCTCAGCTCCTCGCCTCCGTATCTATGGACTATGTAGGGCCACGAGGCCTGGATAAGGTAGAGAACAGCTATGGAGAGTGCTGGCCCGCTGTAGGCTATCTCCTCGCCGGCGATCGCCGCCTCAGTGAAGGTCCCACCCTGGCCCCCATACTCCTCAGGAAGGGTTACACCCAGAAGTCCGGCGTCAGCCATATCCTTGATAAGCTGGGGCTCAATCTCACCCCTCTCATCTATATCAACCCATCTAGGCGCTATCTTCCTGCTGCAGAAGGCTGAGACCTGGTCCCTGAAGACTCTCTCCTCATCGGAGGGGTTGAAGTCCAATCCGCTTCACCGTCTCTTGCGGGATAAGAGATATTTTAACGTGTCTGGGCCTGCGCTATCAGTATCTTCATATAGCTGATGTAGCGTCTCCTCCCCATCTTCTCATACTGCTCGCTCCATATCATAATATCTTTGACCACTAGGTTTTTCTTGAAGGCCTTTCTCAGGAGGTGGACTGTATCTATGCACGCCGGTATACTCCTCCCCCGGGCTATGAGGGCTATCTCGCTTTCCCCCCTGTTGAAGACGGTTATGCACGCCGTCACATACCTTATCAGGGGCTTCCTGCCAACTATGACCAGCTTGGCCGGCTCAGACATGATTCCCAGCATCCATAGATGGAGGGGTTATAAACGTTACAGGAGGGCTGTCAGAAGGGGTATCCATGGTGATGCGGCCATGGCCGCCAGATAGATTTTAGCGCCTGCTGAAACTCTGGGGGATAGGGGTTCGAGGAAGTCTGAGAAGACCCTCATGCGGGTGCTTATGGTGGTGTGGATGGCCCTTGCGGGTGAGAGGGATGAGAGAGCCTCAGAGAGGAGCCTCACCACCAACTTTTCCAGCTCCTCCCTCCTGGTAGCCGCACCGAGGGGCCGATATCCCTGACCACCCAAATTTACTGCGTTTACGGCATGGGTGTCTGTGGTGCATAGCTCAGCCTCATCCACCCCATATCTCCCTGCCACCTCCCTGACCATCTCCCTGACCCAGGGTGCTGCGTTGTTGGCGTCGGCGGCAAAGACCGCTGCTTTTCCGGTACTGGCATCCACCACTAAACATGAGATGCCTCCCGGCCCCATGCCCTCGGCCAGGCCTATTCCTCCAGGCACAACTCTGGAGTAGCCTATCCTCACATCCTCCTCGGATGCCCCGCCGTTCTCCCTCAGATGGTTGATGAGGGATTTGAGCTTGCTGACGGATTCCGGGTCTAGGGCTTTGTAGGATGCGTCGAAGCTGTTGTGGGTGTCCACGGGTAGGACACCATCCTCCCCATCGGCCAGCTCGGCTGGAAGGTCTTCCATCGGGTTTGGATGGAGGGTGAGGAGGCAGAGGGTTTTCCCACCCATCACCCACCAAAGGGCTTTGGCCCCGTTCAAGACCAGCCTCTTAGGGGTGGAGAAGCAGGCTGAGGATGGTTGCAGGGACATCATCTCCCCAGCCCTCCTAGAGACTATCTCCGCCAGCTCTTCCGCATCTCGCCTCGTTACGAGGTTCTTCTCATGGCTGGAGAGACCTTTCAAAACCATGGGCTCGAACCCCTTGGCCGCCAGCCTTCTCATTAGGATGCTGGGATACGCGCTACTACCCACGTCCCGGAAGGGGCCCGGATGGACATCTGTCACAACTATGGCTATGGGTTTACCTTCCTTCCTCTTGATTAGGAAGAGGTCGTTACGGACTGTGGCCTCCCTGGACAGAGGCACCAGCATCTTCTCCAGCTCCTCGCCCCTGCCTGAGAGGAGTGTGCCGAAGAAGGACTGGCAGAGCCTGAAGAGTTTTACGCCGTTGAAGGATAGACGGTGGTCTAGTACCGCCCTCACCATCTCCATAAGGGCTATAGGTGTCGCTGTGGATAGCGCGGTGTTGAGGAGGGATTTCAGGATCTGCCCTGTCTGGATGTAGATGATGGCGGAGCCGATGGTGGGGGTGTGGAGCATGGAGAGGATGCTTCCGAGGAATCCTCCGCCTATACCTCTTCTGACGGAGTAGCTGATATAGATGGCTAGGGAGAGGAAGGCGGTGAAGACGGCGGAGGCTTGGCTTCTAAACCCTAGCCCTAGGAGTGCGGAGGAGGCGGCCACACCCGCCGACACTATCAACATCTCGAGGGCTGCTAGGCTGTTGAGCCTCCTGAAGGTGAAGGTTCCGTACCTGTTGGGATAGATGTGGGAGATGAGGTAGTTGTATGAAATGTATAGGAGCGGTGCACTCAGTATAAGAAATGTCGTGGGTGAGGCCGATAAGGCATAGTAGAGAAGGGCGGTGGAGATCGATGAGAGGAGAAACATGAAGGCTAGGGCGCTACGCTGGGTTGTAGCCACCCCCCTTATAAGCCGGTAATGGCTCGCTATAGACCCTGCAACTTCACCGTTCAATCTACACACCCAACCTACTCAGATATCTAAAAACTGTCTGAAGAGCCAAGATTTATATTCGCAGAGACGGTGATGCGGACTGGCTTGCTGAGGCTGGACTTCCGAAGGGGCGTGAACGTATCCTCCGGGAGGGTTAAACTCTCCTTCGACTCCGAGGCCGGGCCGTCAGTGATATGCTGTATAAGCCACGCCCACTCCGACCATGTGGTGGAACATTACAAATCCGTCATGAGCCCTGAGACCATGGCTTTAATCCGTAGCAGAGGCATTAGGGTGCGGGGTGTCAGGCCTGTCCGGAACGGCGGCCACATCGTTGTCGGGGATGAGGTGGTGCTGGCGCTGTTTGACTCTGGACATGTCCTAGGCTCATCCCAGTTCATGGCGGAGCATGATGGCGGAAGCATAGTATATACCGGGGACATCAACACTGTGGAGACCCTCCTGACGAAGCCTGCTGAGGTCCGGCCCTGTGAAACCCTCATACTCGAGTCCACCTACGGCTCACCGGAGTATGTCTTCCCGGAGAGGGAGCGGGTATACGGTGAGATGGTTAGATGGATCTCCAGATGTATCGCAACAGGTGAGATACCCGCCTTCAAATCCTATACCATAGGGAAGGCTCAGGAGATAATTAAGATGGTCAACACGTTCACCAGTCTTCCTGTAGTTGTCGGTGTTTCAGTGGCTGAGGCCTGCCGTGTCTTCAACGACGCGGGGGCAGGGCTGGAATATTATCCGGTAAACGCCGATGAGGGTTTGGAACTCCTGTCCGGAGGTGGGTGCGTATACGTTGACGGCTCCCGGCGACGGCTTCCAACATGGAAACGGGTGAGATGGGCCGTCGCCACAGGCTGGGCCTTGAGGTATCGGTTTGACGATTTCGACCGGGCTTTCCCCCTGAGCGGCCACGCCGACTTCCCCAACCTACTCAGACATGTTGAGTCGGTGGGTCCGAGGAAAATCTTTACAGTACACGGCTACTCGGCGAGGCTGGCCTCACATCTCAGGAGGATGGGGTATTATGCCGAGCCTGCCAGGATGGATGGGTAGGTGAAGCATTTATACCGCCCCACCGTTTAGGTAGTTGATGAGCAGTAGGAGGAGGAGAGACGAGGCTCCGATGCCGGCGAGCGGCGCCGGACTTCTCAGGTTCTTCGAGGAGGAGTCTAAGGGGATAAAGATTAGGCCTGAAACGGTGGTGATAGCTGCGGCCCTATTGATAGCTGCCGTAACCATACTGCGGTGGCTGATACCCCTCTAACCCTCCAGCGATTCCTCTAAGGTTTTTTGGCCGGCTCCTGTGAGGTTCCACCAGGCCCTCCTGCCCGAAAGCTTTCTGGAGACGATTCCTTCGGCCAGCATGTTGCCTAGGTGGTATCTGACAGACTGGGGTGAGAGGCCTGTCCTCCTATGAATCTGCTGGACCGTAAGGGAAATATCCCCCAACGCCTCTATTATCTTGCTTCTGGCGATTACCCCCCTCCGGACGTTTTTAAGCCTCCTTAGATAGGCTTTAGGGTTGACGGCGACCATCGGCATCACTCGAGGAAGATTTCTAGGGACGCCTGCCTACCCTGAAGCCTATACTCCACAGTCTTGGAGGGCTTGAAGATGTCCGAGACATTTTCTATGGCTGACAGTGTTCTCTCCCTCAGATACTGGTCTGATATCTTCGTCTCCGCCAGCTCCCTGGCCAGCTCGACATACTTCTCGACAGCACCTCTGAAGACTGTTAGGGTTAGGTCTGTCTGGCATTCGCTGCATTTTCCGGTCAGGGGGAGCCTGCGGTATTTCTTGTTGCATCTTCTACATCTGAAGCTCTGGACCATGTAGGCCCTAAAGTTCCCCACTATGTCCGGGAGGATATGGGAGTCGACAACCCTCTCTATCACGGCTGCGTCTCTGACCCCTTCAATCCTCTCCACCAGGGCCAGCTGGCCAGCTATCTTCTCCTGCATGGTCTTAAGCCTCTTATAAGCTGACTCCACAGGCTCCACCCAGAGCCTGCTCTGGTCGTGGGTATAGCCTACACCCCGGGCGTTCACACCCGCCGAGATATCTGCTCTAACCGTTCTAACCAGCTTCTGTAGGTCTGCGGCCTTGATACCTCTAAGGCTCTCCTCGTAGAGGATGAGGGGATATCTCCAGCTGGTGTCTAGGTTGTGGGCCTGCTCGTCCACCTCCTCCGGATAAACTATCCTAGTGATGAGTAGTGGCGAGTCCATCCTTCCCCCAATCCTGTCGGGGATGTAGAGCCTAGAGAAGTTGATTAGGACATCTAGCAGGAGCATGACGCTGTCCTCATCTCCGTCGCAGTCCCTCCTCTTGGCTGCGTGAAAGACTGGATGACTGTAGCAGAGGAGGCCGTCAACGAAACCTATCACACGCCCCAAAACCCCCACGTAGGTGTGGGGTGAGAGGGCTACAACAAGCTTCCCAACCAAGTCGTTGATGGTTTTGCAGTTGTAGTAGCGGTCCAGCCCAGCCACCCTGCTGATATAGTCGTCTATGAACCTAGACACCCTGAGGAGGTGTTCGCCCGCCTTCCGGGGCAGGATGATGTCCTGGAGCATCAGCTCACACACCTGGTCGGGGCTTGTTAGAGGCTCCCCATCCACATCGTAGAGATATCCGAGCCTCCTGAGAGTTTCAACATCCGTCCCTATCTGTGAGGGTCTGAAATGGGTGAGTGGTGCGTTGGTTGCGTCAAATCTTGTAGTGCCATCCTTGTATACGTGTAGGCCATACTTCGCCCTCAACAATCCCTTCACAATATCTTCCGGGACCTTGGCTCTGCTTGTCAGGCCTCTAACACCGCTAACCCTTGAATGGGGCATCTCACCCACTATCTGGGCTGCCTCATTCAACAGCGTCCTAATCGGAACAGTCTGCATCGATGAGTAGCTGATACGGCCTCCGCACCTACCGCATTCATCCCTAAGCTCTCTATACTCATCCCCGCACCCCAAACATCTACCGGATATGGCTGTCTTCCCACCGCATACAGGGCATTTAGGACGCCATGAGACAGCCCCGCAGTCCACGCATCTCCTAGTAACCAACTCCACAGCTATATTCTCAGACGATGACGCCGCCTGGTTAAGGTCCCGCAGCCCTCCGCCCGACAGGCCCACTGGAAAGAGCATGTGGACGGCTGGACTCATCTTCCGTGGGCCAGCCTTCTCAGGCCTACCCATCCTAGCCGACAAAGTTACACCCCTCTTCCCCCTTATCTTCAACCCGGAGAGGATGCTGATGTATTGAATCGGGTCGGCTCCTTCAGGTGCCTTTATCTCCCTGTCGGGTCTGAGGAGGAGTCTGAGGAGGGTGATAGTTTCGGCTGACAGTCCTATGCTGGAGCCGTCGAATCTATGCTCCACCAGCAGTTTGGTAAGTATGTCGTCTATCTCCTGTCCCCCCCTCACGTAGATGTATTCGTTAGGAGTGACTTCGCTGATGCTCCTCAACCAACCCCTCAGCCTGTCCAACTCCTCCACCGTTGTGTTCTCGAAAAAGAGTAGGTATCGGGGATGTAGCGGTATGCCGCATATCTGGGAGAGTTTGACCGCTTCATCTAGGGACGGAGTAGTGGATAGAGGCCTCTCCATCATCTTAGACAGCCTTTCCAGCGGTATGGAGGATGCGGACACCACTTCACCCAAGCCTATGGACGCTACCGCCATAGCCAGATCCTGTGACCACCACTCCTCACAGTATCCACTCGGCCTAAGCTCCACGTTGTTCTCAATGCAGTCCCCCACCGAGACTAGTATATCGCCTAGGAAGAGTATCTTGTCTATCCTCCCCGCTACCCGGGCGTAGTCTTGGGCCGTCTCAACCCTGACAACCTCCCCATCCTTGGTTCGGACGACAGGGGGCTCAACCTCCACTGGGACGACGATGCCGCCCTTACCCGGGTAGTCGGTCTTGAGCTGGGTGCCGGCGGCCAGATAGCCGTCCAATATCTTGAATGTGTTGGGATGTATGCCTAGGGCGGACATTCCTGTGGCGAAGGCACGGCCATATCTTATCCTGAACCCGCCGAACTTACCCGCGAGGGAGAAGACGGGCCTCCCCCCTATCACCTCGGAGAGGCTCTCCTCTCCCCCCTCCTTCCTGATGTTGGCGCTCTCCTTCACAATCTCCTCAATCCAGCTCCACCCCGAGATACCCATGGACTGGACCAGTTTGAGGACCTTCTTCGCCCTCCCCACGATACCGTCATTCACAACCCTCAGGGCACCACCCCTAAGATAGTTGGTCTCGATTCTGGGGAGGTTTCTATGGGATGGAGCCAGTATCTTGTCGGTCGCCACACCAGTAATCTCCACCGGCGTCATCCGATAAGCATAGGCGATAAGTCTGTCGGGTACGTTGTACTGGAACCTCATCACTCGGCGGACGTAGGTTCTCAGCTCCTCCACGAACCTCTGGACTTCCTCGTCTGTGGCCTTGAACCTGTCCAGTCCCAGAAGCCTTCGCACGTAGTCGGCGAGGACAACCACCGCAGCCAGCTCCGTACCGCCGGCAGCCCTTATCGGCCCCGCAAAGTAGACGGCCAGATACCTCGACCCGTCGGGGTTCTCCTTAATCTTAACCTTTGATATGCCCTCGGATGGGGCTGCCGTTATACACGGCGGTGTGAGGACAGCTAGGGCTGTACATATCGCCTGCTTCATAATGGACTCTTCATCCATCCGACCTAGGGAGGAGTAGACGATGTCCTCGCAGAGCTTGAAGGTCAGCTGCTCACCGGATAGAACTCCCTTCATCCTCCTAATCTTCTCGGCCACGCCCTCAGGCCCCACCAGGAGCTCAACCCTCTCATCCATCGTGTCGGCGAAGATGGTCTCGACATGGTCGGTGGGGGAGTTGGTGTACTCCCTAACCCTCCTAGCTATCTCAAAGGCCTCCCCAAGACTCGATAGTAGTCTCTGATGGTAATCCCCCACAAGCGGCTCAGACATCTACTACATTAGATTTGTGGATGGATTTATCGGTTATCCGGGGAGCTCCTGCCCCATCCTCTGGGCTGGACCCATAACCCTCCGATAGTATTCCTCGAAGGGCTCACCTATCACTATACCCCTCTCAGGCACTATTGTGAAGACGTACATCGTGGAGTCCATTGAGGACCATCTCATCTTCCGTACGTAGACGGTCCTCACCAGCATACCGTTCAGCTGTTTAACCCCTAGAACTATCACGCCCGAGGCGAGGAACTCCTCCAGCATGAACCTGCTCATCCTCTTGGAGCCGGTGGGGATGTCAGTGGTCATCAGGGTTGTTACGTTGAACCTCTCCTCAATCATGGTGATTATCTCTCTCAGATACTCCCTGACGTAGAACTCATCCTTCACACCCTGGGCCAGGGCTGAGACAGGGTCTAGGACAAGCCTCGAGAACCTCCTCCCCTTGGTGGCGTTGTAGATGGCGTCCACGAAGGCCCTGCTCTCCTTCCCATACTTCCTAGCCTCCGCCGCATAGATTCTCAGCTCGAGGGGTATGAACCGTCCTGTCTCCATGTGGGCCCAGAAGTTCCATCCCAGGGATTCGGCGCCCCGTAGGACGCCCTCCACCCTCTCATCTATGGTTACGTAGACGCAGGTCTCGTTTCTTGTGAGGCCGTTGAGGAGGAACTGGAGGGAGAGGATGGTTTTCCCAACCCCGGTCTCTCCTGTTACTAGGTAGGTCCTACCCCTTATAAAGCCGCCACCCAGCATGGTGTCCAGCTTCACATTCCCAGTCGAGACCCTCTCGGAAGTATCAGCCATACCTTTAGAAGACGGTGAAGCCAATAATATAAGCTATGACGTCTTCTAGTTTCCCAGATTTTTAGCCGCATACACGAGAGACGGCAGAATTCTATGGTCCCTCTCGATAGCCGTACCGGTCACCACTATGTCGGCTCCAGCACCGCAGACTGCCTTCACATCTTCAGGCGTCCTTATGCCTCCTCCGACGATGACAGGTATGTCGACGGCCTTCCTGACGGCCCTTATGGTGGTTTCGGGTAGGGGTCTGGAGGCTCCGGAGCCTGCCTCTAGGTATAGGAACCTCATCCCCAAATATTGGGCTGCCAGCCCGTAGCATACGGCTATCTCGTAGCTGTGGGGTGCCAGGGGTAGAGCCCTGCCCATCGCCGCCACCGTGCTCTCACTCCCGAAGACCACATACCCCATAGGTATGGCCTCAAGGTTGAAGGATTTGACTGTGAGGGCTCCCTGGAGCTGTGCGCCCACTATGTAGTACCAGTCCACGCTGTTGAGGAGGCTCATAAACCATATTGCGTCGGCATATCTTGAGATGGATTGGACGTTGTTGGGGAATATTATCACGGGTATCGATACCTCCTCCTTGACCTTTTTTATGAAGCTGTCGAGGGCCTCCTGGGAGTAGACGGTGGAGCCGCCCACCATTATGGCGTCGGAGCCGCTCTCCTGGATGTAGGAGGCGTATTCCCCAGCCTTCTCAGAAGGTGTGCTGACAGGGTCTAGTAGGGAGATGTGGAGATGCCTCCCAGCACCTATCCTATCCATCAGGTATTGCTCAACCCTTCCCAGCCTCAACCGATGCCTCCCCCTTCACCACAAGGTCATACCACTTGCTGTAGGCGTCCACCTCGCTGTAGGCAGGATACCAGGGGACCTCTAGGGATTTCTTGCAGCTACCACATTGGACCAGGGCCTTATCGGAGCCAGGCTCGTGGGTGACTGTGACGGCGAAGGCGCTGCAGACGGGGCAGGTGAATATCTTGGGGAGAGGCTTCGGCGCCCTCTTGATGATACGTCTCCTTTTTCTTCCCATGCCATCAGACCCATCCCACCTTGATATAAATGCTTGAAGATATATTACTGCGGAGGAGGGGGTTTATACGGGCTATAATGTACAGGTTCCAGGTGGCCGTCCTCACCCACGACCACGTCCTAGCCAGCCGCCTCAGGGATGAGGGGCTGAGGAGGGGGTTGAAGGTTGTCCACGTCACCTCAGCCGGCGACATACCCCTATCGGTTAGGGTGGTGATCTCGAGGCGGGGGGAGTGTGGGGATATCCGTTCATGGTCTGTAATCTATGCTGAGGACTTTCCCAGCCCTGTCTCGCTCCTGGACAAGGCCGTGGAGGTTGCTGCGGGGAGGGCTGACGCCAAGACCGCCACCATCTCGATAGACCCTGGCAGCAGGATTGGTGTGGCGTATATGGTGGCTGACCTTCTCGTGAGGACGGGGACATATACCGACCTCGAGGGGTTGGAGAGGGATCTGAGAGAGTTTATCTCCAGCCATCGGGGCCTCACCCCCAATGTGGTCATCGGCTCCGGAGCCCCCCAGTATCGGGAGAGGCTGATAAGAATGATACGTTCCATACCCGGGCTTGGTGATGCACCGATAGAGATTGTCTCTGAGGAGGGGACCTCTAGGAGGGGGTTCGTCGGTGGTGGGAGGAGGGGTAGAGATGAGCGGGCCGCAGCCAATCTAGCCTTGAGGAGGGGGCATGTCCGAACAACACCTTAGGGTTGGGGCTGGATATACCCTACTACTGGATGGGCCAGCATCAATCCGTGTCCTCAAGGGTTCGGCCTCGATTCTGGGATGCAGGCTTAGAAGGAATAGGAGCTATCTGATGAGGCCTTATAGGCGGTACCCGGTCACGGCCGATGAGGAGTTGGAGTGTGAGGTTAGGCTGGGGGATGATGGAGGTCTAAAGATTGTGGAGGGTGATACGGTAGGTAAGGATTGGATGAAGCTTGCCTCATCCCTGGAGAGGGGGTGTAGGGTTCTGGTGATGGGTGGCTTTGACACAGGCAAGACATCCCTCTCCACCCTCCTCGCCAACAGGCTCTCCACCCTCTCCGGATGTGCGATACTCTGTCTCGACCCGGGCCAGAGCTATCTCTCACCACCCACCACGGTAGGCGGAGCGTTCTTGAGGGAGCCTGTCCACGACCTATCCCAGCTGGAGGCTTCAGCCGTTGTGCCTGTCTGCTCCACCTCAGCCCCCGAAGCTGCGGAGATGCTTATCCGTGCTGCGGGAAGGCTAGTCCAGTGGGTTGAGAAGATGTCGGCCCCCTCCTTGGTTGTGGATGTGGACGGCTGGGTGGAGGGGCAGGCCGCTGAAGAGGCCAAAAGCAGGTTGGTGGAGCTGTTCAGACCCACTGACGTAGCTTTCCTAGGTGACGCCCTTCCGGCCGTGGGGGAGACGGCGAAGCGTCTCGGCTCAAGGATTCACATCCTGCAGAGGCCGAGGGCGATACTTGAGAGAAGCCAGAATATGAGGCGTGAGATAAGAGCCATGGCCTACAGGCGTTTTCTAAGGAATGCCAGCCTCAAAACCATACCCATCACATGGATTAGGTTGGAGACATCCTCGTCAGATCCCGAAACCCTTCTGAGACGGGTCTCCGAGGCCCTGACAACCACCAAGGCCGGTTCCGGCCTACTCTCCTACATATCAGGAGGAGATGAATACCTCTACAGGATCGGCCTTATCACAGGCTACGAGCCTGGGAAAAACCTGATAAGGATATACACAGCGATGAACCAGTCTGTGAGGAATGTTTTTCTCGGCCGGATGCTCGTAACCCAGGACGGTGAGGAGATCGGATATATCTAGGCCAGCTGAACCCTCCTCGCAACCCCCCTTCTGGCGAGGAGCTCCGCGTTCTCGGCAGGGATATGCGCCATATCACCCTCCCTGAAGGGGCCGTAGGAGGCCATGTCGACACCAACTATCTTCGGTGAGGGCTTCAGAAAGATGACCACCTCATATCTTGACTCCTTCCCCGCAGCTAGGAGGCGTGGGTTACTCAGTATGCCGGCCACCGAGTCGAGATGCCCCTGCAATGCAAGTAAAACAGTGTTGTAGGTCCTCCTCTCCAGGGAGAGCATATTCTCCAGATGCTCCTCGTCGGATACAACCTTGAATATCTTGGAGAGCCTGAGCCTCAGGAGGGATTCGACGAGGGCCTTTATCATGGATATCTCGGAACCCTTCAGGATGTGGGTTAGGGATGTCTTATCCGAGAGCTTCTGCTGCCTCCTGAGATGGGACATGTATGCGGATAGGTCCTTCAGAAAATCCTCTGAAATTTTGGTGAGGGATTCGGTGTTCTTCTCCCTCATCCAAACCTCCAGCAGCCTCTCGTAGGTGTCATCGTACATCACTCAGCGCCTCCTCTCCGCAAGCCTTGCGACACCTCTACATATTAGGTATGAGGCCGCAAAAGCCGGCAGCTTTGCCTCCTCGTCGGAGTATGGCCCGTACTCTTCTTCACCCAGCCTAAACCTGGGTGCGTAGGCGATTCTTATCCTTGTCTCAGGATGGGCCGGAATTGCCACCGCCTCCCTCAACGGGTCGTACTCCTCAACCCTTTCAACAGGTATCGTGGAGGCTTTGAGGCCTGTTTTGCCGTTTAGAGTATCGGCCATTCTAAGGAGCCTGTGGATATCTGTCGTGACGACTGTGTCGATGTGGGTCTTCTCGCTCTCTACTGATAACGCCACCAACGCCTTGAGGGCTTTGGCCCTTGTCTCTGCCCTGCCACCCAAGAGGTCCCATCGTGGCCTCTCCCTCCAAAAATCCTCCGATGTCTTTAGGGATTGGACAATCCTATGGCCTAGGAGCCCCTCTAAGGCTTTCACCGTTTTCTCATCGCCTCTAGCTAGCCTCGATAATATTGTGTACGACTGTCTGGCTATCCTCCCCCTCCATCCATGGTCCGAGTAGTCTGGGCCTTCTCCCGGTTCAAGCCCAGCCTCCAGCCCGTGGAGGGACGGGTCCATGTTGGCTCCTGTAAGATACTCCACTATCTCCTGCCTCTCCTCCCTACCAAGACCTAGAAACCTCTCATCGTAGACCGCTAGATGATATCCACGGTTCCCCGAAAAACTCACCACCATACTCTCCCTCCGGATGCCGAGGTCGACCTCCATAAACTCGAGGAGTTTGATCAGCTCAGCCCTAGCACCCTCGAGGCAGATATCGCAGACCCACTTCACATCCTCCAGCTGGTCTGAGCCGCAGCCGCTACATCTGTCTGAGGATACACGGAGGCCGCATGATGTGCAGAGGCGGAAATCATGGCTGGCCTTGCACGGTGTCTCCAGGTGGTCGGCGTCTATGTCGAAGATGAGGTCTGCTCCTATCCAGCCCTTCTCCTCCATGGGTGCTGAGGGGTAGTGGTAGATGGCTGCGGAGCGGTAGACATGGGCTGGAGCCACGTTCTTGAGGAGGTCTAACAGCTGAGAGGGGTCTTTAAGGCTTAGATGCCTCACCATAGTCCTCTGGCCGAAGAGCATGTAGCCATACTCCCTCCTCTCCATCTGGGGTGGGATGTATGGGTTGGAGTAGCCTTTCTGGTAGTAGGCCCTGAAGAGGGACTGGACGTAGGCTACCTCAGCCTGTCCTCCGAACCCCATGACGCTACTGTCCTTTCTCCATGCTGGTATATACGGTGTACAAGGCCACCAGTACGAGGGCCCCTATTATGAGCCAGTAGACGCTCCCATATAGGAAATCTATGAACTGCTCTACGGACATCTCCGCCTCCCTAGCGTTCAGAAGCATAAGATAAGTCTATCCCTGGGCCGCACCAGTCCTAGCTGCAACCCTCTCGGATAGAATCTGGTGGAGGAGCCTTCCATCCACCCTACCCCTATACCTCTTCATCAGATCACCCATCAGCCTCTTCACAGCCCGCTCATCACCTAAGAAACTCCTATTCCTCTCCACCAGCTCATCCACATACCTTCTAACCTCCTCCAGGTCCACAGCGGCCAAGCCCATGGAGGAGACTAGGCTCCTTACATCGCTGACACCCTCTGAGGCCGCCCTCGCCAGAACATCCCGCAGCATCTCCTTGGAGAAGACGCCCTCGCTCAGGAGCTGGAAAACCTCCAATAGAACCCTCTCGCCCAGCCTCCCCACATCCACGCCATCCCTCGCCAGGCTTGTGAGGGTTTCAGTAAGAGTTGTGGCCACGACTGTGGGGCTGGCGGATGTCTTCCCCAATATCTCCATGAATATCTCAACCCTCTCCCTGTCGATAAGCTCTTGGACCAGCTGCCTGCTGAGGCCGTACTGCCTTGAAAGCCGCTCCGCCAGCCTATCCAAGGTCTCGGGAAGCCTAGACTTGAGCTCCTCCAGATAATTCTCTGTTATAGGTATTGGCGGGATGTCGGTCTCCGGATACATCCTGGCAGCACCTGGCCTGGGCCTTATGTAGACGGTGGAGCCATCCTGCCTCGCCGCCCTCGTCTCATTAGGCACGCCCCGAAGGGCTTCGGCCGCCCTCTCATACACCGCCCTGAGGGCCTCGACGGCGTAATGCTCCAAATCTGCCACTAGGACTACAGCATCAGCATCCCCAGCTCCCATATATTTTCTGAGGGACGCCACCTCCTCGGATGTTATCCCGTATCCGGGTAGCTCGTCGGTGTGGAATATGCCCTCCACCTCGGCCCAGGCCTTGGCATAGGCCGCCAGCTCCGCCCCCAGCCTAACCCCTTTGAAGGGCTCCTCCGAGATAAGGCCTGCGAAGGCTGGGAGGAGGAGGGCCATAACCCTTCCCCCAGCGTCCAAAGACCTGCGGATAACCTTAGACTTGGTGTCGGTGAAGAGATGGGTCACATCCACAGGGTTGAAGGCTGGCAGCCCCCCACCAAGTCTGGCGGCAAGCCTCTTGGACACATCTAGGAGGTGTAGCTGTCGCCTCACCTCATATTCTACCACGTCGTCTATCAGCTCCAGCTCCTGTACACCCTTGACCTCTACTAGGGCTCCATCCCTGATGGATATGTTGAGGTCCTGCCTGACTGTGCCAAGCCCCCTCTTCACCTTTCCGGTAGCCCTCAAGATATCTCCTATGGCCTTGGCGGCCTTGACAGCCTGCTCCGGGCTTTTGATAACTGGTGCGGTGGCCACCTCTATCAGCGGGATTCCAAGCCTCGAGAGGTCATACTCCACCACACCCCTGGAAGATTCCACAAGTCTTGCGGCATCCTCCTCAAGCGTTATGGTCTGGATGGGTATGGCCTCGCCGTCCACCACAACCCTACCTCCTGTAGCCACAACACACGTCCTCTGGAAGCCTGCCGTGTTGGAGCCATCCACCACAATCTTCCGCATAACGTGAATCTCGTCTACAGGTGTCGAGCCCATTAGGAGGGCTGCGGTCAAGGCTATCTCGACGGCCTCCCCGTTGAGGGTGTGGGGTGGCTCCTCATCCAGCTCAACCAGACACGCCGAACGCCTATCCATCCGGTAGACGATCTTCTTCCTCTTTCTCGACTCGAAGACAGCGGCAGGGTCTAGCTCGCCCAGCTCGCTCTGCGCCTCCCTTAGAAACCTTGTGAAACTAATCTTCTCACCCGACTCATCGTATTCGGTGGGGCATGGGCAGAAGAGCTTCCTAGCAGTGTTAAGCTGTCGGTGAATCTCGAGGCCGACCTTTAACCCCAGCCTCTCATAATCCAGCACCATTTATCCAACCCCCTCAGGCATAGACCTTCCACCCATCTCACCCACAAGATTCGTGGCCATCAGCCTCTTCACCTCCTCATACTCCTCGGCTCTGGCCAGAACCCACATCAGCTTAACCAACGCGGTCTCGGCGAGCATGTTGTCGAGGGGGACGACACCGGCCCTTAGAAGGTCGCGGCCGTTATCGTAGACCAGCATGTCAACCCTTCCATACCGGCACTGGGATGTCATCCCCACGAAGACACCCTCATCCCTCAACCTCTTCAGGGTTGGAATGAAGCTGGAGCTGACATGGCCAAGCCCAGTACCCTCCAAGACCACACCCCTGAGACACAGCCTCTCCCTAAGAACCTCCAAAACCTCAGGACTCATCCCCGGATAAAATTTGAGGAGGAGAGCCCTCTCATCGAACCCCGGCATAAAACGGTAGTCATCCCCACCCCTCCTATGATATTTCTCAGCCTGTATCTTCAGGCCCGACCTAGTCCATAGCGCCAGCGGCTCGCAGTTGACCGATTTGAAGGCGGACCTGCTGCTGGTGTGTAGCTTCACCACTCTGACACCTCTGTGGAAGGCTATCACGTCGTCCGAGTGGCCCAGATGCATACACACACCCACCTCAGCTATGGGAGCCTTTGCCGCTATATCCACGGCGGCCACTAGGTTGAGGGCTGCGTCGCTGGACGGCCTGTCGGATGAGCGTTGGGAGCCCACTAGGACGACTGGTTTCGGCGGTTGCTGTAGGACGAAGCTTAGAGCGGCCGCAGAGTATCCCATAGTGTCTGTGCCGTGGGCTATCACAACGCCGTCTACATCGGAGCGGAGTAGGCTGTCAACCCTCTCCGCCATAAGGGCCCAGTTCCTGGGATTCATATTCTCGCTGTAAATGCTCATCAGAACCTCAGCGGAGATTCTAGCTATCCCGGAGAGTTCGGGGACAGCGGAGAGGAGGTCGGAGGCTGTTAGCGCAGGTCTCACACCTCCTGTCCTATAGTCTACACGGCTGGCTATGGTCCCCCCTGTGCTGATGACCGCCACATGGGGTAGCCCAGGGTCCGGAGGAGGTGGCTCCACAGCCCTGAAGGATGGAGGCCTAGACTCGGAGAGCTTCACAACCCTCGAATCATCCCATACCTTCACACCTATGTTGTAGCCGTTGGCCAGCTTGAGAACTATATGGTCGGCGGCGCCCAGCTCATACCTCATCATCAGGAAACCCCTATACTCGCCCTTCCTAGTGACCACTAGGACCTCGTCCCCGATAGAGGCCCCCGCCTCGGATATCAGCCTCCTGCAGAGCCCCGTATAGCCCCCATCCATCTCCAAAACTCTTCGGGAAACCCTAAGCTACCTTGGCTCTTAAATTATACCCTGGACCATCCTATCCGGGATGGCGGCTGAGGGCTGGTATATCCTGGACAGCCACGGAGAAATCTATGCGGTGAAGGGTGTGGTCCAGCCTCCCGACAGGTTTTACGCCATACCCAAGAGGGTTAGGGGCCCAGAAGGCTATGTCAAGCTCCCAACCCTAGGCTCGGCCCTAGACTATCTGCGGAGGGAGAGGCCCCACTACCTCTTCGACGACCCCTACACGGGCAGGGTTCAGCCCGCAGTCCCCCACAACCACATATCAGGATTGCTGAGGCCGTCGCAGACCCTGTCGGATAACGTTCCCGAAGGGCTGAGGAGGGATGCGCTGGATTTGCTGGAGGTGTTGGGCTCTGGTGAGGACCTAGGCTTCACAGGCTCCCTCCTATACGGCCTCGCAAGGCCCGACTCTGATATCGACCTGGTGGCCTACGGGCTGGACTTTGGCAGGAGGCTTTATGGGAGGCTGGCCAGGCTCAGAGCCGAGGGTGTGACTGCGTCGGTTGGGCTTTCCAGCCTACCCTCACTTCTAGCCGGTAGGAGGGACTCTCTCCAAGCCCTCCAGATGGCTATACTCCATGAGGGGAGGAAGGTTTTGACAGGCCTCTTCAGGGGAAGGCTTTTCATGGTTAAGCTGGTTCCATGGCCCCACGAGTATCCGGAGTCTTGGAGCCGTACACGTTGCAGGCCTCTGGGGAGGGCTGCGTCCAGGTTTAGGGTTCTGGATGCGGGTATGGGGATTTACACACCGTCCCAGTATATAGTGGAGCCGGTTGAGAGCTGCCCTCACCCGGTCTCTATTGTGGTCTCCTTCAGAAGCCGTTTCGCAGAGCACTGCCGTGAAGGGGAGGTCATCGAGGTTGTCGGGACTTTGGAGGAGGTCTCTGACGGCGGCCGCAGCTTCCTCAGGGTTGTGGTGGGCTGGGAGCCTGAAGACACTATCGTGAGGATTGGATGATGCCGGAGATAAGGGATGGGCTGAGGGTTTACAGGGACCATGACTACTTTGAGACCTCCGAGGGCTGGATATTCTGCGTGGTCTCCGACCTCCATCCTCCGGGGAGAATCCTCTCCTACCTCAAATATGTGAGGGGTGGGGGGCCTTGGATGAGGGGTGGTGTTGGATATGCTAGGATGTTGAGGTCCTACTCCATGAGGGAGGTGGGAGCCACCTTGGATTTTGTGAAGAGCCGCAACCCCGGCTACATCTTCAGGGACCCGTATGTTGGGGAGGAGTTCACCTACCCGCCGACCGATGCCGTGGTCTCGCATTACAGGCCTGAGGAGAGGCTTAGGATGATTCTGGATGACCCCTCGTGGGAGAGGGAGCGGCAGTGTGGCAGGCTGGCGGAGTATCTCTCGGAGGGCTCCCACCAGCTCCTCACATACATGGGTGTTACAGGCTCGCTGCTTCCAGGGCTCAGATACGAGAAGGCGGATATAGACATGGTGGTCTATGGCGGCCAGAACTATCGTAGGGTGCTTGACGTGGCCGAGGGGCTTCAGAGCCCTGAGTCGAGGAGGCGGCTGGAGCGGCACTTCACCTCCAGCATCCTCGGGAGATACCCTGTCACCGGCGATGATGCGGCCAGGCTCTTTACGAGGGTGAGGAGTAAGGGTTTCTTCGAGGGTGTTCAGTTCTCCATACACGCGGTAAGGGCCCTCAACGAGGTGAGGGTGGGGTATGGTGTTAGGGTGTATCGTGGCGCTGGCTTGGCCCGGGCTGTCTTAAAGGTGGTGGATGCGTCCGACTCCCTCTTCATGCCCGCTGTATACGGTGTGGAGGAGCTGGAGGGTGGGTATGGTGTGGAGACCCTCACATGCTACGACTCCAGCTTCGCAGGACTCTTCTCGGAGGATGATGTGCTGGAGGTGGTGGGTAAGCTGGAGGATGTGTGGGACAGCTTTGAGGGTAGGTCCTACCGTAACATCCTAATAGGCTCCCTAAAGGGTGTGGGGGTTGAATATGTCAGGATTCTAAGACCTCCTTAACCGCCTCCGAGATGGTCTTCTGGACCCAGAAAGGTGTCCAGAGGGAGAGAATCCGCAGATATTTGGGGCTTAGGGCGCCTCTCGCCACATCCACATCTCCAGCCCTCAGATAGCCCTCGACGATGTTTCTGGCCATGCTGGCCGCATCCTCGGCATCGAGGTAGTGTCCCGGGTAGAAGATGAGCTCCATCAGATCCCATGACCTGTTTTTAGAGTAGCCAGCCTGTTCGAGGTCTGTTACATAGATTTTATCGCCGCTTAGGATGAATGATTCTGGCTTGCAGTCCCCTAGGGTTATATCCTTGGAGTGAATCTCGGCCAGGAGCAGGCCCACCCTCTTGGCCGCATCCTCCTTCCCATCTGTGTTTCTAATCCACATCTCCAGAAGGTTCTCCCCGTCTATGAATGTTGTGAAGAGGGTCTTCTCCCGCCAGTTGACATGGACCACCTCCGGCGTGTTGAAGCCCATGTTCCTGAGCTGGTCGAGGTAGAATATCTCGGTGGCAAGCCTGGTGGATGGGTTTAGTGTGAAGTCCTTGACCCATGCTGTCCAAATCCTTGCGGCAACCCATTTGAGGTCGGTCCAGTTGAGGAACTTCTTGACGAATAGCCGTTCCCCGCCGTCGGCCCCTATAGACAGCAGGTATGTGGCGTTGAGGAGCCCTCCCCTCCGCCTAATCTTGAAGGGTTTATCACCGTAGAGGGCTTTCACCAGCTCCTCAACACCCAGCTGGATTGTCAGAGGCTGTGGGCCTAGGCCGGTGTCTATGGCGATGTATGAGTCGGGTTCGGGGACTTGTGTCTGCGGAGATGTGGCGGAGCTGGCGGCCGCCCCCACCAGAAACTGTAGGATAACCTTGGCCAGCATGGGTTGGGTGAGATACTCCCTCAACTGCTGACCCAGTCTGAACCCCGACGGCGGCTGTATATCCATATATCTCCTAAAGGCTTTTTCAGAGACACGGTAGTATCCCCCAAACTTCACCAAAAAACCCTCATCCACCAGCTCCTCACATGCGGGGATGAAATCAGAGGTGACCCGGCTAATCCCCTCACCCCTGTAGAACTCCGCAAAATCGGCCTTCATCTGGGGGAAGATGGCGGAGATTCTCCTAGCCCTCTCGAGGGGGAAGTATTCGGGATGGATACGGAGCTGAAGGGACGCCAGCCTATGCTCCGATATCAGGTCTCTAACATGCTCCACCACAACCCTCCTCCTGTAGGCTTGGCCGAGCCTAGTGAGGTAGTCGCCTCCAGAGATGTGGGTAGGTGAGAAGAGAAATCTAGAGGCAAGAATCTCAGCGGCGGCACCATCCGCCACATCCTTCTCGAAGACCTCATTATCAACATAGACGACCTTGGAGAGAATACCTCCAAGCGACCTACTCTCCATATTGTAGAGGCGTTTGTAACGTCTGACGAGAAAGTAGACCTCAGCCGTTTTTTCGAAGAGGATTACAAATGAGGCGGAGAGCTTAGACCTCTCCACCACACCCATTGCATCTTTTGACAGCCTCTCAAGTAGTGTCAAGACCTGGTATAACAACCTATTTGGAAAAACTTAAAGGTTCTATCTCCTGGAGAAACCTGGATGACAAGGTTGGAAAGGCTTGTCAGACTGGGCGTTAAGATGGGAGCCTCGGATGTATGCATCATAGCTTCTGAAATCAGGAAGAGGATGATACGCTTCGCCAACAACGAGGTGACCGTAACAAAGTCGCTGAACGAGTCCGTAACAGGGATCTATGTATCCTTCAAAGGTAGGCGAGCATTTAACAGCACTACAGCCCATGGGGAGGATGCCCTTGAGAAGCTGTTGCGGACAACCGTGAAGATGGCGAGGTCCAGCGAGCCCTCCGATACATACGCACCGCTTCCAAGCGGTCCCTTCCAATACGATAAAGACCTGCTGAACTATGGTGAGAGAGACATCGCCCCTGAGAGGCTCTCGGAGTATGTCGGGATGGCCGTGCAGGGCGGAGTCGACGCAGGCGCCAGCCGTGTAGCGGGGACACTGACTCACAGCTTCGAGAGGAAGAGGCTTGTAACCAGCGCTGGGGTGGATGCGTCATCCGAGAGTGGGGGTTTGGAGGTCTCCGTTAGAGCCTTCACAGACGGCGATGCTACAGGCCATTTTGTATCCGTCTCCTCTGAGGCGGGGATGTTCAAACCCTATGAGGCGGGCCTCAAAGCAGGGGAGATAGCTGTCATGGCCAAGAACCCGGAGAAGTGGGAGCCAGGAGTATACGAGGCCCTTCTAGGAAACATGACCTTCGCCCACCTAGTCGAGCAGCTTGGCATATTCGCCTCGGCCTTCTACGTGGATGCAGGAATATCATTTCTAACAGGTAGGCTGGGAGAGGCTGTAGCATCAGGGAGGCTCACCATATTAGACGACCCAACTATACGCCAAAGCATAGGGGCTACAGCCTTCGATGATGAGGGGGTTAGGACCCGGAGAAACAAGATCTTGGAGGACGGTGTGCTGTCGGGATATCTACACAACAGTGGCACAGCCCGTAAGTTCGGCACAGAAACCACAGCCAACGCAGGACTTATTGTCCCCCACCCATTCAACCTCTACGTCCAGCCCGGAGACAAATCCCTGGACGAGCTTATCTCAGGCATAGACCACGGCATATGGGTTACCAACGACTGGTATCTACGCTATCAAAACTACCGTTCAGGCGAGTTCTCCACAATACCTAGGGACGGACTCTTCCTGATAAAAAACGGCTCCATCGAGAAATCCATCAGGGAGCTCCGGATAAGCGACAACATCCTCAACATCTTCAGAAATGTGAGGGATGTGGGGAGAGACTGCTATTGGGTGAGGTGGTGGGAGGTGGAGATACCGACATACGCCCCGGCAGTTACTGTGGAGAGGCTCCGCTTCACCTCATCTGCCCTCTAATAGTCTCGATGAATTTTTCAACATCGGCCAGGAGCCTGTCAACCGACTCCATGGAGGCTCTCAGATACTCCTCCATCCTAACCGACAGTATCTCCTCCCTGACGGCGGCGTCTAAACCACGCCTCTCCAGCTCCTCCGAGAGCCAGCCCAAACCCTTCTCGAGGGCCCTCCGAGCCAGCTCATAACCGTCAGACTGCCCATGCCGTCTCAGGAGCACTTGGAGCCTTTCGGCGTCCGCCTCTGGATGCATCTCAAGGTCATGCCTCATCATCTCGGCGTCAACCCTAACGCTGTCAAGGGCTCTGACGAGGCTTTTCAAGCCTAGATACGCCGTCGGGAGGGCCACACCGTAGAACCTCCTAACCACAGAGTCGGAGAGGTCCCTGTGGAGCCTGGACGAGATAAGCCTCCTCGAGATATACGACAGCATTTCGGAGGCCATATCCAGCGAGCCCTCCGCATTCTCGAGGTGTATTGGGTTGTTCTTCTGGGGCATGGCCGACGAGTGAACCAGCTCACCCACCTTCTCAAACCTCAGATATCCCAGCATCCCGAGAAGCCAGAAATCCCTAGCCATGTTAGAGAGGACCGATGACAGAACCGCCACGACGAATATGTTCTCGCTGTGGGGGTCGTTGGGCAGTATCTGGGTGGATGCCGGGAAAAACCTGAGGCCAACCCTCTCCAAGACCGCTGAAACCAGGCGTTCAGTATCCATCTCAGGGTAGGCTAGGGTGAGGGCGTTCAAATCCCCTACAGCACCGCCTATCTTCCCATACCAGACCATATCCGCTATCTGGGTGGCAAGCCTCCCAACCCTGTAGGCGTAGCCGGCCAGGAATCTGCCGAATGTTGTGGGTGCGGCCGGCTGCCCATGTGTCCTGGCCAGCATCGGGGTCCCCCTATGCTCCCGGGCCAGCTTCACCAACTTCTCCAAGAGCATCCCTGTCTCCCGGAGGTAGGGGCCTCTGATGAAGTCCCTCAGGATTGTGGATTGGGCGAGGTTGTTGATGTCCTCGGATGTGAGCCCAAGATGTATGTATGGTATGAGGGGTTCAAGTCCGTGAGACCTCAGCCTCTCGGCCAGATACTCCGTCACCGCGACGACGTCATGCCCTATCGAGGACTCCAGTGTCTTAACCTTCTCAGCCTCTCCAAAATCGAAATCGTAGCCGATTTTCCTAAGCCTCTCAGCCCAGCCATCGGGGAGCTTCGACACCAGTTCACGGTTCTGCCGGGCCAGCTCCTCGAGATACACCAGCTCGACGTGGAACCTCCTCCTGATTAGGGCGTATTCGGAGAAGTAGTCCGAGCACTCTGCAAGCCTGTCCCTATATCTACCGTCTATGGGTGTGATGGCTTCAAGCATATCTATCTTCTTTGAAGACCTCATAGCCTACCGGCTCACCCACCGAGACCAGCCCAATCCCCACACCGAGCATCTTCTCCACGAAACCCAGATACTCCCTGGCGTTGGATGGTAGCATATCCCACCCACCCTTAACCGCTTCGGACCACTCGGAGGCATCTGCTCTCCAGCCCTTGAAGACCTCATAGACCGGCCTGGCCCCGGAGAGATCTTCGAGGCCGGCCAACGACTCATACTCCACGCCGTCGCAGAGATATCTAACACAGACCTTCACCTCATCGATGTTGGAGAGGACGTCCAGCTTCGTGACGGCCAGCCATGAAACACCGTTCAGCATACATGCATACCTCAGGGCTGGGATGTCCAGCCACCCCACCCTCCTGGGACGGCCGGTTGTTGTCCCATACTCGGCTCCGGAGGACCTAATAATCTCAGCCAGCCCACCGTCTATCTCGGTGGGGAAGGGCCCGCCACCCACCCTCGTCGTGTAAGCCTTCATAACACCCACAACATCGCCCAGCATAGTGTGGGGTACGCCTGACCCGATGGATGCGGCTCCTGCGAGGGTGTGGGAGGAGGTGACGTAGGGGTATGTGCCATAATCCAGGTCCAGCAGGGCACCTTGGGCTCCTTCAAAGACTACACGGCCACCACCCTTCAGAAGGCCCACCAGATAGGAGGTTGTATCGCCTACAAACTGGGCCAGCCTACCGCCAGCCTCCGAAAGCCTCTCAAAGTCTTCGCCGGTGGGGAGGTTGTGAAACTTTCCGATGAGGCGGAGCTTCTCGGCCAATACTGCTTTCCTGGACAGGTCGCCGACCCTTAACCCAATCCTGAGACATTTGTCGGCGTATGCGGGGCCTATACCCATCCTGGTGGTCCCTATCGCCTTACCCCTCAAAGCCTCTAGGGAGCCGTCCAAATCCTTGTGAAGGCTCAAAACCACGCCGGCAAACCTGCTTATGAGGGGCCTGGCCTGGACACCTATGGATTGGAGCATAGACAGCTCGCCTTCCAGCCGCTCCACATCCACAATACAGCCCGCCCCAATAACAGGCCTGGCGCCGGAGGCCGACCCGGCCGGCAGAATGTTGAACTTGAGCCTCCTACCATCCAAGACCACCGTATGTCCTGCGTTGGCTCCTCCCTGAAACCTGACGACCGCGTCGGCCCCCCTCGAGAGAAGATATGAGACCTTACCCTTCCCCTCATCCCCCCACTGGAGCCCAACCACCACGGAGGAGTTCATGCCTGCTCTATACTGTGGGGCTTGCTCTCCCTCATCCCGGCCTCAGTCATCCTGATGAAGACAGCCCTCTCCCTAAGCTCGGAGAGGTTCCTAGCACCCACATAGCTGAGCCCGGACCTCAGCCCCGCCACAAGCTGGGAGACCACATCCTGCACCGAGCCCCTATACGGGACGTAGGCCTCCACACCCTCAGCCATATAGCTATACTCCAAAGCGTCCTGGAGCTTGTCATCGCCATACCTGCCATCCTTCTTCATCATTGCGAAGAGGGAGGCCATCCCCCTATAGATCTTCATCTTCCTACCATCCCTAACCACCACAGACCCCGGGCTCTCGTCGGTTCCCGCCAGCAGCCTACCCACCATGACAGATGAGGCCCCTGCGGCCAAGGCCTTCACAAGGTCCGCGCTACTTCTGATACCTCCGTCGGCGATTACCGGGACACCCATCCTCTCACCGGCCTCAGCACACATCATGACCGCTGTCAGCTGGGGGACTCCAACACCGGCCACGATTCTTGTGGTGCAGACGGAGCCTGGGCCGACGCCCACCTTGACAGCTGAGGCGCCCGCAGAGGCTAGGTCTTCCACACCCTCGGGTGTGGCTACGTTTCCCGCCACCACCTCCAAGTCGTCACCGTAGACCGACCTCAGCCTTCTCAGGAGGCGTATGACCTGCTCCGAGTGGCCGTGGGCCACATCTATCACGAGGACGTCGGCCTGGGCCTCCACCAGGGCCTCAGCCCTGCTGAAGGCCTCATCCCTCACACCTATGGCGGCGGCCACCGCCAGCCTGCCCCTGCCATCCCTCGTGGCCTCCGGATACATCGTCTTCTTCACTAGGTCTAGGCTGGTGATAAGCCCCGCCAGCCTGCCCTCACCATCCACGAGGGGGATCTTCTCCACCTTATACTCCATGAAGAGCTTCTTAGCCTCTTCAAGCCCTATCGTGGGCGGGGCTGTGACAAGCCTCTCCCGGGGCGTCATACATTTTCCAACCCTTTCTAGGGGTGCTCTGAAGAGGATGTCCCTCCTGGTGAGGATGCCTAGAAGCCTCCTATCCTCATCCACCACCAGCAGCCCGCTTACATCACGGGTCTCCATCATCTCCTCAGCTTCGGCCACTGTGGCTTCGGGGCCTATCGTGTAGGGCTCCTCGATGGCTATGTTCTCTGCCCTCTTCACCTTCCTCACATGCCCTACCTGCTCCTCAACGGTGTTGAACCTGTGTATCACACCTATCCCGCCGCATCGGGCCATCGCAATCGCCATATCGGCCTCTGTTACGGTGTCCATCGCCGCCGAGACCAGCGGTATCGCCATACGGATTCTCCTGGTTAGGTGGGTGTGGGTTGAGACTTCACTCCTGGAGACTACGCTGGACCTTCTGGGCAGGATTAATACGTCGTCGAAGGTTAGGCCTACTGTATCCATTATCCTAGCCAAAAAATCCCTCAGCCAAGTGTTCCAAGCCTCTATATATTGGTTGAGTCCAGCCGCTTTACTTAAAAGAGGTCGCTGAAAGTGGGGAAAGAGATATATACAACACCATTTTAAGGCTGGAGCCCTGGCTGGGATTTGAACCCAGGACCTGTTGCTTACAAGGCAACCGCTCTACCCGGCTGAGCTACCAGGGCCCTGGAAAGATAGCTTATGGGGTATATTTTATCCTCACGCCCGCCAGCCACCAGCCATTTTTTCCAATCACGGCGTCGTTTTTGGGGGCGGCCTGGGGGTTAGGCGGTTTTGTGGTGTAGTTTTTCTTTGGGGAATTCGCCGGGTTGGAGTATGTGGAGCCATTCTCTTACTTGGTTTCGGTATTCTACTGCTATGTCCATTATTTGTTTGAGTTCGTCTCGTGCTATTCCGTCTCTGTCGGCGTTGGGTGTGAGGAGTTTGAGGAGGGCGCTGGCTGTTTTGAGGACTGATTTTTCATCTCTTATGGTGTAGTTTCCGATGAGCTGTGTTTCTTGTTGGATGATGTGTTGGTAGTTTTGTTTGCGGAGTTCGTGGAGGGCTTCGGCGTAGTAGTCGCTTGCTATTCCGTATCCTTTGCTTAGGTGAAGGGCTGAGTGGCTTATTTTCGGTAGCTCCCATCCCGGGATTACTGCGTTGAGTCTGTCTATGAATGCGCTGTCTCTCATGGGTTCTGGTAGGACGTAG
>BEHD01000006.1 GCA_002898355.1 archaeon HR01 | reverse complement strand
ACCACCCAAAGCGGCCACACCGTGTCTGGACAACTCAAGCGAGTCCCTCAGAACACCGCAGACGACCGTTGTTAGCCCGCTGGAGTGCCAGTCAAAACCCAGGACGCATCCCAGAGACTGGAACCATAGAGGGTCTCCAAGCCTTTTAAGAAATTCCGAGGGCCCGTAATCCTCGCAGATGACAGCCACTATCCCGGAGGCCATCCGCCTCATTCTGGCCAGCAGCCACTCTGGGACGTGGCCATAGTGGAGGGGCAGGTCCGCCGTACCCGATAGCTGCAACCCATAATATGATGGCTGGGTCAATATTTAGGCTATGGGGCCTGTATGGTGGCGGCTGCTAACCTAATTAGCTGGGCAGCTCTATCCGTCTTCATGGATTTCGACGAGCGGGAGGAGGCTGCAATTCTTGAGAAGGCCGTTAGGGATTTCATGCAGAGGTTCCCTCCCGAGTATTGGAGGCGTGTAGACTCGGAGAGAAGGTTTCCTGAAGAGTTTTGGAGGGCTGCGGGGCAGCAGGGCCTTCTAGGCATAACCATACCCGAGGAGTATGGCGGTGCTGGGATGGGGATGGTTGAGGCCTCGCTGGCTATGATGGCTGTTGCTGGCTGCGGAGGAGGCCTTCCAGCCGGAGATCTGCTCATGAGAACCATGGTGTTCGGTGGATTGGTGTTGAGCCGGTTCGGCTCTAAGAAGGTTAGGGAGGAGTACGTGCCAAGACTTGCGAGGGGTGAGATCATATGCTCATTCGCCCACACAGAGCCGAGGGCGGGTGTCAACACCTTCGACATAGAGACGAGGGCTGAGAGAAGGGATGGGGGATACGTGGTTAATGGGCAGAAGATATGGATAACTCTGGCCCACATGGCTGACATCATAGTGGCCGTTGTGAGGACCACGCCGCGTGAGAAGGCGGCCAGCAGGACTGCGGGGCTTTCCCTGATGGTGATAGATGCCAAGCAGCAGGGGGTTAAGACTTCAAGGATTCCAGGTATGGCTCTGAGGCCGCTGCCCAGCAACGTCCTCTATCTGGAGGATGTGTGGGTTCCCGAAGAGAATGTGCTGGGCGAGGTTGACCGTGGATGGGAGTATCTCACCCAGCTCTTAAACGCTGAGAGAATATCTACGGCGTCGATATCAATCGGTGTCGGCGACTACGCCCTCCAGAAAGCCGTGGAGCATGCCTCCACCAGGGTTGTCTTCGGTAGGCCGATAGGGTCAAACCAGTCTATACAGTTTCCCTTGGCTGAGGCGAAGATGGAGCTGGAGCTTGCTAGGCTGATGACACGGAAGGCGGCATGGCTCTTTGACGCTGGGAGGGAGTGCGCCTTCGAGGCCAATATGGCCGCCTTCACCGCTGGCCGGGCCGCCTACAAGGCCGCAGACAGGGCTATACAAACCCTCGGGGGGATGGGGTTCGCCGAGGAATACGATGTGGAGAGGATGTTTAGGGATTCGAGGCTGTTCAGGACGGCTCCTGTCCCGGAGGAGATGGTGCTCAACTACGTGGCCACCAGAGTTCTGCGTCTTCCCCGTTCTTTCTAGCTATAAATAGCCCTCGGAAGATAGATACAGTAATGACCTCAGAGTTCAAGTACGTGGGTTCTGCGGTTAAATCCCGTGAGGGGTGGAGACATGTTAGGGGTCTCGGCCGGTTTGTGGAGGATATCAAGCTGCCGGGCGAGACATATCTAGTTCTTGTGAGGTCGCCTTACCCTCATGCCAGGATAAAATCCGTGGATGTCTCAAAGGCTTTACGTGTAAGGGGTGTAATCGCCGCCCTTTCAGGCGTTGAGATAGCTAAGGTTTTGAAGCCTCTTCCACAGCTGACGGTTCCACCGGCCTCTAAGGTTGTTGACTACCCAATAGCGGTGAACAAGGCCAGATACGTTGGAGAGCCTGTGGCAGCGGTTGTGGCCGAGAACCTATATGCTGCAAGGGATGCCGCCGAACTCGTTGACGTGGATTATGAGGTGTTGAAGCCTGTGGTGGACCCTGCGGCGGTGCTGGCGGGTGAAGCCCCCATCATACATGAGGAGGCCGGCACGAACATAGCCGCCACAGTTGAATACGATTACGGAGACTATGACGAGGCTGCGGCGAACGCCGACAAGATAGTTAAGGCGAAGCTGAGGTTTCACCGGTTCAGCTCCACTCCTCTGGAGCCCTTCGCGGTTCTAGCCAGCTACGAGGGCGGCGTCTACCATATATACTGTAACAACCAGATGCCTATGTTCCTCTCTCCCTCGATAGCTAGGGGCCTCGATACAGACATATCAAGCATACGAATAGTAACGCCGGATATTGGTGGTGGGTTCGGGGTCAAGATACTCAGCTACCCCTACATGGTTCTTGTCGGAGGGGTCTCCAAGATTGTGGGCCGGCCTGTCAAGTGGGTGGAGACTAGGAGCGAGCATATGGTCGCCAGCTCGCATGGAGCCGAGAGATTTTTCGAGGTGGAGGCCGCATTTAAAAACGATGGTACTCTCCTAGGGATAAATGCGACAACCATAGATGATATAGGTGCTTATGCGAGGCATGAGCCTGCGGGTTTGACGGTGTGGGCCCAGGTTGCTTCAGGCGCCTGCAGGTTTAAACATCTCCGCCAGAAGATGTATGCCGTCTTCACCAACAAGTGTCCGGCTGGCCCGAACAGGGGTTTCTCCAGGGCCCCCCACCAGTTCATGATTGAGAGGATACTCAATATTGCAGCCAACAAGCTGGGGAAGGACCAGCTGGAGATCCGGCGTATAAACTATGTGACTAGGGATGAGCAGCCCTACGAGACCCTGAACAAATGCGTCTACGATGGAGGCGACTACATAGGTGCTTTGGAGAAGGCGGCCGGCATGATAGGGTATGAGGAGTGGAGGAGGAGGCAGGCCGAGCTGCGTGCTGAAGGCCGGTATGTAGGCGTCGGACTAGCCGTCACCCTAGACTCGGGAACAGCCAACTTCGGCCAGGTCAGGATGCTGAACCCTAATCTGCCCAACGTCGGCACCAGCGAGGCGGCCTCCGTCCAGATGACCCCTGATGGGAAGATAGTTGTTAGACTTGGGTCGGTTCCCCAAGGCCAGTCTCATGAGACGATAGCCTCGCAGATAGTAGCCGACGTCCTCGGGGTCACACCCGACGAGGTCTACGTGGCTCCAGGCTTCGACTCGGCCTCCCACCCATACACGCTCCACTCGGGAACCTACGCCAGCAGGTTTGCAGGCACCGGCATGGTGGCGGTGTATGAGGCAGCCCGTAAGCTACGGGAGATGGTTGTATCCATCGCTGCACGGCTTCTGGAGGCCAGCAGGGCTGATATAGTTCTCTCCAACTCCTCGGCCTACGTGGGTGAGGCCCCGGAGAGGAAGGTTTCGTTCAAGAGAATTGCGAGGACTGCCTACGCCAACCCATACGAGCTTCCCGAGGGTATGGAGCCGGGACTCTACGCCCTAGCAGTCTACTCCCCGCCTTTTCACCCTCCCGACGAGAGGAAGATGGGAAACCTCACCCTCACCTACTCCTATCAGGCCCATGCAGTGGTTGTGGAAGTAGACCCTGAGACAGGGCAGGTCAAGATACTGGATTACGCCATAGTGGATGACTGCGGTAGGGCCGTTAACCCTCTACTGGTTGACGGCCAGGTACATGGAGCGGCTCTACACGGGCTGGCCGCCGTTCTTTACGAGTCGTTCGAATACGATGAGGCAGGCCAGCTTCTCACCTCAACCTTCATGGACTACCTACCACCGACGGCGGCCGACACCCCAAGTTTTAGATGCGAGAGAATATCCATCCCCTCACCCTTCACACCTCTAGGGGCCAAGGGGGTGGGGGAGGGGTGTGGGACACCTATACCCGCCATAGTCAACGCCGTGGAGAATGCTTTACAGGCATTCGGCATAGACCTGTCAGACTCCCACATCAAGCCCCACCAGCTGGCCAGGCTAATCAGCAGACAGAAAAACAGGTAAGAACAGCTGCGGAGCCGTGGACTTAAAATAATGGCTCCCGATGGCTAGGATGTGATGCCCATCTCTGAGAAGGTGGTTATCTCAGGATATGCTGAAACACCTGTTAGCAGAGCTAGGACCGATAAGGGTGAGCCAAGGCTCTCGGCTGAGGAGTACTATGCCATGGCTCTTAATATGTTGCTGAAACAGACGGGTTTAGATAAGAAGGATTTGAGGGGTCAGGGTGTAGGTGTCGCGGGCGCTGTATGGCCCCATGCCGAGATATGGTCGGCAGAGCTTGTCCAGAACTTAGGACTCGAACCAAAATATCTTGTCAGGGCCGACCATGGGGGCGCCAACTGCGCAGCCCTCATCTTGTCCGGGATGCTGGCGATAAACAGCGGATATGTAGACCATTTCCTTGTGATAGGCGCCGACGCCCCCATGTCAGTCTCAGGTGAGGGCCCTAGAACATGGAGATACGAGCTTGACTATCTTATGCCCTTCGGCATGATGGGCCCCAACAGCATGATCGCTATGGTGATGCGTAGGCAGATGCATCTCTACAAATATGGGGCGGAGACCTATGGGAAGATATCTGTAACCCAGCGGGAGCATGCATCCCTCAACCCTAACGCCTATCTCAGGACACCCATCAAGATGGATGACTATCTGGCCTCGCCTATGATATCGGACCCTGTCCGTCTTCTGGATATCTGCATATTCGTCAACGGCGGCCTGGCCCTGCTCCTCTCCTCCAAATCCAGTGGGAGGAAGATTACGGAGAAGCCGGTGGCTTTGAGGGGGTTTGGGTCATGGCATAACCCGGGCTCGGACGAATCCCTACAGGACGTCACTGTCTCAGGTGTGGTGGAGGCTTCTAGACAGGCCTATGAGATGGCTGGCCTCAAGCCCTCGGACATAGACTTCTTCAACCCCTACGACGACTACACCGCAGCGGTTATTATGCAGTTGGAGGATGCAGGGTTCTGCCCAAAGGGTGGAGCCGAGAAATTCCTCAAGGAGACAGATATCAGCTACAGGGGCCAGCTCCCAGTAAACACTGGAGGTGGCCAGCTTTCGGCTGGTCAGGCAGGCATGGTGGGCGGCTTCCACGGCTTCGTAGAGGCTGTCCGGCAGCTGAGGGGTGAGGCGGGCGATAGACAGGTGAAGGATGCGAGATACGGCATGGTCACCTCCCTCGGCGGACTAGCATATGGGGGATGCTTTATCAACAACTACGCCTTCGTGTTGGAGGGTGGTATCTGATGGCCAAGCCACTACCCGAGATAACCTCTCTCACACGGCCCCTATGGGAGGGGGCAAAACGGGGGGAGCTACTACTCCAGAGGTGTAGGAGATGCGGGAAGCATCAGTGGTATCCGAGGCCTTCATGCCATAAATGCGGCAGCCTAGACTTGGAATGGGTAAAATCCAGCGGGATGGGGACCGTCTACTCCTTCACGGTGATACGCCGGGTCGTCGGAAACGCTCCCGAGTTCTCATCCGACATACCTTTCGTCGTGGCAGAGATTGACTTGGATGAGGGTGTCCGGGTCTACAGCAACGTAGTAGGCGTCAAGCCTGAAGAGGTCTCCGTGGGTATGCGGGTTAGAGTTTTCTTCGAGGAGGCAGGCCCCGAGATAAGTCTCTTCAAGTTCCGTCCTGCGACTTGAGGGAGCATACATCGCATTTCAGGGTGGGGTTCGGCGACACCGATAGCACTGGCCGTGTATACTTCCCCGTCTACGTCAGATGGATAGATGAGGCCTTCATAGAGATGCTGAGGCTGGCTGGTGTAACATTCAAGCCTGACGGCGGTCTGAGAGTCGATGATGAGACTCTGGGGGTTACGTTTGTTATAGGCGAGTACTCGTGTAGGATAGAGTCGCCATCCACATACGACGACCAAATCCTCGTAAGAGTCCATGTCGAGGAGGTGAGGAAGAAGGTTCTCAGGGTGGAAGCACTAATCTCAACACCGGCTCAAGACCTGATATTGGCAAAGGGCGGCATAACCTATGTCTGCGTAGACATGTCATCAGGAAAATCCGCCGAGATACCTGACAAGATACTTTCGAGGATACTCTAATACCTGCATTCAGTTTTTATCGAATATTGAGGTTTTAATCCCCTTAATATACGGCCTTTAGGCAGAACATGTAAAAGGGTATGAGGCTGGTGGAATACGGCGTCATGCTTCTACTAAACAGCAATATAGGCCGGGCTCTAGCCCCACTGTTAACGTTGCTGGCTGTGGTTCTTGCAGTGCTTGCCCTTACGTTGTCGCTCACCCTCGCACTGTCCGGGTTTAGGGTTTTTAGAATGTTGAAGCCCAACAGCTCTGGGAAGGATGTGTCTGAGAAGATAGATGACCCCTATACTGTTTTAGGTGTTAGAGATGGCGCCACCCAATCTGAGATAAAAGCAGCCTACAGGGAGCTGGTGAAGAAGTATCACCCTGACAGGATACCCTACGACACACCACCAGCAAAAAGGGCTGAGATGGAGGAGATGATGAAGAAGATCAACGAGGCCTACAAGGCTTTAACGGTAAGCTATTCACCACAGCTCTCCCTCCAACCATACGTGGAGGCGTTGGCCGAGGTGGAGCGGGATATTTTGGAGACGGAGAGGCTCCTCAGCCGGCCGGATGCAGGTGGTGAAGCCCTCAAAACCTTACACGACGCCGCTGTGAAGCTGGTGAAGACCCTGCAAAAAGCCAGCCTGAACGGATTTCAGGAGAGGCACTACTATGACACACTCTCGGAGCTGTTGATGGCTGATGTGATAAATTTGGATGAGTTCGAGCTGCTATCAGGGATAAGGAGGCGGTGGAGTGATTCGAGGAGAGGTGTCATACCCAAGAACCGTGAGATAGCCGTATTGGCGAGAAACTTTAAAAACGTATTCAACGGAATAGCGGCCAGATACTCGGCCAAGGTTTAAAGTGGGCAAGTTCTCAGGTCCACATAGCATGCACGATATGTCCCTTGTCATGGTTATGCCCACCTATAATGAGGCGGGGAATATAGTGCATATGCTGGAAAGCATCCTGGATGTTTACCGTGAGAAGGGGTTGAGGGGCTGGATTCTGGTGGTGGATGACGGCAGCCCCGACGGGACAGGCCGGATAGTGGAGGGCTACGCCCAAGACCATCGAGAAGTCATACTATTGGAGCGGGGAAGGAAACTGGGCCTGGGGTCTGCGTATATCGACGGCTTCAGATACGTAATCTCCGAGATGGACGTGGATGCGGTGGGAACTATTGATGCTGACGGCTCCCACCCTCCCCAGACAATACCCTCTATGGTGGAGGCTTTGAAGGCGGGTGCTGACGTGGTGGTAGCATCTAGATATGTAAAGGGCGGGAGGTGGGGAACAAGCCTTAGACGGCAGATCGTCAGCAGGGGTGCGAATATCCTGGCCCGCCTGGCCACAGGGTCTAAGGTGAGGGATATGACCTCAGGCCTGCGGCTATACAGGGCTGAAGCGTTGAAAACAATCCGGCTAGAGGGCTTGGAGAAAGGCTATGTCTTCCAAGTGGCTATACTCTATGAACTTCTTAGAAGGGGGTTCAAAGCCGTCGAGGTGCCGTTCACGTTCAAGCCGAGGCTGGGTGGGAGCTCCAAGCTGGGGCTGGCGGAGTATAATGCGTTCCTGGGGTGGTGCCTCAAAACTCTTTACCGACGTATCGTGGTGTAGCTCGGCATGACCGGTTCAGTCCCTGCGGATACAAAGCTTTCCCAGCTGGGTGAGAGATATCTGGTGCGCTACATAGTATCGAGGCTTGGCACCCCCCAAAATTCTATACTGCAGCCCGGCGACGACGCAGCCGGCTTCCTCTGGACCGGGGGCCTAGTCACCTGTATGGATGTGCTGGTGGCAGAGACAGATGTGCCTCCAGGTATGGGATGGGAGAGGGCCGGATGGAAGGCTGTGGTAGCCGCTATAAGCGACCTAGCATCAAAATCTGCGAAGCCAGTATATCTGCTAACAGGCCTCGGCCTAAGCCCTGAGATGACCTTCAGGGATTTCACAGAGCTATGGAGCGGGATAGAGAAAGCGGCTGAACACTACGGCGCATCCATAATAGGTGGAGATGTAAATGAGTGCAGCAGACCGTTTGTAGCCGTTACGGCGATGGGTGAGACGTCTAAACCTTTGACTAGATATGGTGCGAGACCTGGCGACCTAGTGGCCTGCACCGGATTATTCGGGGCGACAGCCGCCGGCTTACACGCTGTTCTCAAGGGGAACACAGCAGAAGCAGACCCTAGGCTTCTGGAGAAGGTATATACGCCGCAGGCCAGGCTTACGGAGGGCCTTACACTCGGACGTGTCGGCGGCGTCACCTCATGCATAGACTCCAGCGACGGCCTAGCCGAATCCCTCCACTGCATAGCCGAGGCCAGCGGTGTCGGGGTAGTCCTCACATCCGAGCCCGTAGACCCTCTGGCCATCCGATACGCTGAGGAGAACAGCCTAGACATTTTCCAGCTAGTTATGTATGGTGGCGAGGAGTATGAGCTCGTCTTCACTTTCAGTGAAGGGCGGCTGGATGTGCTTAGGGAGGGGTTGGGCGACCGTCTCCACGTTATCGGGAAAGTGGTGGCTGGCTCCGGCGTCTTCCTAGATAGGGGTGGGGTGCGGGTTGAGATACCTAGGCTGGGATGGGAGCATTTTAGAGAAGCCCATCCCTGAAATCCTTAAACAGGTATAGGGCTGCAATGGTCTTGGAATCCCTTACAACCCCCCTCCTCACCATCTCCAGTGCATCTTCAAGGCTGAAGCGTCTGACATCTATCTCCTCATCCTCCTGACATTTCTGGCCAGCCATCATCAGCTCGCTCGCCACATACAGATGCATAATCTCTGTGCTATAGCCGGGCGCTAGATAGTATTGGGCAATTTTTGTGAGATGGCCAGGTCTGAAGCCTGTCTCCTCTTCAAGCTCCCTCTCGGCACATCTCTCAGGGCTCTCACCCTTCTCAAGGGTGCCTGCCGGAACCTCCCACAACGTCTCAGCTACAGCATGTCTATACTGCCGCACCAAAACTATCTCACCAGTGTCTAGGACTGGGACGACAGCTACGGCTCCTGGATGCTCCACCACCTCCCTAACAAACATTCTACCACCGGCCTCTATACTGTCAACCCTGACGTTGAAGAGCCTCCCTCTTACTACAGTTTTTGATGAGACCACCCTGCCAGCCATAGCTAAAGCGGTTAGGGGGGATATTTTATTCTCAAGCCAACGGTTTTTTAGGCGAGCTGATGAGGGTAATACGATGAAATACGTGGACGAGCTTCTCTCAGAGACACTTCGTCGGATTAACGACAGCCTCCCCAAGCAGGCGGTTAGGCTTGAAAGGCTCCTCAAGATGGATACGCCCAGCGTCGAAACCATAGGCGGCGGAATACACTACTTCGATAGAGACGACCTGGAAAAACTTGTTAAGAATCTGCCAGACCATATAGCTGGCAGACTTCATCTACCATTCGTCTTCACCAAGAGGCATGACTTGGGAGACTCGGTCTATGTCATAAGAACCCTAGGTGTCGAGCATGAAGCCTTCAAGATACTGATGAATATGGCCCATCTCCCGGAGAGTAACGGCGAATACTATACCTACAAGCCGGTTATCCACGAATTCATCAGACGCTACCCAAGCCTCGCAGCAATAGGGTATCTCTAGCTGGTGGGCCATGTATAAGGTAGCTATACTCGGCGGCACCGGAGACCTAGGTTTCGGCCTAGCCCTCCGGCTGGCCATGGCTGGGTACGACGTGTTCATAGGTTCGAGAAGGCGTGAGAAAGCCGTTGAGGCTGCTGAGAAGGGCCTCCAGATTTTGGGGGGTGGAGGGAGGCTGAGAGGTGAATCCAATTCCGATGCGGCGGCCGACGCAGATGTTATCTTCTTCAGCATACCGTTCCAAGGGGTTGGTGAGATAGCTGCTGATGTGGCGGGCCGGATGAAGGCCTCCAGTGTTGCGGTATCATGCATCGTCCCTTTCGGCGATGAAAGCTTGACAACATCTGCGGCCGAATTTCTGAAAGGGCTTATCCCCGGAGACGTGGCTGTGGTCTCAGCCCTGCACACGGTGAGCGCCGAGAGGCTGGCCAGAATTTCAGAGCCTGTGGATACAGATACCTTCATTTTTGGAGATGTCTGGGAGGCCAAGAAGAGGGTTGCGGCCCTACTGGGGGATGTGGATGGTTTGAGGCCTGTGGACGGCGGACCGTTAAAGAATTCTAGAATAGGCGAGCAGCTGGTAAAGATTCTTCTCTCCGTCAACAAGAGATATAGGGTCAGGGATGCAGGGATAAGAGTGAGCGGGTTGGGGGATGACCGGGTGAGAAGGGGGTGGGAACTGTGAGGATACCTGAGAAAATCTTCAGGGCCTACGATATTCGAGGGGTTTACGGCACCGACATCACAGAGGACACCGCCTACACGGTTGGGCTTGCCTTCGGCAACATGCTAGGGAGGGGCGATGCATTGGTAGTCAGAGATGTCCGGCTTAGCGGGCCTAAACTTGCCCCAGCAGTCATAGATGGTCTAATCGATGCAGGCCTCAACGTCCTGAACGGCGGGATCTGCACCACGCCCGGGGCGTATTTCGGGGTGAAACATTATGGCTGCGTAGGCGCTGTGGTAGTAACTGCCAGCCATAACCCACCGGAGTGGAATGGGTTCAAGCTGGTCAGAGGCGACGGCGAGACCATATCCCAGGGTGCGGGCATGGAGGAGCTCAAGCACATCATATTATCGGGCAAATCCAAAAGGGCGGCGAGCCGTGGTAGCGCAGAAGATGTTGAGCTGAGAACGGCCTACGCCCGGTTCTTGACGAAAGGCTTCTCCACCGTGAAGGGCATGCGTCTTGCAGTCGATTTTAGCGACGGCGCCGCAGCCATAATCTTCCCAGAGATAGCCTCATCCCTCGGTATAGATGTGAGACCGTTAAACGATAACCCTGATGGATACTTTAGAGGGCATCCGCCGGAGCCTTCCCACGAAAACCTCGGGCCCTTGGGTGAGAAGGTGGTTGGGGAGGAGTGTAATCTAGGGGTGGCTTTCGATGGTGATGCAGACAGGGCCGTATTCGTGGATGACCGTGGCCGTATCCTAGAGGGGGATACTGTTCTCGCTGTCCTAGTCAGCCAGTGGCCTGTGAGGGGGACTATAATCTACGATGTTAACAGCTCCAGGGCTGTTAGGGAGGTGGCCGAGTCTCGTGGGTTTAGGGCTATAGAGTGGAAGGTGGGCCGGGCGTTCATACTAAGGAAGATGAGGGAGGAGAAGGCGGTCCTAGGAGGTGAGAAAAGCAACCATCTATACTTCGGAGAGCTGGACGGCGTGGATGACGCGATGTATGCAGCTTTAAAGATGGCCGAGATAGTAAAGACTTCGAGCAGCCATTTATCCTCACTCGTGGATAAGATTCCGCACTACCCAACCCTACCCATCAAAACATATGACTGCCCTGACGAGATTAAGTTTGAGGTTGTGGAGGCTATAGCCCGTAGGATGGAGGAAATGGGTTACAGGGTTTCTAGGCTGGACGGCGCCAAGGCATATACGGGGTCTGGATGGCTTCTTCTAAGGGCGTCCAACACGATGCCTCAGGTCAAGATGTCCGCCGAGGCTGACAACGAGTCAGAGCTGCTTAAGCTGAAGGAGCTGGGTGATAAACTCTTCAGAGATGCGATGTTGTCGGTGGGTCGTAGTGGCTGGGATACTCAACGAGGTTAACAACGTCTTCTCCTGGATAGTGGAGCTGGGCACCAGATACGGTGTTCCGGGAGTTTTCGCAGCATCACTAATAGGCAGCGTAGTCCCCTTCCTACCAGTCCCCTACCTATTCGTTGTGGTTCTTCTAAGCGAGACTGTGGAGCCTTGGCTGCTTGGTATAGCGGCCGGCCTCGGCGGCTCCATAGGAAAAATAACATCCTACGTTCTGGGGAGGTCGGGGTACCGTCTTCTGGGGAATGAGAGTAGGAGAAAGATGGATGCCCTAAGGGATATAATAGGGAGATACGGCGACTTGGGTGTCTTCATATTCGCCCTAACACCCCTACCCGATGATGTCTACCTCATTCCCGTTGGGATGATGCGGTTCAGCTTCTGGAGATTCCTACTCGCCAACACGTTGGGTAAGATAGCCCTATCCCTGGCGGTGGCCTACCTGGGCAGAACCTACTTCCACATAGCACGTCTCTTCCTGGGAGAGGCCAACGGTGTATCCATCATAGTGGCAATCGCCGCCATGACCCTGCTGACGGTCATTCTTCTGAGGGTGGACTGGGAGCTGGCCATTAAAGTTTTCAGGGTTGAGGGGTGGAGAGGTGTTATCAGAGAGATTAGACGTATCCTCGTACTCTGAGAAGATAGCCCTCCGCTGGACTCCATAACGTATGGGGTTGTATCTATAAATTTTCCCAGCGTATGGTCAAAGATATGAGGGTGAGAATCGTCTACTGTGTTCCATGTGGGTATCTGCCACAGGCTATGGATTTGGCGAGGGAGCTTCTATCTAGATACGGTCAGAGACTGAATAAGAACTTCTCGGTAACCCTTGATACAGCTGATGGAGGTGTCTTCGAGGTCTATATAGATGATGAGAGAATCTTCTCCAGACATGAGGAGAGAAGGTTTCCAAAGGCTGAGGAGATAGTCAGCCATATAGAGAAAAGGATTAACTAGAGCCGTTTTGACCTCCTATCTCCTCTATGAGGGAGAGGACTACGTCATAGGGTTTTGAAGAAGTCATCACGGCACCCAGCACGGCCACCCCGGCCGCTCCGTTGGCGATACAGCTCCACGCATTCCCCGGCCTGACACCGCCCAAAGCTATCACAGGTATTGAGAGGCGCTTTGCCGTATCCATCAGCATCTGAAGTCCTGCGGGGTTATTGTAGCCTGCTTTACTAATTGAGGTGAAGACCGGGCTTAAGGTTACGTAGTCGGCGCCGAGCTTTTCGGCCTTGAGGGCCTGCTCAGTTGAGTGGGTGGATACGCCGACCAGCCTGTCCTCACCCACGATATATCTAGCGGACTCGATGTCCGACCCCCATGGGAGATGGACCCCAGCCGCACCCGTCTCATGAACAAGCTCGGGATAGCTGTTTACCACAACAGTGGCCGAATACTTCTCAGCCCTCCTAACTATGGCCAGGGTTAGCTCTTTAACGGATTCAGGCGGCATCTTCTTCTCACGCACCATGAACCATCGACATCCAGCCATTAGACATTCATCCACGATGGATAGGAGCCTCCCCCCGGCCAGCCCGCTGTCCGTGATAACCATCAGCGGAGGCCTAGGTATCTGCCGCACCTATCCTACCCTCCATGGGGCTGGAGGGCTCGGCGTAGAGTCTTCTAGGTATCCTACCCGCCAGATAGGCCAGCCTACCCGCCTCCACAGCCATCCTAATGGCCTTCGCCATGGCAACAGGGTTCTTGGCCTGGGCTATGGCAGTGTTGACGAGTACGCCATCGCATCCCAGCTCCATGGCCACTGCGACATCTGAGGCCGTCCCAACCCCCGCGTCCACGATAACAGGAACACCTGCGTTCTTCTTGATTATCCGGATGTTGTAGGGGTTGAGGATGCCCATCCCAGAGCCTATCGGTGCGCCCAGAGGCATGACGGCCTCGCAGCCTACCTTCTCAAGCTTTGCGCATAGGACTGGGTCGTCGCTACAGTAGGGTAGAACTATGAAGCCCTCATCAACTAGCTGCTTCGCCGCTTCGAGGAGCTGGGCGGAGTCTGGGTAGAGTGTCTCATCATCACCTATCACTTCCAGCTTAACCCAGCTGGTCCCTAGAGCCTCTCTAGCCAGCTTGGCCGTTAATACAGCCTCCCTAGCCGTATAGCATCCAGCCGTGTTGGGCAGTATAAAGTATCTGCCACCCAATACCTCGAGTATGCTATGCTCCCTCTCAGCTAGGTTCACTCTCCGGATGGCTACCGTGACCACCTCAGCCCCGCATGCCTCGAGGGCGTCCAGCAGGACCCGATGGTTGGGGTAGCGTGCAGTCCCGACGAACAATCTCGAGTTAAACCTTCTCCCCGCTATCACCAGCTGATCATCCATTCCTAGCCACCCGCCACAGCAGTTACAACCTCAACCACATCCCCTGCCTTGAGACGTATCAGCCCCCACTCATTCCTTGACACTATCTCCCCGTTAACAGCCACCGCAACCCCATGCTGAGCCGGGTTCACACCCACAGACTCCAAAACCTCCGAGACCGTCTTACCTGCGCAGGCCATATCCCTGCCGTTAACCTTCACAACCCCTAATTCAGACATTTCATCCTCAGAACCTCCCAATCGTGAAGCTCCTCGCATACTCGGGCATCTCACCTTTTATGAGACACTCGGTTAGGACCTCAGCAGTCAAAGGGGCTAGAAGTATCCCGTTTCTGAAATGGCCCGTAGCCATATACAAGCCCTCAACAGATGTTGGACCTAATATAGGTGCGTCATCCTCGCTCCCAGGCCTAAGGCCGGCCCAAACCTCTGTGATGGGCAGGTCTGAGATGAAGGGCGCTATCTCCCTACATCCCCTCAAGATGTTGAAGATGCCGCCGGCTGTGACACTTGTATCAAACCCCATCTCCTCAACGGTTGTACCGAGAAGGATTCTCCCACGCCTTGGAACCATGTATGTCGGGCCCCAGTTCCGAGGTGGGCCCCAGATGGCATGTCTTATCAACGCATCCTCTCCAGATGTCCCCAGGGCTATCATCTGTCCACGAACAGGCCGGACATTTGGCTTCACCCCAGCCGTTAAACCTCCAATACTTCCAGACCATGCACCAGCAGCTATAACCACTTTCTCAAAGGATTGAAAACCGGACGAGCAGTAAACACCTTTGACTTTTCCATCCTCCACAACTATCTTCTCGACCTCAGTATGCTCCCTTAAAACGCCGCCGGCATCTATAAACGCTTTTTTCAAGGCTGTAACCAGCCTCCTACAGTCTACGTGTCCATCGTTCTTGCTGAAGAGCCCAGCCATGACATCTGCGGTGATGTAGGGCTCCATGGCATGGACAGCGTCTGAATCCAGAAGCTCCACATCTAGGCCAAGCCCCCTCTGAAACCTGTAGTGTGAGCGGAGATATTCTACGTCGTCCCTGTTGAGAGCCACCATCAAAATGCCATCAGACCTGTAATCCAATGAGATGTCTGAAGCCCGTTCAAGCTCGTATGCAAACTTGTCCCATCTACGTCTAGCCTCCAAGAGGAACGTGGTAAGCCTCTCCTCCCCCGGCTCCGCCTCCATATT
This sequence comes from archaeon HR01, assembly GCA_002898355.1. Lineage (GTDB taxonomy): Archaea > Thermoproteota > Nitrososphaeria_A > Caldarchaeales > Caldarchaeaceae > HRBIN01. The sequence continues at coordinate 91,575 of BEHD01000006.1, read as the reverse complement.
TGGGGCCAGCATACCGGCCGAGGCCCATGAGGCACCCCTGCCCGCCTCACCTCTCTCAAATATTACAGGTCTCTCACCACTTCTTGCCAGATACCATCCGGTTGAGAGGCCTATGACACCGCCCCCCACGATGGCTATCATCGGGGATAGGTGGCGAGTAATTGGATTTATAGATTCAAATAAGCAGCTTATCCCGAGGCTTTTCAGCCCTGAGAGCTTTGCGTATGCCGAAGTGCTTTAATGCTAAATACTCCGAAATAGGGTGGGGGGATGTGAGGGGCTGGCTTCTGGACCTGCATCCGTCAGACGCTGGGGGGATAACCCTCTGGCTGAGGTCCGACGGCGGCCGCATAATCAGGCGTGAGATTCCATGGATGCCTAAGCTCTACGTGGCGGGCCCGAGGCAGAGGCTGGGGGAGCTGGAGAATATCCTATCCGAGAGGTTTAGGACCTCAATCGTGGAGAAGTCTGTCATCCCGGGCCGGCGTCCGGTGGAGGTTCTGGAGGTTTGGGTGGCTATAGATGAGAAGAGGTGGCTGGCAGGATGGCTTAGGGAGCAGGCCGGCCTAGAGCTATACAACGTTGACCTTCCACCCCTCCAAGAGTTCCTATACAGCTTCAATATTTTTCCGACGGCGTTGATTGATGTCGATAAGCTGGAGCCACTAGATAATGGTGAGGAGACAGAATACGACATCACAGTATTTAAGGCGGCCAGCCTAGACATCTCTACGGAGCCTCAGGGTCCGGTTAGAGGCTTCTCCGCTAGACTGCTCTCGGCCAGCCTCAGATACGGCGATGAGGTGGTGGCTATAGATGGCCCGGAAGATCATATACTGCACAGGCTGGAGGAGGCCCTGGACGACGTGGACATCCTGCTTACAGAGGATGGAGACTCCTTCACCATACCCTACCTCTATCATAGGGCGGCGGTCAACGGCTTAAGGCTGAAGCTGGGAAGAGTAGAGGCCGGACCACGGAGAATATCCTCCGTCACCTACCACAGCTACGGCCGGGTCCACCACAGATTCAGGGCCCAGATGCTGCGGGGCAGGGTCCACATAGACACATCCAACTCCATGCTCTACAGGGAGACAGGGCTGGAGGGTGTTCTGGAGGTAGCGAGAACCACCAGGGTCCCCATACACGACGCAGCCAGATACACCATAGGAAGCTGCATGTCATCACTCCAATACTACCAGGCCTACAGGGCCAACATACTGATACCCTGGAAGGCGGGCAGACCCTCCTACATGACTGCTCGACAGCTCAACATAGCGGACAGAGGTGGATGGATACTGGACCACACCCCAGGGGTCTACTGGAACGTCGGCGAGCTGGATTTCCAGAGCCTCTACCCCATGCTCATGCTGAAGCACAACATAAGCGGTGAGACAGTAAACTGCAGTTGCTGCACAGGCCATAACATACCGGAGCTGGGATATCACGTATGCAGTAGATGGCGTGGTATAGTTCCTAGAGCTATAGAGACACCCCTCCGGAAGAGACTCCACTACAAGAAGCTCTACAGGGAGACAGGGCTGGAAAAATACAGGAAGAGGGCCGACGCCCTCAAATGGATACTTGTAACCTCTTTCGGCTACCTAGGCTTCAGGAAAGCCAAGTTCGGCAGCCGTGAAGCCCATATGGCTGTCTGCGCCCTAGCACGTGATATCCTAATGAAGAGTGTGGCGATTGCTGAGGAGATGGGTTTCCGTGTCCTGCATGGTATAGTGGATTGTCTATGGGTCTCTAGGGAGGGGGCTGGAGATGTAGAATATGCGGCTCTCGCATCGGAGATAGAGCGTAGGCTGGGACTTCCGGTAAGCTATGAGGGGCGCTACAGATGGATAGCGTTCCTACCGTCGAGAAGGCATGGTCTTAGACCGGCCAACAACAGATATTTCGGAGTCTTCTACGACGGCCGGATAAAGTGTAGGGGTATAGAGCTGAGGCGAAAGGACACACCGCCCCTAGTCAGGAAGGCGCAGCAGGAGATACTTATCAGGCTGGCCGAGTCCACAACACCTGAACAGCTCAAAAACAAAGCATACGAATGCAGGGAAATACTCAACGACTATGTGCGACGGCTCCATATAGGTGAGGTGGAGCCGGGAGAGCTGTCGATAACCCACACCCTCTCCAAGGAGATAGACAGCTACATCCATCCACCCCGGCATGTTCTAGCGGCTCGCCGACTCCACAGAATCGGATTCGAGATATCGCCGGGCCAGGACATCACATATATCGTGTCTGGGGGTGACGGCCACTACAGGGCTACGCCTACACCCCTCCCCCAAGAAAGCTACAGCGCAGAGTTCTATACCGAATATCTCAGAAGAGCCTTCGAGGACATCTTCAAAATCTGTGTCACAGATGTAAGCCGTTAAACCTATTCTGATATCAGCTCTATACCCCGTGGGCCTATGACGTATTCGAACCATTCTGTCGGGTGGTGTACACCCCTCAAAAACCTTATCCTGATGAAGCGTCTGAGGGCGCCCCCCATCTCCTCCAACGACATATCAACCACGCCGTCTGAGAGTGAGTAGAGCAGATTTGTAAGCTTCGTCTCCAAGATATCCGGCACTAGGATAGCTGTGGCCGATGCTGAGTTGCGTCGGATATCCGACACTATGGCCTGGTAGAACTTGAAAGCCGTCTCCGAAGCTGTGTAGGCGAGGAGTGTGCTGAGGTCGTCGATTACGAGGTGATAGCCGCCAGAACCCATCGCAGATGTGAGTATGGTCTCCCTCAACTGTAGGAGGCTTGCCTCAGGCCCTAGAACATATTTGGCCAGTGATGTGGCGCCTGTAAACCTGGAGTAGCAGTCAACTATAACCATCTTCCCAGACTCTATAGGCTCCGATAGATCCAGGGAGATAGATGAGCCGGTCTCCACCAGTGATTGGGGAGACATGGTCGTCAGCACGTAGATGCAAAATCTCCCATCTCTCATGATTTTTTCGACGGTTTGGAGGCTGAGGATGGTCTTGCCTGTCCCGTTCCCGCCCGATATGACGACGGCGCCTCTTCTAGATTTGAGGAGCGTGATAAGCCATGAAACGTCTCTTCTTATTTCATCCATCAACTTTGACCCCTCCTCATAGGATGTGTGAGGCTTACCCTCCGCCAGTCCCTCACAAGCCTAGCGAACGCCAAGGTGAGTATGATGAAGAAGAGTGTGGCTGTTAATAGGTCTATCCCCGCAGGCAGACCTCCGAGCCGTCCATCAATCTGAAGAAGTACAAGAAGCCTCCCCACTATGGAGACGGCGGCTGCCACTATCAGAAGCTTGAAGAAACCGCTAAAAATACCTATGCTCAACTCCTTAAACATCAGGAGGATAAGGGCTGTCAGCAGAATGGTTAGTCCCAGAGAGATAAACGCAAGGTAAAGCTCTAGGGGGGCGTTCACGTATGGTTTAGTAACTTGAGGAATATAAAAATTTGAGGGCATATCCTGTGATAAACCCACCTTACCCCTAATACCGTGAAAATTGTTCTTGGAAAATGATTAATATCAGGCTCCAAACAGAGGCACTGTGGATATCCAGACACTCGGGGTATGGTTGAATGTGGGTCCTATGTTCTTAAGCACAGCCTTACTCCTCATCCTCTCAATAAGGGCGGGGACCCTCAGAAACTCCATACTCTTCAGCCTCCTAGCCCTCTTCACACTCACACATGGACTGTGGCATCTCTCCCTATTCCTCGGCCAGCGAAACATAGCTGAATACATAAGCTCACTATCGGCCCTTCTACTAGTAATCTTTACAGTCATCTACTTTAGACGGGGGACTGCTATTGGTGGTTGAATTAGGGATAGGGAAGATAATATTTCTAGCCGGCCTCACAACATCTTTAACACTCCTCCTGTTGCTCATCTATAGACATGATAACGCAGACGTCCCACGCCTAGCGTCAACCAAGACATGGCTTGCTATAGCCCTCATAATCTGGATTGCCGGCGAGATAGTATTCATCATAAGCGGCTCCGTAATAGCCTATGGGACGATACACACCGTCTCAATGGTTTTGTTTCCTGTGATAATCGGTGTGAAGGCTAGAAAGTTGCTCAGGAGGAGACGCTGATGGTGGAGCGGGTTGTGACAGGCATTAGAGGGCTTGACGCCATGCTTAAGGGCGGCCTCCCAAAGGGTTCTATGACCGCTGTAATAGGCCCGCCCGGCTCCGGCAAAACCTCCCTGGGGCTACAGTTTCTCATGACAGCTGCCTTGCTGGAGAAGCCCACAGCATACATACTCACCATAACACCTGAGACGTTGAGAACCATCGCTGAGGGGTTTGGATGGGAGACTGGGCTACTGGAAAAGGTGGAGATATTGGATCTTTTCTCCAAAGATCTAGGATTTCCCAGCGTCTCTAAATACTCGGCCAGCATATTTCAGCTAACCGACATCAGCATAGCCATAAGCAACCTCCTAAAGAATAGTGCTAACACACAAAATATGCGGCTGGTTATAGACTCGATGAGCGATATAATCACTGCACACAGGGACGAGGCCAGCCTGAGCACATTCCTAAGGACTGTCAAATCCAAGCTTTTCTCAAGCGGCGTAACATCAATGCTCTTGATCGAGGAGGGGGTTCATGACGCTAAGCTTATATCGCTGGTCGAGTCAATATGTGATGGTACAATAAACCTCAAGCAGGCCGATAACGAACGGCTGCTAACTGTGAGGAGAATGCTTGCAACGCCTTCAATAGGTGGATGGCGCCGTTTTACGATCTCTACAGGTGTTGAGATAATCGCTGACTCTTTCTTCTTCTAGCAGATGGCCGCATACAACATCTGCAGGTTGAAAGACCGTATTGGGAGAGGCTCGGACTCGGGGTAGAAGCCGTTATATCGGAGACAGGGGATCGAGCTCTATATAGTCTTCCTACCCTTCAGCGATATCCTAACCCTTATCAGACCCTTGGTGACGCTCTCGTCCTTAATATTCGCTCCATACTCCTCCAATATCCCCCTCAAGGCCTCGTACATACACCATGTCGTCTCCACACGTCCTCCAGCGCCCACGACTGAGACCTCGTAGGTGTCATTGCTTAGATACTTGAACTCTACCTTCTTGAGGGGGAAGAACCTGCTAACCTTCTGGGCTATATGGAGAATTGCGTCAAACTCCTCGGATACCACCTGAAGGTATTTCCCCACATCTCTGCCAAGCTGGTAAAACCTCTTCAACAGCTCATCCTTGTTAGTCCTATAAAGCTCTGCGATGAGTGTATCCATGAAATCCGCCGGGAGTACGACGGCGTCTACATCCCTTAAAATCCTGTAAACCTGCCAAAGGTTTTTCAGGTCCATCGGCTCATAGTCCTCCCTAAGCATCTCCAAGGAGACCTGGAGTATCTGGTTGGTGAGGGAGTAGAGTGTCATATGCTTCTCCTCAGCCAGCTTCGAGAGCTGCTCGGCTATGCTCGAGTCCACCGCTATGGAGGATCTCCCCATCGGCTTTTATGGTGTTAGGCCTGCCTATAAAATCTTCAAAACGGTAGTTGGGCTACGCCAATCTAATAATGCCCGCCCGTAAATATCCTTAAAATGATGTTAAAAAGCGTGTAGGTTGAGACATGGCTGTGAAGGTTGTCCTTATTAGAGGTGATGGGACAGGGCCTGAGCTGGCCGGAGCGCTCAGGACGGTTTTGGACGCCCTATCTCCCGACCTAGAGATTATCGAGTGTGAGGCTGGGTCTGAATGGTGGTATAAGCATGGGGGTAATAGTATGATACCGCCCGAGACATGGGAGCATATAAAGTCAAGCGCCGCATGCTTTAAATCACCTACCACGACACCGCCTGACCCCAACGCACCCAGAAGCGTCGCAGTATCTATACGGCAGCAGATGAACCTCTACGCCAACGTCAGACCCATCAAGACGTTTAAAGGTGCTGAAAGCCCTTTAAGCAAGATATTTGGCCCAATAGAATTCCTATGTGTTAGGGAGGCTACTGAGGGGCTCTACTCAGGTTTGGAGATGAGCGTATCAGATGATATAGCGCTCGCTATCAGGAAGATATCTTATACAGGCTCGCTCCGTGTTGCGAGATGGGCCTTCCGAGAGGCAAGGTCCAGGGGATGGAATAAGGTAGTCGCCATCACCAAGAGAAACATATTAAGGCTAACAGACGGCGTATTCATGAGGGCTGTCCAAGATGCTGCATCAGAGTTCCCCGAAATCACCGTGGAAGAATATTACATCGATAATATGGCCCAGCAGCTTATGAAAAACCCCGACCGATTCAACAAGACCGTACTTCTCAGCACCAACCTCTTCATGGATGTACTCTCCGAGGAGGCGTCGGCCCTCGTAGGCAATATCGGGATGGTCTACGCTGCGAACCTAGGCGACAACTACGCCATGTTCGAGCCTGCACACGGTAGCACTCCCAAGTACAAGGGTATGGATAGGGTGAACCCCACAGCTACAATTCTCGCAGGTGCTTGGATGCTGAGCTATCTGGGTTTTAAGAAGCACGGCGAGGCCATAATGAAGGCAACCGAAAAAGTAATCGCTGAGAGGAAGAAGGTGACCGTAGACCTTGGCGGGACAGCTAAGACATCCGAGATGGCAAGAGCAATCGCTGAGGAGGCCGTGAAGATGATGTCATCCTAGGCCTCAGACATACCGTATGCTAGAACATCGACTGTGTTGCTCCGATGTAACTGACACCCACATCTACGAGTCTGGCGGCTACTTTTAATCTGGGCTGCATGCTTAGGCTTTTGGGTAATACGGGGGAAGGGAGATGATGCAGCAGTGGGCTAGTAGGATGGATAAGATTTATGCATAAGACATATATATTATCGGCTATGTTTATTATTATTGGTGGCAGATGCCATTATACGCTCGGGTGGTTCTCAGAAAGAAGACACATGTAAGCGGTAGGAGCTACTACTATATCCATATTCCTTCCAAGGTGGGTTCCGACAGCCAGTTTATCTTTCGTGAAGGTGATGCATTCAAGATGGTTGTGGAGCCATCCAAGAAGAGGCTAGTCCTATCGAAGATTTCTGGCAGGGAGAAGAAGAGCGGGAGACGATAAAATATTTTATGTAAGTTTTCGGGGAGCATGTCAAAAGTGTGACTCCCCCACATTTCTCTGGTAGTGGCCGTATTCAAGGAAGACCTTGAACCTCTCGTAGTCTATGTATTCCCAGATATGCTTAATCTTGTTACCCTCGAACTGGACGAAGAAGACTCCGTAGTTGTGGTATCGGAGTCCGGAGCGGGTGGCTAGGTCTTCCCAGTGTATGGCTCCGTAGTCGCCATCCACCACTATTTGCCTTATCCAGAATTTGATACCTTCTGGGAAGGCCTCCTTGGCGAGGTTTCTAATGTTCTCCCGGGCGTCGTTGACCCCTGCAAACTTGGTGGTCCCGTAGAAGGTGTATTTGGCGTCTGGGGCTAGACACTTCTCCAGCAGTGATAGGTCTCCTGTGTTGAAGGCCTCTATGAGCAGCTTGAGAGATTCTCTCTTCTCTGTCTGTGACATGTAACGGTGAGGTGTGGGGACATATTTATCATTTTTCACGCTCAGCAGTAGGTCTATGTGATGAGCGTTATGCTGATACTATTTCCGGAGGTTCTGGAAAGTATGGACCGCTATTGATGCAGCTGATATCTGGGGAAGAACTCCCGCTTAACTTGCAGGAATATCATAAACCTATATTGCGGAGCTGTGCTGTAAGGGTATGGCCGAAACGCTTGAGGTTGACGTGGCCATTGTGGGGTCGGGGCTTGCCGGTCTCAGGGCGGCTATAGAGGCTGCGAGAACCAGCAATGGTAAACTCTCGGTGGGCGTCTTCACCAAGACCCAGGTGATGCGGTCCCACTCCGTCTCAGCTGAGGGAGGTACGGCGGCAGTCCTCTACCCGGAGGAGGGCGATTCCTTCCAGTCCCACATGTATGATACAGTTAAGGGCTCAGATTTTCTAGCTGACCAGGATGCTGTCGAGCTTTTAGTCAAGAAAGCACCTGAGGAGATTCTCCAGCTGGAGAGATGGGGTATGCCGTGGGCTCGTAGACCCGATGGGAAGATAGCCCAGAGATTTTTCGGCGGGCAGAGCTATCCGAGGGCATGTTTCGCAGAGGATAAGGTGGGGTTTTTCGAGATGAGCACCCTATACGATACGGCGCTCAAATGGGACTGCATAACCTTCTACCCTGAATGGGTTGTAACATCTATCCTAACAGATGGAAAGAGGTTTGTGGGAATCACGGCTATAGAGATGAAGACAGGCGACTTCCATGCTGTCAAGGCGAAGAGCTGTGTGATGGCTACGGGTGGGGCTGGCAGGCTCTATTCCTTCGCCACATATGGCTACTCTTCCACCCCCGACGGCTTGGTGATGGCCTACAGGGCCGGTGCCGCCCTCAAGGATATGGAGTTTGTACAGTTCCATCCAACTGGGCTTGTCCCCTCAGGCATCCTCATCACAGAAGCCGCCCGTAGCGAGGGCGGGATACTTCTAAACGCTAAGGGTGAGAGATTTCTTAAAAGGTATGCGCCGGAGAGGCTTGAGATGGCGCCTCGGGACATTGTATCACGGGCTATGTACACGGAGATTCTTGAAGGCCGTGGATTTGAGGGGGAAGAGGGTATGAAATATCTCCATCTGGACCTGACCCAGATAGGTGCTGAGAAGCTCAAAACGAGGCTTGCGGGGATAAGGGAGATATGTATGAAGCTCGCCGGGATAGACCCGATATCAGAGCCCATACCTGTCAGGCCGGTAGCCCATTACTTTATGGGTGGAATCGATGTTAACATTATGGGGAAGACAGGCCTCGAGGGGCTCTGGGCTGCCGGAGAGGTGGCATGTGTCTCCATAAACGGAGCCAACAGGCTGGGCTCCAACAGCACCACGGAATGTCTTGTCTGGGGTGCGTTAACCGGTAGACAGGCAGCCGAATATGCCATGAGGAACGGTGTGAGAGAGTTGCCCAAGGAGAAGGTAGAGGGGGAGGAGAAGAGAATATTCGACGGGCTTCTGGGGAAGGCTCCGCGGGAAAACCCCTACGATGTAAGAAATGAGCTGCAGCAAACGATGGAGAGGCGATGCCACATATTCCGGGATGAGGCAGGACTCTTGGAGGGGCTTAGGGAGATAAAGGCGTTGAGGGAGAGGCTTTACAAAGGTGTTGCGGATTCAAGCCGCATATACAACACCAATCTGGTAAATGTGCTGGAGCTGGAGAATATGATAGAGGTCTCAGAGGTTATAGTTATTTCAGCACTTAACAGGCAGGAGTCTAGGGGTGCACACGCTAGAACCGACTATCCAAGGAGGGATGACGTAAACTTCCTCAAACATACCCTGGCATATTATACGGTTGAAGGGCCTAAGCTAGAATATATTAGTCCCACAATCACAGAGTATCTGCCTACCGAGAGGAAGTATTAGGGGTGAAATGTTTTGAGCGTTCGGAATCCGGTTGTTACTGCCCTCAAGACATGGCTTATCCCACGTAGGTATGGGGTGATGAGGTGGAGCTACAGCCTGCAGAGGATATCCGGCGTAGCCATCACTCTGTATTTTGTGCTTCACATAGGTGAGACAGCCAACGTCATCGGCGGCTCCCAAGTCTGGTCAATCCCCAGCTATGAATATGCCAGACAGGTCTGGACAGAGACTGTGGAGTTTCTCTCCAACCCGTTTTTCGATGCAGGTCTAGCTGTGCTAGCCTTCCTCATCTTCTTCCACACATCTAACGGTGTCAGGCTCTTCCTCACACATTTCGGAATACTTCTAGGAAAGCCCCACAGGCCTGAATACCCTTATCATCCAGCATCTATGACCAAGGCCCAGCTAACAATTTTCTGGGTTAGCATATTGTTGGCTGTCGCAGCGCTCCTCTACTCTCTAAACATATTCTTCAAGGTGATTCTGCCATGAGCCGTGAAGCCCGCATAATGATGCTCCACTACATAACCGGGCTGGTGATAATTGTCGCCGGCGCCATACATCTAGCCACAGTCTTCCTCGTCTCACCATATGAAGAGAGCCTGAGGTTTGACAACACACCTTGGTCGGTTATCAACGTATATAGAAACAGCCTGCTGGCCGGCAGCCTGGAGGCGTTGCTTTTGGCAGTTGCATTCCACGGCTTCAACGGTTTAAGGGTGATACTGCTGGAGCTCCACCAGGGGAGGACTTGGACACGGGCCGTAAACGTCGCAGTCACGGTGGCGGCTATTGCTGTGGTTATCAACGGCACCAAGACAATTTTCATAGCGTCCATGTTGTAGAGGTGATTTATGGATTGAGTGGTAAGCTTCAGGAGGTGAGGCTTCGGGTTTACCGGTACGACCCCAGCAACGGTGGGAGGCCTCGCTACGACATCTTCTCCGTCCCAGTAAAGAAAGACACCACTGTTTTGAGCGCCCTCCTCTACGTGAAGGAGAAGCTGGACCCTACACTTTCTATAAGGTTCTCCTGCAGGATGGCGACATGTGGCTCCTGCGGTATGATGATTAACGGCCTACCACGTCTAGCCTGCTACACACTGGTGTCCCAGCTCAAATCCAAGACAATCACGGTTCAACCCCTTAACAACTTCCCCGTGGTCAAAGATTTGGTGGCCGATTTCACGGATTTCTTCGGTAAGCATAGAGCTATGAAACCCTATCTGCTGAGGATAGACACCTACGAGCAGGAGAAATCCAACATCTCATACCGCCAGACAGATGAGGAGCTGCTAAAATACATCCAGTTCGCATACTGTATAAGATGTGGGCTCTGCTATGCTGCCTGCCCTGTGGTGGCCACAGACAAGAGATTCCCGGGGCCTCAAGCACTTTCACAGCTCTACAGATATTACATCGATAGCAGGGATGAGGGGGGAGGAGAGAGGCTTGAAGTAGTTAGTGATAGCCATGGCGTTCTACGATGCCATTTTGCTGGTTCATGCAGCCAGGTATGTCCGAAGGGTGTGGACCCCGCATTAGCTATCCAGCTACTTAGAAGGGAGCTTCTATTCGGACGCCGCACCGGGTAGTAATGCGTGGCCATCTCACCCTCCAGCCTTCTATTGGTAGGAGCGGCTATAGCCGCCTCAGCCTACATCTACACTATCCGCAGAACGTGGAATAGGGGCTGGCCAGGGTTTGAGGTGGAGCCGGTCAGGATTGCTGGCCTAGCCCTGATAGTGTTGGGTGTATCAGATGCTGTGTCAAGATTTGGATGGCTGCCCGTATACGCCTTTCTGATAGCAGTTCTAGTTGTACAGCCCATCCTCACCTACGCCATACCGCAAGCCCATACCCTGGACCGGCACCTATCAACAAGTCCTATGAAGGTTATCCATCTGTCAGCCCTGCTACTTATAGCAAGCACAGCCCTGACCTCGATGGCCGAGTTATCCCTCGTCAGCCCAGCCCTAGTCATATCGCTGATAGCTGCGGCGGCGATAACCACCTCTCTGCGGCTGAAGACTGTATCTAGGATGGCTGGGCTTGCAGCAATTCTTTCCGGTATGGTGGCGGGCACGGTGATTCAGGGTGAGGGGGGCAGTATATCCGCCCTGATATCCGGAGGCTCGATAGCGATAATCCTTCTCTCGATATATCTCATCTATGTCGCCGGCTATGGACGCTACGAGGGGTTGGCGGGGTTGGCGAATATCCCTATAACAGCCTCCCTCCTACCGGCAGGGATAGCGGCCCTCATAGCATCGCCCACGGATATGCCTGCGCAGCCCATATCAGCAGGGGAGGCACAGGTTATGCCGCTGATGCTGGCCTTCACATTCCTAGGAGGTCTGGCACGGCTGTCTTCAACAACCGAGAAGAGGGGGAGCCTCTGGCTGGAGCCTCTCATCGGCGTCCTTGTTTTAGCTATAATAGCCTCGTCTTCAAACATAGCAGGAGGCCCCAGCAGCTTCCAGGCAGGAGCCGCATCAGTTTTAGCCGCCTTCCTCGGCGAGATAGCGGTTGGGGCCATATCGAGATTTTACGGTGTCATCATAGCCCTCGCAGCCGCCATCATACTGGCCGCCAGCCATACCCACCTAGTCAAGACAGCGGGACGCCGGGAGGCGAGAAAACCCCTTCTAGCAGCCATCTTCCTAGCAGCAGTATATTATCTGTCATTCTTCGATGGCTGGAAGACCCTCCTCCCCTATGCAGGCGGCCTCACCCTACTAGCCACCTCCCTGATGCTCCTTATCTCCGGGCTGGCCATGCCTAGGAAAGGTCTGTTCCTCTCCTTACCCGGCCTCGGACTCCTAATATATACTGCGTCAACCCTGATATGGCTTGCCCTCAACGAGCTATCCACACTGGGGCAGCTCCTATCTGCGGGGCCTCCTATCCTCTCCCTTGTATCCTCAGGGCTGGCGTTATGGATGGCTGCAGACCTTATAGCCCGTCGAATGCTCCGAAATCCTTTATAATTCTCTTTGAGCCGTTCCTCCAGTGGTTCAAGGATGGGTAACGGTGAGCTGGCTGCTAGACATCTAAAGAAGGTCAGGAACAAGTTTCGGTGGGGGCTTAGGAGATATAGGATACGGATGCTGGGGTTGAAGAGGAAGACCGACCCCCTCGAGGGCGCCCCCATGGCTAGGGGTATTGTGATTCAGAAGGTGGGTATAGAGTCCCGTCAGCCCAACTCTGCGGTTAGGAAGGCTGTGAGGGTCCAGCTGATTAAGAATGGGAAGGTGGTGACCGCCTTCCTGCCAGGAGACGGGGCCCTCAACGTAGTGGATGAGCATGACGAGGTGATAATTGAGGGTATAGGCGGCTCTATGGGGAAGTCTATGGGTGACCTGCCGGGGGTCCGCTACAAGGTAACGATGGTTAACGGCGCACCCCTCGACCTACTCATCACAGGCGAGGTCAAGAAGCCCAAACGCTAGAGGATGGCCTTCAGCCCTGGGAACGCATCCTCCGCACTATATCCATAATCACCTTAGCCTCCTCCTCGAAATCTATCCTCCTATGACCTATTAGACCGCCGCCAAAAGATTTAGGGATGTGAAGTAGCTCGTGTATGATAACCGCTTCCTGTTCTTCCCCGCTGAGGCTGTCGAACCTCTCGGATATGAATTCGATGACGTAAACGGGTTTGAGACCCAGCCCTGTGAGGAGGGCTTTTGATGCCGTGTGTATTCTGGCGGTTGTAAAGCCTGATTTGGAGCCGTAACTTCTAACACATCTCACCCGGTCGGGATGGATGTGGGTGAGGGAGGCCCGCACCACTATATCCCTCACCTTCTCCTCGAGGTCCGGCGCCCGCCGATACCTTATCATCCTATGAAGCCTGAGAGGGCTGGATAATAAGAGATACCTTCTAGAAGGTCTTAAGGCTTACCGTGGCGGATGGGTTGGAGACGAAGATGTTATATGAGGTAAATCTCCTCCTCAGCGCCTCCAAAACCTGCTGTATGTAGTCTTCGTAGACTAGGGCATGGACCGCCCGCCCCAGCATGTTTTGGGCGTATCCGATGACTGGCAGGTCCTTCATAGCCTCGAAAATCTCCATAACAGCCCTGTCGGCTAAGCCGGCCTCGACAGCGAACCGTCGTGCGTGGGTGAGGAAGTTTTCGGGGGTTGGCTCGGCTAAGATCTTCTCCATGTATATGTCACCCACCTTCTCGATATGTTTTATCTTCTCCGTCTCTGCAAGGGCCTTGCTTGTCTCTATGGGTCCTGCCACCACCGATACAAGCCTACAGTCGTGGGGTATGGGTATCTCATCCACGATGGAGTGGGGAGGCGCGCCCTCATGTCTAACCAGAACAAGGCCAGCATGGCCGAAGCCTGCCTCGCTGTTTAGGCCTGTCCTGCATTCCAGCTCCACGTAATGGGTCAGCCTTATGGCCTGGTTGAGGGTTACGGGTTTTCCAGCGGCGTGGGAGATGGCTAGGATAGTGCTTAGGGCTGCTGATGCGCTGGTCCCGAAGCCTGTGGCGATGGGGACGTAGACTCTATGTCTTATGTAGGCCTCGCCGGACAAGTTTAACGTCTTCATCACAAGCCTGGCCGCTGTGGATGTGGGTGGAAAGCTGGTATAATAGTCGTTCACGTTGACATGGACCCCATCACCCTCTGGCAGTATGCTCACCCATGTCTCGACGCCTGGCGTAATGGAGAACCCTCCACCACAGGCACCCAAGAGGTCTGGGTTCACCCTAGGCTTGTCACCGTCCAGAACCTTTGGAGAAAAAATGCTGGATAATGCTGCTGGTGCACGGACATGGGCCCTCAGCACACCAGTCATATTTTCCTAACCTCAACAGCCCTCTCGGGGATCGCCCTCCTCACAGCCTCCACCAGCGGCGGCAGCAAGGTGATAAGGAATGGGATCTCCGTCAGATATGTGAAGAGGAACCATAACGCCGCAGCTGTCAACGGCAGCCCCGACCCTCCACCGGCTACTGGGGGGAGTGAGAAGAACTGGCTGTAGGCCCACACGCCGAGGCCTATGATGGTTGCGCCCACCAGCAGGCCGATGCTGGAGGCAGCCATCAAAGCACCATATTCTTTCTTGAGTAGGATGAAGACGAGGCCGATGGCCATGGATATCACTGCTGCAGCTATGAATATTATTCCGGTGGAGAGGTCTTGGAATACACCGGACCATGTGGCTAGGATGGCTATTGCTAGGGGTATGGCCTGCAACCCTACTACAGCAAGGGCGGGTCTTCCCTTCATGCTTTGGGAGAGCTTACCCAGTATGTAGAAGCCCAATACGTTGGATGGTACACCGACGGTGAGGCTGAGGATGGCGTCGCCGTGTATCAATAGGTCGCTTATGAAGATGCCTATCCCAGCACCCAAGGCGCCCACCCTCGGGGAGAAGACAACGGCGAATAATGCAGGAATAACCACCACGGGCCAGAACCTTACAGTACCCACTACCGGCGCGAAAATACCGAGGAAGGTTGCGTATCCTACTCCGGCGTATAGGGCTGCGTTTACCGCTATGAGGGCTGTCTCGAGGGACCTGTTCATTTGCTGTTTCTTGGCACCTACGGAGAGAATAATCTTCTCTCCATATTCTATATAGTAATACCTATGAGGACAGCTTCCTAAGCAGCTCCAGCCTTATAGGCTGACGGATTCCGTTAACCGCTAAAACGTTGCCGGCCCTATCCAGCAGTAACAACAGCTTGTCGCCGGCCCTGTGGGGTCTCCAGTCTAGAAACCTCAATCTCCCCATATCCCTTGTCTCCACCTCCACCTCGTACCCCCTCCACCCAAGTGAGAACATGGGCGCCCAGGGGAGGAATAGTCCGCCACCCCATCCCACCTGCCTTAATGCCTTGACCTCGGCCAGAGCCAGCTTTCTAGATTTGACCTGCCACATACGGATTAGGGTGAGGACTAGAAGAGCGGAAGCCGCTGACCCTAGGACCGCCACCGCTATAATGTCGATACGTAGGAGGGCTGAGAATAGGAAGGATGCGGCCAGCGCGGTGGATATCTCCAGAAGTAAAACCAGTGAAAAATGGTCTCTTAAAACCCTCTCCTCAAAACTTGGTGGAATAAGACCTCTCACGCCTGCTCACCTAGCCGCTTGACTGGCCAGCCTCTTCCTACTTCTCCTCATGTAGAGGTATGTGAGGAGGGCCGTCCACCCGAGAGCTAAGCCCAGCCAGCCAATTAGGTAGAGGGGGTTGAAGAGTCCTGAGAAGTAGAACCAGACAAGCACCGCCACGGGTACTATGGTTAGATATATGGCTAGGACTGTCGCCTCCAAAATTAATCGGAGAGCAGGTGAGACCATCCACCCTCTAACAATTATCAGGTAATTTTAAGTCTTGCGCCAATTCTGGACAGGTCCTCGAGGAAGCCTGGATAAGATACGTCTGCGGACTCGGCGCCCTCAACCGTTAAACCCTTTCTACACGCTAGTCCGAGAACGGTGAAAGCCATGAAGAGGCGGTGGTCACCGTAGGATTCGAGGATGAGGCCGCCCTCTATTTCGTCCTGACCCCTTATTGTCAGGCCGTCCTCCCGCTCCCTCACATCTATGCCAAGATGTCTAAGCTGGACAGCTAGGGCGTTCACCCGGTCGCTCTCCTTAAGCCTGGCATGGGAGACACCTGTGAGGTGGGTGGTCGCAGGCCTAGCCACAGCCATGACTGCGAGGACTGGAAGAAGGTCGGGGCTATCCGAGAGGTTTAAAGTAAGTTCCCCAGAGCTTCTATCAGAGATGACTCGAAGGCCGCCGTCGACATAGCCGATTTTACATCCGAAAGCCTCCGCATATCCTACGATGGCCGAGTCAGCCTGGGGCAGTGAGGGGTCAAGGTTCCTGATCAAGACCTCGCCGCCTGCCAGATACGCCGCAGCTATGATGAATGAGGCGGCCCCAAAGTCTCCCGGCACCTGGAAGGATATGCCCCTCAACGGCTGTGGCTCAACCTCGAAATAGGAGTATCCCTCTCTGGCTATCCGGCCGCCGAACCTCTCAACGGTCTTGATTGTAGCGTCTATATACGGCCTCGACACCGTATGGCCTTCAACCCGTAGGATTACCTTCCCGCCGGCCCGCAGGCTGGCTGTGAGGATAGCCGTTACGTACTGAGATGACTCCCAGCCTATGATCTCTGTGAACCCGCCTTTTATTCCCCCGCCCTTCACCACCACCGGAGCCGTACCCGTACCCCTAGTCGTCCAGCAATCCACCCCAAGCCTCTTCAAAGCATCGAGGAGGGGCTGGATAGGGCGTCTCCTAATCGAGTCGTCGCCTGTGAGAACTGTGTATCCGTCCCCTACAAGGGCTGAAAGGGCTGTAAATATCCGGAGGCTGGTCCCCGAGTTCTCCACATCTATCACGTCAGCCGGACATGCGAGCCTCTCCCTACCCACCACCCTCAAAAAATCATCATCCATCGCCACCTCCGACCCCAGCATCTCAGCAGCCCTGATCGATGCTCGGGTATCCCGGGAGAGTAGCGGTGTGTAGATTCTAGTCTCCTCCTCGGTTATGGCTGCAAGAGCTACAGCCCTATGGGTGTAGCTTTTGCTGGGTGGTGCGGTGACAGAGCCGTATATCTGCGACGGCGACACCACCGCCCTCAAATCCTAGCCCCCCTCACCGCATGGTTACTGTTAGTCCTGCATCTTATTATACGGATACCGGCACCTGACATAGCCTCGGCCACAGCCTCAGCCCTGCCGGCCTCGGCTACAGCGGCCACCGCCGGCCCAGTCCCCGAGACCCCGGCGGCAACGGCGCCAGCCCTTAAAGCGTTGATTACCGGCTCTGTGGACAGCCCAAGCGCTGCGGCGTGGAGGATTCCGTTTAGGGTCATAGCCTTCCAGTATTCGCCTTCCAACGCCATACGGTGGGCCTCCTCGACGAGGCCGCGTATAGGTGATAGCAGCTCCGCTCGAAAGTTTCTAGTATAGGTTCTCATGCTTGGCACCGCTATTACCACCTCCATAGGCTGCAGCACCTCCCTCTTCACCACCTCACCCCTCCTATTATCGGTCACGACGACCCCACCCAGCATACATGCGGCAGCATCATCCAACGCTCCCGTTATAGATGTGCCGGAGGCTATCGAGGCCTGCGCCACATTCCTCAATATTTCGAGGTCGTCCATCTCGGCTTCTAATGCGTCCAGCAGGGCTAGGGCTGTGGCTACTGCTGCGGAGCTGGAGCTCTTCAACCCCACGGCCACCGGTATCGTCGAGCTAGTCCACACAGCGCATCCGTCGAGGTGGATGTCCAGTGCCTCAGAGACCTGCTTCACGACTGCAGCCACCAACGAGCTATCCATGTCTTTCTCGGCGGTTTCAAGTGTGACACCACGGCCGCTGTCCAGTCGGACCGTAGCCTCAGTATAGAGGTCTACACTTAGGGCTGCACCCCTACCGGTAGAGATGGCGTTTACAATTGAGACGGCGCCGTAGGCTCTACCGTATCCCACCCTCTTCATCTTCTGAATCCTCTCAAGCCTTTTAGCGCAGCCCTCCTCATCGCATCCGGGCTGGGACGCCTACCCATCCAGATTTTGAAAGCCTCCACCGCTTGGGCAACAAGCATATCGAGGCCGCCTACAACAACCCCGCCCCTCTTCCTGGCTGTTCTCAGTAGAAGGGTCTCTGGAGGGTTGTAGACCATGTCAAGATAGAGCTTGCCGGACGAGATCATTTCCCTCGGTAGAGGGCAGCCTCTGGTGTTGGGATACATCCCCACAGGTGTTGCGTTGACTACTATCTTGACCTCTCCAAGTTTTTTATCCAAGTCTTTAGAGGTGAACTTCAGGAGGGTGTGCTCTATCCCCCGCATGGATGCGAACCTGCCCATCTCTCTTAGGGTCTTCTCTCTCCGCCCCACATATACCTGTCTAGCGCATCCAAGATCTCGGAGGGCGATGGCCGCAGCCCTAGCCGCCCCACCTACCCCAAGTATGGCCGCCGCCGAGTCCTCAGCCCATCTCCTAGGGATTATCTTCTTGATGGCGATAACGTCTGTGTTGTAGCCTTTGAGATACCGGCTTGCCACCTCCACCGTATTAACCGCCCCCACCTCTTCAGCCTCACCATCGAGCCTATCCAGAAACTCCATTACCGCAACTTTGTGGGGGATGGTGACGTTAAACCCTTTGAAACCCATCAGCCTAGAATGTTCCACAAAGCTTTTCAGCTCACGTCTCCCCACCCTGACCGCAACATAGAGATGGTCGTCCAGACCCCCATGTCTGAAGGCCGCGTTGAACATGTGGGGTGAGACCGAATGCTCCACCGGGTCACCTATTAGGCAGTATAGGGCTCTCATAGATTACGGACACACTCTTCAGAAGCCTGTTGCGGAAGGATTTCAGCTCCTCTAGAGTAGGCTGGCCAGGAGCTGTCTCCAAGCCGGGAAGCGCCGCATATGATATGGGAGAGCCCGCCGCCATGGCCAGAAACCTAGAAACCCGTCCGATATCGCCCATGCAGAAGGCTACCAGCCGGCCACGGGGAAAAAGATGGTAGAGGTCCAACATCCTAAGAACGTCCCGTCTTTCACGGGCGTATGTCACTATCTTGGCTATATCACCTCTCTCCAGGCATTCTTCGGCTATGTGGGCCAGCTTCTCGGTGGGAGGTGTTTCTCTGAAGTCGTGCCATGAGACGATGGATGGACATCCCAGACTGATGGATTCTTTCTCGAATAGTTCCAGCTCCAAGTCCACATAAGCCGGCGAAATGGCGGAGACTCTCTCCAGAACTCCAACCCTTTCAACCTCATCTCCGACATAGTGTCCCCCCTGCGAGGATGGCCTGAGCGTTATAACTGTCTTGGGGGCATAAGGCTTGAGAGCTTCTGAAATCTTTGCGGGGTCGAGATGTTTGAGGTAGTCAAGCCTTGCCTCAACAAGGTCTGCGCCCTTCTTAACTGCTAGAGAGATTCTAGAACTGAGGAGCTCCAAGTCCTCGCCATAGGTGGAGACGCATATAAGGGGCCTCTTCATCGTTCTACAACCGTCTCATCCACAGCCATCCCGAAATGTCTCCCCTTTTGCTCGCTTGTATGGACGAGTATCCTGTCACCTTTAGACAGCTCCGTCACAGGTATGAGCCTATTGTTTTCCGAGATGAATCTGATGGTCTCAGCGTTCTGCACCGTGGCCGCCCCCAGCCAGCTGTCCACCCTAGCCTTCACTACGCGTAATGGTCTCTTCTCAATCTTTACACGGCCAACCGAGGTCAGCCTAGTTCTGCCGCCGCTGTCCACCAGCAGGACTCTATCACCCGACGATAGTTCTGATAGATATCTTGTTGTGCCGTCGGGCATCAGAATATAGCTGTGAATCGCCCCAGCGTTGACCCTGAAGGGTCTGGGTGAGGTGAAGCTGGAGCCTACAGACTCGTTATGGATGAGGAAGAACATGCCGGCCATACTCCCAACCAGTACGCCCTCACCAAGCCCCATCATCGTCACGGTGTCTATGCACGCCCTATCTCCAAGCCCCACATCCTTCACCTCCTCCACGGTGGCGTACTGGAGGGTTAACATGGATGGGGCCCTAGCTATGTCCTTGAGGAGGTGGAGGTCTGATTCGGAGCCCACCCTAACCGAGACACCGTCTACACCCTTCTCAAGAATCCCGAACAGAAGCTCTACATCGGCCGGGGAGTCAGCCTCGGCTATGATGGAGGTCTCAAGCCCCGCCTTCATGGCGATAAGGTTTTCCAGGGGTATGATACGCCAGTCCGAGGTGGTTACGTGTATCTCCCGTGCGCCAGCCCTAGCCATGGCCACCACCTTCTCTATGTCTGCAGGTGTTTTGATGGATATCTTCGGGATGTCCACAAGATTCTCCTTCTCTACGAGCTTTATCCTGTCGGACTCTGGGATGTAGAGGGCGAGGCCCTCGGTCTTTTCCACGTTTTTAGGGTCCGGCACCACGAAGGCTGTGAACCCCATGCTGAGGGCCTTCTCGAACAGCCTCTTATCCCATCTGGACAGGTTTACTATGACCTTCCTCATTACTGCGCCCTTCCCAGAACCTCGACTACGCTACGGCCCTCCAACACTACCGCTCTCAGATACCTCACCATGAGCTTGGGTGAGCTGTGCTGGAAGACATTCCTCCCAAAAGTTATTCCCAGGCATCCGCCTTTTACAGCGGCCTCGGCCAGCCTCAGAACATCCTCATCCCTCTCCATCTTCGGACCCCCGGCAGCCACCACAGGTACGGGGCAGCTCTTCACTACCTTCTCGATCTCTGAGACGTCTGCTGAGGGTAGGGGGACCTTCACAATATCGGCCCCCAGCTCGGCGCCCACCCGGGCCACATGGCTTATGGTGAATGGGTCGTTGGGGTTCTTTATGTTCTCACCCCTCGGATACATCATCGCTATGAGGGGGATCTGCCATTCATCGCATGCGTCAGCCACCTCCCCCAGCTTCTGGAGCATGTCGCCGTCATCCGCTCCTCCAACGTTGATGTGTACCGAGACGCCGTCAACCCCGAGACGTACGGCCTCCTCGACCGACGCCACCCTGACCTTGTGGTTAACCTTTGTGCTGAGCTGGGTACTCGCCGACATATGCATTATGGTGCCTACCTTAACCGGCCGCTTCAAAGCCCTGAATACGCCCTTATGGGCTAGAACAGCTGTCACACCGGCTTCCTCCAGCTCTGTGATGAGGGTTGAAATATTTTCCAGACCCTTCACAGGGCCGATACTGGTGCCATGGTCCAGAGGTATGCAGAGCATTCTACCCTTCTCCAAAAGCCTCGAAATCCTGACCTCCTTACCGAAGACCATATCCCCACCGCCACCGCAGGCAATAAGCATCCTGATAATGGTAGAGGATAAGTATTTCCCTTTTCGGTGGTTCCACCATCTCACCCCGATTTCACAGTCTCCATCACCACATATATAAAGGCCGGAAGATACAGCCGAGCGCTACCCATCCCCACCCGCCTCCCAGCACACTAACCTTATGTCGTAGCACTGCATCTGGGAGGTTTGGTTTCCCGCAAGAGTCTGGAGAAGCTCAAGCCAATTAGCTGTACCGCAACGGTAATACTGCAACCATCACGAAGCGGCGGATTATATCGGGGGAATACGCTGGAAATATCTAAGGCCTGTCCACCGGTATGTGGTATGGATAAAGTAATATGGGCTGACGGCTGTATGCTACCAGATTGAAGACGGTGACCTCTGAGCAGATGGCGATACTGGACATGAATGCGTCATGGCTGGGTGTTAGCAGGCTCCAGCTTATGGAGAATGCTGGAAGGGCTGTGGCTGAGAGGACGGTTGAGGAGGCCGGCGGTGTGGAGGGGAAGAAGGTTCTGGTTCTCTGTGGTCCAGGCAACAACGGCGGTGACGGGATGGTGGCCGCCAGGCATCTAGCCGCAGAGGGCGCCAACGTCACGGTGATGCTTTTGGCATCCCCGGACAGCATAAGGACCCCGGAGGCTAGAGCCAACTACGCCTCGGTCAGGAATATGCCGTTCTCAATCCGTCTGATAGTAGCGGATACGTTTGAGGAGCTGGCCAGAAGAGCTCAGCTGGTCGGGGAGGCGGATATCATAGTAGACGCCATACTGGGTACAGGTGTAAGGGGGAGGCTCAGCGAGCTTTTCGCATCAGCCATCGAGATGGCTAACACATCCCAGGCCCTAAAAGTGGCTGTGGATATCCCGTCTGGACTTGACCCGGATACAGGATATGGGGAGCTATTCTTTCAACCTGACATAGTTGTAACCTTCCACCGGCCGAAGCCCGCACTTCTTAACAGGGGTTGGAGAGTTTATACAGCACCTATAGGGATACCCGAGGAGGCCGGATTTCTCGCCGGCCCAGGCCAGTTCAACCAATTCCTCAGAAAATACGCCGACGGACTCAAGACGGTCAGACTGGCATATATTTACGGGGACGGGGGGCCGGACCAAGACATCCAGAAGTTCCTAGCCGAGATACCCATCTCATCAATAAGCTGCCACTATGACTCCCTAGTGACGAGCCCTCAGAACCGACAGTTCATCTCATCCTCCCACTCGATATTACTCTCGCCAGACGTCAACCCACAATACATCAGACCCTTCACACCTAGGGGGCAGCCCATGATAATACCCTCAACCACAACGCTTGTCCCCGACTCCATATACGTGATGTTAAGCAATGTCAGACATGGTAGGCCTACACGGGAAACTCTGGCGAAGATGTTGGATGATGTGAGAAGCCTCTCGCTGAAGCTGAGGTCGCCCATCTATGTTGTGGGTGAGGTTGACGCCATGTCCGACGGCGAGGAGCAGTATCTAAACTGGGTGGAGATGTGGGCGGGTCCGACATACTTCAAATATATACCGGCCATCCTAGCGTGGTTGACGGGGACAGGCTGTAAACCCTTAACCGCCATGGCTTCCACTAGCTATATCTCGAGGGCGGTAAAAGTCGACTCATACTTCTCCCCTGCATCACTGGCCACGCAAGTAAAAGCCCTTATTGGTTTCTAGGCTTTAGACGGGTTACCCCATTCGTATACGGGTGCAGGACCTCCGGTATATCTACTGAGCCGTCACGTCTCTGGTAGTTCTCCAATATGGCAACTATGGTTCTCTCCGTCGCTATGGCCGTGCTGTTCAGTGTGTGGACGTACTCTGTCTCCTCCACATGGGGTTCCTCCCGATACCGTATGCCCAACCTGTTAGCCTGGTAATCGGTACAGTTACTGCAGGAGACGAGCTCACGATATTTTTTCTGGGCCGGCATCCAGACCTCCAGATCATACTTCTTAGCCGCTATAGGGCCCAGCTCCCCCATGCATATATTGACCACACGGTATGGCAGCCCAAGAGCCTGGTATATCTCCTCAGCATTTCTTATCAACGCCTCATGTTCGGCCCATGACTGGCTAGGCTTGCAGAACACGAACTGCTCAACCTTCTCAAACTGGTGCACCCTGAAAATACCCTTGGTATCCTTTCCATGGGCCCCCGCCTCCCTCCTGAAACACGGGCTCACACCAGCATATCTGAGCGGTAGGAGCCTACCATCCAAGACCTCGTCGGCGTGTATCCCAGCGATAGGATGCTCCGCAGTACCAATCAGGTAGAGGTCCTCACCCTCCACCTTGTAAAGCATATCCTGAAAGTCCTGGAAAGCCACCACACCCTCCATAATCCTTCTCTGTATCATGTAGGGTGGCTGGACCAGTGTGAATCCTTTTCGGCTGAGAATGTCGAGGGCGAACCTTATTAGAGCTAGGTTGAGTATGACAAGCTCGTCCTTTAAAATGTAAAACCTGGCCCCAGCTATCTTTGCGGCGGCCTCCAGGTCAGCTAGCCCCAACCTCTGCAATATATCCACGTGATCCATTATCCCCTCCTCGTCTGTTCTTGGGTTGCCCCAGCTCCTCACAACGACGTTGTCTTCTTCGCTTCTTCCGTCTGGCACGGAGTCATGGGGTATGTTGGGGAGGTTGAAGAGTGTCTTATGAAGTTCTTCGGAGACTTCGTCAAGCCTTCTCTCAAGTGTTTCCAGCTCATCAGCCAGGGTCTTCATCTCAGCGAGCATGCTGGAGACATCCTTTCCAGACTTCTTGGCCGCTGCCAGCTCCTGCGATATCACATTTCGTCTATGCCGTAACTCCTGCACTCTGGTGAGATATCTCCGTCTCTCGGCGTCAAGTTCGAGACATCGGTCCACCAGGGATGGGGACAGCCCTCTCCTGGACAGGCCCCGCCTGAAAAAGTCTGGGTCCTGCCTCATCTTCCTGATGTTCAGCATGCTACTCCCTTCTCAAAGCCTCTATGGGTTCAAGCTTGGCAGCCCGGTACGCAGGTATCAGCCCGGCTAGGGCTCCCACTATCAGAGCTAGGAAGATGCCTGTCAGAATTAGCTCGGGTGTTATCCTCGGTACTATGGCTATGGATTGAGATCCTCCTCCGAACCCGGTTGGGAAGGACCCTGGCCTCGTAGGGCCTGAGGGTGCTGAGAAGAGGGTTGTTAACCCAAATGAGCTGATGGCTCCAACTATCACTCCTATAACACCCCCCAAAAACCCTATTATAAGGGCCTCAGTTAGGAAGGAGAGAAGAACATCTCTGGTCTTGAAGCCTAGAGCCTTTACAAGCCCTATCTCCCTCACCCTCTCTGTGACAGCCGTGAACATCGTCGTCATAATCCCTAGGAAGGCCACTATAACGCTCATCATAGCTACAGAGGATATGAATAGGTTGATGGTGCCTACTATCTGCTGAACCGTGGCGGTTATAGCGCTGACCGAGAACACTCTGACATCGGCCCCTAAAAGGTCTTGTATCATTGTTACTACTTGGTCGCTGTAGCTTACATCCACGATTTTTACGAAGGCGCCGCTGTAGCTCCGCCTGTTGGTGAGCTGTAGGCCCGCCTCAAGGGATATGAAGATTTGATTGTCGGGGTTGACGAATAGGGCCTGACCGTACTTATCAAGCTTTCCCGTAACTGAGTAGGTCTTGGCCGTGTTTTCACCGTTGGGGTTGTTCGCTTTCACGGTGACCAGCGTCCCAACATCTATGCTTGGAAGGTCTGGGTCGGTGGGGTTCCAGACGCTGTAGCCCACTACCGCAGAGCTTAAACCACCCAGCGCATATCCCTCCACCAGCTTTATATTAGGAAACAGCTTACCCAAGTTCTTCATATCGATGGCTAGGACGGTGTATGTTCCTGTGGGGTCCATGGCGAAGCTTTTTCCACGGGACCTGACTTCACCGGAGGCTATTAGAAGGAATGGGTAAACCTCCTTCACACCCTCTATCGTCTCTATCTTCCTCACAACTTTCTCGTCGAAGCTGAAGTCTCCCACTCTCTGCACGAGTATGCTGTCGGCTCCAAGGGTCTGCAGCCTTGATGTTATAGAGTCGCTCAGCCCGGCGGTGGAGGCGTTGAGTGCTGTTATAAGTGCTGGGCCGATAACTATCCCCAAAATCGTCAGCGTAGATCGTAGCCTTCTATCTTTGAGGGCGCTCCAGGCAAGCCTGACGATATCTACCGGCTTCACCTCTTCCTCACCGCTCTCCCAGCCAAGAATCCGGCCAGGACCGATACAACCGCCACCACAGCCAGCAGAAGTGTTGGTGTCACCGGCGTATTCGAAGTCGGAGTGCTTCCTGTAGCTGTGGATGTCTGTGAGGCCTCAACCCTGTACTCTAGATCTCTTGTCAGGGTGAAGCCTTCGCCGAATCCGTTTCTGTAGGTGACTTTTATAGTGGCTGTGTAGGTTCCCGGCCGGGCTGTGTCATCTATCTGGAAGGCAAGGTTGAAGGATGAGACCTGCGAGGGGTTGATAAGCCCGACGAAGGATGACGAATCCACCGTCTCCTTGAACGGTGGCCCACCAGCCAGCTCCACCGTGACTGCACGTGCCAGCGAGGTGCCAGAGTTCACCAAATCGCCCACGACGTCGATACTCTCACCCGGACTCGCTATCAGAGGTGATACTCTGAGGTTTCTCAACATAATTTCTATATCTCCCCTGACCACGACAGGTAGCTCGTATGTTTCAACCCTGCTCTGGCCTGCGGAGTCCCTGTATTCTATGGTGGCTTTCAGGTTGAAGGTTGAGTCTGCGGCTGACGGCGGAATCGCCAGAACATATCTGACTTTTTGAGCGGTGTTGGGGTTCATAGATTTCACGTAGACCGTTGGCTCACCAGAGATGAGGGTGATGGGTGTCCCAGCTGAGCTTAGAGACATCCTAACATCCGACACGGTGTAGGGGTTTGAGTTGATGAACTCTACGCCGACATCCACCATCCTCGAAGCGTTGAATATCTGTCTTTCAAGCCTCACCACGAACCCTGGCCTCACCTCCTCAGGTATTTCAACAACCAGCTGGAAATCCTTTCTCCTCTCCCTGCCTAAAACATCCTGATATGTCATGGATAATGTAATCAGGGCTGGGCCGGACGAGGCTGTGGACTCGACATATATGGGGAGTTTGAAGGATGTGGACTGGCCGGCGGCCAAGCCTGTAAGCTCGAAGAAATTCTTCAAAACCTTCAGGGATGGGGATTGGGATGTGAGGAGTAGCTCCAGCTTGCTAGCAGCAGCCGTACCCTCGTTGGATATTCGGAAGGATAATTCTCCATGGGAGCCCCTGCCAACAACTGCTTCATCCTGCTCCACGTTCAGGTCCTCCCTCCCGACAATATCCACCCCAACCACATAGGATGAGTATCTGGGTGTAAGCCATTGATTCCGGTAGCTTAGGTTGATGGAGAATTCGTGGCGTCCTAGAGAGGGCCCAGCTGAGAGGTCTACTGGGAAGCTGAGGGAGAAGCTGCCGCCCTCAGAGACTGTTCCTATAAAACTCGATGTGGCGATACGTTCGTTGAAGTCTGTCATGAGCTCCGCCACCACGTTAGAAACGGTGAGGTCTTTGGGTACTTCAAACCAGACCACAAGCTCCGCAACACCTGAGCCGGGCCCCACAGGCACCTCGACACCGTTTTGATACCAGCCCGCCCTAAGAAAAACAGGAGACTGGGGCTCGGAGACCGTCAACCTAACCTGTCTCGACAAGGTTGTTACCGGCAGCTCCGAGTCTGTGCAATCCCTGTAGGACACCCTAAGGTCAGCCGTATATACTCCAGGCTTGGCATCAGGCGAGACATCCACATCAAATTTGAGGACAGCTGACTCGCCAAGCCTAACCTGGTTGAGAAGTATTGTGTATATTGAGGGGCTGCCATCCCAGTTGGTGAAGGGGAAGGATGAGGCTGGAGGGGCGGAGAGCCAGGCCTGGACAGCGCATATGATATCTTTGTCGAGGTTTGTGAAGGCTATGTAGAGGCTGACATCGGAGTCGCCAGGGCTTACGGTGGTGGGTTTGTCTAGCGACCCCCACGCAACCTTGGTCACCTCGATTATGTCACCATGTACAGGGTGGATGACGAGTAGAGAGATGGCGAGGAAGATCACTGCGATTAAAGCTTTTTTCATCCCATAACAACCCCCGCAGACTTCCTAGCTTTAAGCTCTTCTATTCTCTCTATACGGCCGTCACGCAGGTAGACGATTCTATCAGTTCTCCTAGCCACCTCCATGTTATGTGTGACGACTATGATGGTTCTTCCTTTCTGGTTGAGGCTCTGCAGCAGCTCCACTATTGTATCGCCGGTCTTGGAGTCCAGGTTTCCAGTCGGCTCGTCGGCGAGTATTATGCTAGGGTTTGTGACTAGAGCCCTGGCTATAGCAACCCTCTGCTGCTCGCCACCGCTAAGCTGGGAAGGCTTGTTCCTATACTTGTTCCTCAAACCCACCTCATCCAACATCTCCAACGCCAGCCTTCTCCTCTCATTCTCCGGAACGCCCCTCAATATTAACGGCAACTCAACGTTTCTGAGGACGTCCAACCTCTGGATGAGGTTATACGATTGGAAAATGAAACCTATCTTTTTGTTACGTAGTTCCGCCCGCTCATCGTCTGAGAGAGTGGAGATGTCGACGCCGTCTATCAATATTTTACCCTCTGTGGGCTTGTCGAGGGCGCCCAACATGTTGAGGAACGTGGACTTACCGCTACCGCTGGGGCCAACTATTGATAGGAACTCTCCACGCCCTATCCTAAGGTCTATACCGTTGAGTGCATTAGTCTCAATACCGTTAAGCCTGTAGACCTTCCTTAAACCGTATATCTCCACCACATACTCCATTCCAGATTACTCCGTACTAGCGGATTCTTATATAGTCATATGCGCCCACAGCCGATTCAAAGCAGTAGTGTACCTTCCTATATTGCGTCCTGAAATCCTCCACATCCTTCGCTACCTTCTCCGGCTCCCTGTTCCTAACTATTACGTCTGCAATCAGCTCAGCCACATGTTTCATCTCGCTCTCATTCATTCCCAGCCTCGTCAGCTCCTGGACCCCCAGCCTTATACCGCTGGGTTTTCTGTGGTCGGTCTTCAGCCTATAGTCTTTTGGTATAAGGTTACGGTTCACTATTATTCCGGCCCTCTCTAGCTTCTCCTCCGCCGTCCTCCCATCCATGTACTTGGTGACGTCGGCGACTATAGTGTGGGATTCTGTGAATCCCCTATGCTCGTAGAGGACGTCTATACCGAGTTCGTGCATGGCCTCCGCCAAGGTCTTCGCATTCCGGATTATCGCTCCGGCGTACTCCCTGTAGAAGGCTTTGGCCTCCGCAAGGGCTATTGCTAGACCCGCCACATGGTGGAGGTGGTGGTTGGATAACAGGCCTGGGAAGGCTACCTGCTTCAGCCTCTCAGCATACCTGCTCCACGATACCACCATCCCGTGCTGGGGGCCGGCCAGGGTTTTATGGGTACTCATGGTCATGCAGTCGGCACCCTCCCTGAGCGGGTCCTGAAACCTACCGCCCGCAATCAAGCCGGCCACATGTGCGGCGTCGTAGACTAGGTATGCGCCGTATTCGTCTGCAAGCCGTCTGACCTCTTTCACGGGATGGGGGAATAGGAAGACGCTGGCTCCCAGCATGAAGAGGCGGGGCCGTTTCCCGGTATCGGCTTCGAGCCTTCTAAGCTTTCTGGCTGTGGCGTCTACATCTATCTCATGCTCCTCCTCGTTGAACTCGTACCGCTCCACTTCAAGCCCTCTCACCACACCCGCCGTCCCACCCCACTTCTCCTTACCATGGCTTATGTGTCCTCCGTGAGGGATTGCGAGGGCGATCATCATGTCTCCCGGCCTCGCAAAGGTGCAGTAGGCCACGAGATTTGCTACTACGCCTGAGATGGGCCGCACATCCACAAACTCGGCTTTGAAGACATCTCTCCCCAGCTCTATCGCAATCTTCTCCACCTCATCTATATATCGGCATCCGGCGTAAAGCCTCTCACCCGGCCACCCCTCGGCATATCTATGCATGAAGTCGCTGGCGACAGCCTCCCTTACGGCTGGGCTGCAGACATTTTCACTGGCTATAAGTGGGAGGGACTTGCTGAAGAACTCGTGATGCTCCTCCAGCAGTGCGAGGACCTTAGAGTATGCCTCCAACTTCTCCAGCTCTGTCATCTGGTAAGTGGCGTGGTTAGCGGGATTTTAGGCTTTGTCTATAAAAAGCCGAAGTAGATTATCAGATATAGAAGGGTTAGGTCCAGCGTGATGAGCGTTATAACAGCCATTCTGTGGCTTAGACGCATCATGGCATGGGGGAGGACTTGGATGGGGAAAAAGGTTGCTCCTCGGAGCTTTTGGGATGTTCTCCCGGGGATATCAAATTAATACGTGGGGATGACTTCAATCATCCTAGGGGCTCGAGATGGAGTAACAGTCTGTTGAGTATGTTGGCGGTTAGCCCCCATACAGCCTCGGAGCCCGCCTGATAGTAGAAGACGTTTCTCAGCCATCTCCCGCCCCCGGCGTAGACGGGGCCAACCCTTCTCCGGAGATTTTTAAGGGGTGTCCAGAAATATCCCGCCAGCTCATCTCCTACAACTATCTCAGCCTCTCTACGGAGGATTCCCACATAGGGCCTAACCTTTAGGGATGGGACGTTGGATGGTGTTAGGGGCTGGATGGAGCCGGCCAGCTCCACATCCTCGCCGAGCCTCAGCCCAACCTCCTCATAGAGCTCCCTCCGAATAGTCTCTGACAGTTCTCCGTCTTCGCTTCTATACCTCCCCCCAGGCAACGCCACCTGGCCCGACCACGGGTCACGCTCGCTTATCCTCCGCTTGATAAAGAGAATCTCCGGGCTTTCCGAGGGGTTGATGACGAGGATTACTGCCGCTGATGCCGGCTCGCCGTCTCCAGCCATACCCAGAGACCTAAGCTTTTCTAGGATGACCTTCACGTCACTGTTTTCCCCATCGGTATTTGTAGTGGCCGGCGAAGAGCTCCGTGACTGTCACATGGCCCTCCTCGAATAGCTCGTCGAAGGCTCCGCCCCACTTACCCTCTAGGAGGCTTCTCAGACCCCATCTCACTACATCCAAGTCAATCATAGAGACCACAGGCTCGAAGAACCCCATCGTAATCATCTTCCTCGCCTCAGGCTCCGGTATGCCACGGCTCATCAGATAGTATATCTGCTCCTGGTCTATCTGGCTGACGCTGGCTGAGTGGGTGGCCTTCACCTCGTCCGTCTCAATCTCCAGTGAGGGTATGGCGTATGCTCTGGCCTCAGGGCTTATTATCATGGCATGCTCAGCCAGGTAGGCGCTGGTGTTTTTGGCTTTGGAGCCTATGGTTATCACACCCTTGAAGAGGGTCTTGCTGCTATCCTTAGCCACACCCTTGGCCAACACTCTGCCCTGCGTCCCATACCCTATGTGATGAAGGTTTGATGTGAGATCTATCCTCTGCTCACCGTCTCCGAAAACTATTTCCAAGTCATTCACCCTAGAGCCGTTACCGGAGAGTATGTTATCCACCCTCGACTTGGAGATCTTCGAGCCTAGAAGGGCCCCCACAATGTTCGTGTCGCTGTCCGTGCCAGCATTCAAAACCCTGTTGTCTAGAAAGTATTTGCTGGGTGGAAGGTTCTGCAGGGTCGAATGTCTGAGACGCCCCCCACTACCCTGAACTATCTCCACCAGATGGCTGAGCAATCCAGGCCCATCACCTTCTCCATGTGCCTCCTCTATAACTGAGACCGATGAGTTACTCCCTGTAAGGATGAATGTCTGGCCTATCGATGCGATGTGGTCACCGTCCAGAATCCAGAGAATCCTGATGGGTGTGTCGACTTCTAGGTTGTCGGCCACACGTATGAATATCCCCGTGGAGAAGAGGGCGTTGTTGAGGGATGAGAACTTGTCCAGAACATGTGACTGAAGCCTCTGGCTATAATGCTCCCGGAAAAACTCTTCATGGGTTTTGAAGGCTTCTGGTATGGGTGAGATCTCCACACCCTGTCTAGCCAGCCTCTCGGGTAGGCATAGGTGGGAGAGCTTACCGTTTACAAATATCACTGAGGGCTGTTCGATGTTGTCAACCACGTATCTGAAGGCCTCAGGTATTTTCCCACCACTCTCACGTTCCAGCATCTCGCCGAGGGACTGCTCGCTAAGCTCCGGAGCCTCGTAATGCCGTACATAGAGCTGGGAGACTTCCACAGGCAACGCCCTATAATACTCCATATACCTAGCTCTGAGCCTAGTCAGCCATGAAGGCTCGTTTTCAACCCTTCCTCCAGACTCCACAACCTCTCTCAAGTTGGACTACCTCTTCCGGAGATGCATCCACATTATTTAAGATATCCCATCCTCAACCATCCGATGTCGGCTGCATAGGCCGATTTAAATATGGGCCTGCCCCTCCCACACCTGTGGAGCTCTCCCCACCGCCTAGGATTAAGTTTTTGGAGGCTTTGGGCAGTGTGGCCGATGGACGTGTCCAGGTCATATCGGATAAGGAGGCTGTCGTGAGGGCCTCCGAGGGTGAGAGGTTTTACAGGGTTTACGTGGACTTGGATGCTGGATTGGCCGACTCCGACGACAACGGCACCACCTACAGGAACTACATAGGCTATCCGATACTGGCCTTCCTGATGGTTAAGGAGGCCCTACCCTACGAGGCTAGGCTTGGGGATGCTTTGAAGGGCGTCAAGTGGCATAGCCTCAACGAGCGATACAAGAGCTACAGGGTTGTGGAGGCACATATCAAGAGGATGCTTGCTGGTAAGGGTGTGGACAGCAGAGAGGTTGATGACTTCATCGACAGAGCCTACGCCCGTCTAGCAGAGTTCAGGCTTAAAAAGCGTTGAAGCCCTCCGCATCTCAACCCGTTAAGCATTAAGCAGGCGCCTCCCTCAACGAATGGGAATCTTCTAAACCTCACAGTGTGGGAGATGCACCATTCAACACGTTCAATAGGGTTAGTCAGGCTCTCCTCCATAGGGACATCACCTATCTCTCAGTGCAGCAGCTCTTCCGAACCTACCACATAGGTATAGACCTGATCCCTCACAGTTGCTTTGGTGATTAAGATGAACTCGTGATCCATGATCATTGCATGCATCACGTCGGAGAACCTGTAGGACCATGGTTCTTCTCCCTTGAAGAGCTCAGCCGCCAGATCATCCTTCAGGGATAGGATGCTATGGACGGCTCCGCCCGGGCCTATCCTCGCTAACGTGATCTTTGTTCCTTGGCTGACGGTGCCTATGAACTGCTTACCAGTGGGGATTAGGACGTACAAGTATCCATCATGCTCTCCGACAACGCTGATGTAGAACGGGAAATGGTTGGGAACGTAGTTGGATGACGCTACAAGCTTTCCATCGGGGCCGTAGAATGAGAGCCTAATCCATGTCTCGTATGCTTCATAGGTCGTGTTAGCCCTGACCTGGTATGGGAAGGTCACAAGCACGCCGTCGCCGAGCGGGTGTAGCAACATTCCACCGGAGGAGAGGTCAAGCCTATACTCACCAAGGCCACTGCACCACTTGACCGCCATGTCTCCTCTCAGCCGGCAGAGGAAGAGCCGCTGTCCAAAGGCCACGAGGACATAGTAGCCATCGCCAGCCGCCGCAGCCCACCCATAAGAAGTCACGGCGGGCATCGGACCGACCTCCCCCGAAACAAGTCTCCTCTCAACCCTCGCCTCACCATCAGGCCCCAGCGTCACCACTAGCAGGGCTGGAGTGGCAAACCATCCGCCAGACCTCTCAACAAACCCATGCGCCTCAACCAGCAGAAACCTCGGACCATCCTCGACGGTGAAGAGGATGTGCTGGTAAGGGTCTTTCAGAACGAGTGGGTCTTTCGGCGACCGCCAGAGCTCCCTTCCCATGTGGTCTATAGCCACCAGCCATATGTCGCCGGCTGTGCTGTCCCGAGCATAGAGAACCCCGGAGCCCGCCCCCACAAAGTAGAGGTAGGTCCCCCTCTTATCGACGGTCGATACCTCTCCACTCACTAAATCGACTATCTTGACGACTTGGCTGTTCTCCATGAGGAAGTAGGCCGTGTCCCCGTCGAATATCGGCTGACCTATCGCCAGATTCAAATAAATCTGGCCATGCCAGTCGTCTCTAAGGGTAGCCACCCTCCTGACAGCCCCGCTCCCGACATCCAGCTTCACCAGCTCTACCCTCCCACGGCCCGGCCTCTCTATTATTCCATGGGCTAGATACAATGCTTCTCCGTCAGCCCAAAGAGGTACCGCATCACCCTCCAGCTTAGCGATAAGATTAAACCCGGCCGTGCCTGGCGATGTCACAGTCTGGGCCGTCGTCTTCGGAGCCTCCACCGTGGTTGTCTGTGGTGAGGGTTGCTGAAGAAGTACGACTGTGGCTAGAAAACCAATGACCAGCAACGAGATAATTGCGAGAAGAATACCAGCCTTCAAGGATGCATCATCCTAAGCCCGCTTTGACAAAAACATACATTTAAAAATTTTTTATAAAATCTGCCTTTAAGCCCGATTCTTTGGTCTGTTTCCGGTCTTTGAGCTGGGAAGCCCAAATAGAGGGGGCAGAGCTAACCATATAAGCCCAGCAACAGCCTAGAAAATATAGAAGAGCCAGCAGGCTAAGAGAATGTAAAACAAAAGAATTAAGCCAAAAAGCACAGATAATTTCATGTTTAAAACCTGCTGCGTTAGTTAAACGTCATGAATGTGTTGCCAAACTTCATAGCTGACCAGTTTGTTGAGTCAAAGTCTTCGGAAAAGATTCCGGTCAGAAACCCTGCCTTCGACACCGTCATCTCATACGCTCCAGTAAGCACCGAGGAGGAGGTTGCAGAAGCTGTTGAGGCAGGTGTATCAGCGTTTGAAAAGTTTCGGAAGACAACCCCCTCTGATAGGGTGTCGTACCTGTTGAAGATTCGTGATTCGGTGATAAGGGATACCGACCTGCTCGCTAGAATACTCGTCGAAAACCACGGCAGAACCTACGCAGAGGCCGTGGCGGAGGTTAAACGCAGTATAGAAAACGTCGAGGCGGCGGCCGCACTGGCGTACACTTTGGCCAAAGGGGAGAAGATGGTTAACGTCTCTCCAGACATAGATCAGGAGCTTATCCGGGAGCCTCTAGGCTGTTTCGCCGTGATAACGCCTTTCAACATCCCTCTACACGCATGGTCCTCATACGTCCCCTACGCCATAGCCCTCGGTGCGACTGTTGTGCTCAAACCCAGCGAAGTAACACCCATTATCGCGAACGAAGTCGCTCGGATAGTTAAGGGGGCGGGGGTTCCCACGGGTGTGATGTCGGTTGTTCATGGCGATGGCAGGGTTGCTGAGACTTTGGCGCGGCATCCCGATATTCAGGGGATAGGGTTCATCGGCTCGACGAAGACGGGTAAATTTCTCTATGAGCTGGCTGCAAAGGAGGGGAAACGCGCCTCCATCAACGCCGGGGCCAAAAACCATCTTGTTGTGATGCCTGACGCCAATTTTGCGAAGACGGCTGACGCTGTTGTATCATCCTTCTTTGGGATGTCGGGTCAGCGTTGTCTTGCTGGCTCTAACCTCGTTGTGGTTAAGGGGGCTGAGAAGGTTGTTGACATGGTGCGGGAGAAGTCTTGGCTTAGGCTGGGATATGGTATGGATAAGGAGACCGAGATGGGGCCGATGGCCGCCAAGACCCTGCTAGACAGGGTTCTAAAGTTTATCGAAATCGGCGAGCAGGTTGGCAAACTTATCGTCGACGGGCGTAAGAACAAACCCGCTAAACCTCTTGGCGGCTACTTTATCGGGCCAACGGTTTTCCTTGATGTACCACCCAATTCTCCGCTCGCGAAGGAGGAGATATTCGGTCCAGTCGCATCTATAATCTACACTGAAAGCTTGGAAGAGACGGTTGAGCTTATAAACAAGAATACTCCCTACGGTAACGCCGCCTCAATCTTCACATCAAACCCTAACTTGGCACGCCGCTTCACTCTCGACGTCAATGTCGGAAACGTTGGAGTAAACGTAGGTGTTCCACAGCCCATGGCATACTTTCCGCTGGGAGGCCGGAAGCATTCATTTTTCGGCACAGCACATAGCCGCGTCGACACAATAAGATTCTTTACAGACCATAAGATTGTGACAACGAGGTGGTGGTGATGCTGGAAGCTGCCTCCGGCGTGGTTATCCGTAAGGTCGCTGTCTATGTTGATGAAACATTCATGGAGATGGGTAAAGATCTGCAACAGCCTGTCAGAAAGAGTGCTGCAGCCGCCGTGATAAAGAACCCATACGTCGGAAGATATGTCGACGACTTGCAGCTGCTCATTGACGCGGGCGATTTCTTGGGAGGCTTTCTAGGTAAAAAAGCAAGAGAAGCTCTTGGGATTTCACCCGCTGATGTAGAGAGCTATGGTAAGGCCGCGATAATCGGTTTGGAGGGTGAACTGGAGCATGGACACGCTATTCTACATCCGAAGTTTGGACGTGGACTGCGAGAAGAATGCGGGGGACAAGATGTGTGCAAGGCGATAATTCCCTCGGCGGCCAAGCTTGGCGGCCCCGGGACCGCGATAGACGTTCCACTTCATTATAAGCGGGCGGCGTTTGTGAGAAGTCACTACGACGCCGTTGAGGTCAGGATAGGTGATGCTCCGCTGCCAGACGAGATAGTAGTGATAGCGGCTGTCACAAACTCGGGGAGGCCTCTGCCACGGATAGGGGGGCTGCGTAAGGAAGAGGTTAGGGGGGAGGACGGCCTCCGCTAAAGAACAGTCGAGTTATTTTACTCTACACCCGGGGAGGGTAGGAAGTCGTGCGGGCATCTCTGGAGTGTATTCTCCTGTCAGTGTTTGGTTTGCTGCAGCGGTAGGGTCGGATGACCATGTTTTCTTGATAGCATCAACCATTATCATATCGATAATTGAGTCGTTTTTCTCAGAGGACAACGAAGGCGCTGAGAAAAAACCTCTAGCCTCTATCTCGTATAAACCATATCCCACCCAGTGAAGCCCCCGTCAAAGGAGCCAAATCGCCTGTCTCAGCCAGATGATGTCTAGGCGACGACCACTACGGCCTTAATGGCTATAGTAACGGGTCTTATCATGGCTCAACCACCCTTGGGCCAGCTCACGTTCTCGACGCGCGGGAAAAGCTCGTCCGCAATTTTTTGCAACTGCTCCTTCTCATAAGTAACGGGGTTTAGAACAATCCAGTCGACGCCCTCGAGGGCTTGTATGCGTTTCCTGATTTTTTCCGTCAATTCATCAAGGGTTCCGTATAGGTAGAAGTTTTTCCAGTAATCAAGGTTCATGCCTGAATAGAGTGAAAAACGTTTGACGGCTTCGGCGTCGTTGTCGCCGGGGCTTTTGATGTAGATGAAGTTCGAGTATACTTTTTGGATTTTGTATGGGTCGCGTCCCAGCTCCCCGGCATATTTCTTGACCTTCTCCCAGTCCTGTCTCGCCATCTCCGGTGTTGAGCTTGAATGCGGTATCCAGCCGTCAGCAAACTTTGCGACACGGTGAAGCACTCTGTCTATGCCCTTGGCGGCGGCGCCGTACAGTATTTCATGCGGCTGGCTACCGCCCCCTATCCAGATCGGGGGATGAGGCTTCTGGCTGGGTTTAGGCTCCAGAACCAAATCCTTCACGTTGAAAAACCTGCCCTCGAAACTGATTTTATCCTCTGTCCACAGCTTCTTGAGGAGAATAAGATATTCGTCCATGATTACTCCCCGTTTCTCCAGCGGAGTGTTCAGGAGTCTGAACTCGTCAGGGTTCCATCCAACACCTGCGCCGAGAATGAGCCGTCCCCCAGAGTAGACGTCCAGTGATGCTGTCTGTTTTGCGAGAAGGTATGGGTTTCTGAAGGGCAGCACAAGTATCATCGGCCCGATGACTGCTTTCTTTGTTGCGGCAGCTATGAAGGAGAGGGCGATCAAGGGGTCGTGCCAACTGGTTGAGTAGGCAGGTTTCGAGGTTAGCAGATGGTCGATGACGAAGAAGCCTTCAACGCCTAAATCTTCCGCTTCAGCGACATAGTTTCTCAGCGTCTCGTATGAGGAGAATTCTCCAGGCATTGCGTAGGTTGGGAGACGCAGGCCGAGTTTCATCAGTGAACAGCCTCCGGCAGCCTCGCTGAGCCTTCTACCTTGATTTGGCGGGTGGGCGGGGGCGTCATCCTGCTTCGGCCAACACGTGCAAGACCGTCAACCATTACCATGGCTATGCCCGGAATGTCACCTATTGAAAAAGCTTCCAACGCATTCTTCGCAGTCGAGCCATATGGGGCGTCGATGACTACGAGGTCGGCCGGCCTCCCCCGCTCAATGACACCTTCTCTGAGCCCGAACACCCTTCCCGTGTTGCCTGTAGAGGCGCAGACAGCTTTCTCGGCCTCGACTTCCGTGTTAGAAGCTATGAATGATATTGTTCTGATTATGCCGAGTGGGATGACCCCTGTTCCCGATGGCGCGTCATTTCCTACTATAAGTCTGTGAAGCTCGTTTCTCTGACGCAGAATCCTCACCGTCTCTATCATCGAGCGGAAGTTTCCACACTGGACAACCTCAATGGCTGAGTTGAGGTTCTCAATTATTTTTCTTATGTCTTGTATGGATGGTGAGGTTGGGCCGCCATTGATGTGTGATACGACGTCGGGCTTGACTTTGAGGACTACGTCGGCGTTGTTTATTGTGCTGCCCGGTATAGAGGCGCCGCCGGTGTGTATAACAACCTTCATACCTAGTTTCTGCGCTATTCTAACCATGGTTGCTGCTTCATCGGGGTCCTGCACACTTCCGAGACCCACTTCACCGACAAGCCATACCCCGGCTCCTACAACCTCTTCAAAGTCAGCTTCCGTCATCCCCTTCTCAAGGAGCAGGGCCCCAGCATGTATTTTCGCGCCAAGCGGGCGAATGTTTTTGAATGACTTGTGAGCGATGATGGCGAGGGCCTTCGATGCCTCTTTGTCACCCCGTGGCCTCCCCGGCAGATGCACCTCGCCTGCGGAGATGAATGTTGTTACTCCACCGTGGACGGAGGACTCGATAAAGCCGAGCGTGTTTTGCCGTGGTGTAAAGTCGCCGAATACTGGGTGGACGTGAGAATCAAAAAGACCCGGTATAACTGTCATGTTATTGACGTCGAAGACTCCGTCGGCTGGACGAGAAATATTCCATCCAACCTCTTCAATCACACCGTCCCTTACGTATATGCTGTCACCGTCTGCTACCGGTTTATTGATGTCCCCGGTTATGATTTTTCCAGCGTTTTTAATAATGTATGATGGCATGTCTTCTTCTGATTAAGAGGTTTTTTAAAGCCTTTTTCTGTGAATGGTTGTCCAGAGCTGGCTGGGGGATAAATGCGACCGCGTTAACCTTGTTTTGACCGCGTCTTCAACTGCGTTGACTATGGCTGCTGCCACCGGTATCAACGGGCCCTCCCCCATGCCTTTCGACCCAAGCTCCGAAAACAGAGACGGTGTCTCTAAATGGTCTATGATTATTTCCGGCGTCTCCACCGCCGTCGGGATTAGATAATCACTGAAGTTGCTGGTTAGCAGCTGCCCATTTTCATCATACACGATTTCTTCATAAAGCGTTGCTCCAATTCCCTGTACAACTCCACCAAATATCTGACCATCAACGATCTCCTTGTTGAGTATCTTTCCGCAGTCATGGACCGCGACATATCGTATAATCTTCACCTCCCCACTTTCTCTGTCGACCTTGACTATGGCTACGTGGGTTGAGTTTCCGTAGGTGGCTGACATATTGATTTTACCGGGTTCACCGGTGTTGAATGTGGGAAATTCGTAGAAACATTCCGCTTGGAGGCTCTGGTGTTTTCCCTTGGTGGCTAGGGTGTCACGGTAAGCTTTTGCGGCCAGCTTCTCCAGCGATATGGAGACGCCTGACCCTTTTACATAAATTTCGCCGTCGTGGATTTCGAGGTCCTTCGGCGAGGCCTCGAGAATCTCGGTAGCTATCTCCAGAATCCTATCCTTGAGTATTTCGCAGGATTTTTTGACTGCGGCTGTGGTCATGACGCTGAACCTGCTCCCCCATGTGCCACCGTAGGGACTCGGGTAAACGAGGTCTGTGGCGCCGAAAAGTATCCGTACCTGCTCCGGCCTTACACCTAAGACTTCGGAGACAATCTCCGTAAGAACTGTTGCGTGTCCCTGCCCCTGTGGAATAGACGCAGCGTAAACCGTTATGGTTCCCGACTCCTCCAGCCTCACTATCGCGCCTTCTCCCGACCCAGATGTCTCGAGCTCTGGGAAGAGAAGCTTGTTGCGGGCGAGGTTTGTCACAGCTGGCTCTACTACACATGCTACTCCAACGCCCACGTCCTGTAAGCCGAGGTATTTCTCCGCCTGTGAAAGACTCCAAGCCCTAAGGAGAGTGGATTTATAGTCGCCGCCGTCGTAAAGACTTCCTAAGACGGTGCGGTAGGGCTGCTGCCACTTTTCTATCATGTTTTTGAGGCGTATCTCGGTTGGTGATAGCCCGAGCTGACGAGCCGCTATGTCCATCATGCGTTCGAGGACGAAGTAGGCTTGCTG
This sequence comes from archaeon HR01, assembly GCA_002898355.1. GTDB lineage: Archaea > Thermoproteota > Nitrososphaeria_A > Caldarchaeales > Caldarchaeaceae > HRBIN01. Next base: position 51,696 of record BEHD01000006.1, on the reverse strand, counting down.
GCATCCATAACCTCGCACCGGCCCTGTTGGACACTTGTTTGTCAGAACAACTTTGAAGTCGACTTCGACATTGCGGATGTCGTAGCATCCGAGGTAGGTCATCAGGGAGCGCACTGTTCCCCCGGGGTCTGGAAGCCTAGCGTATGCACCGACGTCTTCAATGAAGCTTGTTCGGTAGCCAGTTACCCTGCCGTCTTGTTTCAAAGCCATTTCTGCAACAGTTACTCTGTTGGAGTTGTGGGCCATGGCGGCCAGATGTTCCCGACGCGTCTCTATCCATTTAACTGGTCTTCTGAGCCTGAGTGCGGCGAAGCAGAGTAGAAAAACATAGGGGTAAAGCATAATCTTTACACCGAATCCTCCACCTATATCGTATTCAATGAACCGTATCTTCTCCGGCTTAAGTCCAAGTGATTGGGCTATGAATTTTTTAAAAAGCTGAGGGGTCTGCTGGTTATCATAAACTGTTAGGGAGCCGTCTTTTCCGGGGACCGTAACCACCCCACAGGCCTCGATGGGGGCGGCCGCATATCTGTCGAAGAAGAACTTCTCCCTTACAACCGTGTCGGCTTCAGCAAATGCTTTCTCAACATCTCCAAAGACGAGATGACGGCTCAAAGCCACGTTGGAGCCTAGGCTCTCATGCACATGGACAGATGACTCGACGGCCTCTGGGTCAACCACGGCGGGCAGGGGCTCGTAGTCAACCATCACCTCTTCAGCAGCATCCAAAGCATCGCCCAGTGATTCAGCAGCAACCATCGCCACGGGCTCACCGTAAAACCTAGCCTTCCCCACGGCGATACCGTAATAAGGCACATCTCTTATCAATGTGTAGAGCGGTTTAGCCCCCGAGGCCACGGTTTTGCCGTCGATAACCGCCGCAGCCTTCCTAAGAGCTTCCTGGAGGTTTATCGATTTTATTCTAGCGTGGCCGTATGGGCTGCGGACAAAGACTAGATGAAGCATCTGCGGAAAAGCAAGGTCGTCTATGAATATCCCCTCTCCCCGCAGAAGACGCTGGTCCTCCAACCTTTTCGACAGCTTCAACGTTGATTGGCTTTTTCAGGCTCAGTTTTAAACTGTTCCAAAGAATTTTGGTAGTGTCCGGATGAGGATGGTATTTAAAGGCTTGACGGCTTTTCCTTCGCTATGATGCCTAAGGCGTTATCCGGTCACCACCAGCGGATGACAGGAAAAACTTTACAGACCTGTTCTGGTGGGCGAAAACTGGTATAAATAAGCCTTTTGAAAGCGGTATCCGTGACACCTCAAGAATGCCGGTAAGATAGTCTCGGGCGACATAAACAGGGCCGTCTCCGACTATGGTGTTAACTGGCCGGCGCTAACCCCCGTCACCTTCGGAGGACTAAATCCCTTCAGCGCTTTATCCCCAGATATTTTAGAAGAACCTCAGCGTTGGCATACAGCTGCTGGGGAGTTGTTTCATGTGCTATTCGGCCGTTCTCCATTATCAATACCCTGTCAGCAACCTTAAAGGCCGCATCAATCCTCTGCTCCACAAGCAATATCCCCAACCCCCTAGCTTTCAGGGACCCTATACTCTCCAACACTCTAGATACTAGAAGCGGCATCAAACCCTCCGTAGGCTCATCCATCAGCAGGAACTTGGGCTTCATGCATAGAGCCCGAGCTATTGCAAGCATCTGCTGCTCCCCACCGCTCAGTGTGCCAGCCTTCTGACGCATCCTCTCCTTAAGGACGGGGAAGATCTCCCAAACCTCCCGAATGACCTCCTGGTTACCCCGCCTCACCAAGGGACTGATCCTGAGATTCTCTTCCACGGTTAGGTCGGGAAAGAGGCGTCTACCCTGCGGCACATACGATAAACCATATGAGAATAGCTTGTGCGCAGGTACACGTGTCAGGTCCACGCCGTCGAGTGATATCACTCCAGACCTTGGCCTCACTAAGCCCATTATCGCCTTTAGGGTTGTTGTCTTACCTGCACCGTTACGTCCCAATATGCAGAGAACCTCCGACCTGGAGACTGTTAGAGATATGTCTTTTAATATGTGAGCCTTTCCGTAATAACAGTTAAGTCCACTCACGGTTAGTGAGCTAAATTCAGACATTTTCTGCCCAACCACTCAAATCAAACTCCGAGGTATATGCTCTGCACCCTGACATCTTTCTCAACCTCTGAGGGGGGGCCCTCAGCTAGAATAGACCCATCAGCCATCACCGTGATCTTATGCGCCAACTCCATAACCACACTAATATTATGTTCTATCAATAGGATTGTAGTGTTTTTTGAGAGTTTTTTCACCAGATCGGTTATCTTCTCTATCTCCCCCGCCGACAGCCCCTGCGTCGGCTCATCAAGAATAAGTAAAACTGGTTGCAGGGCCAGGGCCATCGCTATATCCAGCAGCCGCTGATGCCCGTATGGGAGGGCGCCGGCCTCCAGCTCCGCCTCATCTTCAAGACCCACCAGTTCAAGAGCCTTCTCAGACTGCCGGTACACCGAGTCCCTGTCAAGCCTCAGCAGTATACCGCGGCCCAGTCTTCTCTGGACAGCTAGGACGACGTTCTCAAATACGGTGAGGGATGGGAAGAGGCTGACAATCTGAAATGTGTAGACTATGCCCATAGACGCCCTTTTATGGGCCGGTAGGTTGGTTATGTCCACCCCACGGTAGTAGATTTTTCCGGAGGTAGGTTTTAAACGTCCGCTGATTAGGTTGACAAGGGTAGTCTTACCTGCACCGTTGGGTCCTATAATAGCCCTCACCGTCTCTTTCTCCAGACGTAGGTCCACGGATTTAACCGCCTCCAACCCGGCAAACCTCTTCGAGAGGCCCTGGGTCTCCAATAAGGGTACGTCCTCTACGGAAGCCATGTGAGCCACCTCTTCCTGATGCTTCCCACTATCCCCTTCGGAAATCCGAGAATTATCAGAATGAGTGCTATACCAACTACAACAAGGTAGCTCTCCGTGAAGGAGCTGGTGACATCTATGACATACACCATGAGCATGGTGCCCACCAGGGGGCCGGTTGTTGTACCCGCGCCTCCGAGCAGCGTCCAGAGCAGCGGATTTATGGAGTTGTGGATGAAGGCCAGAGAGGAGCCGATGTAGGAGAATACCAGAGCATATACTGCTCCCGACATACCGGCTATCGTGCCAGATAGGGCGAATGCTATTAGCTTATACCTGTAGGTGTTATATCCCAGCATTTCAGCCCGGTCTGGATTTTCCTTGATAGCCGCAAGCACAAGTCCCAGGGGGGACCTGCTTACATAGAGGCTAAGCAGAAAGGCCACGCTAAACACCAGGAGTGACAAGTTATACTTCACCGTCCTATCAGCAAAATCTATCTGGAAAAATCCCATGTTGATGGGGTGCAGGTATTGGCTTATGACGAAGCCTTGGTCTCCATAGGTTATGTTGTTAAAGTAAAGGGTTGTGAGATAGAAGACTTGGGAGAAGATCATGGTTACTATGAGGAAGAAAACCCCGGATGTCCGTAATGTTATAGCCCCGAGGAGAAGGGAGATTACTAAGCTGGATATCAGTGCCACTGTGAATGCGGCTAGAGGTTCAAATCCCAGATATAGAATAGTCAGGCCTACCGAGTACAGCCCCGTGGAAAAGAGCATGGCGTGCCCCAAACTCATTAAACCAGTATATCCCAGCAGTATGTTGTATCCCGAAGCATATGCAGCTAGAACCATTATCCTTGTCAGCATGGAGTGGTGGAAGGGTGGAAGGATAAACTGGGCTACGAATAGGGCTGCAATGATGGAGAGATGGAATATAGCGGGAAGCGAGCCTATCTCCCTCATCACATGGTCTTCCCCGACCCAAACAGGCCCCTCGGCCTCACCAATATGACTCCGGCCACCAGCAGTGATGACAGTATGCGCGATAGGGTAGGTGAGAAGAAAACCGATACAACACCGTCCAGCAACCCCACTATCAACGCCGCCACGAGAGTACCCTTAATGCTTCCAAGCCCTCCAACTATCACAATTATAAATGATAGGAGTAGAGCGTCAAGCCCCATAAGGTAGTAAGCCTGCTGGATAGGAACTATTAGTACCCCTGCAGCCGCAGCCAACGCTGCACCTAACGCGAATGATACTGTGTATACTTTTCTGACTGGGACACCGAATGCCTGGGCTATCTCGGTGTCCTGCTGGGTCGCCCTCATGAAAAGCCCAAGCCGCGTCTTATATATCAGCAGATACACGGCCGCTATCAATATAGCTGATATCACGGCGACTCCCACCTTATACCCTGAGTAGCCGAAGAAACCAAGGTCGACACGGAAATAGAAGGGTGGGGATACCTCTCTGGCGTAGGGGCCGAAAGTGGCGAGAACCACCTGCTGAATAGCGTATAATAACCCGATGGTAGCCACTATGGTGGATTCGGGGTCATATCTTATCTTTTTGAGTATGGTACGCTCTACAGCTGTGGCCAACCCCCCAACAGCTAGGGGTGCCAGAACAAGTGCTAGGAGGAAACTGCCTAGATATGTCACCACAAACCATGCTATGATAGCGCCTAGCATGTAAAACTCCCCATGGGATACGTTCACTATCCTCATTATTCCAAAAACCAGCGAAAGACCCAGAGCTGTTAGAGCCGCAACCATAGCAACAACCACCCCGTCAAGGATTCCCAATGTTATAGGGACCTCTATCCCCATGGATGTAAACACCTACACACACCAAGGATATTAAAAGCTATTTAGAGGGGCTGCTTCGTGTAGTCAACATCTGACTCGTATACCGAGTCTTCAATCCTCGTCCTATGCACCACCCTGAATTTGGAATTCTCAACTTTTGAGATGAACTGCTGCCCGAAGCATTGGTGTAGCCTTCCGTCAAACTTCTTCGCACCCTGGGGATGCTGATTGCCCTCATTAAACCATTCGAAGTTCTCTAAAGTAGTTATAAATGCTCTATAGTCATCGGGGGTCTGTCGTCTATATCCACTCTGCTCAACAGCTTCTTTGAGTATGAAGAGCGTCTCCCAACAGCTGAACATGTGTGAATACGTCGAAACATTCTTTGGATCATTGACGTCAGCCCCGTTTTCATCAACTCCCACCTTGTTTCTATAGTATCGATGGTAGGGGGTGTCGTATCCGTCAAGGTACCGTGGAAATGCCTCCCAGAAATATGTCCCCTCAAGGAACTCCAGACCCGGGCTATTCAGAGGCACGCCTTCAAGAGAGTCAACGAAGCCGAAGATCTCTGGTCTTCTGGACCCAAAATATTCGCCCATCTCCTTCACGAACGTTAAGACGGCTGGGCCCACCATGACATGGTAGAGGACCTCCGTATCTGCGGGCACTCTGGGGAAGTATTTAGTGAAGGAAGTCTCGGTGGGCGGTATAGGTATCCTCTCTATGATTGTAGCGCCAAGTTCTGTTGCGGCCTTGCCAAACCAATCCCTATGGTCGTATCCGAAGGCGTAGTCGGGGTAGATCATCGTAATCTTCTTACCCAGATTATTGACCACCCATCCAGCTATTGCGGTTAGCTGTGATCTGACATCCGTAATGCCGGGCTGGAAGCTGTATCTGTTAAGCTGTCCCGACGGGACATGATAGCCCTCGCTGACTGCAAAGTAAGGCTTCTTCAGCTCGCCGGCACGAGGCGCTGCAGCAAGCACCACATTAGAGAAAAGGGCTCCCAGAATAAAGTCGACTTTATGCTCCAGCACCAGCTTCTCCACCGCCTGAACACCTCTCTGGGGGTCTGTGCCGTCATCCTCTGCTATGAGCTCGATCGGCCGGCCGTCTATCCCACCCATCTCATTTATCAATGCAACAGCAGCCCTAGTGGTCCGCTCATACCAAGCACCATACACGGCACCTATGCCGGTTCTGTGGACTTCAAACCCTATCTTAATCGGCTCCTTTGCAGGGCCGCCCACAGTCTCAGTCCGCGTGACAGTCACAGTCGACGGGGCCGCCGTGACGGTTTGAGTCACTGTGGCGCCTGGGATGGTCTGGGTGACTGTGGCCCCGGCCGCTGTCTGCGTGACGGTCACAGTTTGGCCTGGTCTTGCACTAGACGAACCCACGAGATAGCCTCCCACACCACCTACGACCCCGACACCCACAGCCACACCCGCTGCGGCAGATCTTGTGATAGCTTTGATAGCATCTCTCCTTGAAATCTTTCCTATAGACATCATACTCAATCTTTGTACGTTATATATAAATTTTTTAACCGTTGAAGGTCTGTTAACTCGGTATTGCTCAATCTTGATCAGCGTATTTCCTTCACTCATTCTTCCTCGTAAAGTATATCCAGCTTTCGAATCCATGTTCAATCCCTAGGCTCCTGCATGCTACTTAGTGACTGCACCCATCAGAAGCCTCTTCTCCCAAAGCTAAACACCAACATGACTCCTCCCGATGAAAAGTCCTATAGCACTAGATACCCTCCTCAGGCTACTACCCAAGAGTCTGAGTTATAGGGCTTGGAGGAACGATAAAAATGGGAAGTCCTTAAGACCACCCGCAAACCCATAGCAGAAGACAGGAAAACCAAGCCATAAAAACAACTTAGCAGCCCCAACTTTGATCCGATTAATATATATATCTCCCATCGACTCTGCTGAAGGGTTGAAGGGTGCTTTTATCCGTCAAATGCTTTTACTACTGCCTCTTTTAGCCTTCCTCTTTCCAGCTGTGGCCGCTCATGTATCCGGGCGGGGATTTATCCTCCTTCTCCCCACAAACCTCTTCATAGCGGGTGGCGCATTGGTGGTGGCAGCCTCCTTCGCATTGCTGGCGTTAATCCCGGTTAGGCGTGTTGTCTCTGCTACAGAATATAGAGGAAAGGTCTTGGTCGTCCGCTCAGCCCGGGTAGGCGTCTGGATTAGTGTTGCTTCTCTCGCGTTTGCGTCGTTTCTGGTCTTCGCTGGCCGGTATGGGTCTAGAGACCCTCTCGAAAACCCTGCACCGCTTTTCATCTGGTTTCTCTGGTGGCCCGGGATGACAATTATTACCGCCCTTCTCGGTAACGTGTGGGCCGTTCTCAATCCTTGGACAGGTGTGTATGAGCTTCTGATGGGGAGTAAGATTCTACGTAGGATAAATTATCGGCCGCCGTTGAGGTATCCGGAGAAGCTGGGATATATCCCATCTATAGCGGTCTTTTTTGCATTCGCATGGGTTGAGCTGGTCCACCCATACCCAGCCGACCCGGAGTTCCTATCAACCCTCATAGCAGGCTATCTACTCTACAACTTCATAGGCCTCCTGCTATTCGGTAAACGCATCTGGCTACAATATTGTGAAGCTTTCTCTGTATTCTTCGAAATGGTGTCTTGGATATCTCCTATAGCTGTCCGAGAGTGGGACAGGTCGGATAATGAAACAGCTCTCTCTCATGCTGGTGTTGGAGACGGCCGACGGGTAAGCCAAATACTGGTCACGCTACCCACGGCCAACCTAGCTAGAGAACGGAGGTTAAGGCTGAGCCATACAATATTCATCATACTCGCTCTCTCAACGGTCTCATTCGATGGCTTCTCAAGGACCTTCACATGGCTATCTATCATAGGGGTCAATCCTCTTGACTACCCGGGGAGAACACTCCTCATGGGTGCTAACAGTGTGGGTATGCTGGCCACTTTCTCAGCCATAGCGGCCGTCTATATTCTGGCCTGCTGGCTGGCCAAGCTACTGGTTTTTCACGGTTGGAGGCTTTCCGAGACTATGGGTTTGTTCGTCCCCTCGATAGTCCCCATAGCCTTGGGGTATCATATAGCCCACTATTTTCCGTATGTGGTAGCCAATTTCCAGACGGTCTATGCTTCTTTTTCAGACCCCTTTGAGTTGGGCTGGAACCTATTGGGAGTCTCAGGCGTGCCTGCGATTCCATCTTTCTTGAAGGACCCTTATCAGGTATACTATGTATACTATGCTCAGGTGGGTTTGATAGTATTGGTGCATGTTTTGGCGGTGTACATAGCCCATGTCATCGCTCTGAGGGAAGTGAAGACCGTAAGGGCGGCGATGCTGAGTCAAATTCCTATGATGTTTTTGATGGTTGGGTACACGATGTTTGGACTCTGGCTTCTCTCATCCCCGTCCGTAGACTGAAATCGCCCGGAATGAGTTTTGGATTCTCTGAGGGATATCGGCTGGCTTGCTGAGCGGTTAGGATATCTTATGCGTTGAGCGGGGTAGCTCAAACGCTTATAATCCTCTCTACGGTGGTCTTGTTTAATGATGCCGGAGCTGATAGCGGTAACCACGCCATATGTACCTGGGTATAGGGTGGTTAGGGTTTATGGGATTGTCCACGGCTTGACCGCTAGGACGCGTGGGCTTGGAGGGAAGATTATGGGTAGCTTTCAGAGCCTCGTCGGCGGGGAGGTCTCGGCATTCACCAAGGAGCTGGATAAGGCGAAGGATGAGGCTTTACAGCGGCTTGTCGAGGAGGCTAGGAGGCTTGGAGCCAACGCCGTAATAGGGGTCAACTTCGAGACAACGGAGGTTTTCGAGTCGGTGGTCCTGGTGGCGGCTCACGGAACCGCAGTAATGATAGAGAGGGAGTAAGTTACTCAGGACTGGCCCTAGGAAATTCCGCACCTCTGCGGTGGTGGGCCGTAAATCGTCAGGTAATACACGAAGCTGGATGTGAAGAAGAGGGGATAGCAGGCCAGCAGGGATGGTTGGCCCGTCTAATCCCTAACCCACAGAAGCCTACGCATGGAGGCGGGGAGTTTTTCTCCGACTCGGTCAAGATGGGTTGGGCGGGTTTTTATATGGAGGTCAGCTTTAAATGGAGAGTTAAATGAGCTATGACGAACCGTCTTGGGTCTCGCACCGCTGGCAGAAGTATCCATCATAGCACCACGCCACAGGCTTGAAAACCTCCTCAAAGAGCTTTACTCGTTCGGGGATTTTCACGCCAAGGCTGAGGACGGCAGGGACCCCAGTCTTCACCAGCTGGAGCATAGGGCGGAGCTGGGGGCGGTCAACGCCCAAGTCCTAATACAGGAGCTGAAGGTGAAGGACCAGATAGGTATAATGGACCAGCTCTTCGGCAAAAACCTTCCGCAGCAGAAGGTCTTCACGGCCGAGGATGTTAGAAGCCTCCTCGACGAGCTGGACAGCAACCTAAACCCTCTGAAGAAGAGGGTTGACGAGCTTCTCCAGAAGAGGAAGGAGATAGAGGAGCAGATAACAGAGCTATCGGGGGTTGGGGAGGCCCTCAGCATGCTGGCCGAGACCGATATCGACATCTCCACGCTACAGGGTCTGAAGAGGTTCTACGTCCTACTGGCAGTAGTCTCATCCTCGGAGGCTGGTGAGATAAAGCGCTCGCTGACGGAGGGCGCTGTTGTCGAGAAACCACTCAGGGATGGCTACACCCTGATGCTGGTGGCTGCTAGGAGGGAGGCGGGCGAGACGTTGGATAGGGTCCTCAAAAGCCTTGGGGTCAAACCGTTATCTATACCCGCAGGCCTCCCCCAGATACCTAGCCAGGCCTATGCAGCGGTCTCCGATAAGATAGAGAGGCTGAGGGCTGAGGCGTCAGAGATTGAGAAGACGTTGGAGGAGACGGCGAGGACACATGGCAGCCTGCTAGTAGCCTTGAGGGACGGGTACGAGATTGTCAGGCAGGCCCTTCAAAGGCTGGGGGGTGGAGGGCTTAAACACTTCGCCCTGGTGAAGGGGTACATACCCGCTGAGAAGAAGGATGAGTTTCTGGGAAAATTCTCCCCCAGCTATCCAGTATTCATAGGGGGTGGAGACGGCCACTCCGACCATGGAGGCAGGCCATCCCTCACCAGAAACAGGGGTCTTCTGGCAGCCTTCGAGAAGATAACCTTCATCCAGGGGGTTCCGAGACCCGGCGAGCTGGACCCCACACCATACGTCGCCCTCTTCTTCTCCATCTTCTATGGCATCATGTTCGCCGATATGGGTCAGGGCCTCGTAATCCTAGGCTTCGCCCTCTTCATGCTGAGAAAGGTAATGGGTGAGCTGAGGAAATGGGCCATCATACTAGCCGTACTCGGGATATCCTCCAGCATCACAGGGTTCTTGATAGGTGAAGCCTTCGGCTTCAAAATAAGCGGGACGCTCCCATCGCCGGCGCTGATACATCTTGTTGAGGAGCATGGCGGTGCCAAGACATTCGCCATAGCAGAGGTCCAGAGACTGCTTATTTTCACCATCTTCCTAGGTGTACTGCATCTAGTCATCGGCTACACGCTATCCATTGTGAAGCTCGTAAGGGAGAGGGAGCTTGGTGAGGCCTTATTCGTCAAGCTCCCAACACTGGCCATGTATATCTTCGGCATACTCTTCGGCCTTGCATTCTTCGGCGCTGGAGGTGAGATGGCATCCATCCTATCCAGCACCTCTCCAGCACCCCTCATAAACCTCCCCACCAACCAGGTGGGGGCGATAGGTGTCTACGGGTCAGTGGCCTGTATAGTGGTGCTGATGGTGGGTAGGCTGGTGGCCGGGTATACAGGGCTGGGCCATAGGGTCTCGGTCATATCTTCGGTGGGGCAGGGGCTCCTAGAGGTTCTGGAGAACATCATACACTTCCTCTCCAACACCATATCCTACGCAAGGCTGACAATACTTCTCATAGTCCACGCAGCCTTGATGATACTCCTCAACTCGGCTTGGGAGGCTTTGGGGCCGGTCTCAATACCCCTACTCGTCATAGGCAATATAGGGATAATACTGCTGGAGGGGATGATGGTCTTTATACAGAGTATGAGGCTCCACATCTACGAATTCTTCAGCAAATTCTACGAGGGTGTGGGGGAGCCGTTTAGGAGACTAGCATATGAGACACCCTACACTAGGATACGGCTGGAAGGGTAGTTAGGGGGCCAAACAAGACGACGGAGCGGGTTGATTGGGAAAACCATATTAACCCGCCACAACATACTATGATACGTGCTGATAATAGTCGATGACGAGGCTTTCCTGAAGCTGGTCCAGATGGTGGCCGGAAAGGAGGGGGCGCGCGCCGTTGATATACTTCTCAAGAAACCTAACCTCTCGGACGAGGAGCTGGCCCAGCAGATGGAGATGGATGTTAAAGAGCTGAGAAGAATTCTACACAAGCTCAACGAGCAGGGTATAGTCTCTTTCGACATACATAGGGATAAGGAGACAGGCCATAGAATATTTAGGTGGAGGGTTCAGAAGGAGCAGATGATAGGGTTCGCCAAAACCCAGATGAGGAAGCTCTACGAAAGGCTTCAGGGGAGGCTGGAATACGAGCAGAGCCACCAGATGTACTGGTGTGGGACACCTGGATGCAGGAAATACACGTTTGAGGAGGCTGTTGACATCTTCTTCAAATGCAGGACCTGCCGTAAACCGTTATCCCTCCACGATAACACACCTTTGATAAACGCCCTCAAAAACAAGATAGCCCAGCTGGAGAAAAACCTCCAGTAAAAATGGCTGGCATCGAGGTTCTTAGGCTAGGCCATAGGATAGAGAGGGATAAGAGGCTCACAACCCATGTTGGGCTGGCGGCGAGAGCCTTCGGAGCCTCCAAACTCTACTACTCTGGAGACCAGGACAAGACGGTGGAGGCCTCCATCGCCAAAGTGGTGGAGGACTGGGGCGGAGAATTTGAAGCCGTCTACGTAGGTGACTGGAGACGCCTCCTCAAGGATAAACACGGGGAGGGATATCTCCTCATACATCTGACGATGTACGGGCTACCTATCCAAAACATCATCGATGAGGTGCGAAGGCTCCATCGGGAGAAGAATATTCTCGTGGTCGTAGGCGGGGAGAAGGTGGAGAGGGCCGCCTACATGATGGCTGACTATAACGTCTCGGTGACATCCCAGCCCCACAGCGAGGTCTCAGCCCTCGCCGTCTTCCTAGACTGGCTACAGGAAGGCCGGGAGCTGGAGAAAACATACGCCGACGCCAAAAAAATTATAATACCCTCGGCCAGGGGGAAAACCGTTAAGAGGAGAGGATAGAGGATATGACATACGGGCCGGTGGTCTAGCCTGGTTATGACGCCGCCCTCACACGGCGGAGGTCGGCGGTTCAAATCCGCCCCGGCCCATGCAAGGGTGCTCCAGAGCGTCCTCTAGCCGGCAGGCTGTTCTATGATTTTCCGTGCTTTTAGGAAGATCTGGTTCAGCATCCGCTGGGTTAGTCTTCCGGTTTGGGTGTTCTGTCTGCTGGGGTGGTATGAGGCTATGATTGTTGGCGCCGGTCTTCCGAAGAGTTTTCCACCGGGCCTATATGTTGCCCCATGCTTGAAGGCTGGCCGGAAGCCCCCCATCTCGCCGTGCTCCCTCATTATTTTGGAGACTGTGTTGAAGGCTAAACCTCCCAGGCAGATGATGACTTGGACGTTCTCAAGTATGCGCATCTCCTCTAGCAGGTAGGGGATGCAGTTGGCTATCTCCGTGCTGGTGGGCCTGTTTTCCGGAGGCGGACATCTCACCACCGCCGTGATATATGCGTCTGTGATGGTTAGGGAGTCGTCTCTTCTCTCGCTGTAGGGCTGGCTGGCGAAGCCTGTGTGGTATAGGGCCCTCATCAAGGTGTTGCCGCTGGAGTCTCCTGTGAACATTCTGCCGGTTCTGTTCCCTCCATGGGCTGCCGGTGCCAGGCCGACCACCAGAAGCCTAGCCCTGACATCGCCGAAACCTGTTAGAGGTCTGGCCCAGTAGACCTCACCCCTAAACCTTCTCGGAGGGTTCTCAGCAGCCCACCTCCTATGGGCTACTAGGCGGGGGCATCTAACGCATGAGATAATTCTACCGTATAGCTGGTCCAGCTCAGCCATTTTTACCTCTTCGGATAAGGCCTCTCTCCCCCACGAAGGGGTTGTTCTTTCTCTCCCAGCCTATCTCCGTCGGCGGGCCATGGCCTGGTAGGACAACCACCTCGTCGGGTAGGGTGAAGAGCTTGTTGACGATGGAGTCCAATATCTTGGCGGGGTCGCCGCCGTAGGCGTCGGTCCTACCTATTGAGCCTCTGAAGAGGGTGTCGCCGCTGAAGAGTATTCCGCCGGACCTGTAGCAGACACTGCCGGGTGAGTGGCCTGGCGTATGTATGACTATGAGGGAGTCACGGCCCACCGATATCCTTTCACCTTCTTGGATGTAGCCGTCTGGTTTGGGTGGCTCCGGAACCTCTATCCCCAGGAAGCCCCTCGTCATCTCCACCATCCTAGAAAGTATCTCGGCGTCGTCTGGGTGGATGTAGAACTCGCATCCCAATGCATCTCGGAGATCCTGTACGGCCATCACGTGGTCGAAGTGGCAGTGGGTGGCGTATATCGCCCTCACCCTTAGATTTTTCTCCTGTATGGATTCCATTATCTTCCAAGCGTCATCACCTGCGTCTATTATGACGGCCTCGCCGGAGTCGAAGGCCAGGTAGGAGTTGCTGCGGAGCATGCCTACCTCATGGACGATGTATGAGAGGGGCAAAACATGTCACGCCGCATCTAGGCATGTCAGGCGCTATATAGCGGTTGCCAGCTCCCACGGTTTTAGCGTTGTGTTCCAAGATAAATATTATATGGATTCTTCTTCTACCTCTATTCTTGGTTCTTTATCTCTTCTTCTGTTTCTTGGTTTTTTATTGCATTTTGGGTAGTGGTCTGTGAATAGGGGTGATTCTGTGCATTGGCTACAATATACCTTATTTTCCTCGTATCTTGGGTGTTTGTAGGAGCCAGTTCTACGTCATCTAAGGTTGGTCTGTGGAGAGATGGCCGTGAAGGTATAAATATATACTGCATTTGGATTGGTTTGATGTCCACCAAGCCAAGGACCACAACCTATACCATGAATATGCGGTAGCCATTAGGGAGGTGGTGTAGATGGTAAGGTGTTATGTTGATGTATATAGGTTGGCTAACAAGAGTCGCAGAAATAAGGCCGAAGAGAACTACCATACATACACTACTGACGGCGTGGAGTTCGGGAAATCTAAGAGGATAGCCGATATACCTACCAAAGATGGTGACGAACTGTACGTGGATGTTATACCTCTAGAGCTTACCGACGAGTTCATAGAGCTTCTCAGAAGAGGTGTCAGGGTCTTCTACCTCAGAAGGCTGACGATGCTCAAACAGATGCGTGAGAAGCTACAGATGAAGAGTACAACATCCAGAAACGACCTAAGAGCTTTGATGGCTGGAGAGTCTAGGTGGGTCAAGAAGGTGGTGTGATGTTACCGAGACCGCTACGGATAAAGTTGTACGAGGATGTTCTTAAACTACGGCAGAGGGGGCTGACATACAGAAACATCATAGACGAGATATATAGGGTGCATCAGGTCAGAATGAATAAAAGCCATATAAGCCGCTGGTTACGTGGGTTACATAGCCCATACAACGGCATACATACACCATTTCTGAAGCCCTCTGAAAACCTCTCATACATTATAGGGGTGGTTGCAGGAGACGGATGTGTTTGGCGGAGAAGCAAGCCACGTAAAGGATACAGAGATTGTCTGGTGGGGATGGAGGTGAAGGATAGGGATTTTGCCGAAGAGTTTAGCAGAAGGCTTGCTGTTGTCCTTGGTAGAGAGCCTCCGAGACCAAGGTTGAAGAAGGATGGTAAATGGGTTGTCTCAGTAATGTCTGCTGTCCTCTACCAGTTGCTTAAGAAACCTGTTGACATCAGGAAGATAAAGCCATTCGTAGAGTATTCTGACGAATGCATAGCCATGTTTTTGAGGGGGTTCTTCGACAGCGAAGGAAGCGTCTTCAAAGAAGGTACCATAAGAGTATACAACACCGACTATCGACTGCTATGCTACACCATTAAGCTACTGGAGAGACTTGGTATAGAGACGACGAAACAGCCAAAACTACTTTTACCGGCTGGAACAGTCCACAGAGACCATACAACAGGCAAACTATACAAAAGGAGAAAAGACTACTATTATTTCCGTATATCACGTCGTTCTAACCAAAGATTCTATAAGACGATAGGGTTCAGCATTATGCGGAAGAAACAGAGACTCGAAGACTATCTTAGAAGACGCATCCAGCCAACCACTCCCTTTCTTTCCTCTATTTAATATCTATATGCTCTTAATTGATATGTTGTGAGTTGGTTTTTGGCCTGGTCTTTATATATCTTGGTGGTATGTCTATCGAGTGTCTTAGACGTGTTGACCTAGTTGTTTTAGAAACCCCTTCTCTGTCAGGTATCCGTGGACCAGCTCAGCCCTTACTATCTCGAAATAGGGGTTCCTGACCACGACCTCTCCACCCTCCTCCCACACCTCTCCAGCACCTCCCTCCTCTATTATGTAGCCGGTTTTCTCATCTATCTTCCAGAGGTCCGCCACCACGTAGAAAGGTCTCCCATACTCTCTGCAGAGCAGTGCGAGAGGTATCGACCCAACTTTTCCCGAGAAGGAGCCGTCGGGGAAGATGACATCAGCTCCCACGACGCAGGCCTGGCAGTTCTGGACCGCGTATCCGGAGGCGGCGTCAACCCACAGCTCCACCTGCTTTGTCTTTGAGAGGGTGGTGGCTGTTATTCTCCCCTCACACATCGGCCTGGACTCCAGAACCAAAACCTTCCGCACACCCAAGGCCCGTGACAGGACATTTACTACGGTGCCGCTGTGGCTGTGGGTTAGGACCCTCTCATACTGGCTGAGATATCTCGACGCCTTATCCACCAGCTCCCTCATCCTCCCCTCATACTCGGATTCCACGTATTCACATGCTTGGAGGAGGGCGGCCCGTCTCTCAAGACCCGTTGAGGCCAGCTCCTGATAGCGCTTCACCACCTCCCTCGAAAACCTCTTCAAAAGAGCCATGGAGGGTCTGGCCTTTTCCAGCTCCAACCCAAGCATCTTAACGTCTCCATCGTCAACCATCTCCGATGCGGCCAGCTCCCTAAAACAGTCAAGGGCCATCCTAGCCAGCGCTGTGGAGCCCAGCCTCCTCTCCGCCCTAACCCTGTCTAGAGATGGGGTTTTCAAGGTTTGAGGATGATCTTCCCGAAGTGCTCATCCCTCTCCATCCTCATGTGGGATTTTGATGCGTCGGCGAGGGGGTAGACCGTGTCTATCACCGGCTTCAGCCTCCCCGTCTCCAGAATCTTGAGCGTGTTGAAGACATCCTTCTTATCCCATGAGTAGGAGCCCACAAGGTTAAGCTGTCTCCTGTAGGCGTACCTTATGCTGAGCCTCCCCTCGTCGCCCGATGTGGCGCCGAAGAAGACCATCGTACCGCCTGGTCTGAGCGATTTCAGGGCTGTCTCCCACATCTTCTCGCCTGCATGTTCGAAGACTATGTCAACACCCTTCCCACCCGTCAGCCTCAGCACCTCCTCCACTATATTCTCCCGCCTCCTATTGAGTACGTGGTCCGCCCCCAAACCTCTGGCCTTCTCCCTCTTCCATTCATCACCGACTAGGGCTATGACCTCCGCTCCTAGAAGCTTGGAGATCTGTATCGCCGCAACACCGACGCCGCTTCCGCCGCCCACCACAAGAACTGTGGAGCCTGGCTGGAGACTGGCTCTAGCCATCAGGCAGTGCCATGCTGTGAAGTAGTTTACTGCTAGGGCGGCGGCCTCCTCGAACCCCCAACCCCTAGGTATGGGATGCACGTTTACGGCCGGGACCTTCACGTATTCTGCGTAGCATCCGTCGGCTCCGAAGCCCACCAGCTTCAGGTTCTCGCAGAGGGACTGTTTTCCCTGTAGGCAGAAACTGCATGAGCCATCGGTTAGTGCGGGGTCGATGAAGACCCTGTCACCCACCGAGAGATGGGAGACTTTGCCACCCACCTCCGAGACGACTCCGGCAGCCTCAGAGCCTAGAACCCTCGGCATCTCAGTCTTGTAGACGCCGCTCCTAACCCATACGTCCAGCCTGTTGACACCTGCGGCCTCAACCCTTACCAGAACCTCATCTTCACCGATGCGGGGCACCTCCACATCCCGTAAGGTGAGGACGTCTGGTGGTCCCTGCCTCTCCAGTACTATGGCCTTCACGCCACCGCCACCTTTGTGCGGGGTTTTATGGTTTATGTCCGGGAGAGGTAGAAGAATACGGTGAAGCCTGCGAAGCCGATGAGGTTTAGAATCAGCAGGGGTGGGGCCACCTCGGACGGTGACTCCCAGGCCATCCTGTAGAACATGTATGCGGCGTAGATGTTCTGGAGGAGGAAGATAGCCGTCAAAGCCACCAACGCGTTGGTGAACTTTGTCCTAGCTATCCGCCTGGTGATGAGGTAAGCCCTCAAAGAGTATAGTAGCCCAACAACTATCAGAATCGAGATAACTATATTCATTATCCATAGAGGCCCCATGCCCATCTCTCCAAGCCACCGGCCTTCCGCCGTGCCAGCTCATCTATTATGGATTCAACGATGTCCATGTTGGACTCGAGCTCGGGCGATATGGTGTAGACCACGTTATATCTGGCTCCCTCAGCCACCACCATCCTATTCTGCAGCAGAATCTCCAGATGGTGCTGGATGGTCTTGTAGTTGAGCTTCAGCTCGTTGGCCAGCTGGTTGGCGTTGGCCGGCCCATCCCTCAGCCTGAGAATAATCAGGAGCCTGGTGGGCCCTCCCTTAGAGCCGGCCAGAAGCCAGTAAATCAGCCTCTTCAAAGCCTCACGACTCAACACCCCTAGAATGAAGATACCAGATATATGTTTTGCCTTAATACATTAAACTTGTAGCTTCTCACCTGACGGATTCACCGATTAGCCCTGCCTTAATCCATCCCAGCCTCCTCGCCACACTTTTTCGGCTTAAATATCAGCACTTTACTCACCCAATACAGGAAAACACATCGCCCCGGTAGCGCAGGCTGGGAGCGCGCCCGGCTGAAGACCGGGGTGTCGGCGGTTCAAGTCCGCCCCGGGGCAGAGGTTACAGGTTTTGACGTGCAAGCCTTCAACGTTCGATGGCGCGTCTGCATTTTCCAAAAAATTTAAAAACCGACAACCCGTATGCTGAAGATGTACATGAGAGGTGTGGCCGAAATACCCGCCATTCAGGAAGTGGCTGTCGAGCAGCTTCTCGGCAGGCCATTGAACCCTTATGAAAAACGGTATGCGCCACAGCGGCTTTTCATCTGTGGCCTCATTGCTGTTCCCTTTCAATTTTCACGTGTGGCCGTTATCGGAACTAGGCAGCCGAGTCCCGAAGGGCTTGCGTTTGTTAAAAAATTGGTGAAGAAGCTGTCTGATAACCGTGTGATTATTGTCAGCGGGTTAGCAAGAGGCATTGATACTGCAGCTCACCGAGAAGCAATTAGATGCGGTGGCCAGACTGTGGCCGTTCTCGGAACACCTCTTACACGCTTTTATCCACCTGAAAACAAAGAGCTCCAACTACAAATAATGTCTCAGCACCTAGCCATCAGCCAATTCCCCGAAAACCACATCACACGACGCAGAGACTTCATCCTCAGAAACAGGACAATGGCCCTAATCTCAGACGCCACCGTCATTGTCGAGGCGGGAGAAACGAGCGGCTCCCTTTCGCAGGGATGGGAAACCCTGAGACTAGGAAGGCCGCTCTTCATTTCACCTATTATTCTAGACAGGAGGCTGAAATGGCCGCAGTCAATGATGAATTATGGAGCCAGAGTGTTAAGTGACGTTGAAGAGCTTTTAGACGAGTTACCAGCATATGATTTCAGGCTCGAGAAAATTATCAAGACTTGAATATGGCTCGCTGCTCGCATACACACCTAAACCTATCAGAGGAAATCAAGAATCAGAAAATTCAGTACAGATTATGAAAGCGGTGAAAAACCTCTGGATGTTAAAAGATGGTAGAAGCTGGATAGACTACTATGTGGATGAGATGAAGAGTCAAATGGCTCAACTACCTTTTAACAAATTTTTCGTGTCAGCAGCTTTAGTACCTATCCCCAGAAGTTCTATGATGAAGCCCAATTCTCTCTGGGTGTCGAGAGAGATTTGTAAAGCTCTGGAAAAGCACGGTATGGGGGTAAAATATGAGCTCCTGCGTAGAACCAGGCCATTGCCTCAATCGTCCAGAATTCCTGCCAAAGAGCGGCCTCCTCCAACAGAACATTATAACTCATTGTCATGTGATACACTCTTGAGCCCGCGTTTCTCAAGGGTTGTGCTTGTGGATGACATTATAACACGTGGACACACCGCTTTAGGAGCGGCTTGGCGAGTAGCTGAAGCCTATCCGGAGCTTGAAATATCTCTGTTTGCGCTGATCAGGACTGTAAGCAACCCCGCTAAGTTTTCGCGAATTTGGGACCCATGTGTCGGAACTATCACCTATAGACAGAAGCGTGATGATGCTTTGAGGAGGCCCTAGCTTAAAAGATGTTGCGTTTATCGGAATTGTGTGGGGGATGATGTTGTGGCTGGCGGCTGGTGGGTCCCAGCTCCTCGCCGATGCCTAGCTTTCACGGGCGTAGATGCTTATGATGCCCCTAAACCTTAGGCGTGTGTAGAACTCCACGGCTATCTCGTTGAGGGATGGGAATTCGGCGGTTATAATCTCAGCCCGCTGCCTCAGAAGGTCTATGGCGTAGTCGAGGAAGGCGGCGCCGATACCCTTCCTCCTATATTCTGGGAGAAGGTAGAACTCGACTATGTTACCCTCCATCTTGGGCTTGTAGAAAAGCCGCTCCCTTATGTCGGCCTTGATGAAGCCGACGACTTTGCCGTCGTCCTCGGCGACAACCACGAGGCTGTTGGGAGAGTTCATGGCATCGCTCAGATATTTCCTCGAGACCTCCGCTATGTCCTCCCTTATCTTGAGGAGTGGGTCGAACTCCTCGTTAAGCCTCTTCAGCCTCACGTTTAGGTCAACTAGACGGTCCATGTCTGATGGCTTCGCAGGTCTAAAACTCGGCTTCCCCACAGCTAATCCACCTTAGGTATCGGTTTTATGATCTTCTCAGCCATTAGGGAGTGGAGTATCTTTCTGGACCGCTCTATAGTCTTCCTAGCCCTGACGAAGGCCTCGTCATAGCTGAGGGGGTTTCTGGCCAGACCCTCCCTACATGCCTGCTCGGCCACGGCTGCAGCCACGAAGACGTAGACCTCCCAGTCATCCATGGTGGGTATGATATATTCCTCACTCAGCCTCTCAGGCGCTACATAGTCCGCTAAGGCGTTGGAGGCTGCTAGGACCATGCCGTCGGATATCCGCCTGGCCCTCACATCTAGGGCGCCCCTGAATACGGCGGGGAAGATGAGGCTGTTGTTGACCTGGTTTGGGAAGTCGCTGCGGCCCGTAGCCACTATCCTTGCGCCAGCCTCTTTCGCCTCCGAGGGCCACATCTCCGGGACAGGGTTGGCCAGCAGAAAAACTATCGGGTCTTCAGCCATACCCCTAACCCACTCCTTCCTAACTACACCGGGCCCGGGCTGGGATGCGGCTATCAAGACATCGGCACCCTTCAAGGCCTCGGGAAGCCCGCCTTCAACCCTATCCCTGTTGGTTCTAAGGCCCAGCTCATACTTCCACGGGTTCCTCAGCATAAGCTCATCCATATCATATCTCTCGGCGTGGAGGATGCCACGGCTGTCCACCAGCAATATCTTCCCCAGGTCTGCGCCGGCCTTCTCCAGAAGCCTGGCGGTGGCTATGTTGGCCGCTCCAGCACCCAGCAGGACAATACGTACAGCATCCATCTTCTTCCCCACTATCTTGAGGGAGTTGATGAGGGCTGCAAGGGTTACGGAGGCGGTTCCCAGCTGGTCGTCATGCCAGACAGGTATCTCCATACTCTCCCTCAAAGCGTCAAGGATTTTGAAGCAGTCGGGGGATGATATGTCCTCTAGATTCACCCCACCAAGCCCCGGCTCCAAGGCTTTCACAACCTCGACAAACTTCTCCGGTGTGTCGGCGTTGATACATAGCGGAAACGCGTCCACACCCCCGAGGTATTTGAAGATAAGTGATTTCCCCTCCATCACCGGCAGGGCGGCCTCAGGACCTATGTTGCCGAGACCCAGAACCCGGGTTCCGTTGGTCACCACAGCTATCGTGTTCCAGCGGCCCGTATAGTGGAGGCTGAGTTCAGGCTTCTCCTTAATAGCCCTGCAGACTGCGGCCACCCCAGGAGTATACCAGACCGAGAAATCCTCCAAAGACCTAACAGGTATTTTTGGGATGATCTCGAGTTTCCCGCCGTAGAAGGATGCTAGGGAGACTGCGAGGCGTCCATGCCTGTCATACTCCTCAGCCATGTATCTAAGTTTTTACAACCCATATTTAAGGCGGTCTCCCGGGGCCTGCCTTCAACCTTACGAGGGCTGCATGGGCTGAGTTGATATCTTTGAACATCTTCAAAACTGTTTCAGGGCCAACCCTGTTCCGTGTCCGGCATCTGAAGCAGGTGAAGAATCGGCTGGCCGTGGTCAGCTGGAGGTTGTGGCAGCGTAAACATCTCACAACCTTCACAGGTCTAATGGCGGTCAAGCCAGGCACAACGGTTCCACAGCTCCGAGAAAAACCTAAATCTTGAAAGACTCTGATGGCCGTGGCTTGGAGACACCTTTTAGGGAAACATACGCCTTAATGCCTCCCGGCACAGACATCACCATGTATATCGTTCTCACACCATTCGCAGCGTTATTCATCTACGGCATCTACAGGAGGCTCAGATTCTACGGTTTGGAGACGGCCTGGGCCGAGATATTCCGGGACATCCCCAAGAGGCTCTCCCTCATGGCCCGATATGCACTACTACAGAGAAGGGTTGTTGAGGAGAAGGTGGCCGGACTGATGCATGTGATGATATATGCGGGCACTATAGCCCTCTTCATAGGCACCGCCCTAGTCTTCATAGACTACGACATACTGAGGCTGCTGGGCGGCTCCCTCCTCAGGGGTGACTTCTACCTAGTCTACGAGTTTTCACTGGATTTGCTGGGGCTGGCTTTTCTGGCAGGCCTCTCAATACTGGCCTATAGGAGGGCTGTGAGGAGGGAGGCGAGGCTTAGGCCTAAGCTGGAGTACCTCCTCACCGTGGCGGGCCTCTTATTCATAGGGGTTACAGGCTATGTCTTGGAGGGGTTGAGGCTCAGCATAAACCCGAGGGGCTGGGGTGGCTTCAGCTTCGTGGGATACGCCCTCTCCCACCAGATGGCGGCAATACCCGGTGTCGACACTAGGCTCCTCCTCTACCAAAGCCTCTGGTGGAGCCATGCACTAGTAGCCTTCGCCATGGTGGCCATGATACCCTACAGCAACATGCTACACCTATTCACCACATTAGCCAACACCTACTTCGCCACGCTCCGGCCGGCCACACCCGGTAAGATGACGACACCCTTCCGGCTGGATGAGGTGGACCCCAGCGCAGAGATCAAGCTGGGCGCTAGAAAAGTATCCGAGCTTAGCTGGAGGCAGAGGCTGGGGCTGGACGCATGCACGGACTGCGGACGGTGTGAGGCCGCATGCCCGGCCTACGCAGCTGGGACACCTCTCTCTCCTAGGATGGTGGTTCAGAAGCTCAAGTCGGAGATGTGGAGTGGAGGTGATAGGGACTGGTTTGAGGAGGGAGTTCTTGAGGAGGATGAGATATGGGCCTGCACCACCTGCGCCGCCTGTGTTGAGGCTTGCCCAGTCCTAATCAGCCCCCTCGAATATATTCTTGAGGCGAGGCGGGCCCTAACCCTCGAGGGGAAGCTGGAGAAGAGAAAGGTGGCTATGCTGACCAATCTGGCAAGGTTTCAGAACCCCTACGGCTTCCCAGCCTCGGAGAGGTCTTCTTTCCTTGAGGAGCTTTACAGCATGGGTGTGAAGAGGGCCGATGAGGTCTCGGAGGCCGAATATCTCTACTGGATTGGATGCGCCTCCCTCTATGATTCCAGAAGCCGGGAGATTGTTAGGAGTATGGTTAAGATATTGATGGCTGCAGGTGTCTCTTTCACTGTGTTGGGTGATGACGAGATATGTACTGGAGACCCTGCGAGGAGGATTGGTGAGGAGGGCCGGTTTCAGGAGTTGGCCCTAGCCAACATCGAGAGGCTGAAGAAGGTGAAGGCGGGGAAGATACTTGTCCACTGCCCCCACTGCTTCAACACCTTCAAAAACGAATATACGGATTTCGGGCTGGAGATGGAGGTGGTCCACCACTCCCAGCTAATCGGTATGCTGCTGAGGGAGGGGAGGCTGAGGCTGAGCAGGCCTCTAGCGGAGAGGATAACCTTCCACGACTCATGCTATATAGGGAGGATAAACAACGTGGTGGAGGAGCCTAGACAGGTCCTGTCCATGGCTTCGAAGGACTTTGTGGAGATGGCCCGGCGTGGCCGGCGGAGCTTCTGCTGCGGTGCTGGAGGGAGCACCTACTGGTATGAGGTCCCGAGGAGGGAGCGGGAGAGTGTGATACGGCTGGAGGAAGCCGTTAAGACTGGAGCCCGTACACTGGTCCTCGAATGCCCCTACTGCCTCCAGATGTTCAATGACGCTGTCAGAATAAAGGGGATGGAGAACACCATCCAGCTCAGGGACATATCCGAGATAGTGGCCGAATGCCTCTAGCTCTCTGGTGTCTGACGGGATGCTGCACCGAAATAACTTTAAATATGGTTTGACGGATTGACATTTTAGTCTCGGTTATCGTCCAGATATGAGGTGTTTGGATGCCGGATATAGTGGTCTGTGTTAAGCAGACTGTGGATGTGTATCAGCTTAAGCCCCATCCGGAGACCTTGGAGCCTGTCTTCAGCCAGGCCCAATCCAAGATAAGCGACTTCGACCTCAACGCCTTGGAGGAGGCTCTCCGTATCAGGGAGAAGGGTGGGGGCAGGGTCTCGGTTGTGAGCGCAGGCCCATCCATCAACCAGCTACTCATCAGGGAGACCCTCGCCATGGGTGCCGACGAGGCCCATATCATCTCCCACCCCCTGCTCAGCACCTATGACGGCCGTGTAACGGCGACCGTCCTCTCCAAGCTGGTGGAGAAGGCTGGGAGGTGGGACCTAATCCTATGCGGTGAAGCATCCCTCGACAACAGCGACTACCAGACAGGCCCTAGGCTGGCGGAGATCTTCGGAGTCCCCCATCTGGCGTATGTTACGAAGTTGGAGATCTCTGACGGCCGGCTGAAAGCCTGGAAATCGATGGAGGATGGGCTGCATGTGGCGTCCTGCAGTATGCCGGCCGTGGTCACTGTGGGCCTTGAGATAAACACTCCAAGGCTTCCCAGCCTCCTCATGATTAGGGCCGCCACCAAGAAACCCATACATGAATACCGTCTCTCCGACCTAGGCCTCACGGAGGAGGAGCTAAACCCCTCTGTCACTCTCAGGGAGCTTAAGGCTTTGAAGGTGGAGAGGAGGAGGGTG
This sequence comes from archaeon HR01, assembly GCA_002898355.1. Taxonomy (GTDB): domain Archaea; phylum Thermoproteota; class Nitrososphaeria_A; order Caldarchaeales; family Caldarchaeaceae; genus HRBIN01. The sequence continues at coordinate 27,397 of BEHD01000006.1, read as the reverse complement.
AAGCTGGAGGGGAAGCCTGAGGAGCTGGCTGAGAAGCTGGCGGATATACTGGTAAGGGAGGCGTTGGCTAGATGAGCCTCGTCATCCACGGAGAAAACCCGGAGACAATCATAAGGATAGCCGGTGCGGCTAGGAGGTTTTTCCCGGATAGTCCGGCTCAGGCGGTATGCCTAGCCCCGCCTGGCGATGAGGAGCTGAGAAGGCTTGGTGGTGCGGGGGTTGAGACGGTTCACGTCCTGCCTGAGAACCTTACATCTCAGGGACCTGCGGTAGTTGTCGCCGCCTTGGCCATGGCCGTAGCCAAGCTGGGTGCATCCACTATTTTGTTGAGCGCCACGAAGTATGGGAGGGAGATAGGGCCTAGGCTGGCCCAGCGGCTGGGTGGAAGCTACGCCACAGAATGCATCCATGTGGAGAGTGTTGGTGAGGGGCTTCTGGTTAAGAGGCTTGTTCTGGGCGGTGCATATCAGGCCAGCCTCCAGCTCAACGCCAGGCCCTACGTAATCGGTGTCCAGGCCGTAGCCGACTCGGCGGGTGGTGGGGCCGGCATACCCAGGCTGGAGAGGCTTGACGTTGATGTGGACGCGCCGAAGATAGAGCTGCTGGAGGTTGTCAAGCCCGAGGCCTCGCATGTGGATTTGGAGAGGGCCGAGTTCATAGTCGGTGTGGGCCGTGGATTCAAGAGGAGGGAGGACCTTTCTATGGCTGAGGAGCTGGCCAGGATTCTTGGAGCGGAGCTGGGGTGCAGCAGGCCGGTCTCTGGAGACCTTAAATGGATGAGTGAGGACCGGCATATAGGGCTGTCTGGAAAACGTGTGAGGCCGAAGACCTATCTAGCCCTAGGTATCTCCGGCCAGATACAGCATCTGGTGGGTATAAGGGATTCCAAGCTGATAATAGCCGTAAACACAGACCCCAACGCACCCATAATGGCGGAGTCGGATTATGCGGTTGTAGGCGATATATATAAGATAGTGCCACCCCTTATAGAGAGGCTGAGGGAGAAGCTGGGTAGGCGCTAGACCTCTATGACCCTCACCTACACTGCGGCCATAATGGCTAACATGGGCCATAACAGTCTAAAGGGGATGATGAAGATAGACGGGAGGCCGATGATAGAGTATGTCCTCGACGCAGTTCCCGAGGAGGCCGAGGATATAGTGATTATGTGTATGGAGGAGGGTGTGGAGGAGTACGAGGATGTGGGCCAGCCCTACGGCGCTAGGACGCTGGTGGGACCCCACGAATCCATGGATGTCAGAAGCCAGCTGGAGCCGGTATTCCAAAACTCAAAGAGCGACGGCCTCCTAGTTCTCAGATGCGACACACCACTGATAAACAGGAATGTCACCACTTTTCTAGCGGAGATAATAACGAAATTCTCGGCAGGAATTCCGAGGCTGGGTATAGACAGGCCGGAGTTTATCCCCGCATCCTACAGGGTCAGCTCATTCCTACCTGTCATGAGTGAAAACCCTTCACTACCGATGAGTGAGGTTGTGAGAAAGGTTAGAAACATCCTATACATCTCAGCTGAGAGTATGAGGGTCTTCGACCCGAAGCTCAGGTTTCTCCAGAGGGTTAACAACAGCGCGGACGCATCCAAGGCTGCCAGCATTTTGAGGAGTATGCGGGAGGAGTAGAGCGGGGTATCCGCGTTGAGAAAACTTCCTATAGGAAAGCTCCCCCCGGACATCCTCAAAAATCTTGTGCTGTCCCGTACAGGCTCGAGGAGGGGTGACGTAGTCCTCAGACCTGCGGTGGGTGAGGATGCGGGGGCTGTGAAATCCGGTGGAAAGGTCTACGTCCTCTCCATAGACCCTATCACAGGTTCGAGGGAGATGGTGGGCTGGCTCTCAGTCCACGCATCAGCCAACGACGTAGCGGTCTCCGGAGGAAGACCATCATGGTTCTCACCCACAATCCTCATACCACCCAAAAGCAGCATCAGAGATGTTGACAAGATCATGCGGCAGGTGGACAGGGCGGCCAAGTCCCTAGATGTGGCTGTTGTCACCGGGCATACGGAGGTGGCGCCCTATATCACGGCACCTGTTGTGGTGGGCCATATGATGGGCCCCCTAGTCGGTGGGAGGCTTATCAGAAGCTCGGGGGCCAGGCCCGGCGACTGGATTATAATGTCTAAGGCGGCCGCCATCGAGGGCACAGCCATACTGGCCACAGATTTCGCAGAACTTCTCAGGAGAAGGGGTGTCAGCGGGAGGGTTATAAGGGATGCGAGGGGATACTATAGGAAGATTAGCGTCGTAAGGGAGGCGCTAGCCCTTGCCAGGAGGGGGGTGGTGAACGCTATGCACGACCCCACAGAAGGCGGCATACTAGGAGGGCTATACGAGCTGGCGGAGGCCTCGGGGACCGGGTTCAGGGTGATGGCGTCAGAGATACCCATAACACCGGCCACGAAGGAGATCTGCAGGGCCTTAGGTCTAGACCCCTACAGCCTCATCAGCTCAGGGGCCCTTCTGGCCACAACTCCACGGCTTGAACGGGGGATACTCACGAGGGTGGATGCCAGACCCATCGGCCGTGTCGTGAAGAGGCGTGAGGGAAGGCTTTTCATAACCCGGGAGGGTGTTAGAAAGGTTGAGGAACCTGTCCAAGACCAGCTATGGCGTATAATACCTCGGTAGACGTCTCCACGTTAGGGCTTTCCTAAGATGTCACGGCTGAAACCCTCATCCATTATCAGCTTAAGCACTGACTTCTTGACAGCCCTTCTCAGGGTCTCGGAGAAGGCTGAAGGAGAGACACCCATCTTCCTGGCTATAAGCCTCAACGGCTTTGGCCTAGGATAGTTGAAGTAGCCGTTGATTAAGGCATGGACTAGGGCCTGCTGCTGCTTGGATGTGAGTGATGGGCCGGCCTTTGGACGCCGCAGCCTGAGAACCTCATATCCCACCCTGGCCGTCTTCAGCCTCTCCAACACGTGTTCCAACTCTCTCCTGTCTGGCAGCAACATCCTGAAGACTAGGCCTGAATCCCGTAGGTATATCCCCACTATGTGCTGCTCCGAGAGGCCCAGCTCCCTGCATGGACATCGGGAGGAGACCACAACACCCATCCCCCTCGACTTCCCCAGCTTTGTGAAGGATGCTCTGACAACACTGTCGCATCTCCTCACTGTCGACGCAATCTCAGACGGGCTGGCAGCCGACTCGTAGGTGACGACGGCGCTTGAGCCAGAGCCCTCAAAGACTGGCCTGCAGCTGAGAAAATCTATACTCCGCACATTCTTTCTGAGAAGCGTCATCCACGGACACAGTGGAGGCACCCTTATCCAAGCCTCAAGCATATGGGACCCGTACATGTACGGGGATAAAAGCTGGTGTCTACAATTGCATACACGCATCTTAAAATTTGGGTGGGGAGAAGACGGGACCATGAAAACCACATTCATCATAACGGGTTTGGTGGTGGCGGGATTTCTACTCGGCTATGCAACAGCTATCTACGGAGTTCCCCAGTGGTTTCCAGGTCTTATCAAGGTTGAAGCACAAGCTAGGAATGTGAGGGAGTATACCATTGTCATAGAGCCTGCAGAGATTGAGCTGGCGCCTGGAGTAGTCTGGAAGGCTTGGACGTATAACGGTACGGTGCCTGGGCCGACACTTTACGCCAAGGTGGGTGACATCATCAGGGTTAGGGCCATCAACAAGCTCGACCTAACCCACAGCCTTCACCCGCATCTCCCATTCTACGACCTACAGCACGACGGAAGCCAAGTCAACGTAATAACAGGGGTTGGAGCCGGCTCCATGATACCTCCTGGCGGTGAATGGGTCTACGAATGGCCGGCAACCAAGGCTGGAATATGGTATTACCACTGCCACTCGGCGGACGGTGGACTGAGAATCGTCGACCACATGTTGATGGGGCTGTATGGAGCGATAATAGTGGATGAGATAGATGAGCCGCCTTCAAGAAACTTCGTAGTGTTCATGGCTGAAACCCCATCTGTTAAAGATGCAATAGTGGGGACGGGGCCTAGGCCTTTCTACATAATGGACGGTATGGGGGTCCCCGGCGGAGAGCCGGAGCTCGAGAAAGTGTTTCTCGGCAAGAGCACCATCTATCCCAACTTGAAGGGGTTGGAAGGTGTTTCTCAGCTCTTCAACAAGTCGCTGCCTGTCTTTAAGGCGAAGCTGGGAGAGCGGCTACGGTTCCACATCATCAACATAGGAGACCTATACCACAGCTTCCACGCCCACGTTGGAGACCATAAATCCCAATACGTCCTAGGTGGGAGAAGCTGGCCCGCACAAATAGTTCCACTCGTCCCAGGCGCAGCCGACACCGTAATCCTCGTATATAATAAGCCGGGCGTCTATCTCTTCCACTGCCATGTCGTAAGCCACGCCGACGCTGGGATGATAGGCCTCATAATCATCGAGGAGTAGCATATGAGGACGGGGGTCATCGTTGGCGGTGTATTGGCTGCGGCCCTCGCCACCACACTAGTATTTTTTTGGGGGCAGCCTCCCGGCAGAACAGCAACCACCACATCCGCCTACACTCTGCAGACAGTCTTGACAACTAAAACAGCATCAGCCGTCATCATCTCCAACCCATTAGGCTCGTCAACAAATACAAGCCTTACATTCGACCCCCCATACGTAAGGCTCCGCATAAACGTAAACAATACGGTGACATGGGTTAACGAAGACACAGTCCCCCACACCGTAACAAGCCGGGATAGATTCTTCGACCAGGTTCTCCAGCCCGGCCAGAGTTTCACCTACACCTTTGACAGGGTGGGAGTCTACGAGTATGTATGCACCCTCCACCCATGGATGTCCGGCGTGGTAGAGGTTGTTAACTAGGAGGGCGCTAGTCATAGGTGTGGCGATGGCTGCGGCGGGGCTGGCCGCATATCTACTGCTACCACGACTCCAGCGGGACGATGTCCTAAACCCCCTGGGTAGGCGGTGTGAATACTGCGGAATGACCGTGAAAGAGATACGCTATGCAGCCATCCTCATCTCAGACAGCTCCACACTCTACTACGACGACATAGGCTGCATGCTTATACACCAGTTCTCCTCCGGAGGCATGCACAGCCCATCGGAGACCTCGTGGAAGACAGTTAGGGGCTACGTCTTCGACTACGAGACAGGTGAGAGGCTGGATATGGATAAGGCCTGGTATCTCTTCGGCTCAGACGTATCTACGCCCATGAGGCATGGCATACTGGCGTTCAAGAGCATGGAGAGGGCCGTTAAAGCATCGGCCGAGCACGGCGGAACAGTGACAGGATGGGATGGCGTCCGAGGATTGATGATGGAGAAGCTGATGGGCGGCGTCAAGGATGACCATCCGCATGAGAGCGGCGGCTATTCCGGATACCTTGACCTAGAGCTGGAGGCGTTGGATGGTAGACGTTTCACACTGGGCGATTTTTTGAAACGTGGCAGGCCTGTTCTACTCGTCTTCTTCGCCACGTGGTGTCCCACATGCAGCCGTAACATCTCAGCCCTCGCCAAGGCCTACCATCAGCACGGTGGAGGTGTGGAGGTTGTACTGGCCAGCTTCGACCCCAGCGAGACCGCAGCCGAGATAGAGGACTTCCTAGGAAGGGTCTCAGCCCACCAGGACTGGTCAGTCGCCAAACCCAACATACAGCTACTCCTCTCCCTACGGGTCGTCTCCCAGGAGACAGTCTTCCTAATATCGGTGGATGGGGAGATAGCCTACGAGAAGAGATTCGGCATCCTCACGGAGGAGGAGTGGAGCCAAATCCTACACACAGCCCTCTAAACGCCTCCCGAACAGCTCCCCACCATCACCTGAGCCGGCCCTTCACCACCGATATCTCCCATTTAAACCCAGGCCCCGCCGCCGACAGCCCAAGCCCATAGCGCCGTCATCCATTTATTTCCGCATAACCTCCGCTATACGTCATCTGGTGGTGAAGCTATGGAGACTGAGATGTTGGAGCTGGGGCTGCTCATTCTGGCGGTGATATTCGCCGTGGTGGCGGTGGAGCAGGCCAGGCTTGTGAGGTCTGTGATGGGGCTTCTCGGCCTCACAGCGGTGGTGGGTGTCATATTCTTCGTCTTGGGAGCCTATCAGGTGGCCATCATGCAGCTCCTAGTCTACGCCGGAGGGGTTATCGCCCTCTTCATCTTCGTCATACTTTTGACCCGGGGTGTGGAGGAGTGAGGGTTGCCGAGGTCCTGGGAGGCGTCACAGCCATCTTCCTCGCCGCCGTACTCATCACAGTCCTCGCCGGCGAGCCACCGGCCTACAGGTTCTGGGGTGAGAACATGCAGAGACTGGTGAAGCCTGACTTCATAACGTTGGGCCGTGAGATAAGCAACTACATATACGGAGGCCTCTTCCCAGCCTTCATAGTTTTCGGCCTAGTCCTCCTCACCCTGGCTTTGGGGGTGTCGGCCCTCCTGCGGAGGGGTGGATGATATGGCGCTACCCATAATCTACTACGTCCTCTTCTCAGCCCTCCTCTTCATACTGGGGGCCTTCTGCCTAGCCACGAGGCGGAGCCTCATCAAACAGATTATCGGGCTTGAGATATTGGTTAACGCAGCCCATCTCAACTTCGTGGCTTTGGCCACCGGCTCTGGAGGCGGTGTGGACCCATACGCCCAGGCGTTCATAGTCCTCTCCCTGGGGCTGGGAGCGGCCGTCGTGGCGTTGGCCCTACTCCTCTCGGTCCAGGTATATAGGACGTACAGGACTTTGGATGTCGCCAAGCTGAAGAGGCTGAGGCGTTAGCTATCGAAGAAGTATGTCGAAGAAGTAGTATCGGGCCACGAGGCTCTCGCCGTATTCACCCATCTCCAGGGGTGTGTATCGCACCACTATAACCATGATGCTTCCGGTCTCCAGCTGTGGACGGCTGGGTATGCCGTATATGTTTGGCCTCATCTCCCAGCTGGATGTCCACATCCTCCCCTGGCCGTCGAATGTCATCTCCGTGAGGGTGGCGTTGGGGCCTATGGGTGCTGGGGTGTTGGGTATGTTCCTGGCCGACGCATACCTCACCTGGATGTATGAGCTTGGAAGTATTGTGAATATCCTGCCCTGGGGTGCTTCAAAGACTATGGTGTGGGTGTGCTCCTCCCCAAACCTCCAGAAGACCCCGAAGCCGTAGGTGTATTCTCCAGGCTTCTCCGGCAGCCGGATGTGGTAGATGTTCTGGCTGGTGGAGCCTGGGGCCAGCTCCTCCATCCTCTCCGCCACAATCTCTGGTATGATGGGTTTTGTGACTGTGAAGGTTTCTCCGAGGGCGACCGTCGTCGTATAGAATGCCGTCGTTGAAGCTGTCACAGTGCTGTAGCTGGTTACTGTGGTTGTTGCCACGCCTGGGCCTGGGCTTAGGTTTAGGAGTAGAAAGCCCGCCGTCCCTATTAGCAGCATTAGGACGATGACGGCTACAGCTGCCTTCACTGCGTCCCCACCCTGAATGTGCCTAGGATGTGCAGCTCGCCCGACGGTATCTTCATCTCCGAGACCGTTACCTGTCTGTCCTCGGTTACATCTATGATGTTGAAGCTGTTTCCCAGCCTCCCCCTCGTCCTGGCCGATGATACGGTGCCGGCGTTGACGAGTAGGGTTTCACCCACCTTAACCGCATGCCTCACATGCCGATGGCCCATTAGGACGAGGTCCACCTTCAGGTCTAGGATGGCTTTCAAGACGTCGCCGGCGTCCTCCAGGATGTCCCTCTCACGGCCTGCGTAGGGTATGGGTATGAGATGGTGGTGGAATACAGCTACTTTGAAGGTTTTTCCGGGCAGGTTTTCGAAGGCGTTTCTAAGCCTCTGCTGCCGCGCCCTACCCAGCCTTCCGTTGTCGCTGTCAGGTATCCCGCTATCCAATATGACGAAGGCTGTCCTCCCCACACTTGTTACATAGTCCATGTTCCCCACCATCTCGCGGAAGAGGGAGTCGCCGTAGTTTCTCTCGTCATGGTTGCCGGGGGCAACGAGAACCTCATATCTTATCTCTTTTATCTTCTCCACGGCCATCTCATAATCCAGCAGTATTCCGTTGTCGGTGAGGTCTCCCGAATGGACTACGATGTCTGGAGGCGGGTCTAGGGTGTTGATCAGGTAGATGCATTTGTCCAGTGCCTCCGGTATGTGCATCCCGAATTTTGTGATGTGGGTGTCGGATATGTGGACTATACGTATCTGGCTCTCCACCATGCTGGCATGGCTGTGAAGTTCTGATTTATATATGGCTCCACGGTCAGGCCCAAACGGCAGAGACCTGCCCCTAACCGACGGCAGGAAGGCGGACGATGGAGCCGCCACCCCTCCATACATCTGACCGTCTTCATCCCAATGTATTCCGGCCCTGCCTTGGAGCCTGAAAAACTCTCATGCAGTCAGATGTTCTGGAGAAGGTTGACGGGCCTTTCCGGCCGTGTTAAGACCATGCACATGACGAAGGTAAAAATATGATGACCGCTTAGCATATTCTTAAGATGTGTTTACCGGCTCTTCTCAGGTATTCTTCCGACTCTCCAGGCTTTACAAGGTGGAATTCGAAGGGGTGATAGTAGGGGAGACCCGCCTTCTTCTCGATTTCGACTTTCACACGCCCTATTTCGAAAAGCCCTCCGGGGATTTTCTCGGAGACTACTAGGATGTCTATGTCGCTGGATGCGATTAGGTCGCCTGCTACAGCGCTCCCGAAGACATAGATCTCAGCATCTGGTAGCAGCTCCTTCACTGCCTTAGCAACCCCATATACGTGTTCTCTCCAGCTTCTGACGATCTCTGCCCTCTTCCTCACAGTATCCATGAAGCTCATTACAGCCCAACCTCTTCTCTAACTATCCTAGACAGAATCTCTACGAGCTGTATACTTTCCTCTGCGTCCCGCAGCGTATAGTGCTTTGACGTGTATCTTGCCATGATGTATGCGTCTTCCAAGCTTGACAGATGCACATTATATTCTTCAGAAAATCTCTTCAGCCTTTCGGATGCTGCGGACTTCCCCGGCTCCTTGAACATGGGATATCCCAAGCCCGATGTATCACTGCCTCACCAAGCCTCTGCCCAGCAAACAGCCACCACACCCCCACAAGCCCATCCATGTCAAGGCCTATTTCCCCTCTGCTGGCTGGTTTATCTTAACCAGCGTGGTTCTTCTCCTGTAGTCCTCAAGAGCATCGGCTGCCACAACATGGACCTCGAACGGGTCTCCAAAGCCCTTGCGCCACAGCTCTGCGAGGACCTCGCCCGGCTTCTTCTCAGACACGACAAGTATGTCTATATCGCTTGAGAGTAGGTGTCTGTTCTCGGCTACGCTCCCGAAGAGATAGACCTCTGCACTAGGGTCAAGTCTCGCTATAACATCCGCCAGCCTCTCCAGGTAGTGCCGTAGGTTTCTGAACACCTCGGCCCTGCGTCTAGCCTCCTTAACCAAGAACTCTGCCGACGACATCCCTAACCTCCCCCACCGTTTTCTCCAGCCTCTCAAACTCTCCAGCAGTATAGGCTCTGGCAACGTATCGTGAGGCGATGTACGCATCTTCCAGTGAGCCGAGTTCAACAGCATATCGCGATAAAATCTCCTCAACATCCCCCCGCCCCGTTACATCGCGTATGATCTCCAAGAGCCTCCTCACACTGTGTGTTCTCGGATAGTCCACCCCGAGTCTCAGGAGACACGATTTCAGATATAGCTGGAGAGACTGCTCAAGGCTGAAGACAGCTAGGTCGTAAAATCCGCGGCCTGCCTGCATCTTAGCGGTCTCAAAAAACCCCTCCGACCGCTCCAACAGGCGCTCAGCCTCCTCGCGCCGCGTCACAACAAGCTCCCCAGCCTCAACTTCACCCGGCATATTTAAGCCTAGTATGTGCTTGGGATCAAACCGGGGCCACAACAACAGTGATGGACCTGATGCTGGTCTTCGTAAGACTGGGGAGATGCTGCAAGAAGAGTTGGGGGAGGAATAGCTTGGGGGGACAAGGCACCTCCAGAGGATGCGGGGAAAGAATTTTATAGGGGGCGGGGCTTGTATGGCTGGTCCGCCTTGATTGAGGGTGACGGGTTATCGGATGCTGAGCTGCGGGAGATTTTGACACGTTATAGGAGGGTGGCTGTGGTGGGTGCGTCGAGGGAGCCGACCAAGCCCGCCAGCTACGTCCCACGTTTTCTCATGAGGCAGGGTTACGAGGTCTTCCCGGTCAACCCGTTCGCAGATGAGATACTGGGGGTTAAGGCCTACAAGACCCTCGAGGAGGTGCCCCGGCCCGTGGAGATTGTCGATGTCTTCAGGCCCAGCGAGGCGGTGTTGGAGGTGGCTCGGTCGGCGGTCAAGGTCGGCCCCAAGGTCTTCTGGATGCAGGAAGGCATCTACAACAGGGAGGCTGCTGAGCTTCTAAAATCCCACGGAATAACCGTGGTCTGGGATAGGTGTATGATGAAGGTTCACAACCGGCTCTTCGGCAGCAAGCCCCACATACCAGTCTGAGCCGGGTCCAGGCCCTCCCTCACAGATGTCAGGAGCCAGTAGGCAGTATGCCTACCCGTGCTGGTTAGGCTGTAGCGGACCCTCACAGGCTTCGATGGGATTATCTCCCTCCTTACAAACCCCATCCTCAGAAGCTTTCCAAGCCGCTGCGAGAGGACCTTCCAGCTGAGCCCTGCCAGGCTCCGCCTTATCTCGGAGGGGTGCATCCCACCCCTCAGAAGCATTATAAGCGTCTCAGCCATCCACTTGCACTTGAGAACCTCACTCAGGTGCATAGGCTCGACCCCGCGATGTAGGAGGGGTTCCACGGTCTCCACCAGGTTGTAGCCCTCTGGGCTGAGGCTGTATAGGCCCGCTCCGTTGTATTGGATGAGGGAGAGGCGTGAGAGCCTTCTCAGCTTCTCGGCCAGAACCTTGTTGGAGATGTTTAGCAGTCTCGCTATCTGTGTGAAGCTCATCGGCTCATGGGCGAGGTGGGAGAGTATTGAGAGGCTCCACTTGCACCGGATAACCCTGTATAGCTCGCCGGAGACCTCAGCTTCTCCTAAGCTCATGCCAAATCGGCTGCAAGCCTGTTAAAAAGATTTGAATGGTTACTTTCCGGTAAGCACCTCACCTGAATCATACCCACCGTTTAAATCATCTCAAGGAAGGGTTCCAGGCCATGAGCGGCACCATCCCCGGATACATGTATGGTGACCCGTCGATTCCTAAAGCCCCCATAACCGATAAGGAGCTGGAGCTTCTCAAAAAGACCGTGATGTTGGGGGATGAGGACATCAGGTATCTACGGATGGCTGGTGAGGTTTTGAAGGACCAGGTGGATAGCATCCTAGACCTCTGGTATGGCTGGGTTGGCTCCAACCCGCATCTTGTCTACTACTTCGGCGACCGTAAGACAGGGCAGCCCATCGGCGAATACCTGCAGGCTGTCAGGAGGCGTTTCGGCCAGTGGATATTGGACATCTGCTACAGAAGCTACGACCGTGCATGGCTTGACTACCAGTATGAGATAGGTCTGAGGCACAGCCGGGAGAAGAAGAACAAGACCGACAGGGTGGACAGCGTCGACCACATACCGCTGAGATATATGATAGCCTTCATATATCCGATAACAGCCACCATCAAGCCCTTCCTCGCCAAAAAAGGCCATTCACAGGAGGATGTGGAGAAGATGTTCAACGCCTGGTTCAAGGCCGTCACGCTCACAGTGGCCCTCTGGTCCATACCCTACGCCAAACCCGGCTACTATTGAGAACCCCACATATTTTTTGTCATCCATCAACTCTGGGTCTCCTAGATGCTGTCTGGCGGCTATGCCTCCAGCTGGGAGGGTTACGCCGTCTCCGGCATGTTTCTGAGGCGTGTATGGTTTTTCTGAAGGCTTGTTAGCTAGCTCTGCGGCGTTCTACGAAACCATCCAGACGATGATGTCTCCATCAGGTTTTAACGCGTATATTTTTAGGGGTTCTGTCTTCATGCCTCCCATTCCTGGCGAGCCGGGAGGCATCCCCGGGACAGCTATGCCTGTTAGCGTCGGCTTCTCCTCGAGCAGCTTTTTGAGGGCTTCGACGGGTGTGTGGCCCTCTATGAAGTATTGCATGGCCGAGGCTGTGTGGCAGCTGTAGAGCTCCCGGGGGACGCCTAGCCTTTTCCTGACGTTCTCCAGCTCGACGCCGCTAACAACCACGGTGCGGAAGGGTATCCCATTATTTCTAAGGTAGGCTTCGTATTCTTTGCAGCATGGACACTGCTCGGTCCTGTAGATTGTCAGCTGAACAGCCGTCTCGGTAGCGGATGTTTTCATGGTCCAGCTGTTGACAGCCATCGTCACCAAAACTGCGGCCACAGCGAAAACCGCTAACCCGATGATTTTCCCCCTCATTTTAGACACTCTTCCATGTCAGAGCGAGTATTCCGCCGACTATGCCGAGGACGGCTCCTATGAGGAACCCTCCCATTCCGAAGAGGCTGACCACCGAGAAGACCAGTATAAGGGTGCCCCATGTCTTAGCCTCGGCTGGACGGCTTTGCAGCATCAAAGCGCTGGCAACTATGACTATTCCCGAGATAAGTCCGAGTATGGAGAAGGCTGTGAACCACATGGGCATCCACCACCCCATCATAGGGCCCATCATCCCCCATCCACCACCCCAGTACGCCGCTCCTCCCCACATCGTCCACGCAACCATGCCAAACAACCCTCCGAGCAGTATCAGTACACCAGCAACCAGTGAAAGCACGAAAGCCGCTGTGGGTTTCGACGTCTCCGACATCTAATCCTCACCTAACTCTATTTCTTGAATAAATGCTCCATGCCATCCATGGTACCATACCTGTCCCGTGAAACCGTTTACGCTCAGCATACCGTGCATGTTTCCGTCGAGTTTGTAGTCCATGGTGTAGTAGCCGTAGAACCTCGTCGGCTCCTCAACCTCGACAGCGCCTCGGAACAGGTTTCGCAGGTAGTTGAGGGCAATCTCCTCGGCCTGCTCAGGGGTTATGGGCATGTCCGCGGTTGGCTGGATGTAGGGCCCCATCATGCCCTGATGCATTCCGTATTTTGTATTCCACATCATGTTGGGCCCCGGCTCAGGATAGACTACGCCTGTGTAGGGGTTTACGAGGAGCTCGAAGGCGCCTATCCCTGTGTCTGCCTCGACGGCGATGGCGTAGAAGTTTTGCTGAAACTCCATCACCTCCTTCAGCTTGAAGCCCTGTCCGAGGCCCGCTACATACCTCTCCAATATCTCCTCAGCCTGCTGCATGGATATTCTTTGACCCGTCGGAGAAGCCTGCCCACCATACCAGCCTGTGCATGGACACCCACCCATCATGCCGCCATGCATCCCTCCACCATACCAGTAGCTAGGCGGAGACCGCTGGAGAAACATGGCTGGAGGCTGCTGCATCCACGCATAGACCGCTACTGTGGCTGCTAAAGAGGCTAAAGCCAGAAAACCAGCAATCAGGATAACACGCTTCATTTCGTCTCAAGCCAATACACAGCCACGGCAGCTATAAGATTATCTTGAAACAGTCGCGAAACAGTTGTAAATCCTTAAAGCTTGGAGATCCTTTTCTCCGTATGGGATGGTTTTTAGCCGTCTCATTTTGGCCGTCTCGGCCACTGCGGGGGCCCTGCTCCTGTCCACAGTGTTGTTGAGTGTTTGGCAGCATAACGCTGCGATGGATGAGATGATGCCGGGGATGACGGGTATGTCGATGTCTGGGATGATGTGGTGGTTTTATCTGCCGTTGATAGTGGCGGCTATGCTCCTCATCACTCTGCCGGCAATTCTCTATGTCTCGGCAAAGGATGTCTCTTTGGTTGCGGGGCTCACGGCGGAGGAGAAGGCTGTGGTGGATTTCTTGACACACAACGGTGGCAAAGTTGAGCAGAGAACGATTTCGAAAGAGCTTGGAATCTCCCGCATAAAGACACACCGGCTCGTCGCATCGCTAAAGAGGCGGGACGTGGTAGAGGTTGAGCGCCGAGGCCGAACAAACCTCGTCAAGCTGAAAGCTTCTCAACAACACTGAGATGTCATCCCCAGTCAAGGCTCTAAACTGTTTCTCATAGGCTATTTGGTCTAGGTAGAGGTGCTGAGATGTGGTTTTTCATGCCCCATGTTTGTGTGGGTGTCTCCGCCGAGGAGAGTTTGTAGGGGCCCGTCCCATCCATCTGCTTCTGAGATTACATAGGTGTCTGGACACGTGACACAGGCACATACCGGCATCTAGGCCGTCAACCACGCCCCCTTCCTTCCTTATGGGTTATGAGGACCCATCTTTATTAACAGGGCGTGCATAGGTTAGGCGTAAGTGAAGCTGGAGGTTTTGGGTAGGGAGGCGGTCCTGCAGAGGCCGGAGCCGTCGGGGAGAGTAATCTGTACTGCCTGTGCCAGATATTGCAGGATTGGTGAGGGCCAGATAGGATTATGCGGTGTGAGGGGTGTGGTGAATGGGAGGCTCCGCCTCTTCGTATATGGAAGGGTTATCACCGGCCATGTGGACCCCATAGAGAAGAAGCCGGTAACCCATTACATGCCCGGCTCCAAAATCTTCAGCATAGCCACCACCGGCTGTAACTGGCTCTGCGCCTACTGCCAGAATTTCGACATAAGCCAGAGGAGGAAGGTTGAGGGGGTGGAGGCCTCCCCTGAGCAGGTGGTGGAGATGGCGCTGAAATATAAGAGCGATGGGATTGCATACACATACAATGAGCCATCCATCTTCATGGAGTACGCCCACGACATAGGCGTTCTGGCAAGACGGAGTGGCCTTATCAACATATTCGTCACCAACGGCTACTGGACGCCGGACTCCGTCAAGATGGCCGGAGAGTTTCTGGACTGCGCCACGGTGGATTTCAAGGGCAGCGGCGAGAAGGAGTTTGTGAGGAGATATATCGGCATACCCGACGCCGAACCCATCTTCCAGACACTTCTCGAGATACGTGATAAGACGAAGATACATCTGGAGATAACAGACCTCATAGTGCCGGAGATAGGTGACAGCTTGGAGGCTGCGAGACGGCTCTGCAGATGGGTCTACGAGAACCTAGGCCCGGAGACACCGATACACTTCCTGAGGTTTCACCCCGACTACAAGCTTCTCCACCTGCCATGGACGCCTGTGGAGACTCTTGAGAGACACTGTGAGATAGCACGCCAGGAGGGGCTCCAATACGTCTACATAGGCAACGTGCCAGGCCACAGGCTGGAAAACACCTACTGCCCCGGATGCGGAGAGGTGGTGGTGGAGAGGCATGGATACGACATCCTCGACTGGCGGCTCGACGAGAAGAACCGATGTATCAAATGCGGCCATGGGATACCCATCGTGGGCAGGCCCAGACATAGAAGGGTCAACGGCAGGAGCAGGTTTATACCGGTGATATGGGACTGAGTCTGGAGGGAGCTGTTAGAGGGCTCCACCACATCACCTTGGTGGGTGGCAGCTACTCAGTCAACCACAGGTTCTACACTGGGCTGCTGGGGCTCCGGCAGGTCAAGCTCTCGGTAAACCAGGACGACATCTTCCACCGCCACGTATTCTACGCCAACCCCGCCAAGCCAACCGGCAGCACCATCACATTTTTTGAGTGGCCCCACCTACCCGTAGGACATCCGGGACTTGGCTCCCCCCACCACCTGGCCTACGAGGTGAAATCCCTTGAGGCACTGGCCAGATGGAAATGTTTTCTGGAGGCAGGAGGTTTCAAAGTGAGCGGGCCCCACAAGGCAGGCGGCATCGTCTCCATCTACTTCAGGGACCCTGACACATCTCTCCTCGAGCTTACGACATCCTCCGAAGACGCATCAGAACAATTTATCCTAGACCTCTTCAACACCACAAAGGCGCCCCCACATCCCGACAGCGATATGCAGCTCCTCAGGTTCCACCACGTCTCACCCATAGTGGCAGACGCCAAATTAGCCGCCCGATTTGCTGAGAAGTTCCTCGGACTGGAGATGGTGGAGATAACATCCAACCCCTTCAACCCCGAAAACCCTTTGGTTCTAGCCGGAGAGCCGGAGAACACCTATCTCAGATATCTAGTCTCCCAAGCCGCCGAAACAGGCTATGTGGGCAGGGGCTCCATACACCATGTGGCTCTGGCGGTGGAGAGCGATGAGGATCAGAAGAAGATGTTGAGGAGGCTGGAGAAGGCGTCCATACATCATTCAGGTGTTGTGGACAGGTTCTGGTTCAAATCCCTCTACTTCAGGGATTTCCAGGGCAACCTGATGGAGGTTGCAACTATGGGACCTGGATACGATGTGGATGAGCCATGGGAAAGCCTAGGTAGCAGGCTCGCCCTCCCGCCCTGGCTGGAGGGAGCGAGACAGATGATAGAGTCTAGGCTGGCGGAGCAGGACAAAACCTCCGCAGATGCCTACCCCCCAAACCCTCCAGAGCCGCCTGAAACGCTCTAGCTTAGACGGTGGATGCGCTGGCTGGCTCCCGCCTGACAACCCGCATCCTGTAGGTTAGAAGGGTGGCCAGCCCCGCCAGGACCGGTAAGGCGGCCATAGCCTGCAGTGTCCTAGAAAAACCTACCGCGTCTATGGCTGAGCCTATCAACGGTATGAATAGGTTGGAGAGCCCAAAGGCTACGCCGTAGGTCAGGGCTGAGGCCAGCCCCGTCCTCTCGGGCAGCAGCTCATGGGCTATAACAACAATCAGGGGATGCGCTGACATGAGGGTGAAACCCATCACCCCTGCCAGGAGCCACACCGTCTCAATAGAGGTTCCGGAGAAGAGGAGGACTGCAGGCCCGGCGGAGAAGAGAAGCGCTGAGGCCGACAGCATCTTGTTAAATCTATCACCAATCCTCCCAGCCACCAGCATACCCACACCGCCCGACAGAAGCATAACTGTAAGCATCAACCCGCCCACGCCCACAGATAGTCCGAGGGAGGTGATGTAGAGGGGTAGGAATGTTATGAGCGTGATGGTAGCCGTGCCCCTCAGCACCGACGCCAGCAAAACCAGCAGAAGCGCCAGCCTGTTTACCCTTACACCTTCAGCCCTCTCCATAGATGGTTTACTCAATCTGGACCGGAGCCTGAAGAGGATGAGCGCCGCTATCGCCGGCAGGACAAGGGCTACAAATGTTCCACGAATATGGAATGTGGTTAGGGTTGATAGTATGATTAACGGCCCTACAGAGAGCCCCAAGTTTCCACCCAGCATGAATACGGAGACGTTGGAAGCCCTATCATCCCCCTCAACACTCGATGACAGGGATGTGGCCACCGGATGGAAAAGGGCTGAGCCGAGCCCCCCGATAGCTGCAGCAGCCACAACAGCCGGATAGCTCTCCATATACCCCACCGACATCACCGCGAGACCGCCCATCAGAAGCCCGACGGACATCATCCAGGTCTTCCCCCTCTTATCGAAGAGCTGTCCGAAGAGGGGCTGGAGGAAGGAGGCCACCATCATGTAGACGGCCGGTATGGCTCCCACCAAGGCGGTGGATAGCCCATAGGCAGCCACCAGAAGGGGTAGTAGGGGTGGGAGGGAGCTGTAGAGGGAGTCGTTGGCCAGATGTCCCAGAAAGAGGGCGGCTACCCTGCGATTCAACCCTACATCATCGAAGAAACCATGATATATATGTAAGGAAGGATGACATCCTATGTGATTAGGGGATGGTGGATAGCTATTTTGGGGAGCGGGCCATTCTGATGATTCCAGGCCCTACAGAGCTACATCCAGCGGTGAGGGAGGTCCTCACCAGGCCTATAGTAGCCCACTACGGCGCTGCGTGGAAGACAGAGTATGAGGAGACAGTCAGGGTCTCGGCTGAGATATTCAAGACCAAGGCCGAGGTCTTCATAATGCCCACACCGGGGACAGTCGCCCTCGAGACCGGGGTAGTAAGCCTGGTAGAGCCGGGTGAGGATGTGGTGGTCATAGACAACGGCTTCTTCAGCAGCAGGCTGGGCGAGATAGCAGAGAACACGGGAGCCAACGTCGTCAGGCTTACAGCGGAGGCCGGAGACTATGTACGGCCTGAAAGACTTCGTGAGACCTTGGACACACGGAGCAACGTGAAGGCTGTATTGATGGTTCAGAACGAAACATCCACAGGTGTCTTCAACCCCATACCAGCCTACGCAAGAATAGCGAGGGAGAGAGGAGCCCTCACCATAGTGGACGCCATCTCATCATACGGTGGTGCGGAGATGGATTTCGACGGATGGGGGCTGGACTACTGTGTGGGATATGCCAACAAGTGTCTGGGCAGCATACCGGGGGCCGTCCCTGTGGCGGTGAGCGAGAGGGCTTGGGAGGCGTTTAGGAGGAGGAGAACCAAGCCCCGCTCATTCTTCACAAACCTGGGTGTCTGGCGATACTACATGGACGAGTGGAAGGATATCGGCCATCCATACCCCACCACGGTCAACCCATACGCATATCTCGGCCTCAAGGCAGCCGCCAAAGCCGCCCTCGAGGAGGGGTTGGAGAACCGCTACCGGAGACACATCAACGTGGCGGCCGCCTTCAGAAAAGCCATCAGAGCCATGGGCCTCGAGATGCTCCCATCCGAGGATGTAGCGTCGCCCCTTGTCTCAGCCATATCCCTCCCCACACAGCTATGGAAGGATGCGGGGAAGATTAACAAGATAATGCTGGAGAAGCACGGCATAATGATAGGTGGAGGCATAGCATCCCTCCACGGCAAGATTATCCGTGTCGGACATATGTGCATCACAGCCAGCTCCAGATACATACTCCCCACACTGGCAGCCCTAGAATCCACCTTCAGGGAGCTGGGCCTCCCAGTTAAGGATGGGAAGGAGGCGTTCATCTCGGAGCTTTCACGCCTCAGGGGAAACGCTTAAAACCCTCCACAGACATCACCCCACCATGCCAGTCCTAAGCGAGAGGGACAGAGAGGCTGTCAGGTCGAAATTCAGCAGAGAGCTGTCGGGAACTGTTAAGATGATCGTCTTCACCCAAGAGTTTGAATGCGAATACTGCGCACTAAACCGTGAGCTGGCGGAGGAGCTGGAGCGGCTGGCCGATGGCAGGATAGAGCTGCATCTCTACGACTTCCAGAAGGACTCGGATAAGGCGGCAAAATGGAATGTGGATAAGATACCCGCCACGATTCTTCATGGCAGGCGTGAGTACGGCATCAGGTTTTTCGGCATACCCAGCGGCTACGAGTTCGCAGCCCTCCTCGAAGATATCGTAGATGTCTCCAAGGGTTTCTCAAGGCTTTCAGCCCAGACAAAGGAGAGGCTGAAGACCATATCCAAGCCAGTCCACATCAAGGTCTTTGTAACACCCACATGCCCCTACTGCCCGAGGGCGGTTAGGACAGCCCATCAGATGGCCCTCGAAAACGAGGCGGTAACGGCCGACATGATCGAGGCCATAGAGTTCCCCCATCTGGCCCAGAGGTATGAGGTGATGGCTGTTCCCAAGGTGGTTATAAACGATACGGTCTCGTTCGAGGGCGCGCTGCCGGAGGGCCATTTCCTGGAGCATGTTCTCCTAGCCCTTGAGGGTGGGGTTGGAAGCTTCCGCTAGGGAGTCCAGCCGCTTTACTTATGGGAGGTCGTAGTGAAAGTGGGGTGAGGTTTAAATTTAAAGCATGGCAGAGCCTCCGCTAGACCGGTTTGGCGGAAGGACATTCAGCGGTTTGGATGGATGGCGAGCTGGTCCCCTGGGAGCAGGCCAAGATACATATATCCACCAACGCCCTCCACTATGGCTCCGCAGTCTTCGAGGGTATTAGGGGCTACTACCATGAGGGTGAGATATACGTCTTCAAGCTGAGGGAGCATATCAGGAGGCTTATCGACTCGGCCCGAATCGTTATGTTGAGGAACCGCTATACGGAGAGGGAGCTGGTGGATGCGACAATCCTGACCCTGAGGGAGAATAGATACTCCACCAACGTATACATAAGGCCGATAATCTATGCTGGCGAGAATGTTATGACGCTGGATATTGCGGAGGTTCCTGTGAGGGCTGCCATACTTACGTTTCCCCTCGACAAGTTCTTCAAAAAATTCGGTCTGAGGGTGGGTGTCTCCAGCTGGCGGCGACTCCCCGACACCTCGATGCCTCCGAGGGCCAAGGCTGCGGCCAACTATCTCAACTCCATGCTGGCGACCAGGGAGGCGAGGATGGCGGGCTTTGATGAGGCGATACTGCTGGACCAGTCGGGCTTCGTCAGTGAGGGGCCGGGTGAGAATATCTTCCTTGTCAAGGATGGTGTGTTGAGTACGCCGCCCGCCTCGTCGGCAATCCTTGAGGGTATCACACGTGGCACGGTTATGACGCTGGCCAGAGACCTCGGCTATCAGGTGGTGGAGAGGCAGATAAGCAGGGTTGAGCTCTACACGGCTGACGAGCTCTTCTTCACCGGTACGGCTGTGGAGATACAGCCGATTATTGAGGTGGATGGGAGGGCTGTGGGTGATGGCCAGCCTGGCCCTGTTACGAGACGGATTTACGACCTCTATCAGAGGGTTGTGAGGGGTCAGGAGCATAGGTATAGAAGCTGGCTGACACCTGTTTACGGTAGGTAGGTGTGTCTCATCTATGGTTAGCTGCCCTGTGTGCGGTGAGAGGGTTCCATACAGCCTGCTTAGGGTGGAGACGCCGAGATGTTCGAAGGGTCATGAGTTGGGGTTGTGGGTGATGTGCGGCAACAGGGAGTCCAGCCACATCTATCTGAGGCGGGGTGAGTCCTCATGTCCTGTATGCTCTGACGGTGGGTGGAAGAAGGTTGAGAGGGGGACTCCTGTAAAATGTCTCAACATGTCGGGCGGCAGGCCATGTCTGTACCCCAGCTATCTGTGGCTGGTGGATGGGCCTCCCTGCCACCTAAACCATCTATCCGTGATTGTGGTGGATGACAGCCGGAGAACATGAGCTTTCTACGGAGTAGGGTTGAGGAGGCGGCGAGGATAGTTAGGGAGGGTGGGGTGATCATCTATCCGACGGACACGGTTTACGGTATCGGCTGCAACCCATTCGACGAGGCCGCAGTCCAGCGTGTGGTGAACCTGAAAAGGCGTGAGAGAAAACCCCACCCTGTTCTGGCGGCCAGTCTTGAGGACTTGGGGAGGGTCTGCCACCTCTCGGAGAAGGAGCTTTACCTAGGCTATATCCTGTGGCCTGGCCCGGTAACTATCGTTGCGGAGAAAAGGGATGATGTGCCTGAAATTGTAACTTTCGGCGAGCCTACCGTAGGTGTGAGAATCCCTGCAGACCTCACAGTCTTGGAGATTATGAGGCTTTCGGGGACGCCGTTGCTCGGTACCAGCGCCAACATAAGCGGTATGCCTCCTGCCGCCAGCCCCGACGCCATACCCGACGAATTGAAGAGGGGTGTGGACATGGTTGTGGATACCGGAGCCACAAGGTATGGGAGGCCGTCCACAGTCATCAGGCTTCGGGGCGGGGATATCGAGGTTGTTAGGGAGGGGGCTGTAAGCCTTCAAGAGCTGAAGGCCAGGCTCTCCTCCACACCCTACAAGATATTAGAGTAGGGAGGAGGATATCTTCTGGATGATGGCCAGCCTGGCCGCATCCATCTTATTGGGGGCCTGTATCCTCTCCAGCTGCATATCCTGTATTGAGTGGGCCCGTGCTATCTTCTCGGTCTTCTCCCATGAAGGCCTGAGCTCCGCCTCGGCAGCCCCCAGCCCCTCCAGTATCTTCCGGGCCTTGGATGAAACGGCTTCAACGTCTTCACCCAGCACTATCACACCGACAACACCGGAGCCGGGCCTTATCCCCACAGTCTCTATCGCCTTGGATACCTGGGTGGTGGCCGCCAGCCTACATAGGAACTCGTATCCCAGACTCCTTGACTTGGCGGCTCCGGAGTTGATAGACAAGACGGCGGCCACGTAGGCGGCCTCCAGATGGGTCCAGTCCACCACCATCTCGGGGTTGAATATCTGCACCTCGCATCCAGCCCCCAACCCCCTAACCTTCTCAAGAAGGTCTTCCACATCCACCAGACGGCCGACATCCACCAGAAACACCGCTGCCACGCCCTTGTTGAAGACCATTATCCTCAAGGGATACCACCGTGAATAGCTGGGATTATGGTGACGGTGTCTTCATCGTAGACAACGTATCGGGGGCCGCCGAAAGATTTCACGTCTGCGCCGTTTACGAGTATCAGCAGGCCGGGTGCTATCTCATCCTCTCCCCTGAGAACATACCGCCGTAGCTTCTCTGGGAGTTTGTGTAGAACCTCCAGCAAGGTGGCTGGGCCGCCGAGGCTGAACTCTAACGTGTCTGTGCCTGCCTCATGTCTTAGATGACCCACAAGCTCCACCCTCAAGCCACCATGTATAACGGCATACCCATGATTTAAGATAAACTCGCAATAGAAAAGAAGGGAAAAAATAGGAGGAGTGGTCGGCTGGCAGGCATCCACCAAACAACACCTAGGAAACAAAAAAGAGGCCGGACGTCTTAGGTGGGGTCGTATCCAGCAAAATGCTGGGACGTCCAAAAGTTAGTCATACCGGCCTACGGGTTTTATCCCTGTTGGGCCGGTATGCCTGCCAGCCTCTTTTGGGCTTCCCGTCGGACTGTCAACCAGATTTGCTGGAGTAATGTCTTCTGCAACTTCGATACTTTTAGACCCTAAGTTTTGGTATTTAAGACGTTATCCGGACACTAGGATTCCTGCACGCTCCAGTCCTAGTGATAATAGGGATGTTCTACATGGTGTTTTATGGGCAGGCGGCATAGTCCTCGTTGTATGTGTGTATGGTGTAGGAGGAGAAGGGCTCAGCAGGCGGATGATGATAGGTATAGGTCGCTGCTACCATTGATATCCTACCTAGCCTCATGAGAAACAGCCGGTTAGCCAAGGAACAACCCATCCAAACCATCTAAGGGCATAACGGGTCTGACGGCGGATATCCTCGGAGAAGATACAGGTCCGTGATAATAAAACTAAACTATTTGTAGATAGTCTTTATTCTGTGTATTATTCGAATAGCTAAAATGAGGAGTATAATTGCAAAGAGCAACAACCATATGGGAGGGGAGTAGCCTTCAATGAAACCATAAGAGTATCCGATTACGATTTGCAGAAACCACAGGAAGAGTGGTATGGCTACGAACAGCCGCGTTAGGATATTTACATATGCTGGCGGCTTTGTAGCCCCATCCCTATACGCTACGTAGCAAACAAAAATGAGCAGACCCGCATAACCATAGACAATGGGAGGTAAACGCAATGGCATATACGTACCAAAACCGGTTAATTCCAGCTCATATGATATTGTAATGAAAAGAAGCCATAGAAGAACTAATGACATGAGAGCAGCAAAGGGATGTTGCACCTGTTTAGACTTAATACTCATATAGGATGATACCACCCACACAATGGCAGCAGAATCCATCACCACGTCATAGATGTTATATATCCCTTCCACAGCCCTGCTTATAGACCATGATACTGTTACAAGTCCAGCCACAGCATAGGTGATAGTAGTCACCTCAACCCTCATATACCCCACTACATTACCAAACCCTAGAATTAAGCTTACCTCCCACATCGCATCAATAGCGCTAGCCCTAGGCCGCTCAGCCAGCCCGAGCCGTTCGACTCTGCCATCCTCGTGGCCAGCCAGTAAACATTGTAGCCGACTAGCCCAAACACAAGCAGCAGGGCTCCGAAGACAATAGCCAACACCTTCAGAACCATCACATACGATGTCGCCACCCCTCATATATCGATTCATCGAACTCAATGAAGTAATGCCGGAAAGGTGCTTGAAGTGCTAGACACTACACTTTCGCACCACTCTCTCAGCTTATGTAGGTCCCCACGTTAGTGTGTTTATGGCCTCGTATAGGGAGAGGCTTGGACATGAGCTTGATGATTGGAGAAGTTTTGGGGGCTCTGCTGGCCGATGTCTATACGTATGTCTCCGAAGATTTCCTCGTATAGTTGCTATCTGGGTTTTTATTCCCGGGGTTACAGAGTAACATCAGCATAGATACTAAAAAAGAACAATAGTTACCCCACTAACCATATAAAAGTTATATCGTCGCATCATACTGGAGCCCTATGCCCTCGGCCGCACGCCCCATAGCCCTGCTTATTCTAGGGATAGTCCTAGCCCTTGCAGGTGTAGCCCTAAGCTGGAGGCTGTTGATAGAGCTGGTGGGGCTGCTACTTCTCGTCATAGGGGCTGTGTTGGTAGGTGTCACGCTAGGCTTTTTAAGAAGGTAGCACAGCCTTCAGAGCCCGTGGACTTCAGGATTGGCGGAGCGCTCTGCCGCCGACTATTCTCTAGGAGGGGCTTCACACCCCACTACGCCGAACACGTGGAAGACCCTGTCACGGGCTCGGAGGTTCTAGTTATGGCTGACCCCCACACACGGCGTTCGGCATTCATCTACGACCTGGAGAGGGGTAAGATAGTCTGGGAGCATAGGGTGGGCGGTGACACCATAAAATCCAACCCCCACATAGCCCGGATGGTAACCGAGAAGCTGCCCGCTCTAAAGGCGGTCCCCGGCGACATAATCTGCGCCGACATGGATAATCGCTTCACAGTGGTGGATAGGGTGACGGGGTCGGTGAAGTGGAGTATGAGGCCGGACGACGCCCGATGGTCCCATGACGCCATGCCCACATCCGATGGTGAGGGGCTTATCATCACCGACTACTCGGCGGGGTATGTGCGGCGTGTCAGAGTGGATGGCGGAGTCGTCTGGAGCAGGAGTTTCGGCCCCGGTGTGGCTAAGCTCTCGAGGATTGGAGGCTTCACACCCAGCCGCATACACAGCAACAGCTACGGAGGGGATATACTTGTGGCTGTGAACCAGTCTTTCAGCGGTGTCTACGAGCTGGATGAGGAGACCGGGGAGATAGCCTGGTCCTGCCCGCCGCTGGACAGCACTAGGAACGTGACCTTCACCCTCAAGCCCCACGCAGCCATTAGGACGGGTCTGGCGGAGCTGGGCGGCAACCTCACAGTCTTCAACCAGGAGGCGGGTGGAGGGCTGTTGGCGGTGGATAGAGACTGTAGACCGAGGTGGGGTATTGTGAAGCCGTTCACTATCGTGGGCGGAGCCGAGTTGTACAGGCCGTCAGCCCTGGGGCTCTATGAGACAACCCACGTCTTCGAGATGTTGGATGGCTCGATAGGTTTCATAGACTGGGGTGGCTCGGCCAGCTCATCGGTCTACCAGCTCCTCGAGATACCTAGGAGCGGCAGGTTCTTCTGGGTTCTGGCCTGGGGTAGGCGTGCGGGGCTGGAGCCTGAATACCTCGACCCACCCATCGAGACAGCTGAGTGGAGTGAGACCAGAATAGTTTGTAGAAACGAGGGGGGAGGACTGCTGGCTTTAGACCTATACGCCACATACAGCATCCTCGCCGACACCGACAACGGAAAGCTCTGGCGTCACATCTCGACTCTGGAGATAGAATCCGGCGGATGGGGTGAAGCTATCCTGGACGGCTACTCCGCCGTGAGGCTGTCGGCCAAGGCCTCCGATGAGACGAGGTATAGCATCTACGTATCCCAGAGGGCCTAGAAGGGTCTGGCCTAGGGCTCCGAGGCATCCACGATATAAGGACTCCACTTTCGGACACCTCTCCAACTTATCTACATCTCCCACCCAGAGATTTTCTGGGAGATGGGGAGGACAACCCTAACCTATAGGCAGAGACTGCAGCTGGAGATGGAGAGGTGGAAGGGCTTCAGACAGGCTCTTCTAGCCCATGAGAGGAGGGCTTTCGAAGGGCTGGTGGACCGTGCCTTCCGATACATCCACGCCGGCATGGCCTACCCTGATAGAGACGTCTTCGACCTCTTCACGATGTCATCACTGCTCTCCCATGAGGAGAGGCTTCTGGAGCTGGAGAGGGAGCTGAAGATGGGGATGCGGGTTGACAGCCGTCTCAGCCCTTGACCACACCTATGGGAACCAACCGGGCAACCTTGGTCCCAATCCCAACCTGGTGGCTGACCTCCACCACCTCATCCACAGACTTGTATGCAGCATCCACCTCCTCCACCACAGTCTCCATACTATCACCCTTCACGTAGATGCCACGACTCTCCAACTCCCTCAAGACCTGGTCACCCCGGTAACGCCGCTTAGCACCGCTCCGGCTCATCTCCCGCCCCGCACCGTGGGCTGTGCTGCCGAAGCTGAGGCTCATAGCCTTCTCACTGCCCAGCAGAACCCAGCTAGCTGTTCCCATAGAGCCCGGTATGAGGACCGGCTGCCCCACCTCCCTATACGCCTGAGGGATGAGGGGGTGGCCAGCTGGAAAACTTCGTGTAGCGCCCTTACGGTGGACGAAGACATCACGGTCGCTCCCATCAACCTTATGCTTCTCGAGTTCTACTCCCGAAATATGGGAGTAGACGGATGGGAAAGTTGATTTTTCGTGACTGCTCAAAGGACTGGAAGAACTATAACTGGTATTAGGAGATGTCTGAGAAGACCGCGCCTCCTCCTGTATGTTGTTGAACCATCCGAGGCCCTTTACCATATATCATAGGAGATGGGGGACTCGTAAGATAGGGCGGATTGGTGACGGCTCTGCTCCTAGAAACCTAGACCTAAGCACATTAACGGAGCAGAGGAGGATATATACTTCCCTGAGTAGTGGAAGTAATCCATTAGAGACGGTAGAGCTACTGGAGATAGATGAGGCGAGCGTTGGAGGCCATGAGGATAATCGTGGCGGTTAGTGTGTTATCCTTTTTTATCTCTTTTTATCTCTTCGTATTTTATCCTCACAACCTACAGCTCGGCACCCAGTAGGCTGGCTGTTTCATGCGATGTTTACTGGAGTCCTGTGGCAGTGTATAAAACTGAGACCCTGTCCTAAGTTATCTTACCCTCACTTACAGCTTCAACAGTTGTTACTGGCATGTTGAATACTGTTGCTCTAGCTGGTGATAAGATCCGAAGGTTAAGAGACAGGGTTATGGGGCTTGGGCCTAAGGCCCTATTCCCACTTCCATTAGCTGCTGCTCCATTCTCGTTTTTCACAGGCCGGAAGAAGCAGCCCCCCTCTTTGCAGCTTCCTCACCAGTCCCCATATATCAGTTACTCATAACAATCTAGTTTATGACCTCGTTCCTATCCCTAGCCTTATTCCTAGTTGTCTATCTTGTGTGGGTAAGAGGCATGATACAGGCTTAACGCCGTCTAGATGAGAGCGGTGTGTCCACGCTACTAAGACATAACGTATAAAACAACCCACAACATCTGAATTAAGAGCGAATAAACGAACGCGATTTAAGAGTTTTTAAGGTCCACTGTAAGATATAACGAATCTTCATTAATAACGTAGTATAGACATTTTTACCAAAGGGAGATTGATTATACATAAACCAAAGAAATATAGATTTCCTAGGGACTTTCTCAGGATTATTGAAGCATTAGGCATAA
>BEHD01000005.1 GCA_002898355.1 archaeon HR01 | reverse complement strand
AAGAGAGCCGAAACTCTTTCTGCTTGACGAGCCGCTGTCAAACATAGATGCAAAACTCAGAGTTTACATGAGGGCGGAGCTGATAAGGCTGCAGAAAGATATCCAGACGACAACGATATACGTTACCCACGACCAGGTCGAGGCTATGACGATGGGACACCGCATAGCGGTGATGAATAACGGTAAGATTGTCCAGGTTGGAGCACCGCTGGAGGTGTTCAATAAACCCTCAAACCTTTTCGTGGCAGGCTTCATCGGAACACCCCCCATGAACTTCTTCAGATGTAGGCTAAGGTCTATTGAAGGAAGTAATGTATTGGATGGCGGGTTCTTCAGAATCAGATTAGACCCGGAGACATACAGCCATCTGCATCAGAATGCGGAAGGAGGTGAAATCGTGTTAGGTATAAGGCCTCAAGACCTCAAGATAACTAGGGAGAGACTTGGCCCGGAGTCCTTCGAGGCGGAGATCTTCGCTGTGGAGCCGCTAGGTACGGAGACCATAGTAGACTTTCAAGTGGGAGGCGAGATATACAAAGCCCTCACAACCCCCTCATTTGCAGGGAGGATAGGCGAGAAAATATATGTTACAATCCCCTTTGAGAGGGCACATTTCTTCTCCAGCGAGTCGGAAGCCCGAATACTAGCGTGACTGATAACGGCTATTATATGTGTGAAGAAGTTTTCCTTTATTAGTAGAGTCTATAACCAACCATAGTAGGCGATGGGTCTGGGGTTTACAGAGTATAGAGAAAGGGATGCGCTGAGGGAGAATTGTACTGCGGCCAAGCTAGTAGCTGACATGGTCTCAACATCTTATGGACCGGCGGGCATGTATAAAATTCTCTTAAGGGATGACGGTGACTTCAATGTTACGAAAAATGTTGAGATGCTTTCAAAGGATGTTGCATCTGTCCACCCAGTCGTCAGGCTTTTGGTAGAGACAGGGAAAAGCGTGAAATCCTCAACCGGCGACGGATTCATCAGCACCATCATTTTGGCTGGGCAACTCATCGGGAGGGCATGGAAGCTTATCCAGGAGGGTATACATCCTGAGGTCATATCTAGAGGCTATCATATTGCTTCAAGAATGGCGTCACAGACTATCTCCAGGTATTCGATAGCGATATCCCATAGAGACAGGCATGTTTTAGATGCCGTTGTCAAAACATTATTGAACACAAAACTTTCTCACAGCCTCTCAGATAAGTTGGCGCCTATGCTGGTGGAGGCGTTACTGGGAACCGCTCAAAATTTTGGAGATGGGGTTAGGGTTGATGGAGAGCTGGTTGTGATAGAGGGGCGGCGTGGCGGGTCACTGAGTGACACAGAGTTAATCGATGGTGTTGTCCTGCATAAGCGTGGAGTAGATAGGTTGATGCCCCGTAGAATTGAAAACGCTAGAATAGCGTTGGTCTATGGGGGTTTTTCAATAGAGAGGCCGGACATGTTCACCAAGGTTGTTCTAAGCAAGACTTTCGGCATCTCAGATTTCTACAGAGCTAGACAGGAATTTTTTGACGACGTTGTCGAACCGATTCTCAAGCTGGGTGTTAATGTGGTTATATGTGGGGAAAATATAGATGAGATGCTGAGAAGGCTCCTCGCAAGACATAATGTATTGTTTGTTAGAAATGTGTCAAAGGAAAACATGAAGGTAATAGCCAACGCAGTCGGCGCTGTACAGGTTCTGAACCCGAGAGAGTTATCGGAAGAGAAGCTGGGGAGGTGTAAACTTGTGGAGGAGCGAATACTGGCAGCCCTTGATAGATGGATATTCTTCGAGGGCTGCCCTAATGAGAGGGTGAAATCTATACTTGTTAGAGGTCCTACCGATAAAGTGGTTGAGGAAGTAAAAAGGGTATTGAGAGACTGTCTTAAAACCGTTGAGGTCCTGCTTAATTCTAAGGCTGCGGCTGTCCCGGGGGGCGGTGCCATAGAGATCAGAACAGCTGAAACGCTTAGAAACTGGGCTTATTCTTTAGGGGGTAAAGAGCAATACGCTGTGTTAGCCTTTGCCGAAGCTCTAGAGCAACTACCCGCTCAGCTGGCTAAGAACGTTGGAGTCGATCATCTGGATGTGTTGGCTGAGCTGAGAAGGATGAATTTGGATGGCTTTTTCGGCTTGGACGGGTTAAGAGGCGTAATAGTTAACCCTTTTGATAGCGGAATTCTCGACCCAGCCTTTGTCAAGAAAGAATGTATTGCTGCTGCTACAGAGGTAGCTTCCTTGGTTATACGTGTCGACCACACCTTTATTTTTCCGTTCAAGTCTGTGAAGAAATCTCCGATACCCGAACCTGTCAAAGCCGTAAGGAGGACGAGTCAAATACTCAAGAATATAAGAATGCGGAGGACCTGAAATCTACCACTGTTTTCCGATTTATTGCTCGATGACTACGGCGCCTGGGTCAACTATCCGCAGTTTCACGATGTATTTCTGGAGGACGGCTGCTACGATTGCTGCTAAAATCACCTGTAGAGTTACAGCTGCTGCGAACATGGCTGGCTCGTTCTGAAAGTTGAAAAACCCAGATAGCTGTGCGTTATACGTGGCTGCGGGTGTTCCCTGAGATATAAGCCAGCTGAAGAAGAAATCATTCCACGAGAATAAGAAGGCAATAACAGCTGATGCGGCGATACCGGGTGCCGCCATAGGTAGTACTACCCTGAGGAAAGCCCCACTTCTGGAACATCCATCTATTCGTGCAGCTCTCTCAAGATCACGTGGGAGGGCCGAGAAAAAGCCTGTCAACACCCATGTTATTATGGGTATTGTGATTGTTAGATGTACTATAATAATGCCTAATAGGGATGTCCTGAGACCTATCTGTGAGAATAGGAAGAAATAGGGTAGTGCTACGGAGACAGGGGGAAGCGACCTGCTTGCTAACAGTGCCAGTATTAGAAACGTCTTTCCTCTCACACGGAGCCTACCTAGTGCATATGATGCAGGTACTGTGGCCAATATTGTTATAACCATCACTATTGGAGCCACTATCATTATATTGGTCAGACCCCGCAAAAGCCCTTCATAGGCTCCGTAAGCCCTAAGCGGGCCATAAGGGCCCACCACATCGTATCCCAGTATCCTAAGGTAGGCGTTGATGTTGGCGTTGACAGGTATGACATTTCCAGCAACGACATCTCTAACATCCATCAGAGAGATGATGACTAAGCTGTATATCGGGGCTATGCAGTATACTGCGATTGCTAAGGCCGCCAAATACACTAAAATCTTTTTCAGTGAGGGCACTTACTCACCGCCTCCTAGTTAACAACCTGAAATAGACTACGCTGGCTACTATGACGGATAAAAGTAGAAGCCATGACAAAGCTGCTCCATAGCCGAAATCTTGGGCGTTGAAGTAAACTCTGAATGCGTAGAGCGTGACCGGTGTGGATGCGAATCCTGGCCCGCCACCGGTCAAGGCAAAGAATAGAACTACAGATGATGCGGATAATATAGTTGCGAGGACGGCTGTTATTAGGACTGAGTAGCGGATGAAGGGGAAGGAAACCATTCGGAATCTCTGAAATGCTGAGGCCCCGTCCACCCTTGCCTGCTTGTAAAGGTCTTCAGGAACGGTTTGGAGGGCGGATAGGATGAAGTAGGCGCCTATGGGAGAGACGTTCCAAGCAAAAAATATAGCCAGCCAATCAACCGCATTCAGGGGATTTAAAAAGTATAGCGGCTCCTTGACTAGGCCGAGGCTGAGGAGGAGGGCGTTTAGAAAACCGTAGTTACGGTCTAGGAAGAACCGGCCTGCAATAGCCACAGCAAACTCTGATAAAGCCCACGGGAGTATGACTAGAACCTTTAAGATAGGTAGGCCACGTATCTTTTCGTTAAGGACTAAAGCAATCCCGACACTTAAGAAAACTATCAGGAGCACGGATTCAGCCACAAATCTTATGGAGATTATTACTGAGTTCTTAAAGACGCTGTCGGAGAAAGCCTTGACATATTGCTGTAGTCCTATAAATTCTATAGACCGTTTTAACAGGCTGACATCGTTTAGACTTAACCAGAAAGAATAGGCTATGGGATAGATGTTCACAGATAGTATGAGGATGATTAGGGGGATTGTTAAAAGTAGTGCGTACGCTGTGTCGCTTAGCTTCATCGGCTTCAGTTTTCAGCCGTGGAATTTTCTGTAGAGACGGTCAGCCTCATCCCTAAGCCTGGTTACACCCTCCTCTACGGACGTTGTTCCAGCCGTCACAGCGGAAAGGATGGGGAATGAGATATCAGCCCACTCCGTGTATAGTGGCGACTTGAAGACGAAAGGTCTGCCCATCGTGTTGGCTATGTCGTCGAAGATTTTCAATGTGGCTTCAGCGCGGTCGCCAAGCCAGCCTCTGAAGCCCTCTATCACGTCTGGGTGGCGTAATGTATCCGTGTATCCGGAGCCTAGGGCATCGGTGATAGCCCATGCCGTGGATGTCAGCCGTTCACCGTCTGGAGTCCTCCATCCTAGGAACTTTATCAATCTCTGGGAGCGAAAATCGTCTGTAGTCTTCTTTGGCCAGCAGTAAAGTCCAGTGTCGATTACACCCCATCCACTCTTAGTTACAGGTACCAGGTTTGCCTTGCCCGGCGGTATCCTTGACTGTGAGGGGTCGTTCTGCACCTTAAAGTAGTAGAGAGCCGTCGGTGTGAAAGCATATTTCCCTGTAACTATGGCTGATACGTGGTCACTGTCTCCTGCCTGGGATAGTACTGTGGGGTCTACCAGCCCCTCTCTGAAGACTGTCTGCCAGGTTCTTAAGAGCTCTCCCACCTCAGTTCTGGCATCGAATACTGGCTGAAACTGCTTGTTGAATAAGGTTTTGGTCAGGTCTGGGTCATTAAAAGCATTGGACATCTCCGCCAGAAAGTCCCAAGTTATACCGTAGTTGGCGTTGAACCAGTGGGGCATGACAGGTGGGTCAGCCGCCCCAGACGCCTTTACCTCCCGAGCCATATCCCACAGCTCATCCCATGTCCCAGGTCTCTCACCCGCCATCCCGGCCTTCTCAAGTATGGAGTCGTCTACGACAGGCGCCGACCTCGCAGACCAGAAATATGTTAGACCTGCCAATCTACCGTCTGCGGTACTGTATGCCTCTATGATGCTGGGATACATTTCAGCCTTTATCTGCTTTATCTCCGGGAAGCTCTCAACATCACGGGTGAAGCCTAACTCGATTAATCTGGCCGCCTCGAAGAAGTTGGCGTAGCACATGTCTACGATGTCTCCAGCCTGGAACTTGGCTTCAAGCAGTGGGTTGTAGTTTTCGTTGGATAGATGGGTTTCCTCAACCCTCTCACCAAAATACTGCTCAAACCTCTTCACGTAGGATGTTACTACGTCATCTCTGTAGTGCCAGTGGACGAATTGTAGAGGAGGCCCCTCAACAGTCGGTGCGCCTGTAACAGTTCTAGTGACTGTAGCTGTTTGGGTGACTGTTTGGGCAGCACCCGTTACCGTTGTCGTTACGGTGGCCGCCCCCACGGTCTGTGTAACTGTAGAGGTTACAGTCCTCACGCCAGCTGTGCTTTGGCCGCCGAAAAACCCTCCAACACCAGCTATAACACCTACACCGACCGCCAGCCCGGCCGCAGCAGCGCGACTCACCGCTTTCCTACGGGTAATTCTCTGATTGAAAATATTCTCCTCATTTTTTTCGCCAGACATATTAAACATATCGTCTAACTATGTAATAAACTTTTTTACGTCCTTAATTTGGATAACAATTTGCGGGTTGAGTTTTCGCCTAGCCACTAGCCATCTATCCACATAATTTTCTTTTCAAGGCTCTATTCTCTTTATGTCTGTATTGTCAAAGTCACTATCGTAGCTAATTATCGTTAGCCCTCTCTTCTTAGCAGCGTAGTACTGGAGCCCATCGTCAAAGTCAAGACCGATATAGGTTGCTTTTTCCGCTGCCGCTAGTTCCTCGTCCAAACTTGTTGTGATAATACCAAGTCCTCGCCATGACGATATCTCTATGATAAGCTTTGAGACAAGCTCCGGCTTCCCTAGTATGGCTGATATACCGTGTAAGGTGAAGTGTAGAACGTATGCTGCTGCCTCCCCCCTCTTTACTCTCTCGAGAAAACCCGCCGCCTGCTGCCATTTTTCTCGCTTGTACAGAACCTCTAGGATTACGTTAGCGTCTATCAGATACATTCCTGCCCCTCAGGGCTTCACATAGGTCTTCTCCCCGCCAGCTATAATCCGAGAGGAGCCCAATGCCAATTATATCTTCTACCCCCCCAACTCCAGACTCGTTAACAGCCTTAGCTATCAAATCCTCAACAGCCTTAGAGAGAGCTCCCCGCCTCATCCCGTACCTCTCAGCAACCCAGCGCCTAAACCTCTCAGCAATAGGCTTGGAGATCTCTATCTTCAAAACCTCCTTTTCGTCCACAAGAACAAAAGTACCTAAGAACTTAATAAACCTTAATCTCG
Organism: archaeon HR01; assembly: GCA_002898355.1. GTDB lineage: Archaea > Thermoproteota > Nitrososphaeria_A > Caldarchaeales > Caldarchaeaceae > HRBIN01. The sequence continues at coordinate 109,403 of BEHD01000005.1, read as the reverse complement.
TTCGAGCTTTTCAAATTATTTAAGATCTCTCCACAACGAACGGGCACTGTCAACTTTTGCCTGTTTTTGATTTCCTAGTGGAGCCTGTATCTTCTCTCTTCAGGTTTATTCTCCTTTTGAGAAGGTAGATGGATTCATAGGATAAGCTCCCTCTTCAAATAGCTGTGGACGAGGCGGTGGTAAAGGTCATACATCTGGCCAGCTATAGACAAGGATGTAGTTGCTGTATACGCCTCTAGGGGTAGGTCTATGCTCAACGCTCTAGCATTCATGAGGAGGGTTCTTAAGGAGTGCGAGGACAAGCCATTGATAATCATCGTTAGTGAACTCCGCACTGTGTTTTTTGGATGTCATCCATTAAAGTTTACGAATAGCTTAAATGGTGGACCTGTAAAGCTTGAACTCTAGTATGGGTCGGACGGTTTTTGAGAAGGTTTGGGACGCCCACGCCTTAGCTGAGCGGGAGGACGGACAGACGCTCCTATACATAGACAGGCATCTCACCCATGAGGTTACGTCGCCTATTGCCTTTGAAAACCTTAGGGCTGCCGGCCGGAGGGTTAGGAGGCCTGACCTGACGTTCGCTGTTATGGACCATAACGTGCCGACAGGTGATAGGACTGAGCCTGTCAGAGATGAGATGTCCGCAGCACAGATGGCGGCTCTTTCGAGAAACGCGAGAGAATTCAACATCAGGCTCTTCGACTACTACAGCCCCTTCCAGGGGATAGTCCACATTATAGGGCCTGAGCTAGGGCTTACACTTCCAGGCATCACCCTCGTGTGCGGTGACAGCCACACCTCAACCCATGGAGCCTTCGGCGCATTGGCCTTAGGCATCGGCACCAGCGAGGGCGAGCATGTCCTAGCCACCCAGACCCTCTGGGTGAAGAAGCCCAAGCAGATGGAGATAAGGCTGGAGGGTAGGCTTGGGAAATCCGTAACAGCTAAAGATATCATACTGTACATAATTAGAAGGCTCGGTACAGGTGGTTGTATAGGCCACGTGGTCGAGTATACTGGGGGGCTGGTCAAGGAGCTCTCCATGGAGGAGAGGATGACCCTCACTAACATGGCCATAGAGGGTGGTGCTAGGACTGCGATAATACAGCCTGATGAGAAGACCTTTAGATATCTAGAGGGAGCTCCCTACAGCCCGAAAGACGACGAGTGGGATGAAGCCATGCAGTATTGGAAGACACTATACACGGACCCCGGGGCCAAATACGATGCATCCCACATCTTCGACGTATCATCTCTCGAACCCCAGGTGACGTGGGGGACTAATCCAGCTATGACCGTCGGCATCTCCGAGACGGTCCCATCACCAGCCGAGCTCGACGACCAATCCGAGAAGAAAGCTGTGGAGAGGGCCCTCGAATATATGGGCCTCAAGCCAGGTATGAAAATCAGTGACATAGCGGTTGACACCGTCTTCATCGGCTCATGCACCAACGCAAGGCTCAGCGACCTTATACAGGTAGCCCGCCTCGTTAAAGGCAGGCGTAAAGCATCCAAGGTCAGGGTATTGGTTGTTCCCGGTTCTCAGCTCACCAAACGAAGAGCCGAACGCATGGGTCTCCACCGTATCTTCCTCGAGGCAGGTTTTGAGTGGCGGAACAGCGGATGCAGTATGTGCATAGCCATGAACGAGGACAGGCTCAGGCCGGGCGAGAGATGCCTCTCCACAAGCAACCGCAACTTCGAAAACAGGCAGGGAGTCGGCGGTAGAACGCACCTAGCAAGCCCACTAGTAGCAGCTGCAACAGCCCTAACAGGTAAAATCACAGACCCGTCTCAGTTTGAACTTCAGGACCTTGACCTAGCCTAGGGAAGCCCTCCACGCATTGCATCGTCCCGAGTTTAATTGGTGACTAATGCTGTTGTCGGTTTAAGGTTGTTGTGGCTTATGTGTGCAAGGTTTTCTTTTGAGTATGATCTGCCCGCCGAGGCGGAGGCTGTTTACCGCTATTTCCTAGAGATTGAGAACATTTCCACGGCGTGGCCTCCTGAGATTGAGATGCGTTATATCAGCCGTGAAGACGATGTTTACGTTGTCGGATTCAAGTTACTGGGGCAGCGTTACACCGCACGTTTCAGGATAGAGGAGCTGGGTGGGTTTAGGATGTATCATGAGACGGTTGATTTTCCCTTCGGGAAGCTGAGGCACTGGATAACGGTTGAGCCGAGGGAGGGGGGTGGGTCGAAGCTTGAGGAGGTTTTGGAGCTGCGCTCGTGGAACCCCTTCGCAGGCAATATCCTCCGCCGCATCCTTGAATATAGGCGGCAGGCCATCATGCATGCTTTCGGTGTAAGCGAGCCTCCAGCCTACCGTGACCCGTTCAAGATTGGCGTTGCAGTGGGCAACCTGTTGTGTCTTGTGGGCTCGGTGGCCGGAGTCGTTCTGCCGGCTGTTACTCCTCCCCCTCTCCCTGGTGCTCGTTTCGTACTCGGTTTGGTCTCATTCTTCCTTCTATGGTTCTTCACCCATGACCTGGCCCATTACATCGTCGGAAGACTCGTAGGCATAAGGTTCAGCAACTACTACATCGGCCTCAGCAACATCGTCCGCCTCAACATACTGCCAAAACCATTCAAAAACCTGCCGATAGCCCTCGGCATAAAAATAGACAGGCTGAGGAGTAAAGCTTCTCCAAGGGGTTACGCAGTCATGTATGCTGCGGGGCCTATCGCTTCGATGCTGGCACCGCTATACGTACCAGCGACAATACTTTCGAACAGCCCGGGCAGCCTAGCCGGCCTACTCCTACTCATACTAGCCTTGGCCAATACCGTCTTCACCTCCATCTTCAGCCCCAGAGCCGGATGTCTAGGCAAGGCGTCGAAAGCTTTGAGGAGGCGCCGTCTCCAATAGTTGGAAGGCGGGCCGGCACCTACTTTCTTCTATGCCGGATTATTGAGGGCTGGTTTTTCTCCCTTAGTATCGCTAGGTTGAGTAGTAATGCTGAGTAGTAAAACCAGAAGACTTGGGCCGGGTCCTGTCTATTCCACAGACAGTCGCAGAAGGAGAAGGTGAGCCAGAGGTTCGCCGCTATGAATGTACCTATAACTGCCGCAATCCTAGGATAAAGCCCCACCAAAAACATAACCCCCACAGCGGTCTCCAGAGCTGTGACGGTTAACGTCAAAACCTCCCACGAGGCAGACAGTTCTCTAAGCATGTTGCCGTAGAATGGGATGTAGTTTCCTGACGCCGCCTCCACAAAAAGCTCTTCAACCCATCCCCTGTTGAACCATCTCTGGCTAGCGAAGAACAGCCAGAAACCAGCCACTGAGAGACGGAGCGTGAGAACCCACATAGACGACAGCCTAGACATCCCCCCATCCCACACCATAACCACGTATTAGACTTGATTTTCAAAGATAAATCTAGGGTCTGGGCAGGACAGATATGGCCTGGAAGCTAACCGCAGTGGCGGGAGTAACAGCATTAGCGGCCACATCACTGATAATCGCAGTAGGTTTTGTCATGCGCACCCCATCAAACCAGGGGGTTATGCTCATCTTGGATAGGACCGAACTATACAGCGGCCAGCACACTCTAAAATATACGATAGTAAATAACCTAGAAGAGCCGATAAGCTTTGGGGCGGCCTATGACGTGCAGATGCTGAGAGACGGTGACTGGGTCTCTGTGGAGTGGATGAAAGACCGGGTGTGGATAATGGTCCTCTACACGCTGAGGAGTGGGGAATCGTTCAGCGGTTTAGCCGAGCTGGCCGAGGATGTGGAGCCGGGCCGCTACAGGCTGGTGAAGGAGGTTACGGCCGAGAATACCGGACGAAAGATAACCCTAACAGCAGAATTCGAAGTACTGAATTAAACAACACCCCACTTTAACAAACCTCTAAAATAGCAGAAAAGACATCAATAGCTGGGGCGGGGGTAGCCAAGCCTGGTCAAATCCATCCAGCAGAAGCTAGACAAAACCAACGGCAAGAAAAATTCCTCAAAGAAGAGGTCGTCGTCGAGTGAAGACGTAACGATATCTATATTAAAAAAACTAATATTGGTTTTTGATGTTACCCTATTTCTGTAATCCTTACCTTTCTGCCTTATGTAAATTCCCAAACCAAGTGATGGACAACAATTTGTAAAACCACCCAGTCAAAGGGCTCTTTGTAACTTCTTTTTGGATAATGGTTTTCCCTAGGACTTTCTCTGCCCATGCTGTAAAAAGTATTAACAATTCATCTGTCATTATATTACCCTTAATGTCATTTTTGTAATATTTTCTCTTTTATCAATTTCTCAATTTCCTTACTATCTATTCCGCCATCAGGGTTATCTTTCGAAACTATTAATCTATTGATATAACCATTCTCCTCATACCACTTCTTCTTGTTTTCCCATTCCTCTTTATATTTGGGATCCTCTAACATTCCAAGATGTTCCCAATAGAACGTTTCACCCTCATATTTTATTGTAAAATCCGGTAACCGGAAATCTTTCGGGTCTTTTTTGGAGTATAGTGGTTTTTCATATTCGTAACTTATCCCAAAATCTGTCAAAATATTCGCAACCACTACCTCTGATTTTGACCTCACTAAAACACCTGTTCTTGTTTTGTGTATTAATCTCGCTGGGTATGGTAACCCATCCTTTTCAGGTCGAACAGCTAACTCGAATAGATTGGTGTTTCTTCTATAAACCTCCGATTGCAGAGGATTTCTAAGAGCTAATAGAGGGGCAATATCTTTCTCAATTAGAAGAATAAGTTTCTCTCTAAATCTAGTCAGACCAGTATAGAGCAGTTCCTTGGACATATTTCTTCCTTTTTGAGGCAAGATTAGGAAGACTTTGCCAAAATCACTGCCCTGAGATTTATGAACAGTGATAGCGTACGCTAACTCAAGATTTTGATCTACCTCACTTCGTTTATAGGATATGGGCTTAGGCTGTGTTGAGAACTTTACGCTAAGAAAATCAACCTTTTTATCCCGTTTCTTATCATATGGTGATTCCCTGCTACCAGTGTAATCTATCAAGCCCACTTCACCATTAGCCACATAGCACTCACATGTACCCCCGTCGTACTTTCTACACGAATTGATAATCTGGATAACTTTATCCCGCCGTACCATTTGCTGGTCCCCAAAAGGTTTTGGCCCCTCTCTATTGGCTTTTTTAATCAAACCCCCTCTGTATTGTCTTTGAATAAAACGGTTTATTTCTGTTGTACCGTATATTTCAAGTCGGGTAGGAGAAAGAATTTGCCAACTATCTGGTTTTTCAAGTGACTTGTTAAATCCTTCGTAGTCATCGTTTTCTTTAAGACCTAGATTTTCTTTTAGAGATTTAACAAGTAGAGCATATAATTCCTTTTCATCATTCCAAAAATGAACTTCTAAGTCTCCCGATACTTCTTGGCGAGCAACTTTAGTAAGAATCTCATCGTCGCCGGGTGAAGTTTTATGACTTAAGAAAGCATATGCAAGTTTCAAAGCCTGGCTATCTTTTTCCCCATGACGAACTATTTGAGTTAGTCTGGCTATGTGCTTCTCATTCTCTTTTGAAGATTCTAACCACTTTATAATATCGATGAAGGGACGACCACATCCTATTGGAGGCAGCTGGTTTGGGTCTCCAACAAGAATTAATCTTTTAACCTCATTAAAATCGATGGCCCTAAAAAGTGTTGCCAATAGGTCAAGTGGAATCATAGAAGCTTCATCAATAATAATTAACGAGGCGCCCTTCTTCTCACCACTTTCCTTTAATGAAAAAGTGTCTTTTCTTATCCAACCTAAACTCATTAAAAACTGATGGATTGTTTGAGCTTCTTTTTGTGTTTCTTCTTGCAGCCGAACCCTTGCTTTTCCTGTAGGTGCAAGCAAAAGAAGAGAACCTTTCCCTTCTTTCTCTTCAATTCCTCTGATGAAAAGTTTTAATGTTGTTGTTTTGCCAGTTCCAGCATAACCTGTAAGAATGGAGAATCGAAAACGCCACATGACATCAAGAGCAGTAATTTTTTCCGCGCGTGCTCTTCTTTCGAGCGTCTCATCGGAAACTTTAGACCCTTTTAGTTCTTGTTCCACAAGGTCTTCCCAGAAACTTTTCTCACAAGAGTTGTATTCCTTCACAAGCAATTTTTCTACGTGATTTCTAACTTCCTCCTCCATTAGGCGAATCTTTTTTAATGCAATAACTTGTGGATTTTCATCTGGGTAAAAAGCTATTCTCTCTTCGTAGAATTTCTTATTATTCAAAATAATATCTATATCTGGTGAGCAACGACGCCTGTCAACAAGTCTTTTTTCAACTTTTTCAATGGCTTCTTTTAGAGTTAGACACGAGTCCCCCTCTAGGGCAGCCACTCTTAAAATTTCGTTTAACAAGGCTCTAACTCTTCTATTATCATCCAAGGGTATAGGCTTAATTTTTCCTTTAATTTTCACTAGCTCTTCAGATGGAATCATTCCTCTATCAATTGTGTCAAAATCTATAGGTGGAGAATATTCACCATTCTGGTCTATTCCGCCGCTATCGAGTTCGGATAATACGTAAGGGTTTTCTATTATTTCTTTTTCTGAAGATATTATTCCAGCTTCTTGTCTCTTCGTAGGGTTAACTACCCTCTCAATTTGTGCTTTGGATAATTCAAAGCGAGTTAATATTTGGAGAAGTTCCTTACGCTCTTTAGGTAAAGACCTCCACTTCGTTATCGCCTTTTCAAATTCTACTTCGTATTTTTTCGGACTCTTTCTTTTTCCATTTAAAATTGAAAATACAAAGTTAAAAATATTTATCCCTTTACGCTCCATTTTGGATAACTTTATGTGATGGTAAATTATGCCTTCATTAAATCCTAAATATTCTAAAACACCTCCAATACTTGGAAAACAGCCGCGGTTTTTCCATACCTCGTCTAAAACTTGATTTAGCCACTTTAACCTGTAGTCCCATGTTTTACCATAAGGTTCAGGTACTTTACCTTCCTTTTTAACATTCTTTACACTTTGTATAACTCTTTCGAGAATACCTACAGCAACATCGTCTGAAACATGCTCTGCTACATAAGAGAAAAAAGGGCGAGCCGAGTTTGGAATAGTGCAAAAGATATTAGATGGGTCTAGCCCACGCTCTATATACTCTTGATATGGGAGACGAACACCCTCTTTGGGAAAATTATGAGTTATACGTCGCGACCAAAGAGGATATTTTCTTTCATAGCCTTCTTTTTTTCCAAAATAAAGTTGTTGACCTATTTTTAATATTCTCCCAACGCCGATAAGAATTCTGTCGCTTTTCTCCTCTTTCAAGGGATTACCATGATTAACATAAAAGAACACTAGAGACTTTCCCTCTTCTATTTTACTCCAAAACTCGTTTAGCCTTCTCTCTTGTTCTTCGGGGCTTTCCTCCCATATTTTCCCGGGATCGTCACTAAACATTCTTCCATAAGGACTTGTGCAAAAAGAAAAAGGAGGAATATTTTCATTCACAGGAGGAAGTGATCTCCTATCAAGAGGATCGTAATGAACGATTTCGAATTCTTCTGATGAAAAAGCGCCTATGTCGCGAGAGCAGGGAGGAATATAATTATTATGTTTAATATTTTCTAGAAATTTCCCAGCATTTTTTTCTTCCAAATCATCATTTCTAGAATCTCTAATGTATTCATGCACCATACATGAGACATTTGATTTTGGACAATGACAAATATGCCCATCCCATCCTCGGTCGTGCCATGCAAGCCTAGCGGACAAATGTATTGTCACATTTTCCATCATTTGTGTACTCTAATAAATACTTTAAGGACTAATCATAATTTCCCCCTGTAGTATACTCTGGCTCATCTCTTCACTTCCTCTCGGCTTATGAGCTTCAGCCTAGGCTCCGCCTAAATGTTTTCCGATTTTGGTGGAGACTATTTTAGAACTCATCTCCAAATTCGGTTTCCATATCTTAGGTGGATTGTTGTGCATGCTATGTTTATTAGTGCTTTATATGTTGTGGCTAGCCTCTCATACCTTACTGTGATTCTCCTGAAGCTTTTTATCCATGCGTAGAACCTCTCTACTGCAGACCTCATCCTCCTGTAGGCATCTACGTTGTAGGGCCTTGGCTCCCTCCCCCTCCTAGGATCCACGGGAATGTTAGGCTCTATACCCATAGAGGAGAGGTTATTCCTTATCTCCTCTGTGTCGTATGCTGCGTCAGCGTAGAGTTGGAAGGCTGAGAGGTTAGCCGATATACCAGCCAAGTCTGGTGATGGGCTCTATGTAGATGTCATTCCTCTGGAGCTTACAGACGAATTCATAGGGCTTCTCAGAAGAGGCGTAAGAGTCTATAGACTTCGAAGGTTAGACCTACCGCCCAGCCATAGGAACGGTAGCAAGTCCGCTAGGAATGATGTTTTGGCCATGATGTCCATGGAGACGACAATGTTCAGGGATGTTTCTACCGAGTTTCTTGAGATGACTAGATTGATAAGCCTCTATCGCCAGGTAAGCAGGTCTCTTGTTCTGACCAAGCAGATGATAGCTAACTTCGGCGACAAACATATGTTCTATCCAGTGCTACAAGAGCTTAAAAAACAGAAAGACAGGGTTGCAAGGCGAATAATCAAGCTGGCTAAGCAAACACATCCGGAGTATAAGAAACTGACAAAGGTGCTAGGAATTGATAAACGTCGCTCATTATATGGGAAAACTGCGTTGGCGACACTGTTGGCATACGTGGATTTCAGCAATGGTTTGAGGAAAATACTCTGTTATGTCGGAAACTATTATCCACACAACGGCAAATATAACCCAACACTCAAGAAAGCTGCTGAAAGCCTAACGATGAGCGTGCTTCAGAAACGCCGATGTCCAACAGGCAAAGAAATCAGACAAGTCCTAAAAACCATTCGGACGACTCTGGCTGGAGGCCAGGCCTGACATCGGGGAAAGAACTGGATGAAGGCCTGGCAATCATGGCGGCAACTGCCAAAGCAATCTTGAGCCTAATGCTGAGGCTTTCATCCGGTTTCACAGACGATGTCAGATGTCCTCCTCCAGCCAACCACCCCCCTATTTTTCCCTTTATCTCTGCCGGTTTATGGTTGGCTTGTCTATTTATATATGTAAGAAATGCGTAGGCTAAAGCATTATGATAGGTTATCAACGGCTCTATCGAATTTGTTGAAGAGAAGCAACAACACTTCCTTTGACAAAATATAAAAAATAGGCAGAATCGGTTCTACATGGCGGGGGTTGGAGAGTCTGGTCAAAATTCAGCACCTAAATGTGCTGTATGATTGTCCGGCAGGCTCAAGACCTGCTCCCGAAGGGGTTCGTGGGTTCGAATCCCACCCCCCGCACACATGTTTGGGCTATAGTTTATAAGAGATTCTGCTGTGGACGGTTATTAAACGACTTCGGAAAAGCATTTCATTTATGGCTGGAAAAGCTCTAAGTCTGCTCAGGAAAACTACTGGAAGAAGCTGGAAGAGTTACTTTTCTTCTCAGGGCTTGGGGCTGAAGAGGTTTTAGCAAACCTGCTCACCACATGTGGGCAACAACTAACGTCAGGCTCAATTCAAATAGGGATTAAACAGTGACTAACGCAAAAGAGACAAGGCTCTTGGCGTAGCTTTCGCCAAGTCTAACAAAAATGGCTGGGGAAAAGGAGATGAATGGGCCGGAGATAATAGAGGCGGTAGCTACTTAGAAACAACGTTTCTAATATCCAATATTCCCTGAAGTATCTCAATTAAATCTACCCTTTTACATTCTTCAACGGATTCATTCGGATATTTCAATGCTTTAGCTTCTTCGATAAATTTGTTTAATTTTTCTATGTCAAACAAGTCCGCGAATAGAAATATAGCTAACTCGTAAGTGTTTTTTATTTCTTCCTCTTTTTTGAAGGAGCTTCGCCGTGAGGATAAAATTTAGGAGCCCTTCCTACATAACCAAACGTCCTTTTTCGTTCTATAGTCGACCTTATTTTCCCTTTTTCATCGTTTGGTGATAAAACGAAAATTAAAATTGTAGCCCATTTCATTTGATCGACTTCTGGGAAAAGATTGGCAGAGGCTTTATCCAATAAAACATCATAATCCTTTTCAAAGTTCATCAATCTATAAGATGCCCAATAATAGAACCGTTGAAGCCAGAGTAATGGCAACAGATTGTTTTCAGCTTGGAGGTTGCGTTTGGTCACTTGCCACTCTTTAGGGAAGAATTCCCAAATGTCAAAATTTTCAGGAACCCCTTCTCTTACAAGGAACATTCTGGAGATATCATCAAGGACATAATGCAAATATTTTTCTCTGTCAGAAGGAGAGAAAGATTGAACTAAAGTAGGTAGGATATTTTTAAAAATTTCCATAAAATTATAAAGTCCCATCTGATATTTCTCTAGAATAAGCAGTCGTAGCTTGTTTAATCCTTTTATAAGGACGGATTCAATCCAGTACCATTCGGTTGATTTTGAACCCTTTATAATACTATATGTATTCATCCAAGCCTCGGAGTGCCAACTCAGTATTTTTTCAATAGCATCTTTATTAACAATAAAAGATAATGTACGCTTGTCAAGAGAATTTATAAAAATACTTAATAATTGTGATGCAATACTCGGCTGATTATTTTTAATATATTTTTGTATTTGGGATGAAAAAATTTTAAAGAAATTGGTCTCATCTAATGTAAGTATTCCCTCTGTTTTCCAAACTGACTCCCATGCTATTTCTTGATCTGCAAGTTTACTTATTTTTTGCAAATAGGAATATCTAAACGGCATCATATGTCCTTTGACCCATAGATAAAGGTTCCAAACGGTTTTTATCATTAGGATTATTCCCACGAAAGCTACACCAATTAATAACACTCGGTATAGCCCGCTTGAAAATTCCCAAAAGACGAAAGGAATGAATATTAACAACGTATAAGCAATTATATTTTTTATCTTGAAAAACCCGTTCAAGATTACATGTAAATCAAGCCTTGAAAAATCCTCCCTAGGGTTTGTTATTTTTCGATACAATTCGGTCAGAATGGCTATCGCTAATGGAATAAGAATTCCTAGAACGGCCAGACCTACAGTCTGAATATGACTAGGTAGGCTCTCTGTTTGTGCCAATCTATTAACAATAATCTCAAATAACTCTTGGCCATTCATATCTGCTTTTATTTTTTTCTGTGGGGTTTTTAAGCATTTCTCTTAGCATTGTCTCAACCCCAGTAGGAGGTGAAATTAGAACTCCGAACAGCATAATATCAACTCTTTTTTAAGGATCTAAACCAGTCCCAACACACAACAATTGTATTAAACACGATGTTAAAAACACAACATACAGATTAAGCGAATCTAAACCATTATATGAAAGAGAAATGAAACCCATTCCCTTTTTCGAAATGACACATTTCAGTTCTTGCCTTCTTTCCAGAGCTTGTCCCAGAATTGTCGTGTGTTTGCCCTGGTTGGTTCCATTTTCATTCCGCATTTTATGGCGGCATCCTTTGCCTCCACCTCCGTAAAGACATGATAGGCACCGTTTGGGGTCTTGAAGACGATGAATTTCTGCTTCCTATCCTCCGACGTAAAGACTTTCACGTCAAGCATGCCCCATGGTTTGGGTTTCAACCCCTCACTAGGCATGTGTTAAATGTTGATGATCCTCAAAATAAGCTTACACAGATAATACACGAACACCCACGACACTGGTTTTCCCCATCCATAGGTTTGAGCAATAATCCCATCCCCCGCACATATTCGCTACCAGTTTCTGGGTTAAGGATGTAGGCGTGGTCTGGGGTGGACGCACCTTCAGGCCGAGGCTTCGCCGGGCGTCCAAAGGGGGGTGACCATACATGCTGGTTGACAGGGCGATGCTTAAGAGCTTCCCGAACAAAGCCTTCTGTCTTTCGAGGCGGAGAAGGCCGAAGACGCTCTACTTCTGCCGCTTGCCAAATTCTCCGAGGAACTGCCTACGGAGACGCCTTATCAACTACAACACCCTGAATGCAGCAACACTATACGAGCGCCTAAGGCCCGGGGGTTGTTTCGGGCTTCAGGCTGAGGGTGATAATCACACATCCGCCATACAGCACCCGATACGGAAAGCCCGTCATCAGCAGCCCAGGCAACTTGACGACGATAGCCGGGAAGCACTTCCGGATGGCCAGGATGGGATACTCCGCCTATGCCTCAACCAATTCAAGAACACCCCCAACACAGCCGACACCATCTTAAAGAACTTCAAGAACAACAACGTCGAAAGGAGAACCGGCAGAAAAGAAAAGACTGCTACCACTTGCATTTACGCATTAGCTCCAAAGTCGGCTTCACCATCTTGAGGACAACCTCAGAAGACACAACCAGCCCACCACTCCCTCCTTTTCTCCACTTATATTTTTTAGCTGGGGGCGGTGGGACTTGAACCCACGGTCTTCGGGTTGCGCCTCTGACCTTGGCCGTGTGATCTGGAGCCCGACGCCTTGGCCTTGCTCGGCTACGCCCCCTTTCTGGGCTGGGTTTTTTATGCTTTCTTTTAGGTTTTTACTGCTGTGTTTTCCGTGAGAACGGTGTCTGTTATGAGGGGTTTCTTGTGGTATTTTCGGATTTGATGTCTGTTTACTTGATGAGCGTCTTTCCTGCAAATATCTGGGGGATGGTAGGATCTAGTATGGCTTGGCCCAATCACTATGCGCTCCACCACAGCTCACTCTACCTCCTCCGAAGTCCGTGGTCTTCACAGATTTGTAACTTTACGTCCTACACCTAGTTTTCTAGGCTAAAGCTTTAGGAATGTCCCTGCATATGAACTTCTTGGACTAAGAGCGTAGTGTTTCATGTAGAGCTAAGGTTTTGGGAAGCCTGGTTGTATTCTCTATTCCTGACGGTGTGATTATGATGTTGTCTTCAAGCCTTACGCCGAATCTGCCTGGCAGGTAGATGCCTGGCTCAACAGTGAAAATCATTCCGTTGGCTAGAGGGGATTTGTTACCTTCGCGGATGTATGGTTCTTCATGGACCTCAACACCTAAGCCATGCCCTGTCCTATGTATGAAATATTCTGCAAATCCTGCATCGGCAATATGTTTTCTCGCCGCACGGTCTACCTCCTCCGCAGGTATGCCAGTCCTAGATGCTTGTATTGCAGCCTGCTGGGCCTCCAATACTATGTTGAATATTTTCATCTGTGACTCGGCTGGTTTTTTTATAGTGATTGTCCGGGTTATGTCGGCGTAGTATCCACGGTATGTTACCGCTGCGTCGAAGACTATCACATCGTCCGATCTTATCTGCCTAGTAGTGGGTTCCATATGGGGTTTTGCGCTGTTAGGACCTGACTGGATTAGGCAGTAGGATGTATCGGCTCCGAGTTCGTATGCGTGTCGGTGGAATGTGAACATGAGCTCCCTCTCACTCTCTCCCCCACTCAAATCCGCAAAAGTTCTCAGCATGGCTTCCTGCAGTATCCTAGCGGCTTCTCTATGCCTATCTATCTCTTCAGAATCCTTAGAGACTCTGAGGAGGCGTAAGATAGCGTCAACCTCTACAAATCTCAGCCGCTTACCACGATTTTCCAGCATTCTATACAGTCCAAGGGGCATCCTATCTTCCACACCCACATTGCCGGTCAAGTCAGATAACAGCCGGCCCATCCAATGCCATGGCCCCATATCATCAGTGTATGAGACTACTTCACATGATAAGTCTAGAGCTTCTCTGGCCCTCTCCTCGTCAAGCTGTGGGACTAATAGTGTAGGCTTCAGCCCGAAGCCAGCCAATAGGAAGGCAGGTCTCTCGAACACCTCCAATGTAAAGTCAATAAGATATCTCATATTTGGGCCTGGAATTATGATTACACCATCTATGCCTGATTCTCTACATCTATCCAATAGCTTGACGAGCTTGGGGCGATTGTTCATGGATGAACTCGATGAGTAGCGGATATAAAGGTTTGAGGGTAAAGAATAAAAGTTAACTTTCCAGTATCTGCGATATGTTTAGGGTAGCAATTGACGTGGGTGGAACCTTCACCGATCTATGCGCTCTGAATGAGGTGACTGGTGAAATTGTTCTCGGTAAGGGTCTCACGACAGCCCATGACTTCTCTGAAGGGGTTGTGAACACTTTTAAATCCAGCGGTATAAGAGGGGAAGATGTAACACGTTTCGTGGGTACAGGCTCCACCCTCGTCATCAATGCAATAATAGAAAGAAAAGGTGTTAAAACGGCCCTGATAACCACCAAAGGCTTTAGAGATGTTCTAGAGATTCAACGCTCTAATAGGCCTGACATGTACAACTACTCTTATAGGAAGCCGGTGCCCTTTGTCCCCCGGTATCTAAGGTTTGAGGTGTTGGAGCGCATCGCCTCAGACGGCTCCGTGGTATTAAAGCTGGCGAAGAAAAGTGTGCTGGAGGCCCTAAGAAAAGCCCGTAGCTACGGCGCCGAATCAATAGCCATATGTCTTTACAACTCATACGCTAACCCGGACCATGAAAAAGAGGTTGCGAAGATTGCTAGGGGCCACTTCAAGTATGTTTCATCCTCACATGAGATTACACGTGAGTGGCGGGAGTATGAGAGGATGAATACCACAGTCTTGGATGCCTATGTGAAGCCTTTGCTTGAGACTTATTTGAAAGACTTGGAGATGAAGATGCGGGAGCTTGGCATTAGAATCCCTATCCACGTTATACAGTCCAACGGCGGTGTTGCTGTATTGGAGAAAGCTAGGGAGACACCCATACTCCAGGTCGAGTCGGGCCCAGCAGGCGGTGTTATTGGTGCGAGGGAGCTGGGTGTTGCGGTGGGTGAATCGAATGTGATAAGCTTGGATGTGGGCGGGACAACGGCCAAGGCGTCGCTGGTGGAGAATGGCAGAATCAGGCTAAACCCAGATTACAGGGTGGAGAGAACACCTACATACGCAGGATATCCTGTGAAAACACCTGTTGTAGATATCGTTGAAATAGGGGCCGGAGGCGGAAGCATAGCTTGGATAGATGATGTGGGGAGTTTAAAGGTCGGGCCAAGAAGTGCAGGAGCATATCCAGGTCCGGCGTGTTATGGAAAAGGTGGTGAGCAGCCCACCGTCACAGACGCATTCGTGGTCTCAGGAATACTTAACCCCGAATATTTTCTGGGAGGCGAAATAAGGCTTGACAAACATGCAGCGGAGAAAGCTGTGGCCAAGATATCCGAACATTTTGGGACTAGCGTGGAGGAGGCTGCGGCAGGTATAATCAAGGTGGCTGCTGGAAACATGGTCAACCTCCTCAGGCTGGTATCGGTAGCAAGGGGGCATGACCCAAGGGATTTCACACTTGTGGCCTTCGGAGGAGCAGGCCCCATGTTCGCTACGCTTCTTGCAAGAGAGCTACAGGTATCCAAGACCGTAATACCTAGGATTCCAGGCGTCTTCTCAGCGTGGGGAATGTTGATGACGGATCTGAGGCATGATTTTAAGATGACAAGAGTTATGAAATTGGATGACGCGCATATAGACATCTTGAACAATCTGTTCAACACTTTAGAGGAAGAGGGGCGCCAGGTACTGACCGCTCAAGGCATAAATGAAGTGGACATGTACTTCGTCAGGACACTTGACCTTAGATACTATGGGCAGGAGCATACCGTCAGCATTGAAGTTCCTTCAGGAATGTTTAACAGAGGATTAATTCAGGAGATTACAGAAAGATTCCATAAAGCACATGAGAAAGAATATACCTTCAGGCTTGACAGTCCTGTGGAGGTTGTCAACCTCCATCTCGCCGCCTTCGCAAAAGTTAGCAAACCCCGAATCGCTGTTCTTCAAGGGGATACCCAAGATTTTGAGGAGGCCAGTAAGGGATATAGGAGGGCTTATCTGCCTGGAGTAGGCTTTACAGAGGTACCAGTTTACGAAAGGGAGAAGCTTCCCATCGGCAATACAAAACAAGGACCAGCAATAATAGAGGAGAAAACATCAACAACCCTTGTAATGCCAGGCGATACATTCAAGATAGACAATTTTGGTAATATAGTTATTAGATATGGAGGGGTGGACTAATGTCTGATCTAGACCCGTTTACACTGGAAGTGGTTAAAAACAGTCTCATAGCCATAGCCGAGGAGGAATTCATAGCTTTTGGCAGGACCAGCAAGAGCCCTGTCATATATGAGGTCCTCGACTACGCCGTGGCCATAACCAACAGTAAGGGTGAGCTGGTGGCGCAGGCAAACGGGGTTCCGGGATTTCTAGGCGTGCTGGACCTAGCTGTAAAAGACTGCATCAAAAAATATGGTGTTGACGGGTTCTCTGACGGCGACATCATAATAACCAACATACCATACACACACGGCACACATCTCAACGATGTAACACTGATTAGCCCAGTATTCTTCGACGGCCAGCTCATAGCCTTCTCAGTCAACAAGGGCCACTGGAGCGAGGTGGGAGGAATGAGATTCGGAAGCTGGACCACGGACTCGACAGAGATCTACCAAGAGGGCGTTCAGTTCCCACTTCTCAAGCTATACATAGCGGGGGAACCAAACAGGGACCTCTTCGACCTCATACTTACCAACGTAAGGACGCCTGATATGACGCTGGGAGATATGGAGGCACAGGCGGCAGCCCTGAGGTTAGGAGGTAGGAGGATAGCACAGCTTTGCGCTAAATACGGACCATCCACAATAGCGAGGGCTATGGAGGCTATCATAAGGGATGGTGAGGAGAAAGCCTATAACGAGCTACGTAAGCTACCCCATGGTTCATTCGAGGCTGAGGATTATATCGATGATGACGGTATCTCCGATAATCCGGTTTATGTGAGGGCTCGCGTGACTATATCGGATGAGAGCTTCATAGTTGACTATAGCGGCTCATCACCCCAGGCGAGAGGGCCTATTAACTCGCCCTACTCAATGACCATAGCCGCTGCTAAGGTTATGTTTAAAGCAGTTACAGACCCTCAGTCCCCAGCCAACGAGGGGGCCTTCAGACCCGTGCAGGTTATTGCACCCGAAGGAACAGTCTTCCACCCAAAGCCCCCAGCACCCGTCGCCACTTTCTGGGAGGCAGGCTCATTTGCAGCGGAGCTAATATGGAAAGCCCTAGCGCCACATGTGCCGGACAAGCTGACAGCAGGCCATTTTCTCAGTGTGTGCGCCACAATAGTGGGTGGTGTGGATGACCGCACTGGAGAGCCCTTCGCTATCGTGGAGCCGCAGCCTGGTGGTTGGGGTGCCGGATATAACAAGGATGGAGAGAGTGGAATGGTCTGCAGCCTAGACGGCGAGACCTACATTATGTCCAACGAGGTGATTGAGGTGCGGTATCCGATTAGGGTGGAGCAGTATAGCCTAAACCTCAGGGATAAACCTGGAGCCGGGAAGTTCCGGGGCGGCCATGGGATAATAAAGGACTACAGGGTCCTCAACTCCCATGCGATATTTACAGCCTCGTTCGGGAGATCTAAATTCCCGCCGTGGGGTATGGCTGGAGGAGGTGATGGCACACCCAACTACTTCATCATCTACAGAAAGGGAAAGCCGCCTTTAAAGACTAGGAAAGCCGCAGCCGTGCAACTGCAGCGTGGAGATCTCATACGCCTAGTGACAGGCGGAGGTGGAGGATATGGGAACCCGAAGGAACGTGATCAAGAGCGTGTGTTAGACGACGTTAGGAACGGCTACATTACAGCAGCTGAGGCCCGTGCCAAATATGGTGTTAAGGTTAGGCGTAGGAGTAGAAGCTAAAGCTTGATAGGTGGTGCAAGAGCCCAAATGATTTTGCAGGGTTTGTCGCCGGGGTTTATGACGTAATGCTTGGTTCCTCTCGGATTAAAAACTAGGTCAGACTCTTTTATTAAAAACTCGCCGTCTTCTTTCCCGAAGATGGCTGATCCTTCAACTACATAGGCTAGCTCATCGCTTTCGAGGTGTTGGCTGAACCCCTTTGCAGGAAGTCTCTGGCCAGGCTCTAAAACCACCACACCAGCTATTAACCTTCCGCTCAGACTTTCATCCACTAGGACAGAAACTTTACCACTTGAACTATCCCAGGTTTTCTCATCTATATGAAATACTTCCACCATGATATGAAGAATTCGAGCACCAACTTTTTAAGTCTCGCCAATATATATCAGACAATGTCTAAAAGGGTTGCGATTGACATAGGAGGAGGGTTCACAGACCTTTTTGCAATAGATGAGGAAACAGGCGAGATCGCATGGTCCAAGGATGAGACAACCCCTGCCAACTATTCAGAGGGTGTGATGAGGGTTTTTTCCAAGTCAGGTGTAGATCCATCTACTGTGTCCAGCCTGCTCCACGGGCAGACCCTTGTAATCAACACCATTATCACTAGGCGCGGCAGCAAAGTCGGCTTGATAACCACCAAGGGCTTTAGAGATGTAATCCTGATAACAAGATCGAATAGACGTGATATATACAACCTCAGATATAGGAAGCCAGCCAGTTTCGTACCACGGCATCTGATCAGGGAGGTGGACGAGAGGGTTGGATATGATGGCACCGTTCTTAAACCTCTTAATGAGGGAGATGTGGAGGCTGCAACAAAGAGTCTAGTCTCGCTTGGTGTCCAATCTATAGCAGTATGTTACATCAACAGCTACGCCAATCAATCTAACGAGGCTAGGTCTAAGGAGCTTATAGTCAGAGTCCTCGAGAATATGGGTGTCAGGCCTTATGTCAGCGTATCAAGCGAGATAACCGGTGAGTGGCGCGAGTATGAGAGAACAAGCACCACGGTGTTGAATGCCTATGTCCACCCTCAGATGGACAACTATCTGAGAAATTTGGAGGAGATATTGAGAAGGAAAGGTGTTAGAGGTGAGCTGTTCATGATGCTCTCTAGCGGAGGGGTCTCAACCTTCCGATATGCGGCGGACTACCCCATCCTCTCCATCGAGTCAGGGCCAGCTGCGGGCGTTGTGGGAGCGATCACAATAGGTGAGCTCCTAGGAATTAAAAATATCATAGCTTTGGATGGTGGAAGTACAACCACTAAAGCAAGCCTCGTTGAAGAACTAATGCCGAGGGTTCTGACAGATTATTATGTGGAGAGGGACCAGTTCAACGCCGGATACCCTGTGAAGGTCCCTGTGATCGATATTGTTGAGGTTGGAAATGGTGGGGGAAGCATAGCCTGGATTGATGAGACAGGAAGTATGAGGGTTGGGCCGGCCAGCGCAGGTGCTGACCCTGGACCGGCATGCTATGGAAGAGGCGGGCAGAAGCCCACCCTCACGGATGCCTATCTAATAACAGGAATCATAAACCCCAACTATTTTCTCGGTGGAGCGCTCCGACTAGATATACATCTCGCTAAGAAGGCAATGGGAGAATTGGCTGAGCGGCTGGATATGACTGTCGATGAGACGGCCTTCGGAGTTGTAAGACTAGGTAACGATAATGCCTCACAAGTGATTAGGCGTATATCGATAGAGAGAGGCTATGACCCAAGGGATTTCACGATCGTGGCTTTCGGAGGCTCTGGACCTATGTTCGCATCATTCATAGCTGAGGAGTTGGAGGTGGGAAATGTTATCATCCCCTCAATACCGCCGGGTGTTTTCTCAGCATGGGGGCTTCTGATGACAGACTTACGTCACGACTTCGTTAAAACCTCCGTGACGAGGCTGGACCACCCACAGGCCATAGAGAGGGTCGCCAACACATACAGCGAGTTAGAGGTTAGGGCGAGGGGTATACAGCATAACGGCGGGAAGAAAGGCGATATCGTTCTGGCTAGATACGCAGATATGAGGTACTATGGGCAGGAGCATGTGCTGAAGGTGGGAGTGCCTAACGGCGAAGTCGATAGACAGCTTATTGAAGAGCTGGAGCGGAGGTTCCATGAAAATCACTACAAATACTATTCATTCAAGCTTGACAGTCCAATCGAGATAGTGAACTACCATGTAGTGGCGCTCCTCAAAGTTAGGAAGCCGATTCTAAAGCTTCTTCCCCGCGAAGACACATCTGTCTCCAAAGCCTTTAAGGGGGAGAGGGAAGCTTACTTGGACGCTAAGAGGGGCTGGGTTAGAGTTGAAGTTTACGAAAGAGGTAGGCTTCCACCGGGTGCAACCCTCAAAGGACCAATGATAGTAGAGGATCCCACATCCACGGCAATTGTATTACCCGGTCAGAAGATATCCGTAGACCAGTATGGTAATCTACACGTGAGGAAAGGAGGTGAATGAGATGCCAGACCTTATAGAGATGGAGATTGTTAAAAACTCTCTGATAGCTATAGCGGAGGAAATGTTCACAGTAACTGCTAAAACATCTAAGAGTCCAATAATATATGATGTTTTGGATTTCTCCACCGGACTTACAGACGCAGAAGGGGATGTTGTCTCACAGGCTACTGGCATACCGCTATTCATAGGAATGCTTGACTTCAACGCTAAAGCACCACTCGACAAGTTCGGGAAAGATGGACTGCAGCCAGGCGATGTAATAATCGTCAACGACCCATACATCTCTGGAACACATCTCAACGATGTAGCAATCGTGGCGCCGTTCTTCCATAAAGACGAGCTCTTGGCCATCGGTGTAAACAAAGGACATTATTATGACATAGGCGGTATGGTCTTCGGAAGCTGGGGGCCTAAGGGTTCGGAGGTCTATCATGAGGGGATACTTATTCCACCTGTGAAGCTATATGAAGAGAATAGGTTGAACAAGGATGTTCTAGACCTCCTACTGGAAAATAGCAGGCTGCCCTCATACGTATTGGGGGATATCGAGGCTCAGACCGCCTCGATGAAGCTGGCGGAGAGAAGGCTCAAGGCGCTAGTATCAAAATATGGCCTGGATACAGTGAAGGCCAATATGGATAAGATACAGCGTGATGGTGAGACTGTGGCATGGAATCGTATAAAGATGCTGCCCAAGGGAGTTTTTAGGGCAGAGGATTATTACGATGACAGCGGAGTGAGTGAAGATCCGATGAAGCTGACCGTTAAGGTAGAGATTGACGATGACAAGTTTGATGTCGATCTTTCAGGAAATCCGCCCGCAGTACGTGCCGCAATTAACACAACATATCCAGCCACCGTCGCCGCCGTGAGAATAGTGTATGCGGCTGTGCTAGATCCCCATGTTAGATATTGCCAGGGATTTGTCAAGCCGCTAAGGATAACCATACCGGAGAACACGGTATTCAATGCGAAGAAGCCATATCCTGTTGGTATTTACTGGGAGACGATGACTTATGCAGCCGACTTGGTGTGGAAAGCGCTGGCACCATACATACCCGACCGTTTAACGGCCGGTCACTTCCTCAGCGTTGTGGCTGAGACAATTGCTGGAATCAACCCTAGAAACGGCGAGGCTTTTGCATTAGTGGAGCCAAACCCTGGTGGATGGGGTGCAGGCTATGACAAGGATGGGGAGAGCGCCCTAGTCTCGTTTGCTGACGGGGAGACATTCATTACCTCTATCGAGGTGATAGAACAGAGGTACCCCATCATAGTGGAGAGATATCAGCTCAACACGGAAGACGGAGTAGGACATGGCGAGTTTAGGGGAGGATTCGGAATAGTCAAAGACTACAGGCTTCTAGCAGACGCAGAGTTCACGACAGCGGTCAACCGTTCTAAGTTCCCACCATGGGGTGTTAACGGCGGACTGCCTGGCACCTACAATTACATGCTGATAATAAAGTCTGACGGAAGCGAGACACGTGTGAGAAAAGTTTCTGGTGAGCGGCTTAAAGCAGGTGACTTGGTAAGTATAAGAACCGCAGGCGGCGGTGGATGGGGTGACCCGAGGAAGAGAGATCCAGAGAAGGTGCGTGAGGATGTTATGGAAGGTTACATCACCGTGGATGATGCCAAGAGGATATACCGCGTCGTGCTAAGGGAGAACCTTGAAATCGACTGGGAAGCCACTGGGTGGGAGAGGAGTCAGCCATCCCCGTGATACGGTTAAAAATGCTTATATGCCCGCTAACATCTAAATAGTTGCGTATGGCAGGCGAAACCAAGCCTGAAGTAAGAAAACCACTTCTGACAACACGCCAAATATCTGTTGCTGCAATATTCGGAGCTTTGGCTATGGCTGCTACAGGTCTTGGTCTCCAGCTTCCAGGCTATCTCCCAGGCGTGAACTTCAATCTGGTAGGCACTTTCTTATCCATAGCCACCATGGCAGCAGGTCCTCTAGGAGGAATAATAGTGACCTTCCTAGAGTCTTTCGTCTCACCCGTAGGCTTTTACGGATGGCCCCTTTACTGGCCCCACATATTCCTACTCGCCTTGGGCTACAAGAGACTCTATAATGTATCCAATAGGGGTGTGAGGATAGCAGCATACTGGGCCTTGACGGCTGTCGCTCTGTTCTTCCAGTACTGGGCGTGGTTCTTCCTCTACGTCTACGTCTTCAGGTTCTTCCCCAACATATGGGTGTTGGCTGCCTTCAACTTCCTTGGCGGAGCCTACTGGGTCTTCCTCCTCATCTACGCGCTAATCCCCTCGATAGTTTTAGCCACATTCCCCGACTTCGTCAAGCCTGAGTGGAGGTTCCCATACCTTCCCCACATAACCGTTGCCGCAGCGGTGATAATCGTGATAGCGATAATCCTCTTCCCCGGTGCGCCAGCGTAGGTGATGCAGATGGGTCTTCTTTCCGGAATCCTCGCCCTTGCGCAGGCAGGTCCTACAACAACCCAGCAGATAGGCGCCATCATCCTAATAATACTGACGTTCGTGATAGCCTATGTCTTCACACGACGTAGGAAGCAGCAGAGTTAATAACCCTATTTTCTTTTTATTTTATCCCTCTAAACGGCTATTACCTAGCATGAAAAGGTCTAGAGCCAGAGTATGACCTTAGAGCAAAAGCAAGAGCAGTTTGATATTGTACTGGAAAATGTTACTTGGACGTATAGCGGCTCCTCAGAACCTGCTATCAAGAACATCAGTTTGCATGTTAAAAGTGGTGAGATACTAGTCGTCACAGGACCCAGCGGTGCGGGTAAGACAACGTTATCCCGCATCCTAAACGGTCTCATACCACATTTTTACAGGGGTGAAATGAGTGGTGAAGCCTATATCAAGGGCTTACGTGTGCGTGACTTTGATGTGTCGGTTCTGGCCTCTAAGGTTGGCCTAGTCTTCGACAATCCCGCCAACCAACTCTTCACATCCACTGTTCTAGAGGAGCTGGCCTTCGGGCCTGAGAATTACTGCTTACCAAGAGATGAGATTATGCGTAGGGTGAACTATGCGCTCCAGTTCAGCAGGCTTAACGGACTTGAGAATAAAAGCCCGTACCTTCTCTCAGGAGGTCAACAGCAGGCATGTGCCATAGCCGCTATCGTGGCGATGATGCCCGATATTTTTGTGTTGGACGAGCCAACAGCAAACCTAGACCCTGAGGGGACTGAGCTTGTTTTCAACAGAATTAGGGAGATAGCTGAAACCCAGCATAAGACGATGGTGATAATAGAGCACAAGCTGGATTATGCACTACCCTTAGCGGACTATCTTGCTGTGATGAATAACGGTGAGATAGTTGCCTATGGCAGGCCGTTGGATGTGTTGGATAAGGTTGAGTTGATGGAGGAGCTGGACCTGCAAATACCTCACGCTACTGAGATAAGCTATTGGCTGAGGAAGAGAGGCTATAGATTTAAAGAGATACCTATAACCGTCGATGAGGGGGTCAGGTCTCTGAGGAATCTCTTCAATTCCAAGCATATCCCAAATAATCCCACATTTCAGAGAAATACCGGGGATAATCCTGTATTCTCAGAGGTTGCGGTCAAGTGCGAGGATGTGTGGTACCAATACAAGGATGGTAGTATGGCTTTGAAGGGTGTCAATATAGATGCCATATACCATGGCGAGTTTGTGGGCTTTATAGGTAAGAACGGGTCGGGGAAGACCACGACCGCAAAGCTGTTTAACGGGCTCTACAAGCCAACTAAAGGGCGTGTTACTGTCTTCGGCCGTGATACGAGGACACTAAGTGTACAGGAGTTGGCATCGCAGGTGGCTTACGTTGCTCAGATGCCTGACGACCAGCTTTTTGCCAAGACGGTGAGGGAGGAGCTGGCCTTCGGGCCTAGGAATTTGGGTGTGCCAGAGGATGAGGTGATGAGACGTGTGGAAGCCGTTGCCGAGGAACTGGAGTTGAAGCCTTATCTTGATGTATCGCCTTTCAAGCTGAGTCAGGGTCTCAAGCAGAGGGTTGTGGTAGCGTCTGCTGTTACGATGAATCCTAAGATTCTGGTGGTTGATGAACCTACTACAGGCCAAGATTTCGCAAGGGCCTCTGCGATGATGATGCTGGCTAAAAAGCTCAACGAGAAAGGGACCACAGTAATAGTCATAAGCCATAATATGGACCTTATAGCGGCCTACTGCCACAGAGTGTTCGTCTTCTATGATGGACAGGTGATAGATAGTGGGCCACCCCGTGAAGTCTTCCAGAGAGAGGATGTGCTGGCCAAAACATCTCTCAAACCCCCACAAGTCACCTCGATATGCCGTCAACTTAGAGACATCGGCTTTCCCGGCGATATAATCACAATCCCGGAGATGTTTGAATATCTAAGCAGGGTGGTGGGATAGGATTGGCCTATGACATAATAGGCTATAGACCTCTCAACACCTTCATGCATAGACGCGACCCAAGGGTTAAGATACTCTGGTTTCTCGCGCTTTCTCTCCCTGCTGTGGCTTGGAACGACCCTCTCTGGCTTCTTGGTGTGCTGGCGGTTGTCCTTGTATTTAATGGTGTGGCGAAGATGCCTTTCAGAGGAGCTCTCAAGATACTGATACTCCTCACACCGGCGATGTTTGTCATACTGCTGTTCAACATCTTCTTTTTCGAGCAGACTGTTACAGCTAGTCGCCCGCCGTGGCCGCTCTTCTACCTAGGCTATGTAATACCCAAGATAGAAAGCTTCGGACCATACGGCTATGTAAGCCTCGAGTCTCTAATCTTTGCATCGGGAGCTATGATGAGGTTCTTCATAATCACGCTTGCGGGCAGGGTCCTGCTGAGCACTACCTCTCCCTCGGAGATTCCTGCGACACTTACAAAGCTGAGGGCCCCTGTGGAGATGGCGGTTGCCGTGAGTGTGGCTTTCGGCATGGTTCCAGCCATGATTCAGCAGGTAACATCAATTTTTGAGGCCCAGCGTTCGAGGGGTTGGAGCGTCAGTAGCAGAAATCCACTAAAAGCTCTCAAAAGGTTTGTCCCCACCGTACTACCTATCATTAGCCGCTCAATCAGCAGGTCTGAATTTATCGCTGCCGCCATGGCGTCTAGAGGTTATGGCTACAATCCATCCAAGCGGACATCGCTGAAGGAGTTGAAGCTCACAAGAACAGATTGGATACTAATAGTTCTTCTCGTGACCTTCCTAGTTTTAAACCAGCTCTCAGCCTTCGTCTTCAAAATGGGTGACTACAGGGCCACAGCCGCCATGGTAAGAGCAGCCCTCGGCATACCCACCTAGCCACCACTCAAGTCTGACGAAAAATCCTAAATAGGGTAAGTATTTGAGGTATGTAGGGGGTCGTGGTCTAGCATGGTCTATGACACCCGCCTCGGGAACATGTTTCGGGAGCGCGGGAGATCCCCGGTTCAAATCCGGGCGACCCCATATATTGGATTTCAGAGAATCACGCGCACCTCTACAACAAACTATTTCCTAGGCGCTCTCTCACCAATCACTACATATTGTACTGCTTCTCCGATGTAGGTAGCGTGGTCCGCTATCCTCTCTAGATACCGGAGAATCAGCATAGTCGCCATATCACATTTCTTAGACCCCTGTGTACCCAAGCTTCTCACAAGATGGTTTTTGTAGGCTCTGTCAACCAGTGAGTCGAGCTTTTCAAGCTCTCCGGCGAGCTCTACGTTTCTATCAACAAAGCTCCTGACGCTTTTCTCTATCATTGTCTTGACCACCTCAGCCACTTCCACCACCTCTTTTTTCTCGCATTCGTGCAGGTCCCCGAAGGTGGTTATTACTTGTGAGATGTCGTAGGCATATCTTCCGA
Organism: archaeon HR01; assembly: GCA_002898355.1. Lineage (GTDB taxonomy): Archaea > Thermoproteota > Nitrososphaeria_A > Caldarchaeales > Caldarchaeaceae > HRBIN01. The sequence continues at coordinate 83,406 of BEHD01000005.1, read as the reverse complement.
ACCGTGAAAACCCATATGCAACCTCCATGCATGAACGGAGAAACCTGAGGTCTGTAGCGACAGGCTGGTAGCGTGCGATAAGCTCGACGGCGAGGTCTGCCACCTCGTCCTGTAGCCAGCGTAGCTTCTCCGAGAGCTGGAAAACCTCGTCCTCGGTGGGTGTGCCTTTTAGAAAACCTTCGACAGCGGCCTCGACAGCGGTTCTGCTGAGGTGAGACATGTCGTTGAGCATGTTGACGAGCCTTTCAAGCCCTATGTCCATCAGACGCGGCATACCATCCTCAGCCTATCCTGCCCGAGATATAGTCTTCCGTCTTCTTGTCTTTCGGGTTGGTGAATATCTCTTTGGTGGGCCCGAATTCGATAAGCCTGCCGATCATGTTCTCGTCGGGCATCAAGACGGCGGTGTAGTCTGATACGCGTGCGGCCTGCTGCATGTTGTGGGTTACTATGATGATAGTGTAGTCCTGTGAGATGTTGCGGAGAAGCTGCTCGATTTTCGCCGTCGATATGGGGTCGAGGGAGACTGTTGGCTCGTCGAGTAGGATGACGTCGGGGTCTACTGCGAGGGCCCGTGCGATGCAGAGACGCTGCTGCTGTCCACCTGAAAGCGAAAACGCCTGGGCTTCGAGCCTGTCCTTCACCTCGTCCCAGAGAACCGCCTTCTCAAGAGCGTCCTTAACCTTCTCATGCAGGGCCTGTTTCGAGAGCTTTATGCCGTTAACCCTGAGCCCGAAAGCCACGTTGTCGAAGATAGACATCGGAAACGGGTTGGGCCTTTGGAAAACCATTCCGATGGCTGTTCTCACGGCCACCGGGTCTATGCCCTTGGCGTAGATGTCCACACCTCTGTAGAAGACTTTTCCCTCCACCTTTGCATCGGGTATGAGGTCGTTCATCCTGTTGATGCATCGAAGCAGCGTCGACTTGCCGCATCCCGAGGGCCCTATGATCGCCGTGATGCGTGAACGCTCAAACTTCAGGCTGATGTCCTTGATAGCGTACTTTCTTCCATACATCACCGAGAGTCCAACCGTCTCTACTACAATCTTCCCCCTGTCGGAGATGGCCACATCCCTCTCCTCTGTAAAGAGGTTCTTCAGCATCGTCATTTATAGCATCACCCTCCTCTGGTAGCGATACCTTATAACTATTGCAGCGGCGTTCAACATCATCAACATGGCTAGCAGGACTATGATGGCTGCGGAGGATAGTTCCTGAAAAGCCTGCTGCGGCCTGCTCACCCAGTTGAAGATCTGGAGCGGCATGACGGTGAACCTGTCGAAGATAGATGTTGGGTCGGTGCGTATGAACAGCAGGCCGCTGATGACGAGTATGGGCGCCGCCTCGCCTATCGCTCTCGATATCGCCAGTATGGCGCCTGTCATCATCATGGGAACTGCTCTCGGAAGAATTATGTAGCGTGTTACCTGCAGTTTTGTGGCGCCAAGGGCGTAGGCGCCTTGCTTGAGGGCCTCGGGTATAGATTTAATGGCCTCGACGGCGGAGACTGTGACAAGCGGCAGAGTCATGATACCGAGGGTGAACGCTCCTGCGATTATGGAGCGGCCGAGCCCCAGTCCGTATGTGAGCAGGCTTAGCCCCACCAGTCCGAAGATTATCGAAGGCACGCCGGCGAGGTTGGCTATGTTGAACTCGATGAATCTTCTTAGTCTCCGGTGCTGCGACCACTCTGCGAGATAGAGGGCTGATGCAACCCCGAGAGGTATGCTGACGAGAGCCGAGAGCCCGACTGTCCAGAAGCTGCCAAGAAACGCTGACCGCATCCCAGCTATCTGCGGATTCGCTGAGGGATACCCGAATAGCAGGTTCCACGACAATCTATGCCAGCCGGTTGAGATGACTGTGAAGAGAAGAGAGGTTACAGCTGCTACTCCGACGAAAACCCCCAGAGACAGGAGAACAGGTGTGAAACGGTCGAGAAACTGTCTAGCCCTGTCCCGTCTCCCGCGAAGGGCCGTGTTTAGTAACGTATCTGCCACCTCCTCACAATAGCTAAGGCAACAAGGTTGAAGACCATGGTTATGATGAAGAGAAGGATTCCGACAGCAAATATTGATTGGTATTCGATGGTTCCATGAGGGGCGTCGCCTGTCGCAACCTGTGCGATGAAACTGGTCATGGTTTGCATGGATTCACGTGGGTCGAAGCTGTAGAAGGGTCTGAATCCCCCCGCTATCGCGGCGATCATTGTCTCTCCCATGGCTCTTGTGAAGGCGAGGATAATTGAAGCAAGTATTCCGGACAGCGCCGCCGGAACCACAACCCGGAATACGACATCTATTTTTCTCGCGCCTAGGCTGTAGGCCGCGAGCCTGAAATCCTCGGGCACGGAATACAGTGCATCCTCGCTGAGAGAAGCTACTATGGGGATGATAAGCACTCCTATCATCAGCCCCACTGCCAAGGCGCTGAAGACACCTGTTCCCTGTATGAGCGGCATCAAGATTTTTGGTGATATGAAGTAGAGGGCGAAATATCCGTAGACGACTGTCGGTATCCCCGCCAACAGTTCGACGATGTTTTTTACAGGGCCTCTGATTGCGGGTCTCGCATACTCGCTTAGGTAGATGGCTGTAGCGAGGCCAGCTGGGATGGCTATCACGAGGGCTATCGCTGATGTGAGCGCGGTTGCAGTCAATAGCGGCAGTACACCGAACTTTTTCACACTGAATAGAACCGTCCACTCTGTTCCGGTCAAAAATTCTGTTATGGATACCTCTCTAAAGAAAAGAGATGACTCGATGATGAGCGAGCTAACTATCACCATGATAGCTATAAAAGCCACCGAGGAAGCCGATAACACGAGTATGTTTACAAACTTTGTAGCGCGCTGTCTCCTTCTAAGATTCTCTAAAAAATTTTGGTTAAGGAAAAGGTTTTTGGACATTTTTTCCTCACTAATGTGGTCCTGCGTTCCTGTTCTTTAAGGTTGTCAGCTCGTAGAGGCCCGTGGTTATTCCTGCTTTGAGGAGGGCGGCTGCTTTCTGGTAGTAGTGGTCTGGGAATGGTGTGTAGGCTACCTTTTTGGCCAGCTTGGCTCCGTTTTCGACATAGTACATCACGAACTCTCTTAGATGGGGTTTGGTGTCCCACGATTTTTTGTTGACGTAGATGAAGAGCGGCCTCGAGAGAGGATAGACGAAGGTGCTGGCTGTATCGTCGCTTGGCTGAATGCATTCTCCTCCAACGGCGTCGTCTCGAACTTTCAGAACTTTGATTCTGTCTTTGGCCTCGGAATAGTATGCGAATCCAAAGTACCCCAGAGAAAGCCTGTCGGACTCCACTCCCGCTACGAGGACGTTGTCATCCTCTGAAGCTACGTAGTCTGTTCGGCTGTCCTTTGTCTTGCCTACAACTTTCTCCGTGAAGTAGTCGAATGTTCCGCTGTCTGGGCCGGGCCCGTAAAGCTTTATCGGCTCTCTTGGCCATTCGGGTCTGATGTCGCTCCACATTTTCACAGTGCTGTCAGGCTTCCATATCTCTCTCAGCTCCGAGATGGTTATGCAGTCAACCCAGTTGTTCGAAGGATGCACAACTACGACGAGCGCGTCGATGGCCACTGGAACCTCTATCCATTCGACACCGTTGCTGGCCGCCGTATCCGCCTCGGCCTTGAGTATTGGCCTTGAAGCGTCGTTAATGTCGGTTTCACCTATCACGAAGCGTTTGAACCCTCCCCCAGTCCCCGATATGCCGACGCTGATTGTTACCTTTTTGTGTAGGTTCATGAACTCCTCGGCGGCGGCCTCCGTTATCGGATACACCGTGCTAGAGCCGTCGACTTCGATGTCTCCAACAAGCTCAACAGCTGTCTGTGTTCCACCTACCGTAACCGTTGAAGTTACTGTTGACGTAACCGTGGATACCTGTAGTTGTCCTGTCCCCAGCAAAGCTGGCCCAGCTATGAGGCCCATGACGAGACCTACGACCAAAGCCGCTACGACACCCCCTACAACGGATGTTGATACAGCTTTTGTTCGGTTTCTCATGGCGGCTGAACCTCTGGGATACGATGATATATAGATTGGTACGGTTGAATATTTTCCTGCAACATATCTATATACCGGTAAAAAACAATAACGGTGTGCAAGAAACATACACCAGACGCGTACAGAAAACAGGCCGCTCCACCTTCATAATATCCCTTCCCAAAGAATGGGTGGAGAAGACTAGTCTCAAGAAGCTTGACACAGTGAAGATTGTTACGCTGCCGTTTGGGCTGCTCGTCACGACAGATGGTCATGAGCAGGGTCGTGAATCGGTTATACGCCTTAGTGGAAACGAGACACCTGACGAGGTTGTGCGCCTCTTCTTCTCAAAATATCTCGACGGAAGCGACAGGATACGAGTCGAGCTCTCCTCTTACTTACCGCAGGCAATATCGGTGTTAAAGGATAGGATAAGGCGATGGCTTGTGGGCGTGGAGATAATCGGCGAAACAGCCACGGAGCTCACGGCTCAGGTTCTGCCCGTGAGTGACAAGCTGCCCCTACATACATCGCTGGAGAGAATGGGGGAAATCACGTCTCACATGCTGGTGGAGGCCATGACAGCGTTCTCCAGAAATGACAAAGCACTCGCAGAAGATGTTGTGAGACGGGATGATGAGGTTGACAGGTTTTACCACTTTATCACGAGACAGCTCAACATAGCTGTGCGGGATTATGCGAAGCTGAGGAACATTAACCTCTCCGACCCAAGCGACTGCATAAGCTACGTGCTTGTAGCCAAGAGCATAGAGAGGGCGGCAGACCACGCCGTCACAATCAGCAACATAACCCTCTCCACAACTAACAACTCCAAACCAGACCAGCGCATCATTAAGATAAACGCAAAGGTGGCGGAGCTCTTCGATACTTCCTTGGCCTCCTTCCTCTATCCGAGCACCGAGCTTGCGAACAAGACGCTCTCTCAGATTGCAGCGATATCGTCGGAGATGAACGCCTACCTCAATTCACAGAAGAAGTATTTGGATTTGGAGCGGAGGCTGACGGAGCTTGTCGTGATAAACAGTGTGCGGAGGGTTGCTGAGTATGCTGCAGACATCTCGGAGGCGGCTATCAACCTCGCGACGAAGGATTCATTTAGCAAGTAGCTCGTTTATTTTCTGCGCCAGCTTCAGGTCGTAGGTGCTTATGCCGCCGAGGTCGTGTGTGACAAGCCAAATCTCCAGACGGTTGTATACGTTGAACCATTCGGGGTGGTGCTGCATCTTCTCAGCCTCCATCGCCACCTTGGACATGAACCCGAAACATTCCACAAAATCTCTGAACTCGATAACCCTGTAGAGTTTTCCCTTGCGTAGGCTCCACCCCTCAAGCTTTTCTAGGGCTTTTTCGAGCTCCTCTTCGCCGAGTAGTCTGTATTCGTCCATCGACATGATGCCTTATATGGGTTGAGATGATATATGCTTTGGTTTGCTACAACATGTTATTGTATGAGGTCTGAGAGAACGGATGCGGCCACCGCTTCGACGATGGGGACGGCTCTCGGCACAACAGTTGGGACGTGGTGTCCGACGTGCTGACATAGGATGCGGGCTGAAAAAGCCGCACTATGAGAGTAACTGTTAAAGCAAGGCATGTTATGGATGTGTCAGGGGTTTGACGGGAAATATTCTGGGTGAAAGGTTTGTCGTGGTAAGTTTTGGAGAAAGCCACGGCAAGTGTGTGGGTGCTTTGGTGGATGGCTGTCCTCCAGGCTTGGAGATATCAGAGGACCACATACAGGTTGAGCTGGACCGTAGGAAGCCTGGGCAGTCGCTAGTCACGACCACCAGAAGAGAGGAGGATAGGGTGCAGATACTGACGGGTGTTTTCGAGGGGTACACCACAGGCGCCCCCATCCTCATGCTGATATGGAACAAGGATGTGGACTCCACCCCATACATGAAGATTATTAACACACCAAGGCCAGGGCACGCCGACTACGTGGCCAGAGTGAAGTATAGGGGATTCAACGACTACAGGGGTGGAGGGAGGTTTTCGGGGAGAATAACCGCCGGCTTTGTGATGGCTGGGGCTGTAGCCAAGAAACTGTTGATGGATAGACTTGGGATTGAGATACTGGCCTACTCTAAGGAGATTGGGGGTGTGAAGGCTGGCCCCCTCACAATAGACCAGATTAGAGAGCTACGATACAGCAACGAGGTGAGATGCCCTGACCCGGTGGCCGCTGATGAGATGCGTAGAGTCATATTGGAGGAGAGAGGGAAGGGCGACAGCGTTGGAGGAGTGGTTGAATGTATAGCTCTCAACATGCCAATTGGCCTGGGCGAGCCTGTTTTCAGCAGCCTAGACTCGGATCTAAGCCGGGCTCTCTTTTCAATACCTGCTGTGAAAGCCGTAGAATTTGGTGAAGGTTTCAGATGTGTAACCATGAGGGGTTCAGAGCATAATGACCCCTACGTAGTCTCCGAGGGTAAGGTAAGACAGGCGACAAACAGGTCTGGGGGGATAATAGGAGGCATTTCCACAGGCGAGCCTTTGATTATTAGGGTGGCTTTCAAGCCTGCATCCTCTATAGGTAAGAGCCAGAAGACCGTGGACCTGTCAACGATGACCGAGACCGAGCTGAGGGTGCCTGGGAGACATGACCCCACCGTGGTTCCGAGAGCCGTTCCGGTTGTCGAGTCTGTAGTGGCTATAGTGTTGGCGGACCATGCCCTGAGAGCGGGGTTCATCACCTATTGAAGCGGCTTCTATATGCGAGGAAGCCTAGGACGCTGACCAGGCCCAGAAGCTGTATACTCATCAGAGATATGGGAAGAACTATGTTGATTCTTGCCTGCCGTGGGTCGAGCCTAAACTCGTAGGTTAGCGGCCCTACCCTGACAACCCCTTTGTCGGCATAGCTTGTCAACTGTCCTATCTCAGCCCTACCCAAGCCATCCAAAGTCATCTCAGCCTCAACGGTGTAAGGGTTTGACAGCGTCAGCGTGGCCCATGAGAAGGGTATGCCTAGGAAATCAGTCACGCCCACCTCAACATTATGCACCTCAACCACCACATCCTGAACACCGGGCATAGAGAGTATGAGATGCTCCTCAGATTTCACATCCACCCCCCTGAAGACGACTTCATCAACATTGTAGAAACCTGTCGGCATCCAGTATTCACCTCCGGACTCTAGAATCCAATGACGGCCTTGGAGAGAAAGCGTCGCCTGAGCAGTTACTTCAACTCCGTTGGAGTCTCTGAAGACGGGACGTATAAGGACCTCCTCCACATATCTTGGCTTGAGATATATGGGGCCTTCAACCCGTACATCCACCGTTGGATAGTCAGCCCAGGATGTTTCGGGGCCCCAGCCTGTGAAGACCAGCCTCCTCCCCGCACCTAGCTCCATAACTTGGGGGACGGTATATTGGAAGATCTGGCCCACCCCAACCCACTCAGTGACAACCTGGTCAGGCATTTCTATAACTACAGGGTACTCATGAACCCATAATGCCATAACCGTTTTCGGCGATTCCACATCCCTAACTATGATGTATGGGCTGGCGGGTAGGGTTCCGTCATCCCAGCCGATAAATCTATGTCTCCCGCCATCTTGCTCAGCTCTGATAGGCTCTCCAGCGTCTAGAATGTAGTCTCCACCTCTCTCAACCCAGCCGCTCGCCGAATTTATTGGGATATCGGATATCACCCGCACCAGATAGTAGACCTTGTAGGATGCTGTGAGGGATACCGGCGAATTCACAGAGATTAGGGTGGGGTTGCCTAGCTCCGCCGATTCAACCCACTTGGAGAAAACCGCCATCGTATCATTTTGCCAGACATGCCTTGGCGGAGCACTTACTAGGATGCTCTCCCCCTCCGCCACCCACTCCTCAAGGAGTATGGATTCTCCGTGTGTGGCGGAAACCCTTACAAGATACTCTCTAACCCATAAAGCCTCCAACCGCATCGGGGAGGACACTAGAACACGGAACCCGTTATCCCCCAAATATTCAATTGTGGCGTTGCCGCCAGAAAGCCCTACCAGTCTTACTCTCTCTCCGTAACTTAGGTTAACTATGTTCGTTTCAGAGTATACGTATCCCCAAGTGTCCGTGTCATACCAGCCCTGCCCTTTCAAGACATTATAACCATCCACTAGCTCGAGGAAGTATTGGGTTTGCCAGACAGCCTCAAGATATAGGGGTGCCAGCATCTCCACAGCCCTGTAGGATTCGTTGACGCCGTCACTCCATCCCTTGAAGACTCTTCTCACACCGCTACCGATTGACTCCGTCTGGGGTGCGGAAAATGTCAGTAGGTCCCCGCGTCTGACCCACTCTTCTAAGATATTGTCCTCCGAGATACGTATGACAGCCCGGTAGAATGGACTGTATCTGGCGACTAGGGTGAGGTCGTTGTTGACGCTTAAATCCAGCTCCGGATTGGGGTTTATCAGCAGCCCATCCTTAAACCAGCCCGTAAACCTAAACTCGGTATCATTCTCGAGGCGGATAACCTCCTCGGCAAAATAGTTGAAGCGGCTGCCGTGCTCAACCACATCCTCAGCCAGAACAGACTGGCCCAGACCTGTATCCATCAAAACTCTAACCAGGTGGCGCATGGCTATGCCTGACAGATATTCGAAGGGGATAATGCTGGGAAGCCTAACGGTATCCTGTAAAGGTGGAGCGAATGAGCCCGAGGGAATCCACCGATAGGCAATCGCCAAAGCATATACGTTGAGGGTGGAGGGCTTGTCTGCAGAGTTGATGTAGGGATACATTAAATCCCTTGAATAGGTGCTGTGCCCCAAGCCGAGAGCATGGCCATATTCATGAGCCATCACCTTGAAGGCCAATACGGCGTCAGAACCCACACAAGCCCTGGAGACCTCAATCCTAGCATAGGTAATCATGCTACCCCATCTCAAACCATACCGTGTAACACCGCACGCATCTTCCTCCAGGCTGGCCACATATCTCAAGGTTACGTCTGCACCGCTTGATGACGAGCTTATAACATAGGAGAGCTGGGTTAGATAGTCGTAGCCGTATTTCGATGTGAACTCTCTCATAACCGCATACCAGATCTCCACACCTTTTTCAGCAGCCTCATCAAACCTTTCATCACCTGACGGATAGACATAGATTTGGAGCTGTTTCTTACTCCATGATCCTAGGAGTTCAATCGAAGAATCCTGCTCTGCAACTGCCTCAGAGGGACTTAGGTATACTGTATATTCTACTGTGGGCTGGGCTAGTATAGAGGGCCATACGACCAGCAGTAGGAGTGATATGGCGCATATGGCCCTCGCCGTTTTCATCTGCATTCTCTCCTCACAGTATGACTTAAAAATATGAGCCCAGATCCCTTTTTGCGGCTCAGTCAAATGCCTTCCATTCACCATATCCTAGTAACTCTGAGACATCACCGCCGCATATACCTCCCATTACATCCGTTCTCATTAGGTTTTCCCCAGTCATGTTTATACCCGCCCAGCCGTATCAATGCTAGCCATGTCAAGGATTGAGGAAGGGTGCACGGTGCTTATCTTGACTGAGTCGGGGAAAAAATATCTCGTGGCCGTGCGTAGGGGCAAGAAATTTCACAGTAGCGAGGGGTATATAGATCTAGGCGAGCTGGTGGGGAGAGAGTATGGATGCGTAGTCAGAAGCAACACCGGCGTCCGTATGACAGCCCATAAACCACTCCTCCAAGACCTCCTCAGCAAGGTCAGGCGAATAACACAGATAGTGTATCCGAAGGACCTGGGATACATGGTTCTTATCTCCGGTATAGGTCCGGGGAGCGTGGTCCTGGAGGCTGGGACTGGGACAGGTGTTTTAACAGCCACCTTAGCCTACTACGTCAGACCGACAGGAAGGGTTTTCAGCTATGACATAAACCAGGAATATCTCGAGGCCGCCCACTACACCTTGGAAAGGCTTGGGCTACGGGAATATGTCGAGCTCAAACATGGAGATGTCTACAGTGAGGTGTCCGAGAAGGATGTGGACGCAGTCTTCCTTGACGTCCCCGAGCCGTGGAAAGCGGTTGGCAACGCCTGGAAAGCCCTCAAACCCAGCGGTAGGCTCCTCTCCCTCAGCCCAACCATAGAGCAGGTGGTGGAGACCGTGGAGAATCTGCGGGTAGGTGGTTTTGACGATATATCATGTGTGGAGATACTGGTACGTGACATCAGGGTGAAGAGGGGTATGACTAGGCCCGAATTCCTGATGAGAGGACATACAGCCTACATAGTCTCGGCGAGAAAGTCAGAGATAAATTCACGCCATATCACTGACGACACATGGAACGAAAACATCTCACCTACATAGTCTTTGCAGTAATACTGCTAGTATCGCCCATCGCCAGTTATCTAGCATGGCGTGCGGGAAGTGGGCAACCCGCATCCGCATTCATAGGAATTATAATTCTCCTTGCAGCGATAATCTATATCATGTTTGCTGGCGGACAAGCTGAGCAAGGGTCTTAATCGTCCCAGCTATTTCTCTGGCGGCTTCTACGGCGTGTTGGAAGGGATACTCCTGGGGATATGTCTGGCGGATTATCTTGAGATAGCACATGGCCTCATTAGCTGCTGCAACTGTAAACTGCTTACTGATATCTAGGTCTCGGGCAATCTCGTCAGCGCTTGTTATCTCCCTCTTCCGGCTGGTTTCATCCTTCATCCTCCGCTCTAGGACATCCTCAGGCCTTGGCTCAATGAAGAAAATTATCGTGGGATTTATCAGCTTCACAACCTCTGTGGGCAGACCGGGGTAAAGCCCGTGCTCTGTCTTGATAACAGCGTGGGTATCGACTACGACCACGCCGTCAATCTCTGAAATCCGTTTCGCAGCCTCCACCTGAAGCCGTCGGTAGTCGTCTAATACTAGGAGCCGCCTCATATCATCTCTATGTCTGACGCCGTAGATTCTGGACGCCTCGGAGAGCATCAGGTCGCCGAAGTTCACCACCTTTACATCTGGCAAACTCTCCGAAAGCCTTGCAAGTACTGTGCTCTTCCCGGAGCCGGGGAGAGCTACAACAACCACCACTAGCCTAGACAATTGCACTCGGCTCCAAGTCCTCAGGCCCAGCTTTAAACGCTTCCCGCCGTTAGCTCCAGCTGTCTCTCCAGCTTCTGCTTCTGTGAAAGATATTCGCTCTGCTTCAGCTCACCTATCTTAAATCTTATCTCCAGCTTCTCCAGCTCCTTGCTGATCTTCCTGTGCTGGGACATCAAAACCTCTAATATCTTCAGCGCCTTTTGAAGCTCCCCCGCAACCTCGGCAGCTATACCATCAGACAGTCCTAAGTTCTTAATGTTGGCGTTAAACTTTTCCAGCCTCTCCTCCAGCTGTTCTTTGAACGAGGGGAGGTCTCCCAGTCTTATGTTGAATGGGTTCTGTAAAATTCCAAGCTTGGGCCTTAGCCTGCCTATCTCCCTATCGATCTCCAGCTTCTGCGTGATGTAAACCCTGTCAGGGACCTCGCCAATCTCATGTTTTACCTTGAGCTTCTCCAGATTACTCGTCAGCTCGTTTATCCTCTCCTCAGTCTTCCTAATCTCAGCCTCCCGCTTCTGATTTAGTGCGTCTAGCCTCGACTTGTATTCTTTATGGAGTTCGGTGAAAATCTCCGCATCAGCCTCCTTGTTGAGGAAGATATCCACCAACCTTAACCACCAATTATATATGCTGGCTATCTGGTCTGTGAGGCGCTTCTCTTCAACAGGTGTCTCCTCGGCCGTAGCAATAGGCTCGGATGGCTTGGCCTCTGGGGATGGAGTAGCCACTATATCAGCGGCCTGTTGCTCAGCCTTGGTCAGAAGCTCCTCAGAAACCTCTGGAGGCTCCACAGGGGTAGGAGCAGGCTCTAGGGTGTATCCACAGTATATGCAGAATTTACCCTTAATAGTTGACCGGCCGCAGTTGGGACACGTTATACGGGTGGACGACATCTATTTCACTGCTGGGTATTCTCTATCCGGCAAATATTAAAAATTTGTTTTTGCAGAAAAATTTATTTACCAGAAGATATACAGGAGACCTATTAACGTATTTCCCGGGAAATAGGCCCATAAAATCCTTCTCCAAGCCATTTGGACCGGGCCTCCCAGAACTAAGCCATTACCCACGTCATATTCTCGGGCTGTTGGACTCCAAAACCTGTTAAAAGCCTTTAAGCAACTATCTAGGCCATTTTATAGGGTGTCATGTATGAGTATTCGGGAGAACGAACTCTCATCAGCCCCCATTCACCGCTTGATAAAGAAGGCGGGGGCAACCCGTGTTAGTGAGGATGCTGCAGAGGAGTTGAGGAGGGTTTTAGAGACTGTAGGCCAGATAATAGCGAAGGAGGCCATTGGATTGGCCCAGTATGCTGGGAGACGCACCGTAAAACGTGAAGACATCGATAGGGCGGCGAAAACCGTTTTAAGGGGAATATACCCATCATAATACTAGTTTAACCTTATATCCAGCTCGTTAGAATCCCATAATCTTGGAGATGGAATATGGCTCTAGCTGCAGGTCAACCTGTAATAGTTTTGAAAGAGGGCACTAGTAGAACCCAGGGAAGAATCGCCCAGAGGAATAACATAGCTGCCGCAAAGATAATCGCTGAAATCGTGAAGACAACCCTTGGACCTAAGGGGATGGATAAGCTGCTGGTCGACAATATAGGCGACGTAATAGTGACTAACGATGGTGCAACAATTCTCGAGAAGATGGATGTCGAGCATCCGGCTGCCAAGATGATTATTGAGGTGGCCAAGACCCAGGACCATGTGGTAGGTGACGGGACGACATCCGCCGTGGTTATAGCGGGCGAGCTCCTCAAGAAAGCTGAGGAGCTGATAGAGCAGAAGATACACGCCAGCACTATAATCTCAGGCTATAAGAAGGCCGTAGATATGTCGCTGGAAGTCCTCGACAAGATGTCAAAGAAGATAGACCTCAAGGACAGAGAGACTCTGAGGAAAATTGTGAAGACCTCTCTGGGAAGCAAGTCACTAGGCTTTGCCTTGGACCACATAACAGACATAGCCATAGATGCTGTCTTGAATGTGGTTAAGGAGGTGAATGGCCAGCTCAAAGCTGACAAAGACGACATCCAGATTGTGAAGAAGATAGGTAAGAGCCTGCTGGAGTCGGAGCTTGTTAAAGGTGTTGTGGTGGATAAGGAGGTTGTCCATGCAGCGATGCCGAAGAGGATTGAAAACGCCCGTATAGCCCTGGTGGACGCACCCTTCGAGATTGAGAAGACCGAGTTTAGCGCAGAGATAAGAATCAGAGACCCGTTAAAGATCAAAGAGTTTCTCGATGAGGAGACCAACATCCTTAAGGGTATGGTTGACAGAGTTAAGGCGGCTGGAGCCAACGTGGTCTTCTGCCAGAAGGGAATCGACGACGCCGCACAGTTCTTCCTAGCGAAGGAGGGCATCCTCGCGGTTAGGCGTGTGAAGAAGAGCGACATGGAGAAGCTGGCCAAGGCTACCGGCGGCCGGATTGTCACAAACTTCGAAGACCTATCGCCGAAGGACCTCGGGAAGGCTGGGCTGGTTGAGGAGCGTAAGATAGGCGAGGATAGGATGGTGTTTATCGAGAAATGTGAGAACCCCAAATCAGTGGCCATATTGATACGGGCCGGTCTCGAGAGACAGCTGGATGAAGCCGAGAGGGCCATAAACGACGCCATCATGAACATGATAGATATAGTGGACGACCCACGATACGTGACTGGTGGAGGGGCTTTCGAGTCTGAGGCCAGCAGATATCTTAGACAGAATGCCGGCAAACTCTCAGGTAAGGAGCAGATGGCTTTCCTTGCTTTTGCGGACGCCCTTGAAGTGATTCCGAGAACCTTAAGCGAGAATGCTGGATTGGAGCCGGTCGAGGTTATGGCCCAGCTTAGACACGCCCACGAGACTGGCAAGAGCTCCTACGGAGTCAATATCTACGGTGGCGGGGTGGCGGATATGCTGGAGCATGGGGTGCTGGAGCCGGCTAAGGTCAAGGCCCACGCCATCAAGTCCGCCTTTGAAGCAGCATCGATGATACTGCGGATAGACGACGTAGTTGCGGCTTCCAAGAAGAAGGAAGAAAAGAAGCCCGGCGAAGGAGAAACACCGGAGTTCTAAACCCATTATTTTTTCTTAAGCTGTGAATAAGACCCCTCCAGCCTCAGAAGTTTCTCCTTAATATCTTCCCGTCCACCGTATCCACCCATTATCCAGCCGCTTCTCACAACACGGTGGCAGGGAACTATGAGGGGTGCTGGGTTGGCTCCAACAGCGTTTCCCGCCGCACGGTATGCCTTTGGATACCCTGCGGCCGCTGCGACTTCACTATAGGTCTTCAGCTTGCCGTAGGGGATTTTTATCACCTCCCTCCATATCTTCTTCTGGAAAGCAGTGCCCCTTAGATCAAGTTCAACGGTGAAATGTTTCCTAACACCTTGCAGATATTCTACGATTTGGTTGAACGCCTCGAATGCGGGGCCTGAACCGACTTTCGACGGAGTGAAGCCTTTTTCCACCAATTCTCGGAGGAAAACATCTCCCCTGGTCTGGAGTCTAACCATCACGATTCCTCTCTCGGAGGCGGCGACGGCCAGCAACCCCAACGGTGACCTATCTATGTAGTAGCCAGCTCTCTCAGTCATAGACTGGCTAAGGCACCGCCACCACAGGAAATCTAGAGTTTTCAATCACACGGCGGGCAACACTGCCAAGAGCCGCAACTCTCCTGACCCCCCTCAGGCCGATTATGCCCAAAACTATAAACTCAGGCTTTAGATTTTCTGACACCTCCAAAATCCTCTCCGCCGGATCGCCGAACTCCAGTAGCTTCTCCATCTCCAACCCCTCGGAAAAGACTTTACCGCCCAGTTTTTCGAGGATCATCTCACCCACCAGCCTCCTATAGTAGAAATCTGGGTCTGTATCAATCCTTTCTGTCTTGACATATTGGGCGAACTCCTCAGGAGCCTCTATCTTCTGCACCACATGCATCAGAAAAATTTTCGCATTAAAACGTTTAGCCAGTTTTATGGCAGAGTCCAAAACTTTGTGGGAGTGGCTGGAGCCATCCACTGCCACCAAAATACTGGGTCCCATGACGAGACGGGGGAGAGCTTGCATATAAAATATACGGTGAGAGGGTTTCGCGCTGTTATAGAAATGCTGTAGATGCGACGGTTGAAGCTTTTTAAACACCCTACGAGCTCTTAGAATAACACATGGCTTCAACCCCTTTGAGTGAGTTGATTTCTCTGAAGGGTAGAAAAGCGTTGGTAACTGGCGCCGCTTCAGGTATAGGGAGGTCGGTCTCGGAGAGGTTTGCAGAGGCTGGCGCAAGCCTGATACTTGTGGACATCAATGAGGTCGGTCTCGAAAGCGTTGCCTCGTCCATTAGAGAAAGATATGGGGCTCAAGTAGAGGTGAAAAAAGTTGATCTGTCCAAGAAGAGGGAGATAGATGGGCTGTGGTCTGGGTTGAAAGTGTCGGCCCCGGATATTTTGGTGAATAACGCAGGCGTCTACGAGTTCCGGGACTTCCTAGATGTTGATGAGGATTTCCTTGAGAGGACACTTGAGGTGAATTTGAAGTCGGCTTTCTACATGTGTCAGCACATGGTGGGGGTGCGTGGCAATAGGGGTGGTGTGATAGTTAACGTCAGCTCCATCGAGGCTGTCCTACATCTCGTCAAAGGCCTAACCCACTACGGAGTGAGCAAAATAGGCCTCGTCGCACTGAGTAGAGCCCTAGCACGGGAGTACGGGGAGAAAGGCTTCAGGGTCAACGCCGTAATGCCTGGAGGCATTCACACACCCGGAACAGATAAAGTCAGAAACGAAGCCATCAAAAAACTCCAGCTCGGATTCTTCCTCACGGGTATGAGCTTCATCTCCCGCATACCACTGAAAAGGCTGGGAGAGCCAGACGAAGTGGCGAGGGCCATCCTCTTCCTCGCCTCAGACCTAGCAAGCTACGTGAACGGCGCAGTACTCATCGTAGACGGTGGATACCTCACAGACTGAGGGGCCCGTGAACAGCTGCAGGAAAACTTATATAAATACTGGCACCCCCAGACATGGGGCCGGTAGTTCAGTCTGGGAGAACGCCGGTTTTGCACACCGGAGGTCGAGGGTTCAAATCCCTCCCGGTCCAGCCCCTATTTAGTGGTTGGGTGGAAACTTTCTCCGTTGACGCAGGGTGGGCTGCGAACTAGGGCCGGCTGTCCGTAATTGTGGATGGGAAGGATTTTTATAAAAGCTGCATATTTGTTGTATATGCCCAAGTACATCTTTGTGACGGGCGGCGTTGTGAGTAGTGTAGGCAAGGGGACTGTTGCAGCTTCTATCGGTAAGATTCTCTCAGTCCGCGGGCTTGGGGTGGGGTTTATCAAGATAGACCCCTACGTCAACGTGGACGCTGGGACGCTTAACCCATTCTCCCATGGAGAGGTCTTCGTCACCGATGACGGTGGGGAGACCGACCTAGACCTTGGATGGTATGAACGTTTCCTAGACATCACCACCACCAAGGAGTGTAACATAACTACCGGCCAGATATATTCGGAGGTTATAGCTAAGGAGAGGCGTGGCGATTATCTGGGCCAGTGTGTCCAGATTGTTCCCCACGTAACTGATGAGATTAAGCGGCGGATTAGGAAGGTTGGTGCCTCAGGTGTTGACGTGGTGGTTGTTGAGGTGGGTGGGACCGTGGGAGACATCGAAAGCCAGCCGTTCCTGGAAGCGGTCCGTCAGATGCGGCTTGAGGAAGGTTATGAGAATACTG
Source organism: archaeon HR01 (assembly GCA_002898355.1). Lineage (GTDB taxonomy): Archaea > Thermoproteota > Nitrososphaeria_A > Caldarchaeales > Caldarchaeaceae > HRBIN01. The sequence continues at coordinate 66,633 of BEHD01000005.1, read as the reverse complement.
TATTCGTCCACGTGGCTCTGGTCCTAACCCTTAAGGCCACCGGCGAGTTTAAGACTAAAGCCCTCCAGCACAGCGTCAACGCTATGAGGAGCATAGGCATCCAACCCGACCTCATCGTAGCCCGGAGCGATAAGCCTATAGACGAACCCACGAGGAGGAAGATAGCCCTCTTCGGCACCCTGCCCGAGGAGGCCGTCTTCTCATCATACGATGTTGAGTGCGTCTACTCCGTCCCACTTGTACTGGAGGGGCAGGGTATGGGTGATTATATTGTGAGGCGTCTAAAGTTAGCTGTGGGAGAGCCTGACTGGTCTGAATGGCGTAGGACCGTCGGATTGTATATGGGTGCTGAGGGCTTTGTCAGAATTGCTGTATGCGGCAAATACACCCAGCTTGTGGACTCTTATGTTAGCGTCAAGGAGGCGCTACAGCATGCGGGTGTGAACCTGGGTGTTAGGGCTGAGATAGACTGGATAGGGACTGAGAAGTTCGAGGAGGACCCGGGAAGCATCGATACGCTCTCCCAATATGACGGGGTCCTAGTCCCAGGAGGATTCGGAAAACGGGGGACGGAGGGCATGATAGAATGTATCAGATACAGCAGGGTGAACGATATACCGTTCCTTGGGATATGTTTCGGCCTCCAGCTCTCTGTGGTGGAGTTCGCCCGAAATGTATGCGGTCTCCGGGACGCCAACTCCACCGAACTCAACCCCTCCACACCCTATCCCGTGATAGACCTCCTACCCGAGCAGAGGGGTGTGGGGAGGCTGGGTGGGACGATGAGGCTGGGCTCCCTACCGATAGTGATTAGGGAGGGAACTCTGGCGCATAGGCTGTACCGGAGGACCGAGATAAGGCAGAGGCATAGGCACAGGTATGAGGTTAACCGCAGCTTCTGGCAGCTACTCCAGGAGAAGGGCCTGGTATTCTCCGGGTTTTCACCCGACGGCGAGAGGATTGAGGTCATCGAGAACCCCGCCAACTATTTCTTCCTAGCCACCCAGTATCATCCAGAGTATCTCTCAAGACCCAACAGGCCTGAGCCGGCCTATCTGGGTTTTGTGAGGGCCGCCCTAGAGAGGAGGGGGCAGACACAGCGCCAGCCGACGGGATGGGTGACCTATAAGTAGCCGGAATACATCTATGCCGGGTGGAATGGTGGCCTCTCAGCTGGCTAAGACCTTCAAGGATGTTCTGAGCAGGTTTCTGGCATCCCCCTCCGCCGACCGTCAGGCGGTTGAGGAGCTGGTGAGGGGGATTCAGAGGGCGCTTCTTGTAAGCGATGTGAATGTGGAGCTTGTGAGCCGGCTTTCCGACAGGATTAGGGAGCGCAGCCTCTCCGAGAAGCTTCCGCCAGGTGTCAGCAGGAAGGACGCGGTCCTCAAGATAGTCTATGAGGAGCTCGCCTCCCTTCTTGGAAGCAGGCCGCCTAAATTCTCCACAGGTGGTAAGAAGCCCTACATAATCATGCTCCTAGGGATTCAGGGGGCAGGGAAGACCACTACAGCGGCCAAGCTGGCCAACTATCTTAAAAAGAACGGCTTCAAGGTGGGTGTGGTCTGCGCAGACACGTATAGGCCGGGCGCCTTCCAGCAGCTACAGCAGCTCCTAGCACCTAGGGATATACCCGTCTATGGTGAGCCGGACTCCAAAGACAGTGTTGCCATCGCTGTAAAAGGCATCAGAGAGCTGGCGGCCCATGACCTGGATGTGGTGATTATCGATACTGCGGGCAGGCATAAGGAGCAGAGCACCCTGATGGAGGAGATGAAGATGCTGGAGAAGGCTATAAAGCCTGATGAGAACCTCCTAGTGATTGATGGAACCATAGGCCAGCAGGCAGGTGTCCACGCCAAATCCTTCCACGAGAATACTAGAGTTGGCTCCATTATTGTGACGAAGCTGGATACTTCTGCGAAGGGTGGTGGGGCTTTGTCGGCTGTCTCCGCCACCGGGGCCCAGATAAAATTTATAGGTGTGGGAGAGGCCCTGGAGGATTTCGAGGCCTTCAACCCCAGCGGCTATATAGCCTCCCTTCTAGGCGTTCCAGATATCGAGAGCTTGGTGGAGAGGGTTAAGCTGGCTGAGCTGGAGGTGAGTGAGGAGAAGGCTAAAGCCCTCCTATCAGGCCGCTTCACCCTCGAGGATATGGTGAACCAGCTCAGAGAGATGAAGAAGCTCGGCCCTCTCAGGAAGATACTCTCCAAGCTACCTCTGCCAGGCATGGCCGATCTGCCGGAGGAGGAGCTGGAGAAGGCTGAGGAGAGGATAAAGAAGTGGTCGGCGATAATTCAATCGATGACTGCTGAGGAGAAGAGCAACCCCCAGATAGTGGATGACTCGAGGGCTAGGAGGATAGCCAGAGGCGCCGGCGTGTCGGAGAGGGATGTCAAGGAGCTGATACGTAACTATCAGCTATCCCGTAAGATGATGAAGGATAGACGTCTCAGGCATGTGCTTCGCCAGACGAAGGGGATATGAGGGGTTTAATGGAGACGGCCTACGCTGTGCTGGCCAGATACCCGCTATGCGACTACTGTCTAGGCCGTCAGTTCGCACGTCTCGCGGCAGGCTACAGTAATAGGGAGAGGGGTAAGGCCCTGAAGCTGGCCATGCTGATGGACGCCCTAGCAGCCGGGGACGGTGAGAGGCTGAAAATTCTAGCGGTCAACGGTGGGTGGGAGGCCGCAGCCCAAGAAGCTGAGAAACTCTACGGAGCCAGGCCGGAGAAGGCCCCATGCACCGTATGCGGTGACAAACTGCACGAGAATCTATTCCACATGCTGGGGGAGAAGATAATCAAAGCTCTCTCCGAATACGAGTTTCACACTTTCCTAGTGGGTGCATCTGTTGACTCATCGGTTAGGGAGAGGGAGGATAGCATAAGGTCTGCCTTCGGCCTCGTTTACGGCGAGGACTTCAAAAACGATGTAACCCGTGAAATAGGGAAGCTAATATCCTCCGCCACCGGCTCGGCTGTAAACCATCTCACACCCGATATAACGGTTGTTGTGGATATCTTTAGAGAGTCTTTCAAGATTGTTCCCGCCCCCGTCTTCATAGCCGGCCGCTATCTAAAACATAGTAGGAGCCTCCCCCAGACAGTCTGGCATTGTAGGCGGTGCTGGGGTAGGGGATGCGAGTCATGCGGCCACACGGGGAGGGAGTACCCCACCAGCGTAAGCGAGATAATCGGCCTACCTGCTGTCACAGCCTTTCAGGCGGAGGGGTTCAAGTTCCACGCGGCGGGGAGAGAGGATGTGGACGCCCTAGTGGTGGGGGAGGGTAGGCCCTTCGTCCTCGAGCTGAGAAGACCTAGGAGAAGAACTATAGACTTGGAGAGGCTTACGGAAACTATCAACGAGAAATCCGGAGGCTTGGTGACCGTTAGAGGGCTACGCTATGCGTCTAGGAGGGAGATGAGGGCGCTGAAACTCACATCACCCTCAACCGTGAAAACCTACTCTGTCGATGTAGAGTTTGAGAAGGATGTGGATGCCGAGAGCCTCTCTAAGGTTGTTGAGGCTTTGAGAAATGCCGTGATCGAGCAGAGGACTCCTATGAGGGTTTTGAGGAGGAGGGCAGACAGGATTAGGAGGAAGACGGTTTACGAGGTTCAGGCCACCGTCACAGGTCCTAGGAGGGTCAACTTCAGGGTCAGATGCCAGGGCGGCCTATATGTTAAAGAGCTGGTGACAGGCGACGGGGGCAGAACAAAGCCCAGCATATCCGAGATTCTTGAAAACACGCCTGTAAAGATTGAGCTCACCGTAGTGGGGGTGGAGGCCCCTCAACAGCTATAAAGAATGCTCCGCCTACTTATTTCTGCATCCTTAGGTCATTCCCGCAGTGGGGGCAGAAGGAAGTATTACGGTCCTGTATCTGGCTTCCACAATTAAGACATATCCTTATCTGTTCGCTCTCGCCAGGACCGTGAACGAGGCCCAGAATACCGCCCACAAGTCCAAGCACGAATCCAATCAGAAAACCACCAATCGCACCTATCCAGCTTAGCACTGAAAAGATTATGATAAGCACACTGTATGCGACGCGTTGGCTGGGGTTGTTGTAGAGTAGAATGGCGAATATGATGATCAAAATACCCCATATGATGCCTAAAACACCGAAAATTCCTCCGACTCCACCGATAAAAAATGTGAGCGTAGCGCCTATCAGGGCTCCTATCAACCCGCCTATAATGACAAATATTCCCCCAATAAGCGAGAGAACGAATGCAGCCGTAGGTTTGGGCATATCTTACTATTATCTAAATATGATTTAAAGTTTTCAGATGAGTTGCCATGTGGCTTAATTATTGGGTATTGGTGGCCCCTATGCTTTTGTGGTTGGCTCTGCCACCATCTACACTTTGGCCTCCTAGAATCTCCTCTCAGAATATTGATATGGCTGTCTCAGAGACCGAAGAGAACGCCATGAATTAGGCCACAAAGTATTTATATATTGTTTAAGTGCTTAGAAGGGGACTAGGGAATTGGCAAAATCACGTGGATTCAGAAGGAAGACTAGAAGTCTCATGACCAAGCCTAGGGGCTCTAGGAGCGGCCCATCTCCCGACATATACCTCAGAGAATATAAAGTGGGTGAGAAGGTCCAAGTCATAATAGAGCCCAGCGTCCATAAGGGGATGCCTCACAGGAGATACAACGGCCTTGTAGGAGAGATAGTTGAGAAGCGTGGTAGCGGCTACATTCTCAGGGTTTTCCAAGGTGATAAGCAGAAGGAAATCTCTGTTATGCCTGACCATATCAGGCCTCTGGTGGTTGGGTGATGCCTAGGAGGATACTGGGTAAACAGGAGATACCCATGGCCAAGGCCGCCAAGCTGCTGAGCGAGCATGAAGTCGGGCTTTCACCCCTCCAGATGCGTGTGCTGAGCTACGCCCGGAAATATTCACGGCTGTCTCCTGAGCAGGCCGAGCTTTTGGTGGAGAAGCTGATGAAAGAGTTTGAGCTTTCGAGGAAGGAGGCTGTCCAGGTGGTGGATATATGTCCGACTACGGTGGATGAGCTGCGGGCCGTCCTTGGGGGGTATAAGAGACTTGTGGCCTCTCTGCTCTTCTCAGAGGATAAGATGCAGCGTATCGTGGATATGGTGAAGGCAGCCCTCAGCGGAGAGCTGTCTTAGAGAAAGACCGGTAGATGGATGTTATATGCAGAAGGTTAAGGCTAAACGTTATGAGGACTACGGCTATGTTCTAGATGTTTTGCCGCCATCCCATAGGAGACCAGCCCAGATGAGGCAGGCCATCGATAAAAACGAGGTTATAGTTCATCTGCTGGGTGAGGAATATTTCACACTGCTGGAGGCCGCTGTCTCGGAGCGTTTCAAACCAAGTATAGGGGCCAGAATATACATAGGCAGGGATGTTCCACGTGAAATCCTTAGAATCATACGGAGGATTAATGTGGATGAGTTGACAGAGAATGGGAGGGCCAACCTAGAACCCGTCATACAGAAGATTGTGGAGCAGAACGAGATGCGGTTTGTGGAGTTCTTCAACAAGAGCAACCCCATCACCCCACGTCTTCACGCATTAGAGCTCATACCCGGCATAGGTAAGAAGATGCTTCAGAAGTTTCTGGAGGAGAGGGAGACGGCGCCCCTACAAAGCTTTGAAGATATCAAGAAGAGGACAGGCCTTATTGACCCTGCCGAGTCGATAACTAGGAGAATTCTCGATGAGCTAACCAACAAGGAGGAGAAATACAGGATATTCGTCAGGGAGCCGTCGGCAGCATAGCCTTATTTACCGCCTCCCACCCACAGGAGAGGGGTATGAAGGCGAAGAACTACAGACGTGTGGATGGTATGACCTACGCTAGGAAGGAGTATATCCACGGACCACCCGACTCGAGAATTACCAAATACACTGCCGGCGTCTATAGGCCAGACTATACCCATGAACTCCTCCTAGTGCCCGAGACCACTCTCCAGATCAGGGATGTGGCCTTGGAATCTGCGAGGATAGCCCTCAACAAAGTTTTGAGCGAGAAGCTCACCGACAGATTCTACGCTGAGGTGAAGGCCCACCCACACCATGTGCTTAGGGAGAATAAGATGATCTTCGGCGCCCACGCCGACAGGCTGCAGGAGGGGATGAGGAGGGCTTTCGGTAAGCCTATAGGCAGGGCTGCTAGGGTTGAGATGGGCGAGCCTGTCTTCAGGGTTTTGGTATACTCGGACGGTGTGAGGGCTGCTAGGGAGGCCTTGGAGCTGGCAGGTAAGAAGCTTCCCAAGAAATACTACATCGTTGAGAGGAAGCTGGTAGAAGCCCTCGGCTGAAAAGATTTTGGCCTTAGCTAGACTATACGTAGATGGGGCCTCGAGGGGTAACCCTGGGCAGGCTGGTATAGGTGTTGTCCTAGAGTATGGGGGGGCTGTGAGAAAGGTTGGGGAGTATGTCGGTGTGAGGACGAACAACGAGGCCGAGTATATCGCGTTGATTAGGGGTTTGGAGATGGCTTTGGAGATGGGGGTCTCGGAGGTTACTGTATACTCGGACAGCCAGCTACTGGTCAGACAGCTGGCGGGTGAGTACCGTGTTAGAAGCCCTCGGCTTAGAAGGCTTTACGAGAAGGCGGCCGCCCTCATCCCGAAATTCTCCACCTTCAAGATAGTCCATGTAGGGCGGGAGGAGAATAGTGAGGCTGACAGGCTGGCCAACACAGCCTTGGCCAAAAATGGTAGATAGATCACACTCCGGTGCTTGTCGGGCTCGTGGACTGGGTGGCTAGACCTTTTCAGGCCTTGACGGCCACCGGTATCTCCTTCTTAGGGGTTTCCACAGCCTTCTTCTGAGCCTCTCTCAGCCTCGCAAGCCACATCTCATACTCTTCATCGCTCATACAGTGACACATGCCTGCTCAACCACAAACCCCGACGGTCGGATATAAGTGTATCCACAAAACTTAATCTTGAAACATGTTCCGGGATAGACGTGGAGAGGTTGGAGGGGCCTGTTATAGGTTCGCGGCTGAGGCGTTGGCTTCAGAACCCGTATAAGATACTCTCGTGGATTGGGCTGGGTAGGGGTGCGACCTTTCTAGACATAGGATGTGGACGGGGCTTTCTCACGATACCGGCGGCTTATCTGGTGGGCCCTGAGGGAAGGATATACGCCGTGGACAAGTCGGAGAAATATCTTGATGAGCTTGATGCTAGGATACGGTCCCTCGGCCTCGGCAACGTTAAGCTCCTAAAAACCGATGCCTCCGAGCTGGATGGGGTTCCGGACCAGGGCGTCGATAGGGCGTGTATGATGTTGAGCCTACACCACATAGATGAGAGGGAGAAGGCCCTGTTGACTCTGAGGGATAAGATGCGGAAAGACTCATCCCTTCTGGTGGTCGACCCCATACGTGGCCGCATGCTAGGGCATGGGACAGACCCTGCAGAGATGCTAAAGCTCTTTGAAAGGCTGGGCTACAGGCTAAGCCTCTACAGGAAAGGCCTAATCACCTACACCGCTATATTCGCTGTGTAGTATGTTATCCAGCATCTCCATGGGGAGGTTTCCCCCAGTCAGGTTAAGGGCTATCTTCAACCCCTGTAGCCGGTCCCTGATTTTGAAGGCAGCTGCTGTAGAGGCTGCGCCCGCCAGCTCGGCCAGCTGTCCCGTAGCCTCCAGCAGGGTTTTGACGGCCGCCATCATCTCCCTGTCGCTCACCAACACCACGTCGTCTATCCTGTTTGACATTATTCTGAGGGGTAGCTCGTAGCCCATGGATGTGGCGAGCCCCTCCGCCTTGGTTCTCGCCTCAGCCCTCACGATGCTGCCGGTCTTCCACGAGTGGTAGAATGCAGGGGCGCCCTCAGCCTGAACCCCGTAAATTCTTATCCTTGGGTTGACGCTTTTGTAGACTATGACTGCGCTGCCCGCCCCTGAGCCTCCGCCGATGGGGTTGATGACTGCGTCGATGTAGGGCATCTCCTCAAGGATTTCCAGATGCATGGTGCCGACACCCTCGTAGAGGAGCGGCTCATTTATCCCGTGCACGTATAGGTGTCCATGCCTCTCGGCGAGCATCTCAGAATATTCGCGGGCCTCCTCGTAGTATGCCCCGTAGTGTATCACCTCGGCGCCCAGCTCCTTCACCGCCTCAACCTTGTTCTGGGGGGCGTTGCTGGGCATCACGATCTTCACTTGGACGCCTAGAATCGAGCCTGCGTAGGCGATGGATTGGGCGTGGTTCCCCGTTGACGCTGTTATCACACCCCTTCTCAAGGCCTCATCCAGCATAGAGACCATGAAGTGGACGCCGCCACGGACCTTGAAGGACCTCACGGGTTGGAGGTTCTCCAGCTTTAGGTAGGTGTCGAAGCCGAGGACTCTCGAAAGCCTGCGGGAATAGATGAGGGGCGTCCGTTTAAGATATCTATCCACGTTTCTCCTGGCGTTGAGGATGTCTGCTAGAGTTGGGATTCTCACGGATACTTTGTCTTATGTGTGGGTATTAAGCGTCTTGGCTAGGTTGATGGATATTAGAAAACGAAATAAGTTTATATATAAGCCTGTGGAATCCACAACATGCATCAGGCTACAAAGGTGAAAACCGCAAAAAACATAGCGGTTATCGCTCTAATCTCAGCATCATACTCCGTCCTCGGAACAGCCTCAGGCCTTCTGGTGGGACCTGCGTTAAGGGGCTATCCAGCCCACTTTTTCCGGGGACTTCTGATGAGCATGGCGGCAGCCTATTCGAGATGGATGTGGAGCACAGCCCTGATGGGCGTCATCTCGGGACTTGTCTTTCTCGTACTCGTCCCAGCGCCCGCACCCTATCTCCTCGCCTCAACGCTGGCCGCAGGCTTGGTATACGATGCTGTGGTGGCTGTAGGAGGCTCCTATGCAGCATCGGCTAGGAGGAGGGGCCGTATTCTGTCGGCGGCTACGCTGAGCGGCCTCGCCGAATCTGTGGTGGCTCTGGCCATCCTCACCTATCTAGGCTTCTTCCAAGTCCCGGCCCCGGTCCTGGCCATAATATGGGCTGGAGCCATCGCAGCCAACCTAGTCCTCAGCGTGGCGGGGTCATCAGTCACAATCCTCATCCTAAGGAGATATGCTTGAGCTGGCAGCCCGCATCGTAGCCACCTACTCCCTAGTCGTCTGGTTGGGAGGCATCCTGCACCTGGCCCTGGCGGCGATACCGCAGATACGTATACTGGAGGATAGGCAGACGCGGATTCTCCTCACAGCCGGTATGATGAAACGTTACAACCCATACTCATGGGCCGCCCTAACCATCTTAACGATATCGATCTTCTACCTTGGCCTGCCCAAGGCTTTGACGGGTGAAAACGTGTTGGCCCTGCCGGGTATGTTCATAGTCTCCGGGCTTTTCGCCGCCGACTTCATCCACTCCTTCATCTACGGGCCTAGGGCCGCCAGAGGAGACATACATGCCAGAAAGAAGGCCAACATTCTGGCTATGTCTGAGATACCGCCAGCCCTAGCCCTCCCAGCAGTCATCATCCTCATCTAGAATACGGCTATAAACCACCATGCAGAACATCATAACATGGCCAGGCTTGTGGGCGGCCTCCTCTTCACAGCTATCACCCAGTTCGTGATCTTCCTCAGGGTCGCAGAATCCATATACCCGGGATACAGCATCTCAGGCAACTATATCAGTGACTTGGGAGTAGGGCCTGCGGCACCGGTCTTCAATACATCCATCATATTGCTGGGTTTGGCGGTGGCAGTCTCATCATATCTCATCCGACCCATATTCAGGGACCGTCTCCTACCACCCCTCCTCTTCCTAGCCGGCCTGGGCGCTGCGGGTGTCGGCGTATTTCCGGAGGGAAGCCCCTACGGTCTCCACACCCTGATGTCCTTCATAGTTTTTTTCTTTGCAGGTGTCTCAGCCCTCTACACCTCGAGGCTTGTATCCATGCCCCTCAACATCTTCTCAGCTGTCATGGGAGTGCTGACCCTGGCCGCCCTCTCCCTCTTCGCGGCAGGAGTCTACCTAGGGCTTGGCCCCGGAGGGATGGAGAGGCTGATAGCCTATCCGCCCCTGATGTGGGGTGTGGCCTTTGCAGGCTATCTGATGGGGTTAAAGCCTGAGAAGTGAGACTTCTAGGCGGTCGTGGCTGAAGGATATGGATGCACAGTAGCCGTCCTTGGCTGGTCCGGCGTTAACCACCTTGGTGGCACCTATGCTATCCACAGCCCTCCCCTCGTGGATGTGGCCGCAGCAGACGGCGAGGGGTTTGGCCCGCTCTACATATTCCCTTATGGCCTTGCTGCCCAGATGTCTACCCCGGGCGAAGTCTGCTGCGGTGCCGTAGGGTGGTGTATGGCTTACCAGTATGGCCCGGCCTGAGGGGTTTAGGCTGGCCAGCATGTCCTTGAACTGGTCCTCAGTGAACTCTATGATGGTGTTGAAGGGTGAGGTGTTCCCGCCTCCAAGCCCGAGGAGCTCCAGCCCGCCCAGCTTTTCACGGCCTAGATGGATGTTGAAGACGTTTTCTAGTCTCGGCCGCCAGCTGAGAAGAATCTCGGGGTCGCAGTTGCCCGCCACAAAGTACACTGGGACGCCCGCCCTGCCAATCCTCCCTAAGATGTCTTCGGCCTGTGCCGTGTTGCCGAAATGTGTTATATCGCCTGCGGCCAGTACGGCGTCAAAACCTTTGGAAGCCATCTCAGCCACGCGGTTAGCCATCTCAACACTTCCATGAATATCCGAGACCTGCAGAAGCTTCATAACCAGATGGAGCTCGCCCCGCTATTTGACCTTGCCTCAACACCTAAATCCCATCCAAACTCTTTAGATAGCCGTGGAATCTCTGGTGGAGCTTTCCCAAGAGATTTTGACGGGTGGGCTGAAGCCGACAGAGCTTGTGGAGAAGACCCTTGAGAGGATAGGCAGGGTAAACCCAGAGGTAAACGCCTTCATCACGGTTTTGGAGGAGCATGCACGCCTCGAGGCCTCCAAGGCCGAGAAGGAGATAGCGGAAGGTAGGTATAGGGGGCCTCTTCACGGCATACCCGTCTCCGTCAAAGACATCGTATTCATAGGAGGTGTGAGATGTACGGCCGGCTCCAAGATACTGGCCCAGCATGTAGCGCCCTATGATGCTACGGTGACTAGGAGGCTGAAGGAGGCGGGGGCGGTTATTGTGGGGACCAACAACCTCCACGAATTCGCCTCCGGTGTGACCAGCATCAACCCCCACTACGGCCCGGTCCGTAACCCGTGGAACACAAGGTTTATCGCGGGCGGGTCCAGCGGCGGCTCAGCAGCAGCTGTGGCTGCAGGTCTCTCAACGGTATCTATAGGGACAGATACGAGCGGCTCGGTGAGGATACCGGCCTCCCTATGCGGTGTGGTAGGTCTGAAACCCTCCTTCGGACGTGTCAGCAAGCATGGCGTCATCCCCCTCAGCTGGAGCCTAGACCATGTCGGCATCCTAGCCGGCACCGTTGCCGATGCAGCTGTTACTCTGAAGGCTGTGGCAGGCTACGACCCGGAAGACGAGTACTCGGTCTATGCGGAGGTTCCAGACTATCCATCGTTGTTGGAGAAAGATGTGGAGGGTCTGAAGGTCTGCCTCCTCGGCGGTATGGGGCCGGTAGATGCTGAAGTATTGTCGGCCTTCAAGAGATTTGTCAGGGTTCTCGAGGGGCTAGGCATGACGGTGGATGAGGTAGAGTTCGAGTATGCAGGAAGGGTTAGGGAGTGCTGGGCCCCAATAAGGCTTGGAGAGGCCGCGGCATTTCATGACGAGTGGCTCAGAAGCCGTCGGGGAGAATATGGGCCTGATGTGTTGTCGATGCTGGAGAGGGGTGGACGCTACACGGCTGTAGATTATGTGAAGGCTGTGAGGCTGAGACACATGATAAGGGGTGGCGTCCTCAGAATATTGGACCAGTATCACGCCATCGTATCACCCACAACACCGTTAACAGCTGTAGAGATAGGTGTAACAGAGTCGGAGATAGATGGTAAGAATATAGACATCTACTCAGCCCTCACCAGCCAGACAATACTCCACAACATAATAGGCATTCCATCTATCTCAATACCTGCGGGCCTATCATCCAGAGGGCTGCCTATAGGTGTCCAGATAGCCGGCCGGCTCTACGACGAAGTTACGATACTCAGGATAGCCCACCAGGCTGCCAGAAAAATGGGAACACCCAGTCTGAGGTTATAGCTATATTCTCGTATTTACTCTGGCTTTACATGTCCGAGGCCTTCATTAAAGCCCTCAACCATGTCCGGGACCAGAAGAGTAAAGGTGTGGCCGACGCCGTCATACAGAGCAAGATGCCTGAGTTCAGGGATGGGGCCTTCACAGTCAACCTCTACATACCCGGTCATCAAGCCCTACTAGGCATGTCGGGGAAGAATGTCCAGCTATCCGTCAACAGGGATACTCTCAGGCTTATCGAGAAGTTTGGGAAGAGGCGTGGGCTGACCATGGAGGTTGTCGGCGATGATGTCTTCCTCTTGGATAAGGAGGGGAGGCGTGTGGCCTGGCTGCGGGCCAACTCCTTCGCTACTGCCTCGGCGCGTCTCTTCGAGGAGGTGGGTAGGACCCTCTACAATATATCGCCGACACTCCAGTCCCAGCTGGAGTTGGCTGATGGATGGCAGGCCTCAATAGCACGGATATTGGCCGACACAGAGCTACTGGTCAAAATCATTGTGGCTATCTTCTTCATCCTCTCACCCACCCTCTGGGTTGGGATCTCCCTCTTCCTGACGGAATCCATCTTCTTCCCGAGATGGGCCTTGGTGATTCCAGGGGTTCTTGCAGTTCTGGCCGCAATCTATCTGATACGCCTCTACTTGAGGGAGAATTACCCCGAGCTGGGCCGTAGTGATGATACATCCATTCTAGCCGCGCCGTTGGTGGGTGGAAGGGAGAAGGAGTGAGTGGGCTTGGGGTCATAAACGTTATAGTGGAATAATATAATTATTAGTGTAATATAATATAGTATAAATATGGGCAAAACCACAAAAACAGCCATGGCAGAGGCAGAACCCTTCAACAGAAGAGAGCTAGTATACGACGCCGTCCTCTATGGCTTAGGCGCCACGCTGGGCGAGCTGGCCAAAACACCCTCAAAAGCGGTCGTAGCCGAGGAGATACACAGAAGCTTCGGCAAATACATCTACGAATACTTGACGAAGAATGGTGTAGAGCTGGGTCGGGGTGAGACACCGCAGGAGATAACAGAGCATATCGTAAAGACGTTTATCGAGAAGCTCGATTTCGCAGAGCTTGAGCTGGTGGAGCCTACGAAGGACAGGGGTAACAGGGCTGTCTGGCGCAACCTACTCGGGCTGAGGGCGTATGAGGAGCTGTCGAAGAGATATCCAGACCCCTTCCTCTCATGCCCCCTCAACGCAGTGATACGCCACATCCTAGAAAAGAAAGGCCACACGCTGATAGTCTACGGATGCAAGGTAGACTCGGCCAACCAAATACTCGAATCATGGGAGGGCATAAAGGAGGGGACGAAATTCCTAACAAAATAAACAACCCCTATTTTTTATGGGTCAACAGCCATCAAACGCGGGCTCTATTTTCCTCTAAATTGTAAAGATTTAAAAACGCCAAATCAGAGATATGCACAATGAAGCTCTTGGTCTGTTCGCAGACGCCTTTACTGCGTTTCACCCATTCTTTTCAGGGCTTTAATGAAGCTGTGGAGGCTTCGAAGATGGTTGAAGGGGTTGATTTCGTCTTCTCGCCGGGAGGTGTGACGAGGATGGTTTACCCGCTACTTATGCATATGATCGATAGGGGTGTTGTGGAGGAGGCCCACTGGGTCTCCCTAAACCCGTCAGGGCCTGAGAAGGTTATCTTTAACGGACTCAGGCTCCACTACATCAGGCTTAGCGGTGAGGTCCTCAAAGGCTATGGCGTCTCTAAGGAACGACTATGGCGCCTCCTCCACGGCCTACAGGACGAGTATCCACTATCGCTGTTAGATATCGCGTGGGCCGACGACTACGCCTACTACACCCAGTATAACAGGGTTTGTAGTGAAAAGATAATGGAGCTGGATAGGGAAGTGGATTTCGACCTCTTCTACATACATGACTTCCAACAGCTGCCAACAGGGAGTATGCTGAGCACGATGAAGCCGAAGATCTTCCGTTGGCATATTCCCTTTGATGAGACGTTGATACCCGTCGAATGGACTGACTTCCTCAGCAGATATCTTAACGCATACGACATCGTAATAGTAAGCTGTAAGCGCTATGTGGAGACCCTTCTGAAGAGAGGTTATCGGGGCAGCGTTTACCACATCTATCCCTACATTAATGAGAAAGAGTATGGGGTGCCGTCTAGGGCTGAGCTAGATGCGTTCAGGGACAAGTTTGGGCTGGGTGATGAACGTATCATCTCTATGGTGGCCAGGCTAGACCCTATGAAGGGACATGACCGCGCCATACGTGCATTTGCTAGAATAGCCAACAGGGTTGGTGATGTGAAGCTCCTTATTGTGGGTAACGGTAGCTTCTCCAGCTCTAGGCAGGGCCTCGGCCTCTCCAAAGGTGAGATATGGAGGGATAGGTTGACATCTATGGTGGAGCGTCTCGGCCTGAGGGGGCGTGTAATATTTACGGGGCATGTGAGCCAGAGAGAGCTGGAGGCAGCCTACACACTCTCGGATTTCACGATACTCCCATCCATAATGGAGGGTTTCGGGCTGGTGGTGGTGGAGAGCTGGCTCTACAGGAAGCCTGCTATCGTGAGCAGGGCCGCAGGGATATCGGAGCTAATCGAGGACGGTGTCAACGGCTTTCTGGTGAGTCCCGACGATGTAGAGGAGCTGGCTGGGAGGATGATGACGCTACTAGCCGATGAAAATCTTAGGCAGGTGATGGGAGAGGCCGGATACGAGACCTCCAAACTTTGCAGCATGGAGAGGGGTTTCAAGGATGAGGTTAGGATTCTGGAGTCGATGTCGGGTTGATAGCCGTTGAAATCCCCGAGATAACCGCCATAGTTTTCAGCCTGGCCATAATAGCAGCCATACTCTTGGCCACAGCCCTGATATCCCGTCTCGTTTCAGCCCTCCTCAGGAGGCTTCTCTACAGGGTTCCACCGTTGATAGTTGAGCAGGTGTCCCGGGGCGCATCCATCTTCATCTGGCTCGTCGGCATCCTGCTGGTGGTGAACTATCTAGGGCTAAGCCTAGACCTCCTCCTGCTCATATTAGCCCTAGCCGGAATAGCATTCCTAGTGGCTGCTAGAGATGTTCTAGTGAATGTGGCCGCTAGATATTTTATGGGGAGCTTCATCCCGGTCAAGGTTGGCGACGACATACATGTGGCTGGCCAGCGGGGTAAGGTTATCGAGATTAATATGGTGGCCACGGTATTATGGGGTGAGGACGGCTCAGTCATAACAGTCCCCAACTCCCTCTTCCTCCGCCACACCTCGGTCAACGTGTCACCTTACGCAGCCCAGAGAATCGTCATACCCATAGCAGTACCCGAGGGTGCCGACATAGCGACCGTAGAGGCCGAGATACTAAAGCTATGCAACAAGTATAGAACCCGTCTAGACCAGCGGTTCCCTCCGATGATTACCGTGAAGGATAGAGTTCAGCGTGTGGTTGAGCTGGAGCTCAGCCTTCTAGCTGCAGAGCCGGAGAAGAGGGATGTTTTGAAGTCGGAGCTGGAGAACCGGATAAGGGATTTGATGGAGAGGATGAGGGGTTCAAAGGGCTAGGAGGGCTACGGCCCTGCCTATTATCCCCACGATCGGCGTCGCGAGAAATCCGAGAACTATAACCAGAAACACCAGCACAGACATAGGCGCAGTCATGACAGCGCCAGCCTCATGGGCCTCAGCCATCTTCTCACCGAAGAATATGGCCCGAACCATCCTGAGATAATAGCCGGCTGTTATAGCTGTGGCCAACACTCCAACAGCCACGAAGTATGACCATCCGGCATCAACACCGCCGGTAAATATCATCCACTCGCTCATGAAGCCCCCCAGAGGCGGTGTCCCAGCTATGGAGAGGCCTCCAAGGAGCATAGCTATGGCTGTTAGGGGCATTCTGCGGGCAAGTCCTCCCAGCCTGCGGAGGTCCCTCTCGTTGAGCTCGTGGATGAGGACGCCTGCCGACATGAAGAGGAGGCCTTTGGCGAAGCCGTGGTTGAGGACGTGGAAGAGGCCTCCCTGCACACCGGCTATTGTTCCTGTGGAGAGGCCGAAGACTATGTAGCCCATCTGGCTTATGCTGCTATATGCCAGTAGCCTCTTCACATCGTTCTGGGTCAAAGCCATCAAGCCGCCCCAAACCATGCTAACCACCGATAGGAGGGCCACCCAGAACCCCATCTCCTGCAGTGTGAAGGGGAGTATGCCCAGTATTAGTCTGGCGAAGGCGTATACGCCGCTTTTTATCATCACACCGCTCAAGAGGACGCTGATGGGTGTGGGCGCTTCGGCGTGGGCGTCCGGCAGCCATGTGTGGAATGGGAAGATAGCCATCTTGATGGCGGCGCCTATGAATATCAGGGCTGAGATTGTCACGAGGGTCGTCCTAAGCGCCTGTGCCTGTGGTGCAGCCAGCTGGGCCAGCTCGTAGATGTTGAGGTTGCCGAAAAGCGCCGCCAGCCACGCTATCCCTATGAGGAGGGCTAGGGCTCCCGCATGGGTGAATATGAAGTATTTGAAGCTGATGAGGCGTGGGTTTCCTGTACCCCAGTAGGCGATGAGTGCGTAGGAGGGTATGAGCATCAGCTCCCAGAAGATGTAGAAGAGGAAGAGATTGCTGACCAGGACCACACCCATCATCCCAGCGTTGAAGAGCTGGAGAAGGGTGAAGTAGGCCTCGGTGGCGTGCTCCCTCTCCATATACTTGTGGGAGTATATGCTGGCTAGGAAGCCCATCAGAGCCATGAGAAGGGCGAAGGGGTAGCTGAGGCTGTCGAGGACGAAGCCCACGGTGAGGCCTAGGGATGGAACCCACCGGTATTCCTCGTGGTATGCCAGGCCCTGGAGCATCCCGGGTAGGTGGAATAGGATGATGGCGAGGGGTATGAACATGGTGGCGTGGCAGAAAACGGCTGAAGCCCTCCAATGCCCAGCCCTGCCGGCCAGATATGTAAATGGTGAAAGAGCTATAGGTAGTAGAACCGCTACAGCGAGTAGGGGGATCTCGAGGGGTTGTCCCGGTAACATCGCCTCATAGCGGTCTAGCCGTTATATAGTCTTATACATGTCCAAATCTTTAGCCGCTACACACTTATGGGCAGCCGGATGCTGTAAAGGGTAACAGTTTAAACCGTTCTATATTCTCTGGCTAGAGACCAAGGCCACAATATCCATGCAAACAACAATCAAACCCCAGGGTTTAATTATATCAGCTTATCTGAACACAATGGGAAACGTTAAATAAGCATTATATAAAATGTTTTTCTCAGGGCCAATCAAGAGGATGTCTGGGAAGCTGAGGAAGGAGTTCATAGAGCTGCTGGAGAAGGACGTAGAGTTTAGGTACACGGTTGCAGGCTACCTAGGTTTATCCGAGGTCCTCAAGAGGATGGACAAGATGGAGGAGAGGATGCTTGCTTTAGAGGAAAGGATGTTGGTTCTAGAGGAGAGGATGTTAAAGCTAGAAGAAAACCAGAACAAGCTATGGGAAGAGGTTAAATCACTTAGGGAGGGTCAGAACAAGCTTTGGGAGGAGGTGGGCAAGCTCAGGGAGGACATGAATAGGGGCTTCGACTTGATAGAGAGGAGGCTCTCTGCTTTGGGGGCTAGGTGGGGGATTATGACGGAGGAGGCGTTCAGGGAGGGGATTAGGGGTCTCTTAGGCAGGGAGCTAGGTGTTAGGGTTGAGAGGTGGAGCCACTTAGACGCTAAGGGTGTGGTCTATGGCTACCCAAGCAACGTTGAGGTCGACGTAAGCATCCACGACGGGAAAACCATATTGATAGAGGTATCCTCCAACGTTAGGAGGGCTAACGTATCCACATTCATGAGGAAATCCAAGCTATACGAGGAAGTCACAGGCAAGAGACCTGATAGATTACTAATAGTAACACCCTACATAGAGGAGGAGGCATACAGGCTAGCCAAAGAACTGGAAATAGAAGTCTAGAGCCAGGCTCACTACCCCTGTCAGGTTTCATAACTACTTGGGAGGCCTACACGTTTATTCTCTAATATGGGTGGATTAAGCTTGAGGGATATCTTCCGGAAGGTATTTCCTGGTCAGCGCTTCTAGGGAGACATTGGGGAGCCAGGTCTAAAGTTTATTCAATCCATCTAGGGAGTTTAGGAGGGTTATAGCTAAGACGATAAGGTAATCAAGAATAGTGGTAATAAATCATATGTATGGTCAGCGGTAGATGTAGATTCAGGCGATACATCGGCTGTCTACACCTCTTGAGGAGACTCTATCATCGGGACCATGGCCTTATTCCATAACCTCCTCAACATCCTTCAAAGAAATACATGTAGGGATTAAATATGACATGAACAACAGCCGGTAGCCTAGGGTATATTGCCGGAGCCCCATCCAGCAAGTCCTAAACTACCGGTATCTTACTTCTATAGAGTTGGGATATGTGTCCGCCGAGGAGTAGTATGGGGAGGGCTCCCAGAATACCGCCGATGAGGCCCCACATAGATGCCTCTATCACCGTCCACGGTCTTCCCAGCATAGGGTAGTAGATTATCTCCGTTAACAGCCCGTACAAGGCCCCGCCGGACAGCAGGGATGTCTTCACCCGCCCAGCCTTCACAGCTATCAGCGCCACCATAGACTCTACCAGAAGGACTGTGGAGGGGCCAGAGGGTGGGTATGGGTTCACCCCTGCATACAATACCAGCACAAGATATGATGCGGTGAAGTATGTGGCAGATGTTAAAGCCGCCACACCAACACGCATAGATGCTGCTGTAGCTGTGTTCAGGATTATCGAGGCTATAAACCCCAGCATTAGCGCCGTGGCTGTCATGTTTTGGTGGAAAAGATAGAGTATGGAGCCTGATGAGATTAGCCATAGGGCTGCGCCAGACATAGAGATAGACCACAGCATAACGAGGTCCCTCCCCACCCTCCCTGTCACCAGATAGCTGAGGCTGGCGCCGACGAATAATAGCAGCGATGCGAGTAGCATCCCCAAAGTAAATAGGCTATGTATGTAGAAATCGAGTACAGCCTCCAGATGAGGTATCCTATGGATAATCTCATTAGCCACACCGGACATTAACTGAATTATGACGAAAAGCCTCAACAGGCCCAGGCCAGACGGCCTAACCGGGCCGCCGGCCTTCCTCGAGACGCTCACCGACAGTAGGAGAACGCCGGCGAAGAGGCCGACATGGGCTGGATTTAGCAAAGGGTCCTCATCTACAAATTCTATCCTGTGGGAGAAGACATCCCACCATCCGGATACGGCCTGGATGAGTACAGCCAGTGAACCTAAAACAAAAAAAGGCTTAGCTTTCACCAGCCACACTTGGCCTTGGATGTGGGGGGTATTTATTTATGCTTTTGGTTGTGTACGCTATGGTGGTGTCGCAGGCCGCTCCCAACACGTTTGTTGTTGGATGTTATGGGTGGCTTCTGGATGATGGGAGGTTTTAGGGCTGTCTTGCTCCTAGGACTTGTCAGCCTTCTAGGAGACCTCATCTACGAGGGTGGTAGAAGCATCATACCCGACTATCTGAGAGTTTTGGGCGCTTCAGCCCTTGTGGTGGGTGTTGTGACTGGTCTGGGCGAGATGGTGATGCAGGTTGTGAAGCTTGGCTCGGGGGCTCTGGCCGACAGAACCCGAACACACTGGCATCTCATATTTCTAGGATACGGAGCAATACTGGCCATACCCCTCCTCTCACTGGCCAGCAGCTGGGAATTGGCCGCAGCCCTCATAGTTGTGGAGAGGCTTGGGAAGGCCCTGCGGACAGCTCCACGGGACGCCGTTCTCTCAGCAGTCAGCCGGAGTATGGGTGCTGGGAAAGCCTTCGGCCTGCATGAGGCCGTGGACCAGCTGGGAGCTGTAGCTGGGCCCGCTCTTATGCTGGTGTTGCTGGCCCTATTCCCCGGAGGATATGGTGTGGCCTTCGCCTCAACCCTTCCAGCCTATGCAGCGCTCCTTGCAATCATGGCCGTAGCCTATGGAAGGCTTGGAGCCGTCAAGCCAGAGGTTGGGTGTGGCGGGGCTCCGGCCGGCCGTGTTGGACTCCTCACTCTGCTGGCCTCCCTCAACTCGGTGGGGCTGGTATATGCGCCCCTCATCCTCTACAGGGCCTCGGCCATACTTTCGCCGTCGGGGCAGACATATCTCGTCCCGCTAATCTATCTAGTGGTGCAGCTGGTCGACATGGCTGTAGCGCCTGCCGTAGGCTTCCTATACGACAGATACGGCTTGAAGACCCTAGCAATACCCCTGATACTGACTATACCTTCCTCGGCTACCGCCTTCCTCGCCCAAGACTTCTTCACGCTACTTCTTTCGGCGGCCTTCTTCGGCTCTGTTCTGGGTATGCAAGAGTCTGTATATAGGGCGGCTGTGTCGGAGATGGGTGGTACGGCCACATCCTACGGGCTTCTCAACACCGGGTTGGGTGTTTCAGCCTTCCTCAGCGGCGTGATATATGGGATGTTAATGGATTTCGGAGCCCCATCTCAGGTCGTTATAGCCTACATACTGGCGACTCAGTCCGCCGCCCTCCTCACGCTGGCACGGATGAAGAACTAGCCCGCTGTTTCTAGAATCCTAGTTATCGTCCCTATACCCTTGGTCTTGCCTTCCCGGAAGATGAACTTATCACCCTCCACGACATACCAAGGCCTATACTTGAACCTCATGACAACCCTTCCCGTCTCGCCAGCCTTCAGATAATCCCTATCCAAGAGTGTTAGCTTGACGGATGAGGCTATCGTGTGGCAGTGGAGAACCGGCTCGTATCCGTTGCCGATCCGTGTGGGATGGGATAGGACCGTGACCTCGGCCTCGAAGCTGTAGACTGCCTGAGGTTTTAGGGCTGGGTCGCATAGGACCATCCCTCTGTGGAGGAGCTCATGCTTCACACCCCTCAAGGCTGCGCCTACGATATATCCCGGCTCGGCCTCAGGGATTCGGGCGTAGTGTGTCTCTATGCTTCTCACCTTCACCATCCTGAAGACGCCTTTCGGGTCTGGCCCCACAAGAACCTCGCTCCCAGCCGTCAGCTTGCCCTGCCTGACAGAGCCAGAGACAACACTGCCCACACCCTCCACGTTGTAGACCCGGTCTATGTAGAGTAGGAGAGGCTTGTCAGAGACCTTAGGACGGGCTGGTAGGCTTCTGAGTATGGAGTAGAGAAGGTCGAAGCCTTCACGGGTGACTGAGGAGGTTTTGATTATTGGAACCACCACTGAGAGCTTGTCCATGACTAGGTTGATATCCTCCTCCCGCCTGATGACATAGGGGATACGGCCTACACGTTTGAGAAGGCCTCCCGTAACATCCACAACGTATTCCAGCCTCTCAGCAGCCACCTTGTCGGACTTGGTGATACAGACTATGACTGGAAGCCCCGTGGCCAGCATTATCCCCAGATGCTCCCTCGTAATATGGGTTGGGCCGTCGTCCGCAGCCACAACCAGTATGCCGTAGTCTATCTCCTGGCCCAGAATCCCGCGGATGGTTGTCCGGAGCCATGGCTCATGCCCTACAGTATCCACGAAGCTCACAAGCTTCTGAGCCTCACCTGCCACACGGCTGCGCTCCACCCTGTCGAGGGGGTTGGACAGCAGTATAGGTTTTGAGCCGTTGAAGCCGAGAAGGGCGAAATGTATGTCGGCCGAGAGGTTGCGTTCAACCTCGTGGGGTAGGGTGTCTAGGTAGAGCCACTTCTTTCCATCGTCCCGCTCACCTGTTATAAGGCAGGCTAGAAGAGTTGACTTGCCGTGGTTTACATGACCCGCCACAGCAACTGTTATATGGTTTCTGCTAGGCTCAGCGACGCTGGAGATTATCACCTTGGCAATCGACAAATTGTTCTCCTCAAACCGCTCAACCCTGTCTATCACGGCACCGCATTCGATGGCCACAGCCTTCAAAACATTCAGACTCTCCTCCAGCTCAATCTCGGAGAGGCCAACACTCCTGCCATCATCGCTCACGCCCAAGACATAGACGGCCTTCCCATTCCCCATCTGGAGCCTGTGCTTCATCTGGCTGGCCAGCTTCTGCATCTTCTCAGGCCTGAGATGTACGGAGGAGAGAAGCTTCTCCTTGAACTCTATATGGTCCGACTCCGTGGCCGGTATGGTGAATCTCCTACTCAACCCGAGGTCACTATGAGGGAGACGACTGAGGTGATGTTCTCGATCCTCTTCACCCTATTATTTAATATACTCTTGAGATTCTCCATTGTATCCGCCTGAACCTTCACGAGGGTGTCATAGACACCGTATACCCGATGGGCTTCTTTCACCTCCTTAATCTCGGCGAGCGCCTTTAAGACGTCTTCCTCCTTGCCGGGTTTTACGTTGAGGAGTAGAAAAGCTAATGGCATTCCCTGACTGTTGATGGTGTGAGCTGATATAAAAGGACTTAATCCGGTTTTTAAACGTCTGCGTAGAGATAGAACTCGTATGGATGGGGCCTAGAGCTCACCTCTACGAAGTTTTTCATCTCCAGCTCCATCAGCGTATCCACTAGGTCGTCGGCCATGACGGGTTTCAGAAACTCCCTATCGCTCTCCAGAGATTCCACCGCCTCCTTCAAGCTGCCGGGTAGCTCTCTAATGTTTAGCTCCCTCCTCTTCTCGCTGCTGAGCCTGTAGATGTCCTCGTTGACGGGGTCTCCCGGGTCCATCTTCTTCTTGATGCCGTCAACACCGGCAGCAGCTAACGCTGCAAAACATAGGTAGGGGTTACACGATGGGTCAGGCGTCCTAAACTCAACCCTCTTCCTCTTGGCTGAGCCAGCACCCCTCTGGTAGACGGGTATTCTTATGTTGGCTGAGCGGTTGGACCTGCTCCATGCGATAAAGACAGGGGCCTCATAACCAGGCACCAGCCTCCTAAATGAGTTGGTGGTGGGTGTGACGATTGCTGTGAGAGCTCTGCTATGCTCTAGTAGTCCTCCCACAAAATAGCGGCCCAGCTGGCTCAGCTCGGCGTAGTCATCGTCAGGGTCGTAGAACAGGTTTTTGCTACCGCTCCAGAGGCTTATGTGGATATGCATCCCGGAGGCGTTATCGCCGAAGATGGGTTTGGGCATGAAGGTTGCCACCATCCCCATCTGGCTGGCCACATTCTTCGTAACATATTTGTATGTCTGGGCTTTGTCAGCCATCCTCGTCAACGTGTCATACTTCATGTCTATCTCGCACTGCCCTGCGGTGGCGACCTCGTGGTGGTGGGCATCAACCTCAACGCCGAAGTAGTCTGTTAAGAGCCTGCAGACCTCGTTCCTATACTCCATCAACGTATCCTGCGGCGGCGTGGGATAGTACCCCTCCTTAAACCTGATTGGGAACGATTTGCCGTCCACCTCCCAGGGGGCCTCCCGGGATTCTATCACGTAGCTCTGCCCCCGGTAGGGTGTGGAGACATCCCAGCTAACTCTGTCGAAGACGAAGAACTCTATCTCGGGACCCCAGTACGACGGCTCATATCCTTGGGCCCGCAGATATTCCTCAGCCCTCTGGGCTGCCAGCCTCGGGTCTCTCGAGAACCTTCCACCCCCGAACCCCCGGTATACATCACATATCATCCTGGCGGTCTTCTTTCCGTCGAGGCTCCAAGGCAGAACTGCGAAGGTGGTTGGGTCTGGCCTGAGAAGCATATCCGACTCGTAGATCTCTGCGAAGCCCCTTATCGAAGAGCCGTCCAGTTTTGGCACGCCCTCGGAGAACATCTCAGCGTCAAGGTAGCCGGAGGAGATTGTTATATGCTGGAGCTTACCGGGCAGGTCCGTAAACTGCAGGTCTATGAATCTAACACCCTCCTTCTTGATTATCTCCAGTACCTGCTCCTTGGTGAAGCTCCAGGGCTTTAACCCTGCGTCGGTGTATGCCGGGAACATGTCCTCAACCACTCCTAAACAAGTTGCAACTAACGTAAAACGCAGTATTTATACTTGAACATGGCAGAATAACATGAAAAACCACCACTCCCCATCTTTTGGGCGGATAAACAAATCCAGCGGCGCCACATCAAAAATTTATAGCGCCATGTAGACGCCGTCCCCATGATAACCAGAGCCTTGGGCCTAGTGACCCTCCTTACAATCCTGCAGCTCGCTCAGGGTATCGCATTCAATCTGAAGCTTGTTGAGGGTGAGCTCTACACCCTCGGCCACGTCGGCCTCGGCTTCCTCACATTCCTGATACTGCTGGGTGTTGTTTATTCGGCCAGGAAATCGGGGCACACGTCAGCCAACGATGTCTCCTTCACCCTAGCCCTATACATCATACAGGGTGTCTTCGGGCTGGTGATATTCGCCGAAGGGCCTGAGGTTGCGAAAGCAATCCACCTATTCCTCTCCTTCTTCGTTGTGGCGGCCAGTGCAGCATCCCTATCCCTATCGGCTGTCAGACGCGGCTAGACCTCAGACCTACTATGGATGTGGCCAGCACACCCACGCCTAGGAGGTGGGCTGCTGTGCATAGCAGACATACTGAGCCTATCAGGGCGAGCTCGACATAGACCAGCACCGACACGCCTGCGGCTGCGAACACTGACAGCGTTAGGAGGGTTTTCGAGGCTCTGGCGGACCTGATGGATAGTGGTGAAAGTGCTGTAGCTGCTGCGAACCAGGCAACCCCTAGGAAGGCTGTGGGTATGCCGCCTATCTTGGCGTAGGGGCTTGAGAGAACGGTGTCGCATGAGAAGAAGCTGTTGATATCGCAGAAGGTTGGCGGTGGCAGAAGGGTTAGATATATTGAGAGTAGTAGGCCTGCGGCTGATAGAAGTGCTGACGTCAGGTAGATGCTTCTCAGCCGCCTATTACGTTCTTGACTAGCTGCTCCAATACTGTGTATGGCTGCTCACCCTCGAGCTTACCTACTATTATCCCGTTAGGGCCGATGACAATATAGGTCGGTGTTCCACGGACGCCGAACTGTCTGAAGACATTCAATCCGTCGTCGTAGACCGTTGTCCAGGAGATATGATGGCGTCTAATATATTCGGCGGTCTTCTCGGGTGTGGTGTTGGAGCTTCCTGCGACGGTGATGAAGAACACTCTATCGCCGTATTGGCTGTGAAGCCTGTCAATTGTGCTGGCCATGTTGTTGCAGTGGGGGCACCATTCATGGATGAAGTCGATGAAGATCGGTCTCCCCTTCACTTCGGATAGTGAGAATGACTGGTCTTTCAACCCCTCGCCGTCTATGATTCTGAGGGTGAAGTCCGGCGCCAAATCACCTTGGCTGGCCGTGGTGGGAACTGTTGTGGGAGGCGGGTTGGGAGGTATCGTTATGAGGTAGACTATGAAAGCCACGAGTAATGCGGCGGGTATGATGGGTATAAGGACTCTGAAAACGTTCCTTCCACCGTTCCTGCCTTTTCTCGGCATCTACCACCTATCCGTCACCGGCCAGAATATAAACCGATAATAATGTGGGTAGGCCCTTGTTATAAGAGGCGGCCACACTAACGGGGGCCAGATTTTACTGGGATGGCAAAGATTTATTTCCGAAACCGGTTTTGGAGGATGGCTGATGAGCGGAGCCGGCGATGATGTGGTGAGAATAGTTCTGGAGGCGTGGAGGCGGACTTTCTCACTGAGAACGCTCGGCGGCGGGGTAGTAAGGTGTCTACTCGTCTTCTGCCAGAATAGCCTCGTGGAGCTGGTGACGGATGAAGTACGGAGTTTTGCGCCGGATAGGGGGCCTGAATCCGGACGGTTCACCCATAGAAGCGGCAGCGTTGAGGAGGATGTGTTCTGGAGTGCTATAGGCCAGATATTTGCGAGAATTCGAGGGGCCGAAGAGAAGGATAGGGCGTGGTATGCGGAGTTAGCGAGGCTTAGCGGCCTCAAATACACCCACGCTGCCCAGATCATCCAACAGCTGATGGAAAAGTTTTGGAGGGTCTCCCGTGTAATGGTGGGGTATAAAGCGGGTTACGGTGAGCTCGACGAGTTGAAGATGAAGCTCAGAGGGAACAGGCTCGATATGCGGTTCAAGCTGGGTGGAGATAAGAAGAGATATGAGATAGTCTTTTTATCTAACGGGCACGCCGAATATTCCTATAAAACCCTGAAGGAAATTTTTAAATTGGGTTAGGCCAGCAGCGATATAGGCTCTACCCTGGAACAACCCGCTCTACACCTCTAGAGATTTTCCAAAAAATATCCGGGGAATATTGAGTTCTCTAGAAGGCTTAGAGGATATATCATGCCTTATGTAGAGGTTGGCTGTGGTGGCGTGGTTGGGTGTCCTGAGGCTTCTGACGCTTCTGACACTACTATCGGTGGCGGCTGTCTTCATGGCCATATATCTCCACCCCCTACATCTGGCCATCGTCGGAGGGCTGTCAGCTATACTCTTCCTCCTCCTCAGGGGAGGCGGAGGGGCTTCGGAGGCCAGGCAGAAAGATATCTACTATGAGATGAGGGAGGAGAACGGCCTCCTCCATCTAATCATACAGGCTAGGGGACTGGTGTCGGTGGAGGTTGTGGGCAACACGGTCAAGATAGTGGGAGGCGGTAAGAGGGAGTTTGTCAAGCTGCCTTGGTCAGGGATATTGAAGAACATGAAAATAGTCAACAACGTGGTGACGGCGGTGATATCGCCGATCAACCCCCGCAGCCACTAACACCTACCCTGTTAGGAGTCTTATGAAGAGTAGGAGGAGTATTATCAGCCCTATTACAAGGCCGCTGATGTTGATGTTGCTCTCTCCTGTCTGTATGTTTCGGAAGCCTTGGACTATGTAGGCTGTGGCCCGTGTGAGGGCGTAGTTGAAGCCGTCTATCACCTTCAGCTCAAGGAAGCGGTGGGTGAGGGAGGATAGCCTATCCAGGCCGTCCACGAAGACCCTGTAGTAGAATGCGTCGATATAGTATCTGTTGACTAGTAGTTTGTGGAGTGCGGCTCCCAGAGCCGTAGACCTAACTGCCTCCGGACTTGCTCTCCCGCCTAGATAGAAGAGATATCCCAACCCGCCGCCGAGGGCTAGGATGATTCCAGAGGTCAAATATGTTACAGGGCTGACCTCTATATGGTGCTCCAGCCCCAGATATTCTCCGAAGAGGGGCTCGAATACCGGGCCTGAGAGGCCTATACCAAGCGAGAGTGTTGCTAGGATTATTAGGGGTATGGTCATCACTTTGGGGGCTTCGTGGACTTCGTGGTGGTGGGTGGCTGGTGGTGCGAGGAAGACCTTGTAGACCCATCTCAGACCGTAGACGAATGTTAGTATGGATGTGGCCGCAACTAGTAGGTAGACGAGGGTGTTCCCTGCCTCGACCGTGGACTGGATGACGACATCCTTGCTCCAGAACCCGCTGAGGGGTGGAAGTCCCGCTAGGGCGAGGACACCTATTAGAGATGTCCAGAAGGTTATGGGCATATGCCTCCTAAGACCTCCCATCTCGTCTAGGCTGTTGGTGTGGACCGCGTGTATGACAGCTCCAGCCGCTAGGAAGAGGAGGGCTTTGAAGATGGAGTGGCTTAGGAGATGGAATACTCCTCCGAACCATCCCATCTCAGAAGCCATGCCCAGAGCCGCCAGCATAAGGGCCAGCTGGCTTATGGTGGAGTAGGCGATGACCCGTTTAATGTCTGAGGAGACCAGGCCCATCGAGGCTGCCATGAGAGCTGTGAACCCGGCTATCAGCGCTATAACGGTGTACCACTGGGTGAAGAGGGCTGGTGGGAAGGCTTCGAATGGAATCACCGTGAATATCATCCTGGCCACGAGGTATATGCCGGCCTTCACCATCGTGGCTGCGTGTATGAGGGCGCTGACAGGTGTCGGCCCCTCCATGGCGTCGGGCAGCCAGACGTGGAGGGGGAACTGGGCTGACTTGCCCACCGCACCGCCGAATATTAGGAGGAAGGCGACGGTTAGAAGCCCGGCTGAGACTGCTCCGCTCTCCAGCGCGGACGCCATAGCCTTCTCAAGGCCTGTGAAGCTGAAGGTGCCGAAGAGGGAGAAGAGCATAACTATCCCTATGAGCATCGATGCATCCCCTATCCTTGTCGTAACGAATGCTTTGATGCCTGCGTGGTTGGCTTCAGGCTTTTTGTTGTAGAAGCTTATCAGAGCGTATGAGCATAGCCCCACAATCTCCCAGCCGATGTAGAGCATGAGGAAGTTT
This sequence comes from archaeon HR01, assembly GCA_002898355.1. GTDB lineage: Archaea > Thermoproteota > Nitrososphaeria_A > Caldarchaeales > Caldarchaeaceae > HRBIN01. The sequence goes on along the minus strand of BEHD01000005.1, from coordinate 38,347 downwards.
TCGGACATGACGAGAAGTGTCATCCCACCTATGAAGAAAAGCATGAAGAAGTAGTAGCGTGGCAGCCCCTCCTCATGGGCCATGTAGCCCAAGCTGTATAGGATTATGAGGGCTCCTATACCTGTGGCTATGCTAGCCATCAGGACGCTGAGGGGGTCCACGAGAAGGCTTGCATCTATCCACCGGTCAAGGCCCAAAGGTATCCAGTCAATGCTGATGGTTATGCCGTGGGCTCCAACACCATAGACGTCGGGCAGCATGGAGATACTGAAGGCTGCTGCGAGAAAAGCCACAGCCACAGCATATATCTCACCCGCCCTCTTACCCGCACGGAAGAAGGCCGGGATGAAAAGGCTTCCCACGATGGGAATAACCCATGATAGCCATGGAGCATACGGTAGCATAAGCCTCTAAACAAATCCAAGAAGCCAGAATTTATATTTCCCCTATTGATAGAGAAGACTATGAATGGGTTAGATCAGGCCAGGATTCTCGGTGGGATAGGCTCCCTCCTTATGGTTCTCTCCATAGTGCCCAGCGCAGGTGGCGTCCTCTACATTGTCGGTCTGGTGCTGGTTCTTGTGGCCGTAAAGCAGATAGCCGACGCCTTGAGGGAGCAGAAGATATTCAACGACGTCCTCATCGCCGTGATACTGGGTATTGTGGGATTGGCGGTGGGCTTGGCCGTAGGGTTCTCTGGGTTCTTCTCCTTCTTCAGGCTTGGCGGGCCTCCGGCAAGGGTTGAGGAGTTCTGGGAGCTTTTTAGGGGCCGGATTCCCCTCTTCATCATAACCCTGCTGATAGGTCTGCTGGCTGTCTGGGTCTTCCTCATCGTATCCACCATCTTCTTCAGGAGGGGGTTAAACGCCATCGGCGAGAGGATGGGGGCCGGATACTTCAAGACAGCGGGGCTACTCTACCTGATAGGCGCGGTCCTAGTGGTTGTGGTGGTTGGATTCATAATAATATTTGTCGCATCTATAATCCTCACTATAGCCTTTTTCACGATGCCGGTCCAGCAGCCCAGCCAGCAGCCTCCATGATGGCCTTATAGAGGGAGTCTGCGAAGCCCTTATGCCTAACCCACACAGCGACAGGCTCCTCATCGTCGAGGGGAAGCCCTATCAGGGCCTCACCCCTATCTGTCACCAGCATATCCATTAGGACAGCCTGGCTCCTAGCTATTCTGGCGCCCATCCTTTCTAGGAAGACGGCATCTCCATCATCGAGCATGACGTTGGGGTGGAGGAGGAATAGTACCCTCTTCCTCGGCAGCGGTGTGAGGACACGTTTAAACTCCTCCTTGAGCTTCACAGCTTTCCTGACGGTGAAGACCAGCTCGTCAGCCCTTCCACAGGCCTCCAACATCTTCACCACCACGGCCTCCAGCCCCCTCAACACGGCAGACTCAGGCTGCACCGTCTCATGTCTAGATAGGGAGGAGACGATGGAGAGAAAACGCTCCAGCGCCGTCTCCCTCTCACCCTGCTGCCGCTCAAATATCTGCCGCATCTGCTCCAGCCTATTCCTAAGAGCTGTCGCCGTCTCTGCGGCGTGATAGCCTTCCTCAGACCTTATCACCAGTCCCGCCCTCTCAAGGCTCTCTAAGATATCGTAGACCCTTGAGATGGGTATGCCGGCCTTCCTAGAGATATCCCTGGCTGTGGTGTAGCCCCTCAGAAGGGCTAGATACGCCTTGGCCTGGTAGTTATTCATCCCGAAATGGGTTCTGAGAATCTGGGCCGCCTCCTCTAGGCTGCTGGACCTGCTCAACCCATATCAGCGGGTGTTGAGAGCTATTTAGACTAAAATGGTGCTGTAGCTTCTAGCGGCCCGATGGAGGGTCTAGGCCTCCGGGATGACTGGCAAGCCGTCATCAACTCCCTCAGAAACATAGCCGACATATACGACAGTGTCAACAGGGTTATCTCCTTCAATACCGATATTTTCTTCAGGGTTGAGGCTTTGACCGGCTGCCTGAGGGATGGTGACAGGGTCCTAGACCTAGGATGCGGTACCGGGGTGTTCGGCAGGGTTGCCCTATCCCTCAGGCCGGGGCTGGGTGATGTTGTGATGGCTGATTTTCTGGCTGAGATGCTTGCGAGGGTGGGTGATGATGGAAGAACCCACAGGGTCCAGGGGGTCTTCGAGCATCTTCCCTTCAGGGACTCATGCTTCGACTTGGTGATTATGGGTTTCTCCCTCAGGGACTCCCTCCGGCTTGAGGAGGCTGTGGAGGAGGTGAATAGAGTATCCAAGGCGGATGGTGGGAGGTTTACTGTAGTGGATTTGGGGAAGCCCGACAGCAGGGTACGCTCCACCATAATCGGCCTCTACTGGAGGGTCTTCGCCCCCCTCCTCGCCGCCCTATACCTGGGAAGGAGGGGGCTTGAGGTGGCCAAAATCTACCCCACCTACAGGAGGCATCCTAGGACAAGCCGTCTCAAATCCCTTATATCCCGATATTTTGGCTCAGTGGCGGTTTCTGAGAGGATGCTGGGCGGCGTAGTCATCGTTAGGGCGTTGAACCCTTTGAAGGGGCGGTCTCCCCAGGCATAAAAACTAAAATACTGAGTAGGCCCATCCTCTACGTAATAAATGCATCTACAGGGCGGGGATATAGGAGGCTCCCATACAGCTGTGCATGAGGCCCGAATATATACCGGCCACTCCCTCTTCGACCACATAGTCCATCTCTACCCCGGCATGTCTGTCCTAGTGCTTGACGAGACCTTCTCGGAGGGCCGGAACCTGATTAAAACACTGTTTAGAGACCCTGAGATGCTTACCGAGATACACTCATCCCACTATGCCGTCCCTGAGAAGAGCAGGATAGCCATATCCCTTGAATCGCTTCAGGATGTCTCTATACAGGTCAATCAGCTGAGGAGGACTATCCAGAGCAGGGTCTTGGTCCACAGCTATCTGCCTGAGCTTTTGATAAGGAGGGGCTCCGACGAGGTGCTCCGGCTCCTCGAGATTTGGAAGAAAGACGTGGCCCAGACCAACCATCTGGAGTTCTACCTGCTGCCCAAGGGGACCTTTGAGGATTTGGAGAAGAAGCTGATGGCTGTGCTGGACGGTGTGTTGGAGATATCTGTGGTGAGGAAGGAGAACATCTTCAACTACTATTTCACGCCGATAAGGGTATGCGACCCCCAATACCACCTCAAAACCTTCCAGTACAAGCTCGTGGGCGGCAGCCTCCTCATCGAGTGGGAGGGCCAGTTTATCGACAAGCTTCCAGGCCCGGCCAGCCCTGAGGAGATTTTGAGGGCTCTGACGGAGCGTTCGGAGGGCTACGTAATAGAGAAGAAGGAGGTGAGCATCGAGAATATCAGCTTCAACGACTATCTGCTGCTGACGTCTTTGAACGGCCGTAGGGTCTCGGAGGTTAGGCAGCTCTTCCCCGATAGATGGGATGAGATTGTGGAGAAGCTGTCCCGATGGGTTTTGGCCGGGATGGTCAAGCTGGTGGAGGTGGAGCCTGAGCCTAAGCTTGGGCAGAGGAACTCTCTGAAGCTGAAAAGCCGTCTGCTACTCTCAATACCTTCATCCCTATCCCTGAAGCTCATTAGGATGTCCAGAGGCTTTATAGGTAGCAGGGTTAGAACCGTCCCCCTAGACGCCCACATAGCGGTTCTGACCGCTATGAAAAACGTGGTAGACTTTGTCTTCGGGGATAGGCCTGACCTCAAGCTTGAAGTTCAGCAGTCCACTAGGTTTTTCGGCGAGCTCTCGGCCAGGGAGACGGCCCTCAAGTATGTGAAGATACTGGAGGGGACACCCTACACGGTCTTTAAGCCTGAACACCTACCCAAGATAGTGGCTCTAACCCTGAAGACCGGCTGGGACCTGGACATATCAATAGTGGAGAAAGATGAGGATACCTATGTCTTCGAAATCTCCGACTGCCACCTCTGCAAGGATGTGAGGAGTGAGACGCCTTTCTGCGATAAGTTTGTATCAAGCGTGGTGGTGGGAGCCATAGCCATCTGCTATCGTATCAAGTCCGAATGCTACGAGTTTATGTGCAGGGCTACAGGAGCCGATAGATGTGCATTCCAGATAACCCTCAAGCCGGGGGAGAAACACTAGAACCACGCTTTTTAATAGGCTGGAGTCTCCCAGCTACTAGGATATGGCGAGGCTCCTCGATATTCTAGCACTTACAAAGTCCTACTTCTCCATCGCATCTGTAGCCCTACTTACCCTAGTCTCCACACTTCTGGCTGGGGTGAGGGACCAGTACATCATCCTCGCACTTCTCGCCTTCTTCATATTCCTGACAGCATCCCTCAACAGCTACAATAACCTTATGGACGCCAGGGCCGACGCCCTCACCAAGAAAGGCTTCCCCATACCTAGCGGAGCGGTATCAACCGAGATGGCAACCCTGGTCTCGGCAAGCCTTTACGGCGTATCCATAGTTCTTCTTGGATGGCTATCAACGATAAACCCCTACGCAGGGCTGATACTGGCCGCAGACCTCATCCTCAGCTTCCTCTACTCGGCTCCCCGGATAAGGCTGAAGAGGCTTCCCGTGTTGAAGGGCTCGGTTCTTGTCTTCCACTCCCTCTTCGCACCTTTCACGGCCGCATCGGTTATATCAGGCTTCAACCCGCTCAATATCTCGGACAGGCTGGCCACAGCCTTCGTGATGGGTATGGCTAATCACACCCTCCAAGATTTCGGCGACATGGAGGGTGACAGGCTGCTGGGCGATAGAACCCTACCACTAATGCTCGGTGTTAGGAGATGTCTATACGCCGTCCTAGCCATGTATCTCCTGGCTATGGGCCTTGCCGCACTCTCAACCAGCAGCCTCCAGCCTTTTACGCTGGCCCTTCTAGCCGCTCAGGCGGCATTAACCACACCCCTCCTCAGGGACATACGCCTCTGGCACATCATCTTCAAGGTGAACGCAGCCCTCTCCATAGCCACCGTTGTCACAATCTTCTACGGCTGCTGCCCGACCGTCTAGAGCCTTCCAGCATACGCCATTATCTCGGGCGTGACCCTGACGTTGACGAAGTCGATGATGTCCAGCGGGTTCTTCGTTCTGAAGAACCACTTCCTCATGACAAAGTATCTTAGGGCTGTGAAACATCTTAGAAGCCCCTCGACATCGAAGGAAAGCCTCTCACCCAGCCTTCTAGCGGCGTTGACAGCCTTGAGATAGTGGAGGTCTCCAAGCCGCACCGTATCCCTCAGCAGCCCCCTATCCACACCTTCAAACCCTCTGGAGACACCCTTCTCCATACCCAGGTAGACTACGCTGTTCCAGATGCCTGCAGCCATATCCACATCGAGGTCCGCCACATCATCGTATATGTTGCAGGATTTGAAGAGGTAGTCGAAGGCCTCCCTCAGCTCGTAAATCACCCTCTCATCCAGTTCTGCCACCGTCTGCTCCAGCATGCACAGGTCCAGGTCCACCCAGATCCTTCCTATACTCTTCTCGTTGACGTTTCTGAGATACGTGTAGATATCGATTTTCTCCCTGTGTTCAACGCTCTGCTGGCTAAAGGAAAGCTTCTGCCCCTCTATGTACCTCCGTAAATCCTCAAGGAATATCTCCCTCGCCTTGGAGGCGTTGGCGGCCTCCCTCTCAAGCCATCTATGTACCAGGGCTGAGATGAGGAGCGAGGAGTTCTCAGCCCTAGCCTTGATGTCGTCACCCTCCACAGGCTGGAAGCCCCCCGTCGATACGGCCTCGTACTGGCGGTCTAGGGATTTGACGGCCTCCTCCCAGCTGTGAAGGGAGTCGTTGATGTTATCCAAGACCTTTATACCTGTTATCAGGCTCATCTTGGCCATGATTGTGGACGCCATCTCCCTAAGCCCGGCTCTGGGGGCGAGGAGAGGATAGCTGCTGAGGGTTGCCATGTAGGCCGAGTAGGCGACATACTTCCTCTTCATCAGCCTTGCCTTTCTCAACTCGTCGTAGCTTGCCAGGCCTGGCCCATCTAGTAGGGACCGCATATATGATTCGAAATGTCTGGAAACCGAAGTCATCAGCTGGTAGACCCGCCTATAATTTGCACCGCTCCCGCATGCATACCTCATAAAGGCTAGACCCGCAGCCTTATGGATAATATCTAAACCCTCTTCTTTGACCATGATAACTCGCTATCGATTTTCTGAAATAAGTCTTCCATATTCTAGATACCTCGGGTAATACTCTGGAAAGCCTACCTGTCTGAGATGCGATACCTTCTCTAAAGAACTTTCTCGGAGGGGAAGACCACTATCCCCTCGGGTGTAAACTTGTAGGGATGGGGTTCCACGTCATGGTTGACACCCCTCATCTTCTCCACCCTTATGGACTGGACTATACCGCCTGACGACTGGTATCTCATCATGATTATCACGCCCTCGGCTAAATACTCCTCGAACTGGTATCTCCTCCGGGGGCTGCTGGCTCTCAGCTCTGTGAGGAGGAGGGTTGTGCAGCCTAGAGGCGCTATGCCCTCGAGAAGGTCCATGAGGGCGGTCCGCCTCGCATGTTCGTCTGGAAACTGGAGTAGGAAGGATGTGAGAGGGTCTATCACCAGCCTTTCAGCACCTATATCCTCCACATGGCTTTTGATGGATGTTATGAGTGCAGCCATGGAGAAATCCCTCTTACCGATAGATAGGGCTCCAACCTTCACCTCGCCAGGAAGAGTCCTGATAGGTGATGCATCAACTATCGAGAGCCGCCTCTCGTTGATATGGGGTTCTACGTCGAGGCCCACCCTCCGCATGTTGCGGAATATGTTGAAGGGTTTCTCATCCAGAGAGACATAGATACCATTCTCACCGATCTTACATCCGTGGACAAGAAACTGGATGGCCAGGGTTGTTTTTCCGGCGCCAGGCGTCCCCATCACCACCACTTTATAGCCCTTGGGAATACCCTTACCCTCCAACATCTCCTCTAGCCCGGGGACGCCGGTGGAGGCGAACTCGATATCTGCTGGAAGACGTCTAACATCAGAGGACATAACGTTAAAATCCGTAAGCCTATACATATAAGCGTTAAAGAGAGATATTTATAACCCAATACGGGACAATATCACTGAAGAATACTGATGCCTAACATACTACGGCTTCTCCGTGTCTTGGGTGTTTTCCATGTGGCGTGCATATTTACGGGCTGCTGGCTAGAATGCTCCATGGCATGGTGTCAAGGGCTTTATAAGGCGGTGCATCCCTAATCTAGCCATGAGCCAGTATAGCCATATCATCTACAGTAAAAACATCGAAGAGAAAATAGCTGTCATAACCTTTAACAGGCCTGAGGCAAGGAACGCTATGAACGTGGCTATGCTCACGGAGTTCAACAACGCACTTCACGACGCCGCCTACGACAACGGTGTATGGTGTATAATTATTACCGGCGCCGGTGACAAGGCCTTCTGCTCGGGAGGTGATGCGAAAGAGTTCCTGGCCAATGTGGAGGCAGGTAGGATAGGAGAGATAGAGAGATTCAACAGGTTCAACCTAGATGTCTGGAGATTTATGGAGAAGATGCGTAAGCCCATCATAGCGGCTGTCAACGGGTTCTGCAACATCGAGGTGATACAGGCTGTGGACTTGGTTGTAGCCAGCCAGAATGCTAAATTTGGGCTGCCTGAGGTGACGATAGGTGTTAGCCCAGGTGCAGGAATCACCATACGGCTCCCACGCTTCATAAGCAGATACTGGGCCAAATATCTCCTGTTTACCGGAGAATGGATATCCGCCGAAGAGGGGTACCGCCTAGGATTTGTCAACAAGGTGGTTCCCTACGAACGGCTTATGGATGAGGCCATGGACCTAGCTAGGAAGATTGTGAAGAACGCCCCCCTAGCCGTCGGAGCCACCAAGGCCTGTGTCAACCTAGGTGGCGAGATGCCAGTGGATGAGGGGATGGAGTATCAGCTGAAGGAGTCGATTCTGATGTTCCACACAGAGGATTTGAAGGAGGGCATAAGGGCTAGGTTTTATGAGAAGAGAGAGCCCAAGTTCTCCGGAAAGTAGGGCCACCCCATCCATAGACGGACACCAAAACCCACAGAGGGTATCTAGGCCTTGTCAATGGCCGAGATAACCCTTGTGATGGGTGCGGGCGCAGCCACCCTCCTATCACCGTGCGGATACGCCCTCATACCCGCCTACATTGGGTATAGTGTGGGCCAGGCCGGGGGGTTGAAGAATTCTTTAGCCAGGTCGGCCCTCACATCGACGGGGATAGTGGCGGTTTACGCATTGATGGCCGTGCTTATAGCCATAGCCCGGGAGACCGTGCGTCCATCCATCCCCCACCTAGCGGCCGCATCAGGAGTTATAATACTCTCCATGGGTGTGGTTAAAACCCTGGGCGTTAGCCCCCCATCCATAAGTGTATTGAAGACTTTTAGAAGCGGTGGTGGATTATCCTTCCTCTTATTCGGGGTAGGGTATGGTTTGGGCGCGTCGGGATGTAACCTCCCCATCTTTATCACGGTTTTGGCCTATGCATCTCTAGCCCTAGGAGCCAACCCCATAGCCATCATGCTTTCATACGCAGCTGGTGTAATCACACCCCTCATCCTGCTGGGAACGCTGGCATCAGTTGTAGGCCTCGGGATACTTGGAAAGGCCAGGAGCCTAGCCGGCAGGCTACATCAACTTACAGGGATAATACTCATCGCTGCGGGAGCCTACTTGCTCTACTTCTATCTGACAGCTTATTCCTGACCACCAAGGTGGAGACTTAACGCTTATATGAGAGCTTGAGACTAACGTGGTGAGAGGTCATGCCCACAGCCTTCGTCCTGATAAACACCGAGATAGGGTCTGAGGAAGAGGTTCTGGCAGAGTTGAAGAAGATATCCTACATAAAGGAGGCGTACGTAGTTTACGGTGTCTATGATATAGTGGCCAAGGTCGAGGCCGAGACCATGGATAAGCTGAAGGAGGTTGTTTCATGGAGTGTCAGAAGGCTTGACAAGGTAAGGTCCACACTGACGATGCTGGTGGTCTCCTCCAGCTAGGCTCCCAGATGGTTTTTCTTCTCGAAATATCGTCTGTCACCGTCGACCAGGCCGTACTGTATTAACGGCTCCACAGCACCAGCCCCCTTCATCACCTCGAGTATGAGCTGTAGAGCCTCATCCTCCTTCATGTCCTGGCGGTAGCGCAGCTCCAGCTCCTCGATAGCCTTCTCGGATTCCTGACCCACCGCAAAGGCCTCACCCTTGAAGGATGTGCCGCTCGGGTCCACCTGGTAAAGATGTACCCCCAGCCTATCCGCTCCAGCCACAATCACCGATATGCCCTGAGGTCTAACAGGGTAGATGGTGTAGCTGTGGAAGTATTCGCTGACAGACTGCACTATAGAGCCTACATCTATAGGAGTTCCATACGTAAGCCTATGTCTCTGCGCCTCTATACGCATCTGGTCTACCAGCTTGTAGAGGTCGCTGAGATATCCGGCCCCAGTAACTCCGATATGCTCATCTATTTTGAAGATCTTCTCACCGGGCTGTATCAGCTTGCGCACTGGCCTCACCATGCTGGCTACAACTGCGTATCTGGGGAATCTTAGGCCGATGCATAATCCGCCCCTGGCTACAGCCTCTAACGCCCTCTCCACCAGCGTCATCCTACCCTCCGGGCCGTAGAAGGGTTGATACCTGAACTGGTCTGGCGACGCCATGCTAAACACCTCTGGCCTGTATGGGTATCATATGTATGTCCACCCCGTTGCCTGAGCCTGGGTCACGCTGCATCGCAGCCTCGACAGCCTTCACTGCGATGTTTCTGGCCTGGTCTAGGGTGATGTCTGGACTGTAGAGGCTTTCTAGGACGCCGTAGGCGATGGGCGAGCCAGAGCCTGAAGATGTGTATTCCTCAGCTATTATTGAGCCGCTCATGTCTGTACTGAGGATGTGGGCGCCTTCCTCGTCAACTCCCGCCACTATGAGCTCGGCATAGTAGGGTATGTAGTTTTTTATGCCTGAATAGGCCAGGTTTGAGAAGAGCTTGGCTGACTCTCTCACCGTCATGGGGAATCCACGCCTCAGCGTTATCAGATTTCTCTCAGCCCTCACAAGGTTGACCAAGTACTCCGCATCGGAGAGCAGTCCGGCTATCGCAACCGCCAGTGTCTCGTCGACCTTCAATATCTTCTGTGTTGTCTTGGAGCTGATGAAGAAGCCTTTGCTGGCTCTTCTATCTGAGGCTAGGACGACTCCGTCCACAGCCCTAACACCTACTATTGTGGTCATCTCCACTCGAGATATGATATGTTGTGTTGTTGATATCGACTAACTTACTACCCACTGGTCACATCCAAGGTATTCGACGGGGTTGGGAGAGAAGCATAGCCTTGAGGCCGGCCGTGTTTAGACTCCCCAACGCCAGCTCATAGGCCTTGCGAATTATAGCCAGCGCACCCTTGAGGGCGTGCTTTCTATCCTCTACGTTTTTGGAGTCGGTCTCAACTGTGAGCACTCCACCCTTTATTCGGAGCCTTAGATTTACGGGCCTGGTGTTGGAGACCCATTCCAAGACTTGGCCGTCATCCTCCACCCTGTAGGCATGCCATCGAAACTCTCCAGCCCATCTACCCCTCATGGCCGTGACACCGGCCAGAACAGGCGCAGGGTCTTCCAGAACCATGGATATGAGGGTATCACCCCTTCCTCCAGCCCTATTCACACCAGCCATCCGCCTGGCCTTCTCGGTCAGCCTGTAGCCGTCGAAGGTTCTGTCCACCAAGCCTATCCTCTCCAACCTTCTCAGAATCCGTGAAAGCTTCTCCTGATGGAGGCCCAGGCTTCTACGGATGCCTTGAAAACTTACAACCCCCTCTCCCAGAACCTCTATAACGGAGGCGTCATCCTCGCTCAAGTCAGTGTAGTCATCGAACGAAGACCGTATATCGTCAACGCCTCGGCCGTCCATACCACCCCACCTCATCTGCTACAATATAACGATACCGTGACTAGATAACATCCGAGTAGTCACATAGAGCTACTAGACCTATCCCACACAATGATATGGAAATAATTATAACGCTGCGCCCTCTATACCGCAGAGCAGGATGTTAACACCTGGATATGTTGTCAAGCTTGATTTAGGAAAAGCCCAGGGCTGGCTCGTTATCGACTTCTTCGTGATGGGTGTCTCCTGGGGTGGGATAAGGATCCTACCGGATGTAACTAGATCGGAGACGGAGCTGCTGGCGAGAATGATGACTCTCAAATCTGCGCTGGCGGGGATACCTGTGGGAGGTGCTAAAATAGGCATAGCCGCCAACCCTTGGAGATGTGATAAGATATCACTGATAAAGAGACTGGCCTACAGTTTACGGGATTTGCTGTTGAGAGGCCGTTACATCGCAGGGACGGACATGGGATTCTGGGATGAGGACCTACAATACTTATATTCACTCTTGGGAGTCACAAGGCAATTTACACTCCACAAAGTTGGGGACGGTGTATCCCTGACAGGGATCGCTGTGGCGACAAGCCTGTGCGCATCTATTGATGAGTTGGTCGCATTCTATAGAATGACAGATGTAGAGACCGTTGCGTTGGAAGGGTTTGGGAACATGGGGTCGGCCGCAGCAAAAATGTTAGAGAAGCGGGGATATACTCTGATAGCTGTCTCCAATAGATATCATACGCTTCTCGATGAGGCGCTGGATATCCAGCTACTTCTAGATTTGAGGAGAGCTTACGGTGAGGAGTGCTTGAGAATATACCGGGAGAAGAGACCCTCTGCAAGATTACTCCCAGCCGAGTCCATCTCATCAATTCCTGTAGACATATTTATACCGGGAACTAGGCCTTTAACCATCTCGAACAAGCCTGCCTGCATGATAATCGCTCCACTATCCAATTATCCAATGTCTATGGCGTCTTGCAGGGAGCTTGAGGAGAAAGGTGTACATGTTATACCAGATATTATTTCAACAGCCGGAGGCTCTATAGGAAGCGCACTAACACTATTAGGGAGAAGATTTGAGGACGACTTGTCCATTATTGATAGGTTAACAAGGTATAACATAAAACGTGTTCTGGGGCTTGCACAAAATAGAGGAAAGACGGCGCTGGAGGAGGCCTACCGGATTGCCTGGCGAAGAATCAAAATGCTACGGCTCCTAGGGCCTTATTATCTAGCTGAATATATGAAAACATGGGTTGTTGTGGGTAAGGGAGACCTCTTCAAGAAAATATTTAGAGTCATCCAATATTTGGCGGCTCCAAGTTAAAACCATATACTACTTACCAATTAATTTATTTGTATACGATGTCGGCCGGCTCCCAAAACAAAGATGTTATTCGTTAGAATTTTAAACCTTTTTAGTGGAGAGGTATGGAAGGTCGGTAGATGTAGATGGATAGGCATTCGTTGCTGGTCGCCGGTCTGACAGTTTTCTCGCTTTTGGTTCGGCTTTACAAGCTTGATGTTCCCGATAGACTGATTGGTGACGAGGTTTACTACGTGCCCGATGCACGTAGTATTTTGGGTCAGAATGATCTGGGGCTGCCGATAGACCCTCGTAAAGGCCATCCTCCACTGGGTAAGATGCTTATAGCGCTTGGGATGTATGTGTTCGGCGATAACCCTTTTGGCTGGCGTATAATGTCGGTCATAGCTGGCACTGCTGCAATCCCGATGTTCTACCTTCTGGTGCGTAGGCTTCTGTTGGGTAGGAAAGAGATGGGTCAGGCATCCCTGTTGGCCTGCTATCTCTTCGCCTTCGAGAGCCTCACCTTCTACTTCTCCCGTGTAGCCAGAATAGACATATTTATGATGTTTTTCTTCATAGCGGGCGCCTACTTTCTCCTAGACGACAGACTCAGCCGGAGGATTCTCTCAGCACCCCTATTCGCAGCATCCTTCCTCTCAAAAGAGGCCGCCATAATAATGATACTGCCCCTCATATTCTATGCGGGGTTGAAGAAGCCGGAGAAGAAGAAAAGTAGGAGCTGGAAGTCCAGATATGACTGGCGTCCCGTCCTAGCGCTGTCTCTAGCTACAGCCGCATCGGTAGCTGCAATATGGTATATCCTGGAATGGGGTATACTAGTCCCCAGCAGCCCCAACCTTATAGAGAGGGTGTTGGTTATGGTCTCAAGGCTGGGCATCACCAACCCAGAAGCAGTCGGCCGCAGTGAAATATTTCTATGGTTCATAAACTATCCCGTAACTAGGGCTGTAGGCATATTGCCTGGATACGATATTGAACCGTCCAGAGTTGTCACAGGTCCTCTGTTCACGGCCGGCCTCCGATACGCATACGTCATCCAAGCCAGCTGGACTGTACTGTTTTTCATGGCCCCCTCCATGCTCTACATGCTCTGGCTGTCGAGACGTGAGATGCCTCCAAGGTTCACCATATTTTACTGGTTTGGAGGACTCCTCGGATGGATAGTGGTCAACACAGTCTTTAGGGGTCTGATTTATCTCTTCTACGTCCTCACTATACTTCCCCCCGTCATTATAGCGATATCCATCTATCTGGCTAGAAAAACTCAGGCGGAGACCGGAACAAAATCTATCAAGTGGCGGAGTGTAGCATTTCTATACTCTCTACTTCACCTTCTAAACTTCTTAGTTCTCTTCCCTGTCCCCCTCTCTTAACCCCCTTCACGATTATCATTTCGGCGAAGTTTCTTGTGAATGGGTGGCATTTTTCTAATATTGTGAAGGTTTTCAAGAGCCATCGGAAGAACCGGCTTTTACCCATGCTGTTCCGCCCTCTAGAATCCAGCCAGAGGTCCAGCCACCTCAGTTGCTTGGGGAATAGATGGTAGCCTGACAAAACCAAGCTGTTAAGCCCTAACCTCTTCGCCATTGACAACAGCTGAGACGGTAGGAAATGTCTCTCCGGATTTGTGACCTTCCTCATAGGGCCAAGTATGTGAAGAATCTTCGTGAATAACATACGCATTGAGTAGTTGGCGATATTTGGGACCCCCACCAATATCTCTCCCCCAGGCCTCACAACCCGTATCTGCTCGTAGAAAGCCCTCTGATAGTCGGCTACATGTTCAATGCTGCCGAAGCTACAGGTCATATCAAAACAATCCCGACGTAGTGGAAGTCTCCTGAAATCGCCCACTATCATATGAACGCTGCCATAGACATTTTTCTCCATAGCCCTTTCCGCAGCTCTACCAGCTATTCCCGCTGAGATATCCACTAGGACTAGGTCTCGACCTTCTCTGAGGAGGTGGAAGCCATACTGGGTGCTGGTGGCCTCGTTGTATGCGTCCAGCTTGAGGATACGCCACCAAAGCCCAGAAGTAAGCTCTTCTATCAAAGAGACCACAATATGTCTGTAATATATGTCGCTGACCGTAGGCCTGGACTGCCGTATATGAAACGAGTTTTCAGCCACCCAGTCCCAGTATTCCCTAAGCCTTGAGCCATCCATCCCCAACCTGCCTCAACTAGTAAATCCGTCGAGCAGTCTTGATTTGCTATAATAAAAATATTACGGTTATATAGGTGGGTTGGGGTTTTGGGGCGTGGCTGTCCCTGAATCTGTGAAGGCTCTGGCGGAAAGGTACGGGTTTGAATATTGGCGGGAGAAGGGTAGGATGAAGCTCTTCCCAGAAGAGTTCTGGATTGATGCTTGTAGGGCGAGGCTGCCTGGAGCCCTCATACCGAGGGAGTATGGGGGGCTGGGTATGAATTTGGCCGAGCTATGCGAGATAGTAATCTACCTGGCTGGGAAGGGTTTCTCCACCGGGCTCTACCCCCTCCTCACCAACGCCATGTCATCCCTTGTGTTTATGGACTGGGGTACTAGCCGTCAGAGGGAGGTGTTTCTTCCCAGGATTGCTGTGGGCGATGTTGTCGTAGGGCTTTCGGTGACAGAGAAGGGCTCCGGCTCTGATGTCTTCTCGATAGAGACAGAGGCTAGGATGGCTGGTGGCCGGTATGTGATTAACGGGGCCAAGATGTTCGCCAACAACGTTGAACGTGCATCCCATCTCCTGCTTCTGGCCCGGACCACTCCCGTGGAGAGGGTGTCTAAGAGAAGTCTGGGTCTAACCCTCTTCATCGTCTCCACAAAGTCCAGCGGGCTCACCTACCGTATCTTGGAGAAGATGGGGACAGACTACATCTCCACCTACGAGCTCTTCCTGGAGAATGTGGAGGTGTCGCAGGAGGATGTGGTTGGAAATGTGGATGAGGGGTGGAAGGCCCTAGTGAGAGCGTTGAACGCCGACCGGATAGTATATGCGGCCCTGGCCATAGGTACGGCCCAGTTCTCGATCGAGCAGGCCAGCAAATACGCGTCCACCCGTAAGGTCTTCGGAAAACCCATAGGAGCCAACCAGGGGATACAGTTCCCCCTAGCAGAGAGCTATGCGGAGACATCTGCAGGCTATCTACTGTGCATGGATGCGGCTAGGGATTTTGACTCCGGCGGGAGGGCTGATGTGAAAGCATGCATGGCCAAATATTTCGCCACCAAAGCCGCCTTGAAGGCTGTGGACAATGCTTTACAGGTCTTGGGTGGGTACGGATATTTGAGGGACTGGGATGTTGAGAGGGTTTTCAGGGACATTATGATGTTGAAGGTGGGGCCTATAACGCAGGAGCTGGCCCTAGCCTACATAGCTGAGAAGGGGCTTAACCTTCCACGCTCCTACTAGGCAGCCTACTCCGCTAGAAAGCTTCTGGGCCTGGGTTTAAGATATTCCGGCATACCCCGCTCATAAGTTTCTATCCTATCCCTAAACCGTGTCAGCGTTATTTCAATGTCGTCCAAACCCTTCATCAGCCTCTCCCGGATATGGTCCTCCATCATAAACTCATACTCGGCCGTAGGAGATATAACCTTCAGCTTCTCGAGGTCCACGGTGAGGCTTATTATGGATTTCTTGGCAGCCTCCCTCAGAGATAGCAGTTTATCATCGGGAAGCCTGACACAGACAAGGCCGTTCTTGCTGGCGTTGTTGTAGAAGATGTCGCCGAAGCTTGAGGCGATTACGCATCTGATGCCGAAGTCGGTGAGGGCCCATACAGCGTTCTCCCGCGATGAGCCTATGCCGAAATTCCTGCCAGCCACCAAAATCTTGGCATCCCTATACTCGGGCCTATCCAAGATAAAATCTCCCTTGAGGACGCCCCTCTCATCATACCGCCACCTGTAGAAGAGATACCTTCCCAGACCCCTCCTCTCAATAACCTTAAGAAACTCCGCAGGTATAATCTGGTCAGTATCCACGTCGTCGGCTTCAAGGGGTGCAGCCTTGCCTACAACACGGACTACAGCCTCGGGCATAACCATCCACACCAACAGGAGATATATAAGGGAAAACCGCTTCCACAACCCACCATAGACATATCCCGGGACAGGTGTAACCAACCATGCAGTAGAGCTGTCTACTTCTCTTCCTGCAGGTCCTCAACGCCTTTCTCGGTGATTTTGAAGTAGGCTTCGGCGTTGGCGGGGTGGTATGGGCTGTCTATTATCCTTGCTAGGCGGGTGTTGTTGGCTGAGCGGCGTATGTAGATGCGGTAGGTGCTGCTGTGGGCTAGGATGTGTCCTCCGCTGGGTTTGTTAGGGTCTCCGAAGAACTGGTCGGGGTTGGCCTGGACCTGGTTAGTCACTACGACAGCTATGTTGTGGACCTGAGCCATTCTAAGGAGTCTGTGGAGGAGGTCGTTGAGACGTTGCTGCCTCTCGGCCAGAGTGCCACGGCCAACATATTCGGCCCTGAAATGGGAGATGATGGAATCAACCACCACCAGCTTGGCCTTGAACTTCTCTATATATCTGCCCAGCTCCTTGATGGTAAGCTGTAGATGGCTGGAGTTGTATACGTTGGCGAATATGATGCCGTCCAAGATCTTCTTAGGAGGTAGGCCTCTCGCCTCCGCTATCTGGCTTATCCTCTCAGGTCTGAAAGTGGCTTCTGTGTCGATGTAGATGGCTGTACCTTCCAGCCCCCTCTCATCTGCTGGGAGCTGGGCCGTAACGCATAGAGTATGGCATATCTGTGTCTTTCCGCATCCAAACTCTCCTATGAGCTCGGTTATGGCCTGGGTCTCTACACCCCCTCCCAACATGTTATCGAGGGATTGGGAGCCGGTGGTGAGGCGTTGAAGCGCCTTCCTCCTCTCCATCACCTCTGAAGCCGGTATGAATTCTTTATCCAGAAAGCCGCTCTCCATGAGGATGAGGCGGGCCTTGAGACAGAACTCCTCAGCCTTCTCGGCGCTGATGCCAAGCTCCATAAGCTCACGGGGTGTTGCGGCGGCGAGGTCAAGGACCGAGGTTATACCCGCCGATGCCAGCTTCTCCTCAGTGGCCTTGCCGATACCCTCTATAGACTGGAGGTCGAAGATGTCAACCTCCTTCTCAGCCGTTTTCTTAGAGCCCATGGCTGGACATGGTGTTGATTGCTTTTAAACTGTGGTGGCCGGTTTGCAGGGAGGGGGAGGGTGAACCTGGCTAAAACTTATAAACATGCGCTAAACCAGCTAAAATCCATTTCCCAGCCGACTCATCTGGGTCTACGGTAACCACTGTTTTGGGTGAGGTTGGGTGCCGCAGCATCAACGCCAGCCACACTTCTCAAAACAGCCATCAAGGACAGGTAGCCGCTACACCATGGAGAGGGGGAGGGTTAAGCCAGCGTGAATCTCCTCAGCATTTCATACAGCTTCAACCCTTCTTCCAGAGGATATACGGTACCAGCGCTGGTAACCCTTACAAGCCCTGAGGACTGGAGGCCTCTAACCACGTCTTGGGATATCCTGAACCTTCGCAGCTCCTTCTTGCCCGGCTCCAGAAGCCTAGCAACCTCCTTCAGCAGGCTGGTGGGGTACGGGATGAGGGGTATCTTGATTACAGAGTATTCGCTTAGAGGCGGATACATAATAGGCTCGAAGATGTCTGCGTGCTGCCCGTAGTAGGCTAGGCTGTCGTCTGCCTCGTTCAGCTCGTCGATGTGATGCCTCGCAGCCTCCAGCTTCTCATTTACGATCTTGATGTTGGGCATGACTATGTGGTATACGCCGTTCACTCCGAAGTATTGTGCCACGAGTGCGGCCGTTATCCCCATATCCTTCCGCCCACCTGCGAGTGAGAGGAGTATGATTGAGGCTCTGTGCACGCTTCTCTGCTCTTGGAGTACTTCGGCGAACCTAGCCATGAACTCCAGCGTCTCATCTTGGGAGGTGACATCTTGGAAAGGCAGGGTCACTATCCTGATGTGGGTGGATGGGTATCGGTATCTCACCGCTGCACGGACCAACTCCAATCCTTTGAGAACTATCTCATCCTTGGTGGCTATAACCACTAGGGCCGTGACCGGTAGCTTCTCCGCCTCCGCAACGTATCGCAGAAACTCCGTAACAACTGGGGGTGATGTACCAAGGGTCGTAACTAGGGAGACCTTCACACTTTGTATGGCCTAAACCGATTTATAAGATTTCTACGTCTAGGCCGGTGTCTCCAAGATCTTTCTCAGAACATATTGCAGTATCCCACCATGTCTGTAGTAGTCCACCTCGGTTTTCGTGTCGAGTCTGGCGGTCACTGTGAATGTTTTTACTTCCCCGCTCTCGGATACTGCTGTCACTTTGAGCTTTTTACGTGGGGTAAGCCCCTCCGCTATGCCTGTTATGTCGTATCTCTCCATGCCTGTCAGCCCCAGGCTTCTCCAGCTCTGGCCTTCCTCAAACTGTAGAGGTAGGACACCCATACCTACGAGGTTGCTCCTGTGAATCCTCTCGAAGCTCTCGGCGATTACCGCCCTGACTCCCAGAAGGTAGGTGCCTTTCGCAGCCCAATCCCTAGAGCTTCCCGCGCCATACTGTTTCCCAGCTAGAACTATGAGGGGTACACCCTGCCGCTTGTAGGCCATTGCGGCGTCGAAGACAGTGGCTAGCGTCTTGTCTGGTAGATACTGTGTCCACCAGCCCTCCCTCCCCTCCACCAGCAGGTTTCTGAGCCGTGTGTTGGCGAATGTCCCGCGTATCATGACTTCATGGTTTCCACGTCGTGCGCCGTATGTGTTAAAGTCTATAGGGTCGACGCCCTTGGAGATCAGGTACTGTCCTGCGGGGCTCGATACCGGTATTGCTCCGGCTGGTGATATGTGGTCTGTGGTGACCCTGTCGCCGAGTAGGAGGAGGACTCTTGCACCAGTGATATCTTGTAGGGGTGGCGGGCTTCTAGGCATCCCCTCAAAATATGGGGGCTCCCTTAGATATGTGGAGTCACCCCACTGGTAGTCGGCTGTTTCCGGCGCTTCAAGGCTCTCCCACCGTGACTCACCCTTCAAAATCTCTGCGTAACGCCTTACAAAAATCTCCGGCTTTACCGCCTCATTAACCACTTTCTTAATTTCGCTCATGGAGGGCCATATATCCTTCAGATAGACCGGCCGGCCTAGGCCATCAAAGCCTAGGGGCTCGTTGATAAGGTCGATATCTATCCTGCCTGCTAGACCGTAGGCTATCACCAGCATGGGTGACATGAGGAAGCTGGCCCGGACGAGGGGGTGGATGCGGCCGTCGAAGTTGCGGTTTCCGCTGAGCACTGCGGCTGTGTAAAGGTTGTGGGTTTTAATGGCTTCAGCTACTGGCTCGGGTAGAGGGCCGCTATTCCCTATGCATGTAGTGCAGCCGTATCCAACCAGTGCATAGCCGAGCTTCTCGAGATATCTCATCAGGCCTGCTGCCTCCAGATATTCAGTCACAGCCATCGAGCCGGGTGCAAGGCTTGTCTTGACATGTGGATGCATCTTCAAACCCTTCTCGACAGCCTTCTTGGCTAAAAGGCCTGCGCCCACCATGACGGCCGGGTTGGATGTGTTTGTGCAGCTGGTTATGGCTGAGATGACAACAGAGCCGTGTGTTAGCGTATCCTCCACGCCTCCAATACTGACCTTGTAGGTGGGGCTGGGCCTCTTAACAACTTGGGAGCCACCACCCTCGTAAAACCATATGCCCTCGTCGGCAACCTCCACATTCACCCCGTTCTTCCTAAAGTACTCCTCCATGATCTTGAGGATTCTTTTCTTAGCTTCTCTCAGGGGTATGCGGTCTTCCGGGTTGGCGGGCCCTGCTATGGATGGCTCCACCTGACTCATGTCCAACTCGATGACCTCGCTATACTGTGGGGTGTGGCTGTGGTGGTCGGTGTAAAAGAGATTTTGGACCGTAGTATACTTCTCCACAAGCTCTACATGCTCTTCAGGCCTGCCTGTGGCTCTGAGATAGTGGAGGGTTTCCTCATCTACTGGGAAGAACCCAACGGTTGCACCGTATTCTGGCGCCATATTGGCTATGGTGGCTCTGTCGGGTATGCTGAGTTTCCTCAGGCCTGGGCCGAAGTATTCCACGAACTTCCCCACCACCCCATGCCTTCTCAGCTTCTCGGTGATGGTTAGGACTAGGTCGGTCGAAGTCGCACCTTCTGGCAGCTCTCCCTCAAGCCTGACACCCACCACCTCTGGAAGGGGCATGTAGTAGGGCTGTCCAAGCATCACAGCCTCCGCCTCTATTCCGCCCACACCCCAGCCGAGAACACCCAACGCGTTAACCATGGGAGTGTGGGAGTCTGTTCCCAGCAGGGTGTCTGGAAAAACCGTATCCACCCCATCCATAGCCCTCACATCCACAACCTTGGCGAGATACTCTAGATTTACTTGGTGTACTATGCCCTTGCCCGGCGGGATAACCCTGAGATTTCTAGAGGCGTTTCCAGCCCATTTAAGGAACGTGTATCTCTCCCTGTTACGCTCAAACTCTTTCTCCAGGTTAAGGATGAAGGAGCTGGGTATGCCGTAATAGTCCACCTGTATGGAGTGGTCTATAACAAGGTCTACAGGCACCATGGGATTTATGGAAGAGGGGTTCCCACCCATCTTCTTGATGGCGGACCTCATCGCGGCTAGGTCGACTAGGGCTGGAACCCCTGTGAAGTCCTGTAAGAGTACGCGGGATGGTCTAAACGGTATCTCCTCACCGTCTCCAGGCCTAGGACTCCAGCTCGCCACCCTTAGCACATCCTTATCGGTGGTAGTGTGGCCATCCACCGTCCTTAGAATGTTCTCGAGCAGAACCCTGATGCTGAATGGGAGGTTCTCAATATTACAATATCCCGCCTCCTCCAAAGCATCCAGTGAGTAGTATGTCAGCCGTCTCCCCCTGTGTAGGAGGGTTCTGCTGGCCTGTTCTCTAATCATCGTGGGAAAGTCCGGAAAAGCACCATATAAGCCATTCATGAAAAATTATTGTTGGATAGTGTTTCCCTCAAACTGCTAGAGCTTTTTGAAGGGTTTCGTCCTCGCCAGCAACTCCACCAGCCTCATATATTTCTCAGGGTCGAAACCTCTTATCTCCGCCGGCCTGTCAACCACCACCTCGCCACCGTAGCCGGTTCTGACAAGCCCCAGCTCCCTCACCGATAAAAGCTCCAACACATCAGCATATCCGACTCCAGCCCCAGCCATGTGACATAGAAGGCTATATGATGTGGCGGCCACATATATCCGGTCGGTGTAGCCTTCGAAGCTTGAAGCCCTACTGATAGCCTCTTCAAACTCGCCACATTCTTTTGCACATACCACCACTGTTAAGCTCTGTTTTATCTCTGGCGCTGGGACGAGTGAGCCATAGGAGCCTAGGGTGGAGGAGTAGAGAACCAAATCCGCTCTAAGGCCGTCCACTATGATGTCCCTGTAACAGGCTGAGCCTCCGCCTATTTTCCCAGCAACCTTCTCCGCTAGCCTGTCATCGTATCCCAGCGCCTTCTTTAGGGTCTTCTCAGGCAGGGCTTCGAAGAGATGCCTAGCTAGGCTGGAGAGGGGTTTTGGGGCTGTCCTCACCTTCTCAGTTACAAGCTTCAGCAGTTCCACCCTATTCTTTGAAGGCTCCAACCCCATATGGGCGGCCAGGGCCCTAACCTCTTTATCGCCCAGCCTACTCAAAAGCTCTGAAAGCTCCTCCATTACGTCTATCCTATACAAGCGCCACCTTTTAACTGGAACCCCTCATAGCCGGAGTCCAAGTCTGGCAGATGCTATCGAGGCTGTGAGGAATCCCAATAGTATGAAGACTGTTACAGCGCCGGGAGCTATGTTGAGGTAGTAGGATGCCACTACACCGGTCAGGAGGGATAGCTCACCTATGAGGACCGAGAAGATGATGGCCCGCTTCATGGATGATGCTAGGAAGGATGTTGATGCTGTAGGTATGACCATCAACGCCGTCACCAGCAGGACTCCCGCTATCTTGATGCCGCTCACTATAGATAGGCCCGCCACCACAGCGAGGACTAGCTCGTAAATCGTTACTGGAACCCCCCTCACCCTGGCCAGCTCCTCGTTGACAGTATAGAGGATGATCTCTCCGAAGCGGAGCTTTGTAAAAAGGCCGGCCAAGGCAGCCACAGCAAGCCCCGCCAGTATCTCCTCCGGCTGCACCACAAGTATACTCCCGAAGAGTACGGAGTTGAGGTTTATCCTAGCGCCCAGGGATAGGGCTATGGATGCCACTGCAGCACCCAGAGAGAGGAAGATGGCTAGAACCTGGTCCCCTGATATTTTGAGACCCCTTATCAGTTTGAGGGAAGCCAACACGGCGACAACAGCCATCAGATAGACGAGGAATATGCTGAAAACACCCGCAAGAGCCCCTATCGCCAACGCTGCAAAAGTGAAGTGTGAGGATGAATCGCCCAGCAGGGATAGCTTCTTCGGAACTATGAAACAGCCTATCAGCGGTAGCAGGAATCCGGCAACTGCAGCCGCGGCGAGAGCCCTCAACATGAAAGATTGGGTGAACGGCTCAATCATTTTTCAGACCATCTATGCCCATGTCTTAGGGTGTATACATGGAAGCCGTACAGGCTACATAACTGCTCTGATGCTGTGAGCTCTTCTATGCTGCCGTCGAAGAGGGCCTCCCTATTGATGCATATCACGCGTGATGCGAAGATTGATATTGCGGCGACGTCATGGGTTGCTATAACCGTGGTGAGCCCCCACTCGCTGTGGAGCTTCTGAAGGAGCTGGATGAAGCTGCGGACACCTGGCTGGTCAATATAGACTGTTGGCTCATCTAGGAGCAGAAGCCTCGGCCTGTTAATCAACGCTAGTGCGGTCATCACCTTCTGGAGCATACCGCCGGAAAGGTCTGTCACCCTCATCCCCAATATTCTCTCATGGTCCTCAACCCCTACCAGATTGAGGGCCTCTTCAGGGGACATACCTCTCCCTCGGTGTCTGGTTGAGTTCAGAAGTTCCGAGACGTTGAGGGGCATGTTCTCAAAGAATGTAGCGGCGTTCTGGGGTAGGTAGCCTATCATCCACCAGCTCCTAAACTTTTCAATCCCAACGCCGAAAAGTCTGACAACCCCGTTCTCAGGTTTGAGAGCGCCAACCATAGTCTTGAGAACAGTGGATTTGCCTCCCCCATTGGGTCCGAGGAGGAAGATGAGCTCACCCTCGAAAATCGAAAAGGAGAGGTTCCTGAGGATAGGGTTCCCACGTGTATAGGAGACGGTCACATTCTCAAATTCTACGGCCGGTCTACCGGTTTTCAAACCCCTCCACCAACGCATCAAGGTTTCTAGTCATAAGCTCTGCGTACCCCCTCCCCTCGACTATGTCCTGTAGGGCTAGACCTTCACCCGTGTAAAGCATCCCTATCCTCACACCTGTATCCCTACTGATAGATTCCAGAATCGGACTGATATTCCCATCCTCGGCATAGATAAACCCTATTTTCGCCTCTCCGATAATCCTGTATATCTCAGCCAGCCTAGATGATGAGGGCTCTTCCTCCTCAGGGCCTAGTATGCCTATGGCTTCAAGCCCGTAGCGCCTGGCCAGATACTGGAAGGCGTCATGCTGGGTTATGAAAATCCTGCCCTGGTAGGGCCTCAACCCCTCAGCCAACCTAGAGTCGAGGCCATCCAGCTCCTCCAAGAGTTTGGCAGCGTTAGACCTTATACTATCCCTTTTATCTGGAAATGCGGCAGCCAACATCTCAGCTATGTTCTCCACCATCTTTTTTACGTTTGAGATATCCAGCCACAGATGCGGGTCCACATGGCCATGTTCAGAACCCAGAAGAACCGGAGCATCTTCAGAGGCCTTCACAACTCTGACGTCAAAACCTTCCGCCAGCTCAAGAGCCCAGTCATCAAACCCCTCGACGGTGTATATTATGACGGCTGACCTTCTTACTAAATCCACAGCCTCAGGCGTAGGCTCCCAGTCATGAACTTCGGCTCCAGCCGGAATCAGTTGATGGACCTCAATCTGTCCATCACCCAGTCGGTATACAACCTCGGCCAGCAAACCCCATGTTACGGCCACCCCCCGTCTCTCAACATCTACATCTCTGGAAAATGTGGCAAAGAGGATAGGTGCAGCCACGGCCACAACGGCCACAAAGGAAAAAGCTACAACTAGCCTCTTCTGCATACCGTATGCCTAACCTCATTACCGTGAATACAACGTTCTGGATAGCGGAGCTTCTCGCACATCTTCCGCACAACCAAGTCACCCACCAAATGGTCAATCCTTCCAGCTTGGCGGCAAGCCTCACTAACTGGGATTCCGAGCCTATCTCTGAAGTAGAGCTCCAATACCCTATGATTGTGTATAATCTTTGTGGCTGTGGCCAGCCCCTTCCTTGTAAAAGCTATCCTCCCCCATCTAGGTCTCTCTATCAACCCCTTCTCCTCCAACCGGTCCAACACATCCACAACAGATGCGGGCCTAACGCTGAATATAGAGGCCAAAACCCCGGTTGACAATCTTCCCTTAGATTCCCAGAGCCTGTAAAGCCCAGTCATATATCTGGACTCCACAGGGTTCAAGTCTTTAGTCACATCCAAAATTTAGGACAGACCTAAATTTAAACATATTAGAGCCTCTATAGACAAGGTAGGCAGACCACACAGACGAATAATTCAACAGCCATTGGACAGTGTATGGGAACCATGTCAGAGATACTCCGAACCAAACGGCATTTCCTTCAGCATATATCACAACAGCCACCTGGTTCACATCACAGCCAATAGCATCGACAACCTTGGCTACCCGCATGTTCTCCATGAGGAAGTATACCGTGTTTTTGTCGAGTATTGGCTGGCCGATCGCCAACCGCAAGAAGGGCCTGTCCACGCCAGTAATCTCTGATGGCCGCCACCTTCCTCAGTGCGCCGCTACCAACGTCTAGCTCTACGAGGGATCCTCTACAACCCCTTGAACGGGGTGTTCCAGAGGGGAACAGCTTGGCCCTCCATCCTCGCAACGATCTAAAACCTAACCTAGGAGCTTGGATGTGTTATACTTCATGGTTTGTGGGGGCTAACCCACTATGTCTTAGTTTTCCCACTCTCCCAGATCTTTCCACCCTTGAAACGCATGATGCCCATAGTTCTTATATCCTCTTGCCTTCGGACGACAACTCCATCACCCCTCACTATTAAGCTATCATTCGACACGGCGAAATGGGTTGTTCATACACTCTTAATACAGCCGCAAAGACACATATACCATGTCAATCAAGAACAAACGAGCAGATTCTCCAGATGAGGTAAGAAGCTTCGAGAACGGAAGAGCCGAATTAGTGAACCTAGGTGGGTTCTCCATGCTACGCATGGTCCTAAAGCCTGGCTGGAAATGGTCCAAGTCCGTCAAACCAATTGCGAAAACAGATAGCTGCCAGATGCATCACATAGGATATGTCATATCAGGCCGTCTCAAAGTTGTTACGGACGATGGAAAGGAGGCTGAGCTACAGCCTGGAAGCTTCTACGAGATCATGCCAGGCCATGATGCGTGGGTCGTGGGCGAAGAACAGTACGTTGCTCTAGAGGTAGCCCAAGACACTGTGGCCAAATATGCCAAACCACGTTAGGCCTTCCGACTAAAGCGTCTCGCTGCTAGCAGCATTTTCTCCTCCTTTTTTAGCGGCATGCGGCCGCCGGGATTTGAACCCGGGATCCTCAGCGTGGAAGGCTGATGTCTTTCCAGGCTAGACCACGGCCGCTTTACGTTTATAGGGTTATATACACTATTTAGGGTTTAAAGGGTGTACTTTAGTGAAGTTCTAGGTTTTGGCTGTCAGCTCTCTATGTGTTGCTATGAATTTTTCTAGTATAGCTGTTTTTACCTGTGGCCAGTCTGAGGGTTTCTCAGATGTGGCTAGCACTGAGACTATATAGCTGTTTTTGTCGCCCTGCTCCTCTATAACCGGCTCTGTCACATTCACACCTATATCTCTCAGCTTCTCTGATAGCACGGCCAAAACTTTTGAAGGCTCTAGCTCTAGTGGAAACTCGTATCTAATTTTCTTCGTCCTCTCGTAGGATTCACTGTAGTTGGCTACGGCGGACCCCGCTATTATGAGGCTGTTAGGATATCTTATGGTTAGGCCGTCATCTGTAACCATGATGGTGTACATGAGCCCCATCTCTTTCACGACACCGGTGTATGCGGGTAGGTAATAGTCTCTGGAGAAGAATTTGTAGGGCGGTAGAAAAGCGATTTGGAACGGTATGCTGGCTGAGAGTATGGCTATCCTATCACCTATCTTGAAGGGTCTTGAAGCAAGGATTATCAGGCCTGCCAGTATGTTGGCTATCGTGGCCTGAGCTCCGAAGCCTAGGACAAGTCCTGTAACTGTTCCACCCGCTAGAGCTGCCTCAGGAGGGATGCCTACGAGAGACATCACTAAGATGGCAATAACCGTGTAGCCCACCACCTGAACTAGAAGCGAGGCCCCAACAGCCTGGCCGCCAACCACAGGCTGGAAAGCCCTCCTTAACGTGTTGGCGATAGATCTTATCAGGTAAACTCCAGCAACTACTGTCAGCACAGCATAGATTACGTGGTCAAGCCTAGGCGGAAGCATCCCGGCACGTGTCATGAGAAAGGTCAAAGCACCCAGCACGATAGTCGTCAAAAAGATAATGACTATTCTCCTAGCAGACATGGTTGATGCTACCTCTCGGAGACTTTTAAGTTGGTCGGCCTAAATCTGAGTAATAGAGAGATTAGAATGGCGCTGAGGATGATGGTTGAGACAACCATCATGGATGGTAGCTCTCTACGCGTTGCCAGCTCCACATAGTAAAGCCCCGCCGAGCCTCTATCCTCATCCAGTGGTGGAAATCTTGCGAAGAATATCTTGCCGCCGTCGGGCGACCAGGAGGGTGTGACGACTCTTCCAAGGCCTGTGGTGATCTGCTGTTCATCCCTGCCATCCGGCGACGCTACCCAGAGATCTCCATCTCTTACGAAGGCGATGAGCCGTCCATCCGGCGACCATGAAGGAAAAAGCCCGTTCTTAATAAGTGGCTTCTGCTCTCCTGTTGTGGTGTCGAGGAGCCAGATGATGGGTGGCTTGTCTGTGTCGGATGTGTATAAGATTCTGCCTCCGGGCCCCCACGCCGAGTAGAACAGCCCCTCACCTTCGTGGATTGTTCTAATCTTCTCACCAGATATGCTTACCTCCCATATCCAGGCATGCCATCTCACACCTGTACCTGCCAGGCTTGATATTATCTCGTTACCGCCCCACCAGCCCCTCTCAGACTCCATCCCACAGATAAGGAGAGAATCTGGAGACAGCCAGGACTGAGGGCCGCATACGTATGTGAACTCGGCCAGTGGTGGTAGACATCCCCTCTCACCCCTCCCAATCTCAGCCAGACATACCACTGTACGTCCTGCAGGCCCTCTCTCAGAGGTGAAGGCCATAACTCCATCGTATGGGGATATGGAGAACCTGCTCTCCCATCTCGGCGACACTACAACGGCGGCTCTTTCACCGCTCCCCAGCTTCATCAACCAGATATCACCTGCTATGTAGTAGGCTACGGCGTCTTCTGAAGGAGTCAGCTGTGGGTAGGCCGACCCAGCCGTCCCAGCCAGATGCGTCACAGACACCACATCCACTAGGGATACCCCCACATCCACCACGGCGAAGCCCACAAGCAGCAAGAGCAGGAAGCTCCCCAACACCGACAACCATAACCCAACACCTAAATGAAAAGCTTATCCTCCAACACTTCGGAGATGAGCAGGACAAGATGTTTAACGAGAAAAACCAGGGACATAGGCAGCATAACTAACATGATGAGATGTTCTTCTGTTTATCGGTTAGGGGGTCTAGACCGGGTTTATAAAAGCCGCAAAACAAAATCAAGCCAAAGACCCCCCTTGAAGTATAAACCTAAGAAGGAGAAAAGGGGGGTTGGGGAAACCCCCTTGAACATGACCCAATAATGGTTCTCGAATATGTCTCTAGAATCTGCGGAGTCTAGCAATAAAAGATGGCCATTTAGATTGGATTAGAACTGGGAAACTACGGAACAAGAAGACCTCTCGCTGATTTTCTGACTGTTTACCGTTGAGCTGGATGAGTATTTCCACTCGTACCTAATCCGTGTGTTGGATATTGGTCCATATATATAATTCCATATATAGACGAATTTAGGGCTACTCCCTCACGTATGGCTTTCCCAGAGCTTTGGGGAACCGCCTCGAGGCTACGAAGGCCGCCAGAATGGCTATGGTGAGGATGTAGGGCGTCATCTGTATGAAATGGAATGGCACCATCTCCTTTACTCCCGGTGTGACCACCACAGTGAAGGCTACTCCCTCGGCGAAGCCGAAGATGAAGGTGGCTGCCAGGGCTGTCAGAGGGTTTAGCCCTGAGAAGACCACAGCGGCAAGGGCGATGAAACCTCTACCAGCCGTTATCTCCTTCACTAGGCCGCCAAACCATCCCAGGGGCATGAATGCACCCCCAAGACCGGCTAGGAACCCTGCTATGACCCCCGCCAATATCCTAACATGGTTTATGTTGTGTCCTGCCACGTCAACTGACTCGGGTTTTTCACCCGCGGCTCTTATCCGCAAGCCTATCAGGGTTCTGTAGAGCAAGAGTGTGGCTAGGAATGCTATG
Source organism: archaeon HR01 (assembly GCA_002898355.1). Classification (GTDB taxonomy): domain Archaea; phylum Thermoproteota; class Nitrososphaeria_A; order Caldarchaeales; family Caldarchaeaceae; genus HRBIN01. The sequence goes on along the minus strand of BEHD01000005.1, from coordinate 9,421 downwards.
GCTATGGCTGAGAGCGTTATGGGGCTGACCGCCAGCTCGCCGCCCGGTATCGGTATGGATATGCGTGGGACCACCAGCTCCCGTGGAAAGATGTGTATGCCTGGAAAGGCCCAGATGGCCATGAGCAGGTACTGGAATAGGCCTCCGGCCATAATGTTTAGGGCCATCCCCGCAATAACCTGTTCGGCTTTACCATACGTGTTTAGGATGCTTAGAAAAGCGCCCAGCCCTGCACCGAATAACCCTCCCACTAATATGCCGGCCACACCTGAATCTAAGATCTCAGCCCAATAAACTCCGGCAACCGACGATATCAGGAAGATACCCTCAATACCAATGTTTATCTGGCCCGATTTCTCGTTGATGCATTCGCCTATCGCCGCAAACGCTAGCGGGGTCATGGCCAGCAGGCCTGTCTCTATCAGCCTCACCGGCCTCATGCCGGCCAGAGATAGCGTGTAGATTACTATGGCAAGGGACGCGGCGCCGGCCAGCAGCCATGCAATCCTCCACCTAGACCTCGCCGCCACGCCCCCTCCTCCTCACAAGCTGTCTAAATGTTTGGAGAGCCCCAGGCACTGCTAGGGCGATGATAATTATCCCGTTTATGGCTCGGACCAGCTCCGAGGCTACTCCGGCTTCAAACTCCATAAACCTGCCGCCGTGTAGGAGGCCTCCGTAGAATATGCTGGCGAATATTATTCCTATAGGGTGGTTGCGCCCTATCAGGGAGACACCTATCCCCTCGAAACCCAGGTTTATCAGGTTACCCATGGTGGCGAAGACTGTCCAGTGGGGTGGCCGTCCCAGGACCTGAGACGCGCCTGCAAGCCCTGCCAGTAGCCCGCCGATGATAAAGCTCGTCAGGATTGACTTGGAGATACTTATTCCCGTATACTTGGCGGCCTCTACGTTATATCCGACAATTCTAAGCTCATATCCCACTGTGGTTCTCCAAATTATGAAGAACGTCACCAGAGCCAATGCTATAACGACTGGAAAAACCATGGTAAGTGAGGACCCTATTACCGCGTATCTAGCCGTCTCCTGGACTGGTAAAGCTCTCTCAGCCCTAGTAGGGTCTGCGAGCTGGTAGGTTATTAGATATGTGACCAGCCAGAAGGCCACCCAGTTAAGCATAATCGTCGATACAACCTCGTGGACACCACGGTATATCTTGAGGAATGCCGTTGGAAGACTCCACAACGCACCCATAAACATGGCGAAGACCGTTGCCGTGACTAGGTGTATCAACGGTGGCATCCTAAGCATGCTTCCCACCATTATTGCCCCTATTGCGCCGAGATACATCTGTCCCTCGGCACCTACGTTGAAGAGTCCTGCACGAAGTCCCACACCAAAGGTGAGCCCGGTCATGATTAAAGGCGTTGCGAAGGCCAGCGTCTCCAATAATCCCGACACGTCTCCGAAGGCGCCACGGAACAGCGCCGAGTATGCAACTCCTACATCATAGCCGTAGAGGAGCATCAGTATAGCTCCTCCTATAAGGCCTATAACAACTGCGAGGAGGGACTCGCCTAATTTAAGTAACAGCCTGCGCAGTCTGGTTGAGGGTGAAGCGGTTAGAGATACCATGATGGGTAAAACCCACAAAAAAGAATGTGTTTTTAGCCTAGTTTTTCACGCCAGCTGTCTACCGCTTCCTTGGTTAGCACCATCGGGACATCGACCTGTCCTGTCCTTATCTTGGACTCCAGCTCTGTCAGGGCATCCCAAACCCATGAAGGAACTCTACTCCGCATCTCCGTGACCTTCTGCCTTATCTGCTCCGGAGGCATAGGTAGAACCTGTTTCCCAGTCAGCTTCTCAGCCTCTACACCCATCTGGATGAATTCATCCAAATCCGCCAGTGTGCTGACCGAGATACCCTCCATTGCTAGCCGGCCTACCCTTGTCCCTATTCCTAGGGTGAGGACTCCGTTGGATTCGGCGACGACATCCCTGAACTTGCCTATAACGGTTAGCAGAGTGGCATAGTAGACGCCCCTATCCACACGCTTCATCATACTGGCTATCACAAAGCCTGGGTTTATCCAGTCTTGGTTTGCGTCCACACCTATCCAGAATGGAGGCCCATTCGCCAGATTCCGCTCTGTCGCAATCTCTTGGACCGCCTGGTTTATTCCGAGACCCAGTGGCCCTGCTATGTTGTATACCGCTATAGCTCCCTGCTCATACATAGGCTTGGCTGCAGCATATCCTTTGGTGATGTCGCTGAAGGTCCCCGTGTAAGTCCAGAGCACACGGCCCTTATACCAGCATTCGCCTGCCGCCGGACAGTAGAGTCCGTTCGCCCAGCCGGGGCCACTGCCATACCTACTGTCCTCCCCGATTATTGGCGCCTTTTTACCGAATCTCTGCTCATACCATTTGAGACCCCAGTCGCATCCCCACTTGTATCCTATCTCAAATTTCCATAGGACAGGTATCTCTATACCGAAGACCCCGCCGATGTATGGGTAGTTTCCTCCAGCCTCATTATAGGCTGCAGCCACCAGACATCCAAGGGCTCCTACCACGGCGCTACCCTTATGCTCCTCATAAACAATGTCCAACATGTTGGGCAGTGGTTTTCCTAGATTGCCTACTGCTAGAGACTGGGTGAAGGTGTCTATCCCTGCAAAGTTTTTGTCGGGATATTTTTGTGCGACCTCCAGAAGCGCCTCACTGAGAAGGAATCCGACACCAACAATCAGCTTCACATTGGGGTCCCTCGCAGCTGTTTCAAGGTTGGGAACGTAGTCGGCCTCAGTCTTGCTGATGAGTTCCACCATCTCAACACCAAAGTCTCGTACGGCCTCGTCACCGCCTTTGAAGGCCATATCGTTGAAGGAAAGGTCTCCCCTACCACCAATGTCGGATACGACCGCAATCTTGATGGTGCCCGGCGCTATTATTCTCTCAACTGTTGAAGTGGATGTGACCGTGTTGGTTACAGTGATGGTCTGGGCAGCACCTCCAACGGTTGTGGTCACGGTTTTAGTCATCGTCTCGGTTCTCACCTGCCCTGTCTGTATCCATCCGACTCCTGCAGCTATTAGGGCTACGACAAGGAGAGCGGCTAACACAGCCTCAGTCCTAGTCAGACCTTTTACATCCATTGCATATAATATGAGCAAAGCAAGTTATATAAACTTATACATGAAATATCACTCAGCCCTTCGCCTCAAAGTTATAAGCCTCTCACCCTGGAAGAGCCATGCCGAGAGGACCAGTAAGCTGGCCATAAAGAAGATAGGTATTACTAGATGAGCCAGAACGGCTGGATAGTTGGCCACCAATATCTTACTCAAAGCTGGAAAGACATGGGTGACTGGGAGAAGAACTGATGCTACGGTGGCTGCTAGCTACCACCAGCCAGACCGCCTATTATGCTTTGAAAACCCTAATAACGTGTAGAACTTTGGCATACCGTGCTGGCCGACATCATCCCCTTGATATTTGGCCTCGCCTCAGCTTTCTCCTGGGGTTCTGGAGACTTCGTTGGAGGCGTTGCGTCAAAGCATGTAAATGTCCTGACTGTGGTCGTAGTCTCCCAGTTATCTGGGCTTGTAACCCTTATGCTTCTAGGTTTGCTTGCCGGCGAAACTTTTCCAGATCTAGGCGGTTTATTGTGGTCAGGAGCAGCAGGGCTGGTAGGAGGTATGGGCTTGATAACTCTCTATAAAGCGTTGGCCACCGGCTCTATGAGTGTTGTGGCACCGTTGACAGGAGTGGTCACAGCAGCAGTTCCTGTCATACTAGGCCTCTATCTCGAAGGGCCGCCAGCAATCCTACAGCTCCTAGGCTTCGCACTGGCTATAGCAGGGGTTGGACTAGCCTCAGGCTTCGATAAATCATCCATCATCTCATCAAAGCTTACACATGGTTTTGTGGCTGGAATTGGTTTCGGCCTCTTCCTAGTATTCATCGGCCAGGTTGATGAAACATATTTCTTCTGGCCCCTAACCATTTCGAGAGGTATTACAGTCATATCCTGTTTCTCCCTAGCTTTTTTCAGCCGGAAACTCTCCAAGCCTAGCCGGACAACTTTTCCACTATTGGTCTTAGGAGGTATGTTGGATACTGGAGGTAGTGGCTTCTACCTACTTGCCAGGCAGGCCTCCCGGCTTGATGTCTCAGCGGTCCTCTCCTCACTCTATCCAACAGCCACAGTCATCCTAGCATACCTCATACTGGGGGAGACACCGAAACCAACCAGAGTCATCGGCATAGCCCTTTCCCTAGCCGCCATACCTCTCATAAAGACACCTACACCCTAGTTCTGCATCTAAAAAAGTGCATGAGCATCTGACGACTCGACACGCCGTGCATGCGACAACGTGATTATGCCAGTTTGATCAAGGCTTATTTTTAGGCACCACACGTTGATATTGTCGAAATGGTAGAGCTTTAAGCGGTGACGGCCCGCCCGTGACGAGAAACAAAGCTGGTTTAAATATCGCTGGAGACTGCTCGAGTAACGGCCGGGGTAGCTCAGCCTGGTAGAGCGGCGGGCTGTTAACCCGTCGGTCAGCGGTTCAAATCCGCTCCCCGGCGGTTTTCACAGCATAACCCATCCTACTGTATAATCTTTTTATTAATGGGGTCGGACATCCCCTTGGTTTGGTGTATGACGATAAAGCCAGTCTAGTGGATAGGGTCGTATGCGTTGACTACGGAGCTCGTGGAGTGGTCTCCAAGCTCTACCAGGCGGCCTATACAGTTGTAGGGAGACCCCTCTGTAAGACGGCTGCCCAGGTCCTTGAAAAGCTCATCTCGGCAGGTGGGTCGGTCCTCCTGGCCACGGGTTTTAGGGTTCTACGATTCGGTGGCAGATACGAGACGGACGGCGTCATCTCATCAACTGTCCTAGCGTCAATCCTATCAAGAGAGTTCAACGCAGATGTCGGTGTGGTGGTGGATAGCGGATTCGGACAGATTTTCAAATCTTTAGCAGACGAGGGCGGCTTGAAAAGGCTGAAAATCCTCGAACTACCGCCGGGGGATATGACCCGCCAGAATATCTTTAAACGTTTTGTAGAGGAGCTGAACCCCTCCATCTCAATAGCTGTGGAGAGGCCGGCGGCCAACTTCAAAGGGGTATACCACAACTCCCGGGGACAGGATATCTCAAGCCTCCACTCCAAGATCGACCAGTTGCTGAAAGAGCTTAGAGATGATGGGGTGCCCTTGATAGCGGTGGGTGATGGTGGTAACGAGGTGGGGATGGCCGTAGTGAGGGAGGCTGTGGAGGAATACGTGCCCTACGGAAGGGTGTGCGTTTGCGGATGCGGTGGAGGCATAGCCTCCTCCACGGCATGCGACTACCCCGTGATAGCTTCGGTGTCAGACCTTGGGGTATACGGTATTTTGGCGTTGCTTACGGATGGCTCCAAAATGCTCCCCCCACCTAGCTTGCTTGAGAAGATATTTGACAGGGCTTTGGAGATGGGCTGTGTGGATGCCGTATATGGTCCAGGCTACAGGGGTGTGGATGGTGTTGACGTGTACTCCATCCAGTCGGTTATAAAAACCATCCAGTCGGTCATAAAAAGCACCATTACAACAGCATCTCGAAAACCCCCACCTCCGAAAAACTAATGAGTATAAAGGGGGAGAAAAAAGAGGGAGTGGTTGGCTGGAGGCATATCAGCCAGACAGCATCTAGGAGACCCACTTAGAGAGGCCGGCACGTTATATAACCGGTCAAGTAGGGACAGAGCCCTACTCGTTAAAAGTTCTGTCATACCGGCCTCCGGGGTCTCTTCCCTGTTGTTAGGCCGGTATGCTCTCCAGCCTCTCACCTGCGGTCTCCTCCCTGTATATCCTCCGTATCCTCTGGACTGTCAGTAGCATCTGTTTCGCTGATATCCTAGTATCTCCTATCAATACTATTGTAAGCCTTTCCAGAGCCCTCCTAGCTATACCACTGTATATCTTAGGCCTCCCTTTAAACAGGCCTAGGAAGTTCTTGATATCCCTTACTCCCTTATTGAAGTCTACATACGTCATCAGCTCCGCAAGCGCCTCTCTAGCCCTCACATGGTTCTCACCAGATATTCCTAGGCTCTCGGCTATCCTATCGTATTGTGGATATCTTATCCTTGCTTCCTCAGATATCCTCTCGGCAAGCCTGTCAGCATCCACATCAGCCTGCCCAATAGTATTCCTCAGATAGTCCCTATCGCTCTGGTTTAGGGCCTTAGACATGTTCTTAAGCCTCTGACTGGTCTTCAGCAGAGCCCTATAAGCAGATATCAGACGCCTCATCACCAGAAAGTCCTCAGAAACTTCTTTGAACCACCTAGACTCTATAGCCATCAAAGCTCTTAGGTCGTTTCTGGACGTCTTACTCTTCATCTGTAGTCTTTCATATATCTTCTTGAGCATCGTCAGCCTTCTAAGGTAGAAGACCCTGACACCACGTCTCAGGAGTTCTATGAACTCATCTGCGAGCTCTATAGGTATAACGTCTACGTATAGCTCGTCACCAACTTTGGCAGGTATATCAGCTATCTTCTCAGCCTTACTGAACTCAACACCATCAACAGTATATATGTGGTAGTTCTCCTCAGTCTTCTTCTTGCGGCTTCTGTTAGCCATCCTATGGATGTCGGCATAGAATCTGGCCATCTTACTCACCTCTTATACGGCTTCTTCTCACCTACTACGACGTATTCGTATAGCAGGTGCTCTATCGGGTGTCCTCGTCTCCTCAGAATCTTTACGTATCCCGAAGGATGCTGTAGGGCGAAGGTGTATGTCCTTATGTTGTCGAAGCCTACAGTCCTCATTATCTCGGCGACGAGCTCTTGTAAAGGCTTTCCAAGCTTGCTCCTAGTCGCCATCCTGTCCTTGACAACCACCACGCATCTTCCATGTAGCATCAACATCATGTAGGCTGATGCAATCACCTGCATCAAAGCGGCCCTGTAATGGCTGTTGGTCATCATACCTATGTTCCCAGCCGTCGTCGTCATCTTGTAGCCTCTTCCAAGGCCTCTGGGCAGTTTTGACTGCTGGATTGGGCCGTATGGCGGTGAGAAGACCACTACGTTGGCTGTGTTTACGCCTATCAGGTTGTGTAGGGTTATTGCGTCTGCTCTGTAGGCTTCAACGGTTGTTGAGTGGTTTGTCAGCCTTAGGAGCTCGCTTATAATCCCTTGGGCTACCGCTACATAGTCCTCCTCGATGTCGTTGATTATCAGCCTGTTGGCCTTGGTCATCCCTAGGGCTATGGCGGGTATCAGACTGGGAATATAGACCGTATTCTTCCCCCAACACCCACCATAGGCTCAACAACCACATCCCCCTCCCTAACAAAACGCCTCCATATCCAAGAGGCTAGGAAGGGGTTCATGGTTGCGGGATGTGTGTGGAACTCCCTCGGCAGAAACGGCAGAGTAGCTGGAATATCTCCCTTAGGTAGCTGGAGAACCTCGCCATCACCAGACTCAGCATACTCCATAAGCCGTCTATAGTGGTAGGAGCCAACCCACCACTTATAAACCTCAGGGCTAATCCACCGAAACTCCTCAGACATCAACAGCCACCTCCAAAACCCTATCCAGAAGATACTCCAGCTCAGCCCTCAGAGAGTTCAGCACCGTAGCCGGCAGAAAACGGCTGTAATACTTCGCTACAACCTCTATGGATGCCTTAGCAGACTCTATAGAGTAGAGCTTGGTAACAAGCCCTACATCGTCGGCCGTCGCCGTATCTATCGTAGAACCCACCATCTCCAGCAGATGCTTAAAGCTGGCATGACAGCCGTAGCCAAGCTCCTCGAAGAAGCCGCCGTAACGCCTCTCGAAGTCCTCTATAGCAGTCATACCACTCCCCATCTCTCCAGACGCCCATGGCTCTTGCCGCCTGGGCCGGGCCAGCCCAGACGCCCCCGAGCCATCATCCAGCCTCTCGGGAGCGGAGTCCACACCACCTATACCCCGGTGGCAGGGTCCACCACGACCTTTCTCGGTCATGGCTCTCCCGGGAGGCCTTAGGCCGCCGGAGACCCCGACAGAAGGGTTTAACCCCTCCGCCGGATATTCTCCAGCGGAAGGGCCTCCTGTCGGGGATAAAATGGGGGTGTTTGGGTGGTCTTCAGTAGTCTAGTGGGTTTCTTATGTTTCTTGGGCATAGCTCTCCGTTCTTTATACATAGTCCTAGGTCTCTCATCCTTGAACAGCTTGGCGGCCTGTATTTCGTCCTAGAGCCTCTCATTCCCGCTATATGCTCCACCTGGTATCTCGCTATCTCCTCCTTGAAGTCGCTTCGGACTCTGAAGACGTCAACGACCTGCTCCACCGTATAGCCTTTGTTGAGGAGGTAGGCGGCGTATACGAAGTTCTCCGTATGGCCTGCATCAGCCAGCCTCTCCCTTATGGCGTCCATGCACGGCGGAGTCCTCCCAGAGGGCTTCACAGCCTTCCAGCCAGCCTTTATCTCCTGAATCCTCTGGACAACCTCGGCTATTATCTCTGCCACAGGCTCAGGGGGCTTCGTCAGCTTTGGCGTGTTCTCGAAGCTGTTTAAGAGGCTCTGGTATAGGTATTGTCTTAGAAGCCTTGTCAGCCTAGCTCTAGACAGATACACCCATCCCATGTGGAGCCTCTGGTTCACCAGCTTCCAAGAGACATCCCTTGTAAGGTCTTTGGCAAGCCTTAGATAGTCGGCAACACCTATCCTATATCCGTCGCCATCCCTCTCAGCCTTCAACCCAAGCCTCCCCAGCAGAAACACGAAGACGTTATCAGGCTCCTGATGTAGTAGCCTCTCGACTCTCGTTGCCTCCGCAAGGCTCCAACGCCTCCTCAGCCACTCGTCGGATACCGTCGAGACTATCGCCTTGGCCAGGGGGAAGGATAGGAGCTCTGTGAAGGGGTCTCCAAGCTGTGGTATAACACCCAGCTCACCCCTATCAAGAGCCTCAAAAACCCTACCCCCAGCCCTATGATACACCTTAGCCGGAAGGCTCAGGTTAAAGGCTTTGGTGAAGCCCTTAGCCTCCTCCAGCCATGGATACTTCGCCAGAACAGCCAAAGTAATCACCGGTTTTCCGACAACCACCTCCTCAGCCTTAGGGGGCTGAGTGATTACCTGCTCCTCCACCGTCTGAACCTGCTCCCGAGGCTGTGGGACAGGCTCAGTAGCATGCTCTATCTGAAACCTCTCCTCCAAGGCTCGGTGAAGCGACTTGAGGCTCTCCTCGGATAGGTCTTCGATTTGGGCGAGGACATGGTTTATCACCATATCCTCAACCTGTCTCTCGTCAGCTACAGCCTGCTCACGCCACCGGTACATCGGGTATTCTCTCTCAAAGGCCTCCACAAGCTCCTCGTACTCCAAGCTGTCATCGTATACGGCGAGCCAGTCCACAGACTCTGGGTCTGCGTCGGGGTTGTATTGTAGAAACCTG